>JBDIWC010000005.1:0-124792 GCA_039794085.1 Gemmatimonadales bacterium
GGCTCTGGGGGCGGGGAGAGGGCTCCGGAGGGACAGGAACCCATGCCGAAGCCGGAAGAGCCCAACCCTGAAGTGGATGGACACGTCTGGTGAACCCGAGTCAACTTGCTCCGTGGCCAAGCGGTTGACGCCGCTTCGGCCATGCCGTTTGCACGGGAATTGGAGAAGAACCGAAGTTCGAAGGAGGGGCGCATCCTTCACACTTCGAACTTCACCACTTCAAACTTCACGTGAGGGGGGCAGGGGGGCACCGTCAGTTCGGGACCAGCCGCCGGAGTTCCTGGAACCAGTTGGTCACCACGATCACCTGCCGGGGCTCGGTACCCGCCGGCCGCCGGAGCAATAGAAACCTCTCGCCATCGGGGGTCACGTCATGGGTCCAGGTATTGGAAGAGGACCAATAGTCCCCCGTGAACAGGGTGACGGGTGCTCCCAGCTCTCCGGACAGGGGATCCACCGACACCGCGATCATCTGTTGACCGCTGAGGTAGGTCAGCTCGCGTCCGCTGCGGGTCCACCGGGGGTCCCGTCCCCCGGCCGTCGACACCAGGCGACGCCCGCTGCGCACCTCCGGATATCGGGTCAGATAAACTTCGTCGCGCCCGGATTCGTCCGAGACGTAGGCCAGCCAACTCCCGCTGGGCGAGAGGATCGGGCTGACCAGGGCTCCGCTTTCGGACACGAGCAGTGGCTCGGGCGCGCCGGAACCGTCCAGCGGGACCGTCCACAGTTGGGAATGGGGAAGCAGAGAATGGGAGAACAGGAGGGTTCTGCCGTCCGGGGTGAACGACCCGGGCACCTTGTCGAATTGCGAGACCACCAGGGGGGCGGCGGGTGCGCCGGCATCGGTGGGGCGGATATAGAGGTCGAAGACCGGGCGCTCCGACTCGAACACGATTTGCGCACCGTCCGGTGTGAACAAGGGTGCGAAATCGTTGGCACCGCCGCTGGTGAGGGGGGTACGGGTGCCGCGAATCAGGTCGAGAACCCAGACGTCCTGAGCTTCCCCGGGTCGCTCAAGGGTGACAGCGAGACGCCTTCCGTCGGGGGACAACCGGGGCTCCTTGTAGCGGCCCGGCTCCGCAATCGGCGCACTCGCGCTGCCGCTCCGGTCCACCCAAACCATTTCCATGTTGGAGCCGAGGGTCGAGGCGGCCACATAGGCGAGCGTTCCATTGTCCGACACGGCGAAGGCGGCCCGTCCATCACTCGCGTCCACCGCCAGGTCCGCGACGACGGGAACGGGTTGGCCGGTCACCTCCAGGCGACCGAGATCGAAGGGGACCGCGAAGAGCGCCTCCCCCCGGGCGTACACCAGGTGGCCCGTGGGCAGGTATCGCCCGGAGACTCCGCCCTCCAGCAGCACCGTGCGCTCCCCGGTCTCCAGCGAGAGCACCTCGATTCGGGCGCGCTCGACCGGTGTCCGGAAGGCGGTGAACAACACGTTATCGCCGCCAGGCAGCACCTGCGGCCACCAATGCGCCAGTTCGCCCGCGGTGGTGTCGGGAGTGGAGAGCTGCTCCGGGGTCCCCCCTCCGGCGGGGACCCGCCAGAGGCCGCTGACGTAGTTGAGAGTGTAGACGATGGTTCCGTCGGCGGTCCAATCTCCCCCGGCCCATTGGCTCCGAGTCACCTCGACCGCCTGACCCCCTTCGAGCGGGACCTTGCGCAGGGTGTTGCCGGATTCGAAGGCCACCCATTCGCCATCGGGCGAGAGGAACTGCCGGTTGCCATCCTCGCTCCCGGACACGCGGCTGAACTCCAACTGGTTGAGCGGCCGTTGGAGCAACACCGGTCTCCCCTCCTGCCGCGCCGAGACGACGATGCGGCTGCCATCGCGGGAGAGTGACAGAGAGGGATAGCCGATCTCCGTCCCCCGCGGCAGCTCCAGGATCGCCCGCACCACATCGCCCGAGGTGGCTGTGGGACCCCGTGACGCGATGATCGTCAGCCACGTGATCACCGCCACAGCCACGGCCAGGAGCGCCCAGGGCAGCATTGCGAATCGTGCCGCGGGGGCAGATCCCGCCAAAATCGCCGATCCCGTCCGCCGGGGGGCGGCTCCCGGTTCGTTCAACGCGGTGACGAACTCGGCGGCGGTCGCGAAACGGTCGGCGGGGAGCTTTTCCAGGGCCTGCATCACCGCCGACTCGACATGGACCGGGACGGTATGGCGCTGGATCTGGAGGCTTCGGGGGGGCTCGGTCACCGCTCGTGCGATGATCGCCTGGGCGGTGGGGCCGGTGAAGGGAGGTTCCCCCACCAACATCTCATAGAGCACGCACCCCAGGGCATAGACGTCGCTCCGCGCCGAGATCTCCCGCTCCCCCATCGCCTGCTCGGGGCTCATGTAGTGGGGTGTGCCCAGGCTCATCCCCGTTTCCGTCATCCGGGTGCTGCCCGCGGCGTTCACCGCCAGCGCGATTCCGAAATCGGCCACCAGGGCCCGCCCGTCGTGGAGCAGGATGTTCTCGGGCTTGATGTCGCGGTGAATCACCCCGTGGCGGTGGGCATAGTCGAGGGCACTGGCGACTTCCGAGGCGATCCGCACCGCGTCGGCCACGGCGAGTTGCCGTTCGCGCGCCAGCCGGTCCCGGAGCGATTCGCCCTCGACGAAGGGCATCACGTACCAGGCGGTCCCCTCGACCTCGCCCGAGTCGATCAGACCGAGAATGTGGGGGTGCTGGAGCCCGGCGATGGTCTTGATCTCGCGCAGGAAGCGTTCGGCGCCGATGACCGCGGAGAGTTCGGGCCGGAGGACCTTGATGGCGACCTTGCGGTCGTGCCGGAGGTCGTCGGCCAGATACACCGTGGCCATCCCGCCTGCACCGAGTTCGCGCTCGAGGCGGTAGCGGTCGGCCAAAGCGGCGGTGAGGCGGTCGAGAACCTCGGTCATCGTGACAATGAAGGCACTGATACCTCCTCGGCAGGCGGGATGTCACCCACCCTTGGGAACCATCGTGAAGCCGGCGGTCGCGAAGTGCCGGTCCAGCGTCAACGCGACCCGGATTCTGCGATCGGCCATCACCGCGAAGCTGACCGCATCAACCAGCGAGAAATCCTGATCCCCGAACCGTTCCAGCCAGTCGGTGCAGGCCCGCTCCTCCAGATCAGCGGTACTCTGCACCACCAGGTTGGGCGGCTGCCGCACCAGCTGGACAAAGGACAGTGCCGGCCGGATCCCGGCGCGCCGGAGCAGCAACGCATGCGCTTCGGTTACGACCAGATTGGTGGTGACCACCCGGCCACCACGCCCCACATGGCCGCTCAAGGCATTGGCCAATGCCACATGATCCGGGTGGGAAGTCATCGCCAATGGATACCACGCACTGGTATCCACGAACAGCTCACTCATCCGATCGGTCTCGAGGTGCCGTCCCAGGAGGCCACCTCCGCCTCCGTCAGGAGGCGGTCATGCTCTCGAGCCACATCGTATTCCACCGGGGCGCCACGCTCCAGCTTGGCGAGCCCGATGATCCGGAGCGCGGGGTGGGTGTCGGGGTCGGAGATCTGCCGCTCGAGCGCCTCCAAGCCCCGACGCAACACCCCAGACTTGCTGGTGTCCAGTTGGGCAGCCAGCCGCTCGAGTCGGTTCCGATCGGCCGGGTCAAGATAGACCTGAACCGGTTCGGCTGCCCGCCTGGGTTTGCCGGACCCTTCATGGGGTCGTTTCATGATTCATGAATCTAGTTATGCCCGTAAATGCTGACAAGGAGGACGGGACGGCCAGGACCGACCGGGCTCAATTCCGGGCGGCCGTCCGAGCCCTGACCTGCTGCACCCAGTTCCGGATGATCACGACCTCGGTGCGTTCCGGCCGAGGGTCCAGCTCGAGCATCTTTTTATCCGAGCGTGCGGAGCGGCTGGGTGGCCCCGATCGGCCGCTTGAGAGGTGGTCGCAGTCGGCCAGGGACGTCGTCAGGCGCGTCGGAGCGTCGGCCATGGATTTTCCGTTGCGGTGCACGGCATCATTGCGACCGCCCCCCGTCCGGCAGCGTGAGGCGCGCGACATCGAGATTGAGTTGACGCAGCACCGCCGCGAACCGAGGATCGGACCGGAGTGGGTCGTAGGCCTTGCTGTGCATGCCGTACGCCGACACGCGCTGCGGGTCGCTCCGTGCCAACGTCTCGAGTGCTGTCATCGCGCCCTCCAGATCCTCGAGCCCCAGCCGCGCGTTGAGCAGGGCCAGTTCGCGCTCCAAGGTCCCGGCGGGGAGCGCCTCGATGCGTCGCAACAGCGCGCGCGCCTCATCGCGCGCGCCCGCGCGGCCCAGGAACCCCGCCGCGATGCCCACGCGCGCCAGGGTGATATTCGGAAGCGCGATCAGTCGGCGCGCCTGGGCGATCAACTCCTCGCGACGTCCCGCGAGCTCCAGCACGTTGGCGTACCACTGGTTGGCCTGGATATGCTCGGGCTCCAGCGCCAGCGCGCGTTCGGCCACGGCAATCGCCTCGTCGAAGCGACCGAGCATGGCCAGCGTCAGGCTGAGGTAAGCGTTGTTCTGCGTATACAGTGGATCCAATCGATTGGCGGCCTCGAGATGGCCGAGCGATTCGCGGGGCAGCCCCATCCGATACAGCATCTCGCCATACCGGTAGTGTGCTTCCACGAACTGGGGATCGAGGGCAATGGCGCGCTCGTGCTCCCGCCGCGCCGGATTCCACTCGTTCGCCTCCGCGTGCGCGTGGGCGAGGGCCTGGTGTCCATCGGCCAGTGAGTCATCGAGGGCAATGGCCCGCAGCGCAGCGGCCCGCCCCCGCTCGGCGACGTCGCGAGCGCTCACGGAGACCCAATACGGCTGCGCCAGCAGCGTCGACGCCAGCAACGCGTGGGCGCGGGCATAGTCCGGATCGCGTGAGACCGCCTCCACGAGGTACCGCTCCGCCTCGACCAGTCCAGGGCCGCGCCCCTGGTAGAGCGGGAGCGCGCGCAGATACAGGTCGTACGCCTCGAGATTCGTGGTGCCGCCGCGGGCGCTCATGCCACCCGCGCCACCGGGGGACACCAGCCGCAGCTGCAGGGCCGCGACGATCTCCCGGGTGATCTCGTCCTGCACGGCAAACACGTCGGCCAGGGAACGCTCGTAGGTCTGGCTCCAGATGACGCGTTCATCGTCGGCGCTGGTGAGTTCCGCCGAGACGCGGATCCGGTCGCCCGCGCGGCGGACCGAGCCATCGAGCACCGCCGCGACGTTGAGCGCCGCGCCGATCTCGCGCGCCCCGCCCCCCTGCTCCTTGACGCGGGCCGCCGAGGCGCGTCCCGCCAGGCGGAGTCCCGGGATCTGCATGAGGGCACTGGTGAGCTCATCCGCGATGCCGGCTGCAAAGTAGCTGTTGGCGGTGTCGCCACCGACCGAGGTAAAGGGGAGCACCACGAGGGAGCGCTCGTCAGTGGTGGCGGCCGCGGCGGCGGAGTCGCCGGCCGGGCGCCACGTGATCACGGCGCCCACGATGCTCGCCACCGCAATGAGAGCCAGGACCGCCCCGACGGCAAGGCGACGAGCCCCGCTGGCCGCAGCACGCGGGGGCGCATCCGTGGTGATCCCTGATGTCGCCGCCGGGGCCCGGGCGCCCGCGGCCAGCGCCTCGGCGAACGCGCCACAACTCGGGAACCGGTCGGCCGGGGACTTCTCGAGGGCCCGCTGGATCGCGGCATCGACGCCGGCCGGGACGGCAGCCCGAGTGGCGCGGATGTCCCGCGGCCGCTCCGTCATCAGGCGCGCCACGATCGCGGGTGTGGTGGGGCCGGTGTGCGGGGGCTCGCCGGTGAGCATCTCATACGCTGTGGCACCGGGGGCGTACTGGTCTGAGCGGGCATCGACCGTGTGCGTCCCCGCCGCCTGCTCGGGGCTCATGTAGTGCGGGGTGCCGAGGGAGAGTCCCGTCTGGGTCACCCGCTCACCGCCCGCCTGCGCGACGGCCAGGGCGATGCCGAAGTCGGCGATGATCGGCTGGCCGGCCTGCAGCAGGATGTTCTCGGGCTTGAGGTCGCGGTGCACGACGCCACGGGCGTGGGCAAAGTCGAGGGCGCCCGCCAGAAGCGCGACCAGCCGCACCGTCTCCTCGACCGGCAGCTGGCGCTCGGCGTCCATGCGCGCCCGCAGCGTCTCTCCCTCCACATACGGCATGACGTAGTAGAGGAACCCGTCGGCCTCGCCGGAGTCGAACAATGGCAGCAGGTGGGGATGTTGCAGGGCGGCGGTGGTGCGGATCTCGTTGATGAACCGCTCGGCGCCCAGCACGGCGCCCAGTTCCGCCTTGAGGACCTTCACGGCGACCTGGCGCTGGTGCTTGAGGTCTTCGGCCAGGTAGACGGTGGCCATGCCACCGGCACCGAGCTCCCGCTCGATCCGGTAGCTACGGCTAAGGGCGGCGGTGAGACGGTCGGGAACGGTCATGGCCGCCACTCGTAAGGACCGATCACGGACTCGGCTCGCAGGGCAACCCGGGCCAGCTCATCGAGCAATTCGGGCGCCTCCTTCAACGCCGCGAGATCCCCGAGTTCGGTCCAGATCTGGGGCCAGTCAAGGCGGCCCTGCTGCCGGAGGATGACCCCCTCGATATCGACCCAGTCCTGGGGGCGGGCCGCGAACGCCTTGTGCACGACCAGATCCTCGGCGGAACAGGTCCGCAAGGTGGCACCTGGTACCAGTTCCCCGAGCGATGATCGTCCGATGCTGCGCTCCTCGAAGGGCATCGCCCCCAAAGCGATATCCACAGGCATTCCCTCCTCGGTGCGGAGCAGGAGCACCCGATGGCGTTCAGCGAAGTCCGCCGCATCGGGGAGGCGGCTCTCGAAGAGGCCCAGCAGAATCCGCACGAACTCTGCCTCCCGTCCAAAACCGGTCAGGAGAGTCAGATCCAGATCCGTGGTCAGCCGCGGGGTTCCCCAGCGGAAATTGGCCACCCCACCGATGAAACAGAACTGCCACTGCCGGGCTTCGAGGGTCCGCTGCAGCCGCACGCCGGCCTCGAGCAGGGTGATCACGATCGGGAACGGCGATGCAGGAGCCGTTGCTGCTCCACCAGCCCAGAAATCCGCTCGGGATCCAGGGCCCGCACGCCCTCCAGGCAAGCGTCCTCCAGCGCAGACGCAATTTGGCCAAGGTCGGCCGTCGCCAGTTCCAGCAGCCGGATCCGTTCCAGGGCAGGACCTGCGGCTCGCCATTGCGCCATCCATTCCTGGCGCTGGGCTTCGGTGGGCGCACTCATCCCAAGAATCTACCCGGTCGGGCAGGGGAGGGGGCCGCGGGACCCGCGATTCCCTGCCCCGGCTCTTGCTCTTGGCGGTAGCGGTGGTCGGCCAGGGCCGCCGTCAATCGGGTCAGAGTGGACATCTCAGCGTCTCATTTCGGGGACCCCGCGCCGTCCAGCTTCGCCGCCCAGTTCTGCACCAGCACCGCCCGGCCCACGGTTTCCCGCAACCGCAGGATGAAGCGCTGGCCGCCGGGAATGACGTCAAACGAGGTGCCCCGGTCGAAGAACATCGTTCGGGAGTAGCCCTCTGCGCGGAAGAGCGATCGGGGCACGGCGCTGGCGAGGTCGGCCCCGGCGTTCGCCCGCATCACCATGATCCGTCCATCGGCCGTCTGGTAGTAGAGTTCCCGCGCATCGGCCCCCCACCGGGGCGAGCGGGCTCCCCCCGTGGTCAGTCGCTGGGCCCGTCCCTGGGCGAGAAAGGGCCGGAGATAGATCTCGGGGGTGCCGGTGTCCCACGAGGTGTACGCGATCAGGCCCCCGTCGGGCGAGACGGTGGCTTCGGAGACCACGCCGCTGACCTCGAAGAGGGGCACGGCGGTACCCTCCGCGACGTTGTAGGCGACCACCCATCTCGCCGCACTGTAACTCCGCGTGGACGCTCCGGTCTCGAACACGAGATGGCGCCCATCCGGCGACCAGTCCGTAGCGCGCGCACAGTCGTCGACCGGCACGCGCGAAGGAAGAGACACAGCCTCGAGGGAGGCATAAAGACACGGCCCGAACGCCAGGGCCGTGTCGCCCGGCGCCCAGACGGGATCCGCCGCGAAGATCTGGCCCTCGCCCTGGATCAGGGGTGTGGAGACCCCACGCTCGAGGTCGTACAGCCAGATGTCCCACGACCCCGCCATCACCACCCAGGGATGCGCGCGGGCCGCCGAGAAGGTCCAGGTCCGCCGTTGCCGAATAGTGTCGACGACTTCCCCGCTGCGATCAACCAGGAGTTTCTCCCGATTGCCCAGTGTGGGCAGATAGATGAGGGATCCCGAAGCCGACGCGGAATACGACAGCTCGAGATCAGTGTCCCGAACGACGCCCGAGAGGGCGACCGGTTCTCCCTCGACCCGCGACCCGTCCCGACTCACGCGTTGCCCGTAGAGCGCAAACCCGTCCGGGACCCTTCGACCGTAGACGATTCGATTCGGGGGTACGAAGGTGGGCCTCAGCGCAGCGGGAACGAGCACGGTCGTCTCCCCCGTCTCCAGGTCGCCCCGAAGGATCGAGGCGCCGAACACCCCGTTGTCGTTGTCGGCGTTGGTGCGGCGCGTGAAGAGGAGCGAGCGCCCATCCCCCACGAGGGAGGGGGAGCGATAGTTCGCGGCCGCCGAGTCCAGCGGAATGACCACTTCGCATCCCGCCGATCCCACCCGCTCGATGCCCCTGGGACTGCTGAAGACGATCAGGTCGCCCTCGCCCCAGGACCCCGACCTGGCGCTGGGCGCCTCGCAGATCCGACGCGGCGCCGCGGCGCCGAGGTCGATGCGCATCAGCCGCCCATCGGCGAAGTAACCGATTGATTGCCCGTCGGGGGACCAGAAGGGGCTTTCAGCCCCCGTCGTGCCCGGCAGGAGCTCGGCCACGATGCCCTCGAGCCGACGAACCCAGAGTCGCCGCTCTCCTGCGGCGGAGAGCAGCACGAAGGCCAGGACACGGCCGTCGGGGGAGAGGGCTCCGAAGGATTGCCGATCGCTGAGGTCTTCGCCTTCGGGAGGGAGGATTTCCGACACCAGGTATTCGCCCGGGGCCAGGGCGGACGTTCCGGCGATCCACCCGAAGAGCACCCCGGCCACCAGGGCGGTCAGCACGGCGGCCGCGACCCCCGCGACCCGGGCCCTGGTCCAATGGGAGCTCGGCGCGCCCGTTGATCCCTCGACCCCGCTGCGGAACGACGGATCTCCCAGCGCCTGCGCGAATGCCTTGGCGCTGTCGAACCGGTCGGCCGGCAATTTCTCCAGCGACATCGCCACCGCGGCCGCCACGTTGGGCGGCACCGACTTCCGCAGCCGGGTGACCGGTGCCGCCTCCTCGGTCACGATCTTCATGATGATCTGCTGCGCCGAGGCCCCGGTGTGCGGCGGGTTGCCCGTGAGCATCTCGTAGAGCACGCTGCCGAGCGAATAGATGTCGCTGCGTGCGCTGATCTCCTTCTCGGCAGTCGCCTGCTCCGGCGACATGTAGTGAGGCGTGCCGAGGCTCAGGCCCGTCTCGGTCATCCGGCCGCCCGCCGCCGCGCTCACGGCCAGGGCAATGCCGAAGTCCGCCACCATCGGCCGGCCCTCGTGGAGCAGGATGTTCTCGGGCTTGATGTCGCGGTGGATTACACCCTGGCGGTGGGCATAGTCCAGGGCGTCGGCCACCGCCGTGGTGATCTTGACCGCCTCGTCGATGCCGAGCTGGGTCTCGCGATCGAGCTTGCCACGGAGCGTCTCGCCGTCGATGAACGGCATCACATAGAACAGAAACCCGTCGGCGGTGCCGGAATCGAACAGCGGAAGGATGTGCGGGTGCTGGAGCGCCGCCGTGGTGGTGATCTCCTGGACGAACCGCTCGGCGCCGAGGACGGCCGCGAGTTCCGGCTTCAGGACCTTGAGTGCGACCTTGCGCTTGTGCTTGAGGTCTTCCGCGAGGTAGACGGTGGCCATACCCCCTTGGCCGAGTTCGCGCTCGATGCGGTAGCGGTCGGAGAGGGCGGCGCTCAGGCGTTCCAGTGGGTTCACACTGCTCCGGGCATGAGCGGGAGGGTGGCTGTCAAGGGGCTGTCACAAGTTACTCCGGGGGGAGGAGAACGGCCAGATGCCCTCACCCTAGCCCTACCCCTCACTCCTCACCCTGTCGCCGCGGAGCGGCGACCCCGTTCACCATCAGGATGGCTTCACTATCCGCAGATACGGCAACGGTTGGTCCCAACCGTCGGGATAGCGCCTGCGGGCCTCGTCGGAGATGGAGGGCGGGATGATCGCTGGGCCGCCGGGTCGCCAATCCGCCGGGGGCGCGAGCTGCCTCGGCGGCGAGGAGCTGGCAGGAGTCGAGCAGACGGAGGATTTCCTGGAAGTTTGGTGGTGCAGACGGGGGTGAAATCCTTGGGTTCGCCGTCAGTTCTTTGGCGGCTCGATCTCGCCGACCAGCAATCGCTCGAAGCGCGGGTTGCCCTTGAGGGGCCTGAACATCGGGTCCACGCGGAGATACCCGGGCTTGACAAAGTACTGGAGGCCCAGGAGCTCCTCGATCGCGTCCAACGCCTGATCGGTACGACCGGCGGCGAGGAGGACCCTGGTGCGCTGCACCCGGGCGTAGGGTGAACTGTTGTCGCTGCCACGGGGCGCGTTGGCCACGGCGCGGTCGGCTTCCCGGAGCGCCTCCTCGTACTGGCCGGCGTACGCCAGCATGACGGCATGGAGGGCCCTCAGTTGCGGATCGTTGGGGGCGGCCTCCACCTGACGCTTGGATTCCGCGAGCGACGAGTCGGCGTAGGCCCGCGCACGCACCATGTCACCCTGTTGGTGGGCGGCAATCGACAGAGCCTGTCCCCACCACGCGCGATCGTTGTCGAACGCGGCCGGGGTGAGGCGGAAGAGGAGGTCGAGTTCCGGCTTGTCGAGGACGAACGCCAATTCCCGGTAGCCGGCGAAGTAGGCCACGAGTTCGGGGGCGGGGATGCGGGTGAGGGCCTCGCGGACCACCCGACGGGCCCCGTCCAAGTCGTTCGCGCCGAGATGAGCCAACACGATCGCCTGCAGGGGGTTGGGGTCGTTCGGTGCCAGGGCCATCATCTCGTTGCCGAACCGCACCGCCTCATTGGCGCGATCGAGATAGGTCAGGGTATAGATGAGGTTGCGGAGGATGGGGACCGAGCGGGGGTCGAGCTCGCGCGCCCGGGTCAGTTTGGCAAAGGCGCTGGCGTAGTCCTCGCGCCGGTAGTCGTCGAGAGCGGAACTGGCGAGGATCTCGGGGTTGTCGGGTTCGAGTTCCAGGGCGCGGGCGGTCGCGCGCCGCGAGGCGTCGGTGTTGCGCTCGACGTTGAATTGGTACCACGCCATCGCCTGGTGCGCGAACGCCTTGTCCGGGGCGAGGGCGAGAGTGCGATCGATGGCCTCCTTGGCCTGCCGCCCGGTCTCCGGATCGCGCGTCCCGTTCGCGTGCACGTCGGTGAGGGCAACACCCAGGCGTGCCCATGCCTCGGAAAAAGTCGAGTCGAGGGCAACGGCCTGCGCGTAGTACCCTGCCGCCAGGCGCGCCGGGCCAGCGGCGTTGCTGGTGATGCCGCGGCCCTTGAGGTAGAGGTCGTAGGCGACGGCGTTCCGGGTGGGTCGGGAAGCGAGTTCGGCGGTCGCGTCTTGCCCGAGCACGGCGCCGAGCGCGCCGGCGACGCGGGTGGCGAGCTGGGTCTGCATCGCCAGGACGTCGGTGAGGTCGGCGTCGAAGGTGTCGCGCCAGGTGATCTCGCCGCTTCGGCCATCGACCATCTCGGCGCTCACCCGCACGCGCCGTCCGCCACCCGCGCCAGCGGCCCACTGCACCTTGCCGGTGAGGATCTGGTCCACCCGCAGTTCCCGTGCGATCTCGGGGCCGGTCTTGGTGGTGCCGCGGTACTGGTCGGCGCTGGCCGAGGCGATCACGGTGAGGGAACCGAGGCGGGAGAGCTTGCCGCGGAGTTCGTCGACGATGCCATCGGCGAGGTAGGCGTCCCCGTCGGCGCCGATGTGCTGGAACGGCAGTACGGCGAGGCGCTTGACGGCGGTTGCGGTGGTGGCGGTGTCGTTCCCCCCCCCGAAGGTCTTGACGCCGAGCGCCCCCATCGCGAGCACCGCCGCGGCCGCGAGCCCAAGCTGCCACGGCTTGAGACCGCGCGATGCTGCGGCCACCGGGACGGCACCCGAGCCGGTGCGTGCCTGATCCTCGGCCGCGAGCAGGGCCTTGGCCATTTCGGTGCCGGTGGCGTAGCGATCGGCCGGCGTCTTGGCGAGGGAGCGCATCACGGCGGCACTCACTTGGGGCGAGAGCGTGGTGCGCGTCTGCTCGATCGGGCGCGGCGCCTCGGTGAGGCTGCGGGCAAGCACGGCGTGCGCAGTGGGCCCGGTGAACGGCGGCTCGCCGGTGAGCATCTCGTAGAGCACGCAGCCCAGCGCATAGATGTCGGTGCGACCGTCGATATCGAGCGCCCCGCCCGCCTGCTCGGGACTCATGTAGTGGGGTGTACCGATTGCGAGGCCGGTCTGGGTGAGCGCGTCGCCACCCTGCTCCATGGCGCGCGCGATGCCGAAGTCCGCGACCAACGCATGCCCCGTGCTGATCAGGATATTGGCCGGCTTGATGTCGCGGTGCACAAAGCCCCGGGCGTGCGCGTACGCGAGCGCTTCCGCCACCTCGCGGGCCAGGCGCAACGCCTCGGCCACCGGCAACTGCCTCTCGCGCTTGAGACGTGCGGGGAGCGACTCGCCCTCGACCACCGGCATGACGTAGTAGAGGATCTCCTCCACTTCACCCGAGTCGTATACCGGAAGGATGTGCGGGTGGGAGAGCTGGGCCGCGATCTCGACCTCGCGCAGGAAGCGGCCGGCACCGAGGGTAGCCGCGAGTTCCGGGCGCATCACCTTGATGGCAACCTGACGCTTGTGTTTGAGGTCTTCGGCGAGATAGACCGTCGCCATCCCGCCCTCTCCGAGTACTCCCTCGATCCGGTAGCGCGAGGCGAGTGCCTGCCGGATGCGCGACATCTCGAACGCGCCGGTGGGCGCGGTCCGCTCCGGCACGCCAGGTTCGGTGGGCGTCCGGGTACCGCACTTCGAGCAGAAGAGGGCCTCGGCGTCGAGTGTGGTGGCGCAGGTGGGGCAGGTGCGGCCGTCAGTGGTCACGAGGATTCCGGGGGGAGATGTTGTGTCCGGTATGGATGAATCTAGCCGGGGATGGGACCGCAGGGAACAGCGGCTGGGGCACCCCGGCCGCCATGACCGGCGATCATTCCTGAGGGATGCGCGGCACTCCGCCCCCCCGGGCGTGCCAAGTGCAGGACGATCTGCTGGGTGGCCAGCGGCAGGTCCGGCTCCGGGGCCACGAAGCGCTGTCGATCCAGGTGGTGGAGGTTCTGGCTACGAGGGCGACTTCCCCCTCTCCCGTGTGCGGGAGAGGGGGCCAGGGGGGGCCAGGGGGTGAGAGCGAGGAGCTGCGCGGGCACGCCGTTTACCGGTACACGTCCCTGCGGTGGGCGATCTTGAGAATGATCACGATCAACGTGCGACCCTCCACGCCGTGGAGGATGTGGAACACGCCGACCCGGATCCGGAAGAGGTCGGTGTATCAGCTCAGCTTCCGGGAGCCCGGGGGATGGGGATCCTCGCCCAGCCCCGTCAGGGCGTGGATGACGCGACGACGATCCCGACCCGTGAGCCTTCGCAGCTGTTTTTCCGCCGTCCTGCTGATCTCGACCCTATAGCGCGCTATCGCGCTTCTGTTCGGCCAGCACCTCGGCGAGGGGACGGGTGGGTTCGTGGCGGATCGCCTTCAGGTCCTCGATATCCTCGAACTCCTCCAGGCGGTCGATGATGGCCTCCTGGATGAAATGGTTCATGACGATGCCGCGCGTCCGGCAGAACTCATCGAGGGTCTTCTTGAGGCGCGGATCGATGCGGGCGCTTACCTGGACAGTCGACACGGCTCCTCCTGGATGTCATATATCATTTGCTATCGCATGATGGCATATCATACGGCAGGGTCGTTTCTCTATCCAGTCCTCTCCCATCCCTGGCCCCTCTCCCACTTTCACACTTCGGTTCTTCTGATCTCAGTTCAGTCGTCATCCCGAATGAAGTGAGGGATCTAAGGAGGTTCCTGGTGTAGGACGGGCCGATCGCGAACGGCCCCGACAACCCGTCGTCCGGATCTTGAATGCACATGGAACTGCCTCAACGCGAAGGCGCCAGGACGCAGGGGCGCAACGGTGCCTGGAGCCGATGCAGGGATCCCGATCCGACGTGCACGGGGGTGGAGCCATTCGATCCTTGGTGAGAGAGTATTTTTTGACAGGATGAACAGGATTGACAGGATGTTGTTCCCTGGGCAGGGGAACCGATCCGGCGCCTCCTGGCGGTCAGGTCTACCGCACTTCGGCCATACCGTTTGCACGGGAATTGGCGAAGAACCCACACTTCGAACTTCACCCGAGGGGTAGGTGCTGGGGGCGACATCCGGGAGCCGGGACGGTATGTCATGGCATATGTATTGACAGACGAAACCTGCGACTCCACCTTCCGTCATGGCCACGAAGACCCAGCAAATCCAGATTCGGGTGACTCCGGGGCAGAAGGCCGCCCTCAAGCGCCAGGCTGCGGCCGCCGACCAGGAGCTGTCGACGTACGTCCTCTCCACGCTGCTCCCCCCGCAGCGGGAACGGTTCGCCGAGTTGGCCGCCGGGCTGGCCTCGGCGGACTACCGATTCGTGCTGGCTGAAATGAACGACTTCCTGACCAGCTGCCCGCCGACGCTGTTTCCCGAGGCAGTCTCCCTGGCGCCCCCCGGCACCCTCTCCCCATACCTCCAGAACTACCTCGCGGCAATGGTGGAGCAGGCGGCGGAGCAGAAGGGGGTGGCCCCGCCAGGGTGGACGCGACGCATCGCGCCCCTCACCACCCCGCACTTCGTGACGCCGATGGCGAGCCTCCGGCTCCACCTGCTCCGGTCGGCCCCGGTGCCCTTCAAGCGCCGCAACATCTTCGTGGACAGCGCGATCGGCGCACGGGTCTGAGCATGGCCGAGCCGATGCGGCTGACCAAACCCGACATCCTCACGCTCTTCGAGTTGCTGAACGCGGAGCTTGCCACCACCGACACCCATGGCGAGGTCTACCTGGTGGGCGGGGCGGTGATGTGTCTCGCCCTGGACACCCGGGCCTCCACCCGGGACCTCGACGGTTGGTTCCAGCCCGCCGGGCGGATCCGCGAGGCGGCGGCGCGGGTGGCCCATCGGGCCTCGGTCCCGGAGCAGTGGCTGAACGATGCCGTCAAGGCGTGGCTCAGCCCCCGGGGGACGTTCGACCGCTATCTGGAGCGATCCCATCTCCAGGTCTATGTGGCCCAGCCCGAGTATCTCCTGGCAATGAAGTGCATGGCGATGCGCCTGGGGGAGGAATTCCATGACCCGGATGATGTGCGCTACCTGCTGCGGTACCTGAACATCACCCGGGCCGCGGATGCGCTCGCCGTGGTTACTCGGTACTTCGCCGAGACCCTTGTTCCTATCAAGACCAGGCTGGCCCTGGAAGAGCTCCTCCCGGACGAGTGACGGAACGGGAGAAGTTTGAAGGTGGAAGTTTTTCACACTTCGAACTTCACACTTCGAACTTCACCAGGGGTGAGGGCGACGGCTGAGGAGTATATTGCCACCTGTTACGGCAGCGGATCACCCCCTTTCACAGGAGCACGGTTCATGGCCTCTCCCTCAGTTGTCCCGGTCCGCCGTCGAGCGGCGCGGGTGTTGTCGGGTCTCGTTCTGGGGGCCGTCACCACGCTGTCCGCCCAGCTCCGGACCACGGAGACCCGGGACCCGACTCAGATGCAGGACACGAGCTTTGCCCGGAGCTACCGGGAGTGGCTTCCCAACCCGCGGCTCGGAAGCCCCCTGGTCGATCATCTTCCCCTGGTCCCGGGAATCCCGACCCCGAAGGACGTACTCGGCCATCACATCGGCGCGCCCGAACGGCTCACCTATTACGCCGACCAGTTGCGGTACTACCGGGCGCTGGCCGCCGCCACCCCACGGGTGCGGGTGGAGACCATCGGACGCTCCGACGAAGGCCGGGAACTGGTGGTGGTGTGGGTCTCCTCCGAGGAGAACATGACCTCCCTCGAGGCCAACCGGCGGAACCTCGCGGCGATCGCCGATCCGCGGGGGCGGAGCGAGGAGGAGGTGGCGGAACTCATCCGTTCCACGCGCCCCAACTACCACCTGATGGGAGGGCTCCACAGCGGGGAGACGGGGCCGTCCGAGATGCTGATGGAGCTGGTGTACCGACTCGCGACGGAAACGTCTCCCGTGATCTCCCTCATCCGGGACAACCTGTACGTGTCGGTCACGCCGGTGGCCGATGCCGATGGCCGGGACCGGAACGTGGACTGGTTCTACCGGAACCTCGATCTGGGGCTCACCGATCCGCCCCCGGTGCGGGACAGCACGGCTCGTAGCGGTGCCGATTCCGCCGCGGCCGCCCGGCGGCTGCCCCGGGTGCCGTACTGGGGCAAATATGCCTATCACGACAACAACCGCGACATCAATCTCGTGCTGGACCAGATGCGGGCCATCGCCGACTGGTACTTCACGGCGTACCCGCCGATCATGCACGACCTGCACGAGTCGCTGCCGCTGCTCTATACCTACAGCGGGGCGGCTCCGCAGAACCCGAATCTCGATCCCCTGGTCTTTGCCGAGCTGCCCTGGTTTGCCAACTGGGAAATGAGCCAGATGACCAAGTACGGGATGCCCGGGGTCTACACCCACGCCTTCATGGATGGATGGTCCCCGGGGTATCTGGGATCGATTTCGTACAATCACAACGGGATCATGAAGATGTATGAGACCCAGTCGGGGAAGGATCCCGACTCCACCTGGAGCGCGCCGCCGAGCAAGCCCGCCGCCGCTTCCGGGGACTCGGCCGCTCCGACCGATTCTGCCCGGCGAGGCGGGGGGGGGGCGCGACCGGCGGGATCCGGTGGCCCCGGAGGCGGGAGGAACGCCCTTCCCACCGGCCGGGGCGGGGCCCAGGAACGCGAATGGTACCGCGGCATTCCGATAGCACCGGAGGACTCCGCCCGGTTCACCCGACGGGCCAACACCAACTACATGCAGACCGGCGTGCTCTCGGCCCTGCAACTGGCCGCCATGTTCCCGGCGACCGTTCTGGAGAACTTCCACGTCCGGACTCGAAATGCGATCGAGGATGGCCGGACCCGGGCCCCGTACGGCTTTGTCATTCCGGTTCAGCGCGACATGACCCGGGTCACCGAGTTGGTCAACATTCTTCGGACCCAGCGGATCGAGATCGGGATGACCACCCGAAAGGTGACCCTGGGCGGGGTGAGCTACCCGGAGGGATCGTATCTCATTCGGCGCGACCAGCCCTATGGCCGTCTGGCCAAGAACCTCCTGGAACGGCAGCAATATCCGGATGCCCGGCTCACCACCTATGACGACAGCGGCTGGACCATGGGGCTCGCCATGAACGTGGAGGTCGCCGAGGTGGCCGACTCCGCGATCTTCGCCGTGTCGGTGACTCCGGTGACCATCGCGGTTGCACCAGGCAGGATGGCGGGTGCCGGCTCGGCGGGTCTGGCCGTGGCCCATCAGGGATCCAACAACATGATCACCTTCCGTCACCGGCTGCGGAACGTGCCGATGCGGATCGCGGAACGGGGATTCACCGAGGGGGGGATCGACTTTCCCGCGGGCTCCTTCCTCGTGGCCGACACGATCCATGCCCCGGCGGTACGCGCCGCGGTCGAGGAGCTGGGGCTCACCGGTGCCGCCCTGGCCGCCTGGCCCGAGGTGCCGTCCCACGAGGCCGACCTGCCCCGGGTCGCCATCTACTCGCAGTGGGCTGGCACCCAGAATCTCGGGTGGTACCGGTTCACGCTCGACAGGTTTGGCGTACCCTACGACCTGATCTACAAGGAACGGGTGCGGCAGGGGAATCTCCGGGAGTCGTATGACGTGATCCTGACTGCGGAGCAGAACCTGAGCCGGAAGACGGTGATGGAGGAGCCCGGTCCCCGGCCGGTTCCCTATCAAAAATCAGACCGCTATCAGTTTCTCGGCATGTATGGGGAAACGGCCGACATGACCGGCGGGTTCGGGCAGGCGGGGGTCGACGCGTTCGCCCGGTTCCTCGAGGAGGGTGGGACCGTGATCGCGGTGGGAGACGCCGCCCTCCTCCCCATCGAGTTCGGATGGGCGGGGACGACGGCCCGGGCGGCCGTGCCGGGGCTCACCGCCCGCCGTCCGCTGGTGCAGGGAACGATCGTGCGGAGGGAACACCCCGTGTTCTATGGATTCGCCGACAGCATCGTCCCGATCAAGTACGTGGGAGGGCAACCCTTCCAGGTGGGCGTGGCCGATGAGGACAACGTGATGGCGCGCTATGTGGGGGGGGGGGCGTCCGTGTTGTCGGGTCTCATGACCGGGGCCGATTCCCTCGCGGGACGACCGTTCGCCGTTGACATTCCCGAGGCGTATCGCGGTCACGGCCGGGTGATCCTGTTCTCGAACAACCCGATCTACCGGTGGCAGAACCATGGCGAGTTCAACATGGTCTTCAACGCGCTGCTCAACTGGAACGACGTGGTGGCAAGGCCGGTGAAGGAGAAGTAGGGTCATCCCGAGCCGCAGGCGAGGGATCTGAGAACGACGCAGGTGTACTTCCCGTCGGCTGCGTCCTCGATGGCCGCATGGCAACCTTTGCCTTCCCGACGGCGGGAAGTACAGGGGAACCGTCTCAGATCCCTCACTTCGTTCGGGATGACTCCGTGAATACGACAAGGTCGTCATCCCGAGGGCAAAAGGGCCGTCATCCCGAGCCGCAGGCGAGGGATCTGTGGAACCCGGGCGTGCAGCTTGCTCGGGGTTCTCGACCTCACCCCCGCCGGGTGGCCTGGTCGCGGCGCACCGTCTGCCGCTTTCCCTTGATCCGGGCGGCCCGGAGTGCCGTCACCACGGCGGGGACGAGATCCTCGGGGAGTTCGACCAGGGAGAACTTGTCGGTGATCTCGATGGCTCCGATCTGGCCGGCCTCGATCTTCGCCTCGTTGGTGATGGCCCCCACCAGGTCCGCCGGGCGCATGTTGTCCTTCCGGCCCGCGCCAATGTAGATCCGCGCCATGTCGGAACCGGCCTTCCGGGTGGATGCCCCGGTGCGAGCCCGCTTCTCCCGCGGTTGAGGACGCCCGGAGGACGTGGAAGAAGTCGGGGCGGACAGTTCGGGCTCGGTCCCCGGGTTGGCACCACCGCCCGCGAGGTGCGCCAGCTTCACCGCGGCGGTGGCGATGTCCATCAGGTCGAGCTCCTCGGCCAGCGACTCGACGATCACCCGGTAGCCGTCGAGGTCTCCCCCCAGAACCGCCTCCCGCAAGGCCACCCGGGTCACCTCGAGCTGCTTGGCCCTCACGTCGTGCGCCGTGGGCAGTTGCGCCACCGCGATGCGTTGCCGGGTGAGGCTCTCGATGTTCTTGATCATCCGGTGCTCGCGCGGTTCCGCGAAGGTGATCGCCACCCCTTCGCGGCCGGCGCGCCCGGTGCGTCCGATCCGATGGACGTAGCCCGCCGGAGATTCCGGAACGTTGTAGTTCACGACGTGGGTGATCTGCTCGATGTCGAGTCCCCGGGCGGCGACATCGGTGGCGACGAGGAGGTCGACCGTGCCGCCCCGGGTGCGCTTCATCACCCGGTCGCGCTGGTCCTGGGTCATGCCGCCGTGGAGTGCCTGGACCCGGTACCCCCGGCCGCCCAGGCTCTCCGCCAGGCTGTCCACCTCGTGCCGGGTGCGGCAGAAGATGAGAGCGAGAGTCGGGGCTTCGAGGTCGAGCACCCGTTCCAGGGCCTGGACCTTCTGGGCGCGGGAGACGATGTACGCGGTCTGGCGGACCTTGGGAATCTCTCCCGCCGCCGCCACTTCCTGGGCCACGAGCACGCGGACCGGGTCGCGGAGATGCCGCTCGGCGATTCGGGCAATCCTTGGCGCCATGGTCGCGGAAAAGAGCGCGGTCTGGCGGGTGGCCGGCGCCGATCGGAGGATTTCCTCGATTTCGTCGGCAAACCCCATGTCGAGCATCTCGTCGGCTTCATCGAGCACGACCGCGACGACTCCCCCGAGGTCGAGGGTTCCTCGCCGGAGGTGGTCGAGTGCCCGGCCCGGCGTGGCGACGACGACATGGACACCGCGCTTGAGGACCCGGATCTGCCGGCTGAACTCCTGGCCTCCGTAGATCGGCACCGTCAGCGCCCCCAGCGCCCTCCCATACCGGTGAAACGCCTCGGCCACCTGCACGGCCAGTTCCCGGGTGGGAACGAGCACCAGGACGGCCGGGCGCGAGGATGGGGGAGGAGTGGCCGGGAGCTGTTGGAGTAGGGGGAGGGCAAAGGCGGCGGTCTTGCCGGTGCCCGTGGCCGCCTGGGCCAGGATATCGTGGCCGGCCAGGAGGGGAGGAATCGCCTCGCGCTGGATCGGAGTGGGCTCCTCGTAACCCAGGGCGCTGAGCGCTTCGACCAGGACCGGGGAGATGCCGAGAGAGGAGAAGGAGGGCACGCGGCTTGATCCCGGGGCTCGAGACATCAGTCCGGAGCCGGTCGGTGGTGAGGCAAACCGGAGGTGGAGTGGTTTTCCCGTGCCAGGAGGTCGCTCACACGAAATGGTTTTTGCAGGACGCGGGCCACCCCGGCATTTTCGGCTTCCTGTATCAGGTCGGGCGAGAGATCGCCAGACACCAGGATGACCGGGAGGGAGGGTCGAAGCTGGCTCACCGCACGGGCCACCTCCACCCCGGATACTGCGGGCATCGTGGCATCGGTCACCACGAGATCGAAGTCGTGTGGGGCCTGGCGGAGAGCATCGAGTGCCTCCGCCGGCTTCAAATAGGTCCGTACTTCGTGGCCGGACCGACGGAGTGCGAACCCGATAAACCGGGTGAGCTCTTCCTCGTCATCGATGTACATGACCCTCAATGGCGCGGATCGCGGCGGGGTCCGAATCGACGGAGGATCGGGCGGGGGCGTTGTGTTAGCGATGATATCTCCACGGAGCCCCCGGTGAACGATCTGGCCTGTGAGGGAACTCCCGCGGGAAAGATAGCGCAAGAGGTTCTCGGGAGCAGGGGACGTCCGGGGGGGAAGGGGGATTGCTTGACTCGGAGACGCCAATTTCGCGAGTCCGGTTGGAGAGAGGGCCGGGAGAGCGGCCGCGTCCGAGGGCGGCGTGCTCGCGGGCTGCCACCGTGCAGAACGCGGCCACAATCCCCGGATCCCACCATCCGCGATTGGCCTCGGTCCGCAGGATATCCAGTGCTCTGTCGGGGGACAGGGCCCTTTTGTAGGGCCTTTCCGTGGTCAGGGCGTCGAATACATCGACAACCTGGAGCACACGCGCGGTCAAGGGAATGGCCTCCCCGGCCAGGCCGTCGGGGTATCCCGAGCCATTGAGTCGTTCGTGGTGGTGACGGATGATCGGCAGCACGGCCTTGAGGGAGCGGATCGGCCGACAGATTTCCTCTCCCTGCACGGGATGCCGTCTCATCCGAACCCATTCTTCGTCGGTCAGGGGACCCGGTTTGAGGAGGATGGCGTCGGGGATGGCGATCTTGCCGATGTCGTGGAGGATGCCGCCGAGGCGGAGGGCGGCCAGATCGGAGTCGGGGAGGCCGAGGGTGCGGCCCAGCGCCGTGGCCAGCGTGGCGAGTCGGTCACAGTGGCCCTCGGTGTAGGGGTCCCGCGCCTCAACGGCCAGGGCCAGGGAGGTGATGACCGATTCGGCGTGCTCCAACTGGTCAACGAGGACCTTCATCCGGAGAAGTGCGCGGATCCGAGCGAGCAGCTCTCCGCCCACGAAGGGCTTGGACAGGAAATCGTCGGCACCGGCATTGATTCCCTGGATCCGGTCGCGTACATCCCGCAGGCCGGTGATCATGATCACGGGGATCCACCGGGTGCGGGGATCTGATTTGATGATCTGGCAGATCTGGAATCCGTCGAGGCCGGGCAGTTCGACATCGAGCAGGATGAGATCCGGGCCCAATTCGCGGGCACATTGGACTCCGAGGGGACCGGTGGCCGCAGTGGCGACCAGGAGGTCTTCCCGGCGAAGCAGGTGAGTGAGCTGTGCGGTGATCGCCAGGTCATCGTCGATGATGAGGACCGATCGCTGAGACCCCGGCGGTTTCGTCATGATGGGACATGTGGCGGCCAGGCGCCGAGGGGGTGGCTCCTGCGGACCGAGGCTGTGGGTCCCGGGAGACGCGGTGGGCTGATCCGGCATGGCTCCCTCGGTGAAAGACAACGACTCGACGGTCTCCTGATCGTGTGGTGGTATCGGTGGGAAGGGTGGGGCCCTTGAATTGGTTCAAGGAGGTCCCGACGGATGCCGATAGTGCGACTGTCAACCACACGAACGGAGCCCGCGTGCCGACGTTGGCCGATGATCTGGTCCACCTGCTCGCCACCTCCCCGGATCTCCCGACACTTCCGGAGACGGTTCTGGACCTGATGGGTTTGCTGCGGCGGGACGATGTTCCCGCCTCGGTGATCACGGAACGGATCCGTCGTGATCCTGCACTGTCGGCCCGGATCCTGCGAGCCGCCAACGCTGCGGCCATTGCGCGGGCGGGGGTGTCGGTGGCCACTGTGGAATCGGCCCTGGCCCGGTTGGGTCTGCGCCGGGTGGGCTCCCTGTGTCTCGCCGTGGAGACGATTCGGGCGTTCGACGGTGAGGGGCGCCTCGATCATCGGGCATTCTGGGAGCATTCGTTCACGGTGGCGAGCGTGGCGGTCGCGATCGGGGAGGCGGCTCGGGTGCCTGCCTCCGGTGATTTGTATATGGCGGGCCTTCTTCATGATGTGGGGCTACTCGTTCTCGATCAGCGACTTCCGGCGGCCTACGTCCGGGTCATGGATGAGGCCCCGAGTGGTAGGCCCCGTCCCCAGTGGGAACGTGAGGTTCTCGGCATGGACCATGGCGGCATCGCAGAACACCTTCTCCGCCGGTGGAGCATGCCCGAGACGATGGTCGCCGCAGTGGGCAACCATCATGAGGCGGCCGAGGGCGACTCCCCCGTGGCAGGTGCCCTGGTGCTGCGGGCGGCCGAAGGCTTGATCGTGGAGTACGGACTGGAGCTGGAGGCGGAGGAGGGGTGGCAGGAGGACGTGGATGTGGCCCTGCGACGTCTGGGGCTCAGCCCCGAGCGGGCGGAGCAGATGCGGGTGACCCTGGCGGGTGTGGCGATGGAGTCGGCGGGGCTGCTGCGTGCCACAGTTTGAGGGGGCCCGCGGAGGAACTGACAGTTCAAGAAGGCCTCGTTCGAAACCGATATTCCTGGTGTGATTGCCTTTGTCGGGGTACTCGTTGTTCTCGGATCCGTGTTGGGTGGATTCGCCATGGCCGGAGGCCCGTTCCTGGTGCTTCTGGCCTGGTCGGAGTGGGTGGTGATCATGGGAACTGCCTTGGGGACGATGTTGATCTCCACCCCCCAGCCCGTGATCGGGGGAGTCATCCGGCAGGTCCTGGCGGTGCCGAAGCCGAACCCCTTCCAAGCGGCTCTGTACCTGGAGGTGCTCAAGCTGCTGTATGAGCTCTTCCAAACGGCCCGGCGCGAAGGATTGGTGGCCATTGAGGGGCACATCGAGCGCCCCGAGGAGAGCGCCATCTTCCAGCGTTACCCCACGGTGCTGGTTCACCACCATGCGGTGGCCTTTCTCTGCGACAGTCTCCGCCTGGTTCTGGTGGGGAGTGTTCCGCCGCACGACCTGGAGCAGTTGATGGATGCCGAGATCGACGTGCATCACGAGGAATCGGCCAAGCCGGTCGCCGCCCTGCAGCGGGTGGGGGATGGTCTGCCCGGGATCGGGATCGTGGCTGCCGTGCTCGGCATCGTGGTGACGATGCAGAGCATCAACGGTCCGGTGGAGGAGATCGGGCATCACGTGGCGGCGGCCCTGGTCGGCACGTTCCTCGGCGTGTTGTTGTCCTACGGCTTCGTCGGGCCGATTGCGAGCAACATCGAGGGGCGCAACGGGGACGAATCACGGTTTTATCAGGTCATCAAGTCGGGAGTCGTGGCGTTTGCCAAGGGGATGCCGCCCCTGGTGGCTGCGGAGTTCGGTCGCAAGGCCATCAGTGGTCACGATCGTCCCACGTTTGCCGCGATGGAGACGGCCTGCAAGGCCGTTCCCGGAAAGGGGGGGTGAGTCATGGGCGCCTCTCGTGACCGGGAACAGCCGATCCTGATCATCATCAAGAAGAAGAAGGGCCACGGGGGGCATCATGGCGGGGCCTGGAAGGTGGCGTTCGCGGACTTCATGACCGCGATGATGGCTCTCTTCCTCGTGCTCTGGCTGGTGACCCAGAGCTCGGACATCAAGTCCTCGATCGCGGGATACTTCCAGGACCCCCTGGGGCATGCTTCGGAGTTCGGGAACTCGATTCTGGCCGGGGACGGTGCCCAGGCGGCCAGTGTCCGTCCGATCTCGGATCAGCAGATCGCCGAGTTCCGGCGGGACCGGCTCCTCGTGCTCCAGGCCAGGCTGCAGGACAAGCTGGGGTCGGCGCCGGACCTCGGGAGGATCGCCCAGCATGTGGAGGTCGAGATGACCTCGGACGGCTTGCGGATTTCCCTCATCGAAGATTCGGCCGGGGTGTTCTTCGAGGTGGGAAGTGCGGTGCCCAAGCCCAAGGTGGCGGCCCTGTTCCAACTGTTCGGAAGTGAACTGGCCAACCTTCCCTTCGCTGTGCGCGTGGAAGGGCACACCGACGCTCAACCCTATGCGTCCTCGGGGGGCTATGGCAATTGGGAACTCAGCACGGACCGCGCCCACGCCGCTCGTCAGCTACTCGCGTTGGGCGGGCTTGGTACGGAGCAGGTGCGGGAAGTGAGCGGCCACGCGGACCGGGATCTCCTGGATCCGGAGCATCCCTACCATCCGTCCAATCGCCGGGTCACGATCACTCTGCTGGCTGATCCCGCCCCAGAGGCCTCGGTGTCGCCCGCTCTGCCCGCTCCCGGCGGGTTGGGCCAGCCGGGAGGCGGGCCATGAGGGAACCAGACACCCGGGCGGAAGGGCAGAAGGCACGCCGCGTACTGGTCGTGGGCCAGGGGGCTTCTCTGTCGTCGGTGGTTTCCATCCTGCGACAGGCGCACTTCGTGGTTGATGAGGCCCCCACGGGACGGGATGGCATCCGGATGGCCGCCGCCGAAAGGCCTGATGCGGTGGTGTGCGACGTGGCGCTGACGGATCTCGACGGTTGGGCCTTCTGTCGGCTGGTCCGCAGCGGGCCGGAACGGGAGGCCCTGCCGTGTGTGTTGCTCGGGGGCAGCCGGGAGAGCTTGCGGGAGAGTGGGGGGATTGAGGGGGTGGACCACTTCCTCGCCACCCCGTTCTCCGGGGAGGAGGTGCTGGCGACGATTGAGGATCTGTTCCATCCCGGCCGTTCGGTGCTGCCTCATTCGGCGGAGCACAGCGCCCTTGCCGACATGCACGAGCTCCTGGAGACGAGCTTCGACCAGATGGTCCACCTCCTGATGTACATGTTGGATCTGAGTGTTCCCGGTGCGGGGAGGCGGGGACGGGAATTGGCCGATGCGGCACGCAGGCTGGCGGACCGCTTCGAGGTCCCCGCGGAGTTTCTCGCCGATCTGGAGCGCGCGGCGTTGCTGCATGAGATCGGCGGGATTCTGCGAACACGCGGGGAGGAGGGACCGGAGGGAGGGTGGGGGTATGTTGTGGCGTCGGCAGCGATTCTGCGGCAAGTTCATCAGTTCCAGGGTGCGGCGGAGCTGGTGGAGTGCATCTTCGAAAACTGGGATGGCACGGGTCATCCGGGCCACAAGCAGCGGGGGCAGATTCCCTTCCGTTCCCGGTTGCTCCGGGTGCTGATTGATTACGCGGCTGTGCGCCGAGGGGCGCGTCCGGGGGGAACGGACGGAGTGGCCGACGCCCTGCAGAGTCTGGCCCGGCACTCGGGCACCTGGTACGACCCCCTGGTGGTCGGTCGTCTGGTGGAGACGGCCCGCGGAGAAGCTGGGGGAGAGCTGGTGGACGGGACGAAGGATCATCTCGTGGTGACTGATCTGCAGGCTGGCATGACCCTGGCGGATGATCTCCTGACCGGATCAGGGGTGAAGCTGCTCGGGGCGGGGGCCACGCTGACCGAGGGGAATCTCGATATCATTCTCCGCCGCCACCAGACCGACCCGGTCCTGTGCGGGGCGTGGATAGCACGTGAAAGGGCTGCTGTATGACCCGGGACATTGACGCGTCGCTGGAGACAGAGCGAAACCGGGAGTTGCTGATCGCGGCCAACCGAGCCGACCTCCAGCACCAGTTCCTGCGTGGCCTCTCGCATGCCTTGGGGGGTCCCATGCAATCCCTGGCGCTCTCCCTGCCCGAGTACGGCGGATCGAAGACCGTTTCCTCCGAGGACGTGCGGTTTCTTCTGGACGTGGCCAGCGCCTCGCTGGCCTCACTGGGCCAGATCCTGGACACGTCGGCTGAGTTCTCCCGTCTGGCGATCGCCAGCGAGGCCGAGCCGGTGCGGGTGGAAGATTTCTTTTCCCACCTGGACCGGTTTCAGCGTTTCTTCCGTCCCCTCGCGCGAGCCGAGATAATTCGGGAAGCGGACCCGGGGCTTCCCCCGGTAAGGGCGTCCCTGTCGGCGATGTCTCATGCCTTGCTGTCCGTGGTTCTGAACGCGGCGGAGGCGGAGGGGGTTCGGTGTGTTCTGGTGCGGGCGGAACGAGATCCCGGCGGACTTTGCATCCGGGTGCAGGACGATGGTCCTGGTATCGCGGCGGGTGACCGGGCGCGGGTGTTTGAGGCCTTCCACACGGGAAAGGGACCAGAGCACCGCGGGCTGGGGCTCACGGTTGCCGATCTGCTGATGGTTGCTCACGGGGGACGGATTGTGATCGAGGAGTCGGCGGGGGGGGCGTGGCCGGGAGCGTGTGTGGTCCTGACCGTCCCTGTCTGGGGCTGACGGGTCCCTCCGATCAGTCGGGCGGGGGGGAGGGAGGAGGAGAGGCGAGGGGCGGGGCCAGGAGAGTCGCCCATGATTCGAGCCCTTCGGGGGAGCTGGCGCGGCGATTTTCGCCGGCCACGCGAAGCACCAGCTCTTCCCTCTGGATCTGGGTCGTGGAGGGAGCCTCGATGCCCAGGCGCACGCCGCGGCGATCGGCCGAGAGCACCACGACGCGAATGCCTCCATCGAGGAGAATCGCCTCCCCCACCCGTCGCCCCAGAACAAGCATCCCTACACCATCCGGAGAATGTCCTGCATCATCTCATCGGCCACGGTGACGATGCGGGAGGCCGCCGCAAACGCCTGTTGCTGCCCGATGAGGTTCACCATTTCCTCGTCCACGGACACGCCGCTGACAGAGGAACGGCGGGTCTCCAGGTTCGAAACCAGGACGTCGCTGACGACCGACTGGCTTTCGGCGTTGCGCGTGAGCACACCGACGGCCCCGACCGCCGAGATATAGAACTCGCCGGCGGTGGCTCCCCCGAGGCTCGCGAGCCCCTGGGTGCGCAGTCCGGCCAGCGCGAGAGCGATGGCGTTGTCGCCCGGCGCAGTCGTGGCGCCGGTGGCGATGGCGAGAGGCGAGGCGCCGACGGGGGCGGCCAGGACCATGGTCTGGGCGGTGAGGCCGGCCGGGTCGAAGAAGTCGGTCGCGGTGGTCCCGGCGGGTGTGGTTCCGGTCTGGTGGATGGTGTTGACCTCGGTCACGACCGCGGCCGCCAGTTGGTCGAGCGTGGCGCGGACGTCCGGGAGGGTGATGTTGAGATAGGTGGTCAGTGATCGAATGCGACCCTCCCCGGGGTCGAACGACGTGGTGGTGCCGACGATCGCCACTCCCGTGCCTCCTCCCGCCAGGGCGCGCAGCTCCACCTGCCGGGAGAAGGAACCGTCCACCACCAGCTGGTCACCGAGCACGACGGCGATGGTCCCGTTGTCCCGGGGAATGGCTCGCATCGCCCCGATTCCGGCGATGCTGTCGAGGATCTGGTCTCGCTGGTCGGCCAGGTCCGCCGCAGAGCGATTGACTCCTCCGGCCCCGACGATTTCGGCATTGATCTGGGCGACTTCGCCGAGGGCGGTGTTGAGAGTCCCGATCACATCGCGGAGTTGTTCGGTGGCGTCGAGTCCCGTCTGGGCCAGCCCCTGGGCGAGGGCCCGGAACCGATCGGCCAGATTCCGGCCGGCGTCCCGCGCCAGGGTCCGGGTGGCGAGACTCGATGGGTCGTTGGCCAGGTCGCTGAAGGCGGTGAAGAGACCGTCGAGGGTGACCCCGAGGCCCGTGCCCGATGGTTCGCCGAAGAGCTGTTCGACTCCGGTGAGGAGATCCCGGGTGAGGGTGGAGCCGCCGAGCAGGGCCGATTCGCGACGGACGGCGGCGTCCAGGAAGGTGTCGCGCGCCCGGTGGACCCCGGCGTCCGTGACTCCGGTGCCGAGGGTTCCCGCGGGAGTGCGCAGGGGAGGGGCGGCCTGCAGGGTGAGCCGCTGTCGGGAGAAGCCGGGCGTGTTCGCATTCGCGATGTTGTGCGAGGTCACCCCGATGGCCGTCTGGTGGGTGATCAGGGCCGACCGCGCGATGGAGAGAAGGCTGGAGAGCGACACGGTCAGGCCGTTCGGTCCAGCATGACACCCTCGGGAGCCGGATCGGTTGCCCCGTCGGGGACTCGCATCGCAAAGAGCTGCTGGAGCATGGCCTCGCCGGCCTGCAAGGCCCTTCGGAGGACGAGCTGAGTGATGGCGGCATCCTGTGCGGCGGCTCGGTAGGTGCGCCGGAGGGTCTCCTGCACTTCCCGCAGCATCGGCCGGGACTCGGGCGGCAGGGCGGCAATCACCGCGTCAAGAGTCCCCTCGGTGTTTCCGAGCACGGCGTCGACCAGCCCGAAGCGTTGGCGCCGAACATCGCCCAGCGCCAGAACGGTCCGGGCGATGGACAGGGTGGCTTCCTCCACCTGGGCCGGATTGTCCTCGGCCACACCGGCGCGCTGATCCTCCAAAGCGTGGCGCAGGACAGTGACGAGGTTTGTCTCCACGTGCAGCGCCTGGACCAGAGCCTGGGTCGGCGTGCCGGGGGGCGTAGGGTGGGTCATCCCTGCTCCGGGGGTGGGAGGTGGCGGCTGAGCTGTCGGTAGATGGCTTCACCGATGCCCCGCGTTGACCGCGCGGCGGTCAGCTGACTCAACTGCTCGTCGAGCATTCCGGTGAACATCCTTTCGCCCTCCGAGGGAGCCGCTCCGCTTTCCTGGGGGACGGTGGCTCGCATGGCCTGGAAGAGCTGCTGGAGGAAGACCGCTTCCAGTGTGGCGGATGCTTCGCGCAGTCGGACCCGGGGATCGGCCGGGAGGTTTCCCGCCAGCGGGGGACTCATGTCGAGCGGTCTCATCGGATCTGTATCCTTGCCCGGAGGGCGCCGAGGGCGGTCAAGGCCTCAAACACGGAAATGATCTCTTCCCCCGACGCTCCGGCGGCATGCAGGCCCGCGAGCACATCGTGGGCGCTGGCCCCCGAGGCCACGTCGACCACTCCCTCGGGGAGGGATTCCCCCTCGGGCGGGGCGGGGGCTCCCACCCGTACGGTGAGCCCTCCGATCGCGACGGTGGCGGATCCGATTTGGATCTCCCCTCCCGTCACCACGAGTCCGCTGCGCGCATCGATCACGATCGTGGGAGGGATGGGCGCGTTCACCGGGAGCGTGTCCACGGCGGCCAGGAACCGCAAGGGATTGTCGGCATCGGCGGTGTCCGGCTTGAGTCGCACCAGTCCCGGGTCGGCCACTTCCGCGACGTCCGCGCCGTAGGTCGCCTGCACGACCCGGGCGATCCGATCGGCGGTCACGAGGTCCGGCCGTCTCAGGACGAGACCCAGCGGGGTCTGGGGAAGGTCGGGAAGGGCGTACTCGAGAGAGCCACCGTCCGGTATTCGCGCGCTGTTTCCGCGGCTCCGTCCGCGCGTCCCCCCGCGCGGGGAAGGATCATCCACGAGGACGGGGCCCTGGGCGGTGGCCACGGGAGGGGTGTCCGGTCCGGTGAGAAGGGGCGTCGTCCAGAGGACTCCCCCGCGCAACGACGTGGCGTCGCCGAGGGAGGCGACTTGAATCTCGAATTGGCCCCCGGGCCGGAGCCAGGGGGAAACCACGGCTGTGACGAGGACGGCGGCGACATTGCGTAACCGCATCCGATCGGGGGGCACCTCGATGTTGAACCGGCGCAGAAGATTGACGACCGACTGGACGGTCATCACCGTGCCGGAATTGATGCCATGGGAGCGGTCACCGGTGCCGTCCAGGCCGACGACCAGGCCGTAGCCCACGAGGCGGACCGGAACATCGCCGCTGTGGCTTGCCAGGTCCCGGATGCGCTGCGCGTCGAGACGGGGAACGGAAAGAGCCGACAGGCCGAGGAGAACGGTGAGACCGAAGGCTCTCATGGCCAGATGATCCCGATGATCTTGCCCAGGATTCCGGTGTGGGGGCTGATCTTCTTGCCGCTGTAGCTGATTTCGGCGTCGGCGATGCGGGAGGAATGCACGACATTCGCGGATGACACATCCTGAGCCCGCACGATGCCGGCCACCCGAAGTTCCTGAGGACGTTTGTCCACGGTCACCCGGCGGTTCCCTTCGATGTGCAGGTTGCCCGCGGCATCCACGGCGGTGACGCGGACGGACATGGAGGCGAGAAGGCCGCCCCCTCTCTCCACATTGCCGCGTTCGTTGGACCTCTGGTTCAGCCCGGCACCAAACTGGCTTCCGGTGAGCGTGCCATCGGTTCCGAATCCGGCCTTCTGCCCCCGATCGGACACGGCGGACACGGTGGTTCGCTCGGAGGCTGTGGATTGTTCGTCGATCAGGACGGTGAGGATGTCGCCGGGACGCAACGGGCGACTGTCGGAGAGCCAGCCCGCCCGCGCAGGACGCGAGACCGGAGTGGAGTCGGCTTGTTGTGCGGCGGCCGCCACGGGGAACAGAACGGCGGCCATCAGGCAGAGACCGAAGGGGTATCGGGGTAACATGGTGGTCCTCATGGGAGAAGCCGGGCGGTGCCGGGCCCGGTGACGATTCCGGTGACGCTCGCGGTGCGGCCCGTCACCCGGGCCCGGAGCCGTTCCCCGGACCGGGCGGCGTGTTCGGCCCGACCTTCGATCTCGATCTCCACCCGCTGCCGGGCCCAGACGAGGCGGACGGGATCCCCTCGGCGGACCACGACTGGGGGCACTACTGACGGGGGGAGCACGAGGTCTCCCGGGGCCACGGGGCGCCGGGCGATCCACCCCGGGCCGGGGGTCGCCGGGGTGGGGTCGGGAGCGCCCCAGCGGAGGCGGGTTTCCAGGTGGAGACTCTCGGAAGTCAAGGTGTCGCCCGGAGCCACGGGGAGGAGGGCCACCGGCGAGGGAGTCAAGACTCCGGCTCGCACCTGGCCGACGACCCCTCGGTGGGTGGGGTCGGCGACGACCGCGAACCACCCATGAGTCCCCCGCCCGGTCAGCTGGACATCGCTTCCGGCGGGGAGGTCGTGGAGCCGGTGAGGCCCCCAGTGCAACCGAACCCGATCCGGCGGGACGCCCCATGTGCGGGCTACGAGGGTGGTCACCTGCCGCTCGATCGCGGAGTCGGGGGAGGCGGGAGGGGGCGCCTGGATCTGCGCCTGAACCGGCACCACCCCGGCGAGGCCCACCAGGAAGAGATCAACGCAGGATTTCATTGGTCACCCGCATCATGTCCTCCCCGGCGCTCATGGCCCGCGCGTTGATCTCATAGGCGCGCTGAGCCGCGATCATGTCCACCATCTCCTGTACAATCTCGACGTTGCTCGCTTCCAACGTTCCCTGGAGTACCCGCCCGAACCCGGCATCCTGAGCAAAGCCGGTGATGGGGCGCCCGGAGGCTTCGGTTTCCGCCAGCAGGTTCTCGCCAAGGTTCAGGAGTCCGCTCGGGTTGACGAACCGGGCAATCTCGATACGACCGATCTCGAGGCTCTCCCCGGCGGTTCCCTGTTGCACCGTGATGACTCCCGACGACGCCACCGTGAGGGTGCCGGATTCCGGTGGGACCGTGATGCCGGGGAGCACGCGGTACCCGCCATGGGTCACGATCTCGCCATCGGCCGAGAGGCCGAAGCTGCCGTCCCGGGTGTAGGCGATGGTGCCATCGGGGCGTTCGACCTGGAAGAAACCCTCGCCGTCGATGGCCAGATCCAGGCTGCGTCCGGTGCCCTCGGCGGCCCCTTGAGAATGGATCCGGGGGATCGCGGCGAGCCGGGTGCCCTTGCCGATCTGGATGGCTTCGACCGCCCCCCCGCCGGAAGCATTCGCAATGCGGGGCCCCTGGATGGTCTGGTACAGCACATCCTCGAAGGCGGCCCGGCTTCGTTTGAATCCGGTCGTGTTGACGTTCGCCAGGTTGTTGGCGATCACGTCGATCATGGTCTGTTGGGCCTGCATCCCGCTGGCGGAGGTCCGAAGCGTCGGGTTCATGGCAAGGTTCCTTCTTCTGGGAGATCAGACGCGGCCCACGTCACCCACGACCGTGCCGAGCACGCCGTCGAGAGTGCGCATGGCTTCCACGTTCGTGCTGTAGGCGCGCTGGATGAGCAGCAGATCCATCATGCCGCGAACCGCGTCCATGTTGGCCTCCTCGAGCATCCCTTCCTGCACGGTGGTCACACCCTCTGTCACGGGAGTCGGGGCAGTCAGGGCGAGGTACCGGCCCTGCCCCTCCTTGCGCAGCTGATCGGCGGGCGCGGTGACGACTCGCAGCTGTCCAACCGGCGCGTCGTCGACGAGGACGGTGCCATCGCGGCGGATGGCGATCTCACCCGGAGGAAGTGCGATGATTCCTCCGCCGGCATCCAGCAGGGGATCGCCATGGCGATCGGTGAGACGACCCACGCCATCGAGTTGGAGACCCCCGCCCCGGAAGAGGCGTTCCCCGCTGTCCGTTTGAACGACCAGAAATCCCGGTCCCTCGAGGGCCACGTCGAGCGGACGAGCGGTCTGACGCAAGGCCCCCTGGCTCAGATCGAGTTCCTGGACAGGCACCGGGAACGGGGAGTCAGCGTCCTGGCGGGCGGTGATCCGGAACGCCTTGAAGGCCTCGGAGGACACGTTCGCCAGGTTGTTGGCCATCGTTTCCTGGGCGGTCGTGTAGTAGCCCAGGCTCCGTGCCAGGGCGTGGATACCGTCAGGGGGCATGCCGGTCCGTCCTTCCGCCGAGGTGAAAGCTGCCGGTTGCAGAGGTCGTCGTCCTGGGAAAAGGCAAGCTCCGTGCCGGTCCGTCTTTGTGATGTAACACGTTGATATTCCATGGCCTTACCCGTTGCCAGCGGGGGCCGCGGGAGTCGGGTCCGATCTCGATACCGGCAAGGGATTCCGGTGCTGCCGGGCGATGAGGAACCGGGCGGCGTCACGGGCGAGCCCGGTGCGGCTGGTCCAGTGACCAAGATTGGTGGCGGGAGTGGGCCGCCTATCGTTTCGGCGCCGCCGAACAGAGACCACGCCGTACCCCAGGAGGGCCAGCGAGGCGCCTCCCGCGAGAACGAGGAGGACTCTCTGCCGGGTTTGAGGATCGGTGGCCATGGCTCGGGAGACGAGGTCACGGCCTCCTCGGCTGATCCGGCCCCGGGTCTGGGCCACCCGTTCCGCCAACGGAAGACGCGGGCCGGGGGGCGTGGGCGCGAGCACGGGCGCGTTCGCCGGAGGACGGGGGGCGGGGCTGGCGAGCCACCGTCCCGACCACGAGAGCGTCACCAGAAGTATCACGGTGATGAGGACGGACGTCCACGCCGCCCGGCTCACGAGGCCTCGGCCCATGCGGGTGCCAATCGGGTCCGCAGCAAGTGCAAGGTCTCGCTCCGGATCTGGGATACGCGTGACTCGGTGACGTGCAGGACCTCGGCGATCTGCCGCTGGTTCAGTTCCTCATAGTAGTAAAGCGTGAGCACGGTGCGGGCCCGGAGGGGGAGGTCGGCGATGGCCTGACGAAGAAGGGCGGCGGATTCCCGTCGCTGCAGGCTCTCATCGGGGAGCATGGCGCGAAGATCGGCGATCCGCTCGGCGGGGGTGGTCCCTCCGTCCTCGGGGGTGTCAAGTTCCGTGGGCGAACCGGTGGCGGCCTCGTCCTTCCAGCGCCAGTAGGTGGCCAGGTCGATGTCCAGGCGGTGCGCGATTTCCGTGGGTGTGGGGGGGCGGTCCAGTTCCGCGTGGAGGGCGCTGGTGGCCGCGTCGAGCTGGCGGCCGTGGTCGCGCACCGACCGGGGACGGCTGTCGCAGGCGCGGAGCTCATCGAGCATGGCGCCGCGGATGCGCTGGGTGGCGAACGTGGAAAACGCGAACCCCCGGTCGAGGTCGAAGGTTTCGAGGGCCCCGACGAGTCCGATGGTGCCGGCACTGACCAGGTCCCCAAACTCCACGGAGTGGTGCACCCGCTGGTGGATGCCGCGCGCCACGTGGTAGACGAGGCCGAGGTAGCGCTCGAGGAGCAGGGTCCGTGTTTCCGGGTCCCCCGTGTCGCGGTAACGGTGCCAGAGTGCGTCGGCGACGGTGGTCATGAGATTACCTCGGGTCCGGGACCAATGCGGGCTCGGCGGTTGCGGGGGGCCGGGCCGTGAGGGAGGGGAGCGGAATGCGGGTGAGAATCTCCTCCATCGCCCGCCATGCAGGATGGGGTAGGAGATCCAGAAGACCGGCGGTTTGGCGGGCGGCGCGCCGGAGGGCCGGATCCTCGGGCACATCCCCGACCCGGCGAAGATCCCGGTGAAGGAACCGTGAGGTGGCCTTGGCCAGCCGGGCGTGGACCTCCACTCCCTCGTCCGCGTTGGTGACACGGTTGACGAGAAGATCCAGGGGGAGATTCGGTATCTGAGTGGTGACAACCTTGATCAGGGCATAGGCGTCCGTCAGGGCCGTGGGCTCGGGAGCCGTGACGACGATCAACCGTGAGGCCCGCATGGTGGCCACGCGGACGGCGGCCTCCAGACCGGCTCCGGCATCCACCATCACGACATCGAAATCGTCGTACAGGGCGCTCAGGCGGTGGTGGAGGCGGGCCCGGTCGGTGGGTCCGAGCGCGTAGAGGGCCCGTGCTCCTGAATCCCCCGGGACGAGCCAGACCTTCTCGGCTACCGGATGTACGAGGTCGGTGACGGAGCCACCGGACTCGAGCAGATCCTCCAGGCGAAAGCGGGGCCGGACTCCGAGCAGGACGTGGAGATTGCCGAGATTCTGGGCTCCGTCCAGGAGCAGCACACGTCGTCCCTGGCGAGCCAGACAGCCCGCCGCGAGGGCGGTAAGGACGGACTTGCCCACTCCGCCCTTGCCGCTGCCGATGACGAGGGCCTGGGGTTCTCCCAGGGAGGGCTCTCCCACGGGACGCCGCCCCACCATCGCCCGGAGGGCTGCCGCCTGATCGGTCATGCGACCGCGTCCTGTCCTGCCCCGCGCCACACGCGGTGGCCCGCAGCGACATATCCGCTGAGGGCGGGGGCGAGATGGCGTGGGACATCCTGGCCGTTGGTCTGCCACCGCATGGCAAGACCGGTGCTGACGGCGAGGGTGAAGGGTCCGCTGTCCTCGGGGCATTCATCAATCTTGGTCGCGAGAACGTGAGTGGGACCCAACGGGCGGTAGGTGGTGGCATAGGCGCGTGCGAGGCGAGGGAGCAACCCGGCGGGAATGCTGAGGTGCACCTCGGCGGGGCGCAGGCGCTCGAGCCAGGTCCGGATGACGGAGAGATCATCCCGGCCTTCCGGTCCGCGTCCCGGGGTATCCACCAGGATCACCCTGCAGTCCCGCATCCGGCGCAGGGACCGCGTGATGTCCTCCTCTTGGTGGATGATGGCGCACGGGAGACCCGCCAAGTCGGCGTAGGTTTGCAGCTGCTCCGCGGCGCCGATCCGGAAGGTGTCGAGACCGATCAACCCCACCGTAGACTGCCCAAACACCTGGGGATGGGTGGCGATCTTGGCGATCGAGGTGGTCTTGCCGGATCCGGTCGGCCCGACGAGTGCCACGACATGGGGGGAGGTGGTGGCCGGATCGAGTGGGGGCCGGAAGGAGGTCGTGGCCGCTCCGTGGAGGCTCAATCCCGGGACATGCAGAACACCGGCGGTCGGGTCCCCGGCCTGGCACGCGATGAGTTGATATCCGTGCGGAACGCGACGCATGTCGAGGACGAGCGCATCCGGTCCCAGGCGTTGGTGAGCCGTGGCGAGCACGGTGCTGACGGAGGGTCCGCGGAAGGTTTCAGGAGGCACGGGGGATCTCCCAGGTGCTGAGGCTGTGGAGGGGCATGTGCGCAGGAAGCTCGGCGAGGGAGAGCACGGGCACATGAGGGTGGACGGGTTCCAGCAGGCGGCGAATGCCCACCCGCAGGGCGGGTGGTGTGATGACGGGGCGGTAGTGTCCTTCCCGGCGCGCGGCGGTGGCCAGCTCACCAAAGGTTCGTAGCAGGTGAGTCAGGTCGTCCGCCCCGATCTGGGGCGGGGTCCCGGGGCGGGGGCTGAACAGGGTCATGAAGGCGGCCTCGAGCCGGGGGCCGACCGTGATTCCGCGCATGGCCCCATCGGGATCCGCGTGCAGATGGGCAATGGCCGAGGCCAGGGTCTTCCGCACATGCTCGGTGAGGACCTCGGGGTCCTTGGTTCCTTCGCTGGCGTCGCTCAGGGTTTCGAGGATGGTCGGCAGGTCCCGAACCGGGACTCCCTCGCGCAACAGGCGCTGCAGGACCCGATGCAGTGTCCCCAGCGTCAGTCGCTGGGGGATCGCGTCCTCGACGAGGGCGGGGTGGGTCTCCTTGAGACCATCGAGCAGTTCGCGGACGTCCTGACGCGAGAGGAGCTCGGCCGCCTGGCGACGGATCGTCTCCAGCAGGTGGGTGGCGAGGACCGTGGCGGGTTCGACCACACTGTAGCCGCTGACCTCCGCCTCCGCGCGGCGTTCTGGACTGATCCAGGTGGCGGGGAGCCCATAGGCCGGGTCGGTCGTCCGGATGCCTTCGAGGGGAGGGTTGGAGCCGGTGTTGTCGAGCGCCAGGAAGTATCGGGGGATGACCTCGCCCCCGGCCACGCGCACCCCGCGGACTTTGATCGCGTAGGACGTGGCAGGAAGCTGGATGTTGTCCCGGACCCGGATGGCCGGGATGACCATGCCGAGGTCGACCGCAAGCTGCTTGCGGATGATGCTGATCCGCTGGAGGAGATCCCCCCGCTGGGATTCGTCCACAAGGGATACGAGAGCGTATCCCACTTCGATTTCCAGGGGCTCGACCCGGAGCAGGTCGCGAAAGGGTGGGGCGGCCTCCTCGGTGGGACGCCCGGTGGGGACGGCGGCGTCGGCCAGGGCGAGGGCGGCCACGTCCTCCGCACGCCATGCCACCCCGGCGGCGGTGGCGGCCAGGAGCAGGAAGGGCAGCATGGGAAGGCCCGGGAGCAGCGCAAAGACGCCCAGCACACCGCTGGCCACCCAGATGGCCCGGGGCCGCCGGGTCAGCTGGCTCACGACGGCCGGTCCCATCTCCGTGCTGGTCGTGCCGAAGGTCACGATCATGCCGGCGGCGGTGCTTACGATGAGCGACGGGATCTGGGACACCAGGCCGTCCCCGACGGTGAGAACGGCATACCGGTTCATCGACTCGGCCGCCCCGAGCCCCTGCTGGAGCATGCCGACCAGGAACCCGCCCACGAGATTGATGCCGGTGATGATCAACCCGGCAATCGCATCGCCGCGGACGAACTTGGCCGCGCCGTCCATGGCCCCGTAGAAGTCGGCGTGGCGGGCGATCTCGGCCCGGCGCTGGCGAGCCCCGACTTCGTCGATGAGACCGGCACTGAGGTCGGCGTCGATCGCCATCTGTTTGCCGGGCATGGCATCCAAGGTGAAGCGGGCGGCCACTTCCGCAATGCGCCCCGCGCCCTTGGTGATCACGACGAAGTTGATCACCACCAGGATGAGGAAGATCACGATCCCGACCACGAAATTGCCGCCGATGACGAATCCTCCGAACGCCTCGATCACCCGGCCTGCCGTTCCCTCGCTCAGGATCAACCGCGTGCTGCTGACGTTGAGGCCGAGTCGCAGGAGCGTCAACAGCAAGAGCAGACTGGGGAAGACGCTGAACTCGGTGGGTTCACGCGTGGAGATCGTGACCAGCAACACCACGACGGAGAGACCCAGGCTCAAGGCCAGGAGCGCGTCGAGGAGAATGGACGGCAGGGGAACGATCAACAGGGAAACAATGACCACGACCCCGATGGCCAATCCGGTTTCGGCGGGCAGTCCCCCGCGGAGCCGGTCCGACCAGTGCGGTTCCGGAACGGAGCCGGTGGCGGCCGAGGGGGTCCGCCCCCGGTCGCGGGGCGTCGGCCGCGTGAAGGGCACGGCGACGGCGGGTGCCGCTTCGTGGACGCTTGGCAAGGTCATCAGGAGCCTCGCCGTCCGGGACCGCTGCGTGATCGGGTGCGGTAGACGAAGGCGAGAACCTCGGCCACGGCGGCGTACAGGGCCGGCGGAATCATCCGTCCGACCCGCCCGGCCGAGAGGAGCGCGCGGGCCAGGGGGCGATTCTCGACGCACGGAACCCCGGCCTGACGGGCGATCAGCTTGATGCGCTCCGCCAGTTTCCGTTCGCCCATCGCGACCACGATCGGAGCGCCACTCACGGTCACGTCATACTTCAAGGCCACGGCGATGTGGGTCGGGTTGGTGACCACCACATCCGCCGTGCGCACGGCTCCCAGCATGCGTCGGCGTGTCATGGCTCGCGCCATGCTCTGCATCCGGCTCTTGAGCAATGGATCCCCATCCTGCTCGCGTCGCTCCTGCACCACTTCCTGGCGGGTCATGCGAAGCTGCTTCTCGAACTGGAACCACTGCCAGGCGTAGTCCGCGGCGGCCACCAGCAGGAAGGTGCCGCCGCTGGCCAGAGCCACGTCCAGGGAGAGCTGGCGCATCACTGCGGGCACCGCGGGCACGGGGGACACCGCCAGGGCCAGCAGTTGTCCCCACGCGGCTCTCATGACCATCCAGACGGCCACCCCGATCACGGCAAACTTGGCCAGGGCTTTGAGCAGGGTGACGACGGACTGCATGCTGAAGAGACGTTTGAGGCCCTGCACGGGGTTGATCCGGGACGGATCGGGCGCCAGGGGCTTGAGGGACAGCACCCCACGGGCCTGGATCAGGTCGACGAGGAGAACGGGCACCAGGATCGTGAGAAGCAAGGGCAGCAGGGCAAGCACCGTGGACGAGAGCGCGTGCTGGAGCAGGGTGCTCGCGCCGGCCATTTCGAGAGGGGTCGCTGCCAGAATCCCGAGGGAGTCCTGCAGGGTGGAGCGGGCATGCCGGGTGAGAACCTCCCCGCCCAGGAACGCCCCCCCCGCCGCACCGCCGAGGATGACCAGGGCGGCTGACAGCTCGGTGCTTCGAGGAATCTTGCCGTCGTCCCGTGCTTGCAACCGCCGGTGGGGTGTGGCTTGTTCAGTCTTTTCCTGTGCGGAGGTGGTGGAATCGGCCACGGGCTACCTCCCCGCGGAGGGGTGGAAAGGGACCAGGATGGCCTGCGCTCCGGATTCGATGCCGCCGACCCATTCCGCCACATACTGCGCCGTGATCGGCACGGCCGCCCCCAGAAGGAGAAGACCGACGCCGACCGTCACGGGCACGGAGACCATGATTGTGTTCAGCTGCGGGACCGCCCGATTGAGAATGGCGAGCGCCAGGTGGGTGACGAAGAGCGCCACCAGAAGGGGAGCAGCGGCCCGGATGGCCACGACGAAGACGGTTCCCGCCAGAGCCACGACTCCGTGCGCTCCGGCCGCCGCGTTGGCCTCCCCCCCCAGAGGAAGGGTCTGGAGGCTTCCCCCCAGCGCGCGCACGAGGGCCAGATGCCCCCCGAGGGTGGTGTACAACGCCAGGACCATGAACCCCTTGATTTCGCCGAGCCCGGGCACTGTGATCTCCGACAGCGGGGAGAACGAGGCACCGAGCGACAGCCCCATCTGGAGGGACACAACCTCGGCGGCGACCGCGATCCCGTGGAGGAAGACGGCGGCGGTGAGGCCGATGGCCAGGCCGATGACGCCCTCGGTCACCAGGTGGACTGCCATCATGCCGGGTGCGAGAGGGGATGACAGAGCCGGAGCCGCCGGCAGCAAGGCCGCCGTGAGGACCAGGGCCATCGCGGCCCGCAGGCGTGTCGGGATCGATGCCATGGACCAGAGCGGTGCCACGAGAAAGAGCCCCCCCACCCGGCTGCTGGCCAGGACGAGCGCCGGCCAGAGGCCCGGGTCGAGGAGCTCGGCGGGAGTGCGGATCATCCCGCCACCATCGGGATGGTGCGCAAGGACTCGATCAGGTACTCCACGAGGGTGCGAAGCATCCAGGGGAGCGTGAGGATGAGCACGAGGGCGACGGTGAGGAGCTTGGGAATGAAGGTGAGGGACTGCTCCTGGACCTGCGTCACGGCCTGCAGGAGGCTCACGACCACGCCGGACACGAGGGCCGTGATCAACAACGGTGCCGACACCATCAGGCCGATGAGCAGGGCGCGCTGGATGAGCTCGATGACCATCGCCGCGGACATGCGCTACCCCTGAAAACTGGTGACAAGGTTGCGGACGATCAGGGTCCAGCCATCCGCCAGAACAAACAGGAGCAGCTTGAAGGGCAGCGACACCATCTGCGGGGGGAGCATGAACATCCCCATGCTCATGAGCACCGAGGCCACGATGAGGTCGATCACCACGAAGGGCAGGAAGATCACGAATCCCATCTGAAAGGCGGTGCGCAGTTCGCTCGTGACGAAGGCGGACATCACCGTCATGGTCGGGATCTCTGCGACCGTGGCCACCGTGTCGGCGCCGGTGAGTTCCGCGAAGGATCCCAGGTCCGTTTCCCGCGTGTTGGCCAACATGAACTGGCGGAGCGGCTGGATGCCCGCGTGATAGGCGTCGGCCTGGGGCAGGGTTCCCTCGAGGTAGGGCTGGAGGGCGGTGGAATTCATCTCGGTCAGAACAGGCTGCATCACCACGCCGGACAGCAGCACCGCCACCGCCACGAGCAACTGGGTCGGAGGGGTCGTTGGGGTCCCGAGCGCGGAGCGCAGGAAATGCAAGACGATCACGATGCGGGTGAAGCTTGTGGCCATCATCATGAGAGCGGGCAGCAGAGTCAGGGCGCCCAAAAAGACGACCAGCCCCACCGGGCCATCCAGGCGGATTCCCCCGTCGTCCTGTCCGATGGCAATCCGGATCTCCGGTCCCGTCGGCGGGGGCACGGCGGGCACGGCGGGAGCGGGGATCGCGGCGCGTTCCGTCCGGGCTGAGGGAGGAGGTGATTCGACGACCTGGGCCGAGAGGAGCCCCGGGATCAGGACCAACGCTCCCGCCAGGGCTCCGCGCCGGAGAAACCGCGCGCCATTCTGGAGCCAGGCCGGGAGGGCCCGCGTGGCCTCCCGGGGGGACAGGGCCGGAGCCGGAACCGGGTCCGGGGAGGTCTGGGGATCGAGTTCGGTGAGGAGTTGGACGGAGGTTTCTCCCAGGCCCACCACCAGGAGGCGATCACCGGCCCGAACCAGGGCCACGGCATGCTTGGGCCCTGCGGCGACCCGCTGGAGGACCTCGAGAGCCACGGGTCCGCGGGCCGGGGTCCGTGCCAGAGCGCGGAGTCCGCGCAGGGACAGGACCAGAAGGCCCAGAGTGACGAGAAGGGAGGCGACCAGTGTGGTCATGATCAGGTGGCTTGTTGTCCCGGAGTCCCGCCAAGGAGCCGCGTGATGCGGACACCAAAATGCTCTCCGATCACCACGACCTCCCCCTCGGCCAGTTTCCGATCGCTCACGATGATATCGATCGGTTCTCCGACCATGCGATCCAGGCGGATCACCGATCCGATGCCCAGCTCGAGAACCTCCTGGATGGTCATGCTGGTGCGCCCGAACTCGATGGCGACGGGCAGGGGCACATCCATCAGGGCATCCATCGGAGCCGCCGCTCCCGACGCGACGCCACTCCCAAGGTCATCCAGATTCATTCCACGATCCTTCCCGTTGGGGCCCGGGCCGCAGAATCCTTGCCGGGGGGCAGGTGACGCGTCACGGCGACGCTGATGAGGCCGGCGCTTCGTCCGAGCTGGCCGAGAAAGCGGGGCTGGCCGTTGAGGTGGACGTGCACCGGTGTGTCCAGGGATCGCCCCGTGTGCAGGATCTGGCCGACGGCCAGGCGGGCCGCGTCACGGCCTCGCAGCCGCAGGGGGGGGAACCGGACCGAGACGGGCATCTGGGCGGCGAGGAGGGAGTCCTCGATCTGCCCGCGCTCCGCCATCCGATCCGCCGGGTGGCTCCGGGCGGGGAGAATCGAGCGACCCTTTTCCTGCAGGAAACCCTCGAGGGCTGCCAACGGTAAACACAACGTCAGAAAACCTGTCATTGGTCCGATCCGGATCTCCAGGTTCCCCACGACCACGTTGTCCTCGCGACTGACGATCTGCAGAGTCTCGGGTACCGACTCGAACGCATCGAGAGAGGGATCCAGCGCCAGGAGTTCTCCCCAGGCATCGCGATAGACCCCAAGGATCCGTTCCACCATCCCTCCGATGACCGCCTGCTCCAGTGCTGTGAGGGGGCGTTCGGAGGTGCTCGCCTCGCCCGATCCGCCGAACAGGCGATCCAGCATCTGGAACGCGAGCTGCGTCCCAACGTCCATTACCCCCTGGCCGGAGGTGCGATCTCCCAGGTTGAAGACGTAGGCGGTGCAGGGGGTCATGAGGGAGAGAAGGAATTCGGCGAACGTGGCCTGCTCGACGCTGGTGACGGCCACGTCCACCGGGGTGCGAAGCCGGGAGGAGAGCAGGGACTGGATGCCCAGGCCGAACCGGGCGTGGATCGCCTCCAGGGTGGCCCGGCGGTCCTTCGAGATGCGTGGCGGGCGGAGGAAATTGTAGGGAATGATGTCCGGAACCCTCGCCGCGGGTTTGGCGGGGGCGGCTCCGGTCAGGAGCGAGTCGATGTCCTTCTGGCTCAGGGCGCTCATCGGGCGATCTATTGGATGACGAACTGGGGGAGGTAGACCTGGAGCTTCGCCTCCGGCCCGGCCAAGGGGGTCAGGACCTCGACCAACCGGTGTCGCAGGCGGTCCCGCGCACCCGGGGCCATCAGGGTGTCGAGCGACATGCTCTCCAGCAGCACACCGATCGCGTCCCGTGCGGGGATTTCCTGTTCGCGAAGATGCGCAACATTCTTGGGATTGGCGGCGGCGATGCCCACCGTGACCATGAGAAAACGGGTACCCATCGACCCCGCGGGGTTGATGATCAGGTTGCTGATGGTGTACACCTCTCCGGAGGCGCCGGCGGGACTGTGTCCCCCCGAAGATTCCTCCTCCTCGTGCGCCGCGGAGGGATCGGACGGGGCCAGCCGCGGAGAGAGAACGAATCGGCCCAGTCCGCCGCCCGCGACGACCGCTCCGAGACCCACCAGGGCAAGGGTACGTCCGGTGGAGGCCTTGGGAGAGGAAGCGGTCGGCTCTCCCGTCGCCGTGGTGTCCGTCGTGTCGCTCATGAAACTCCGGGGGAAAAGGTTGCCGCGGTGTTTTCGTCTCCCTCCTCTCAAGGCAACTGGTGTACCACACCCGGCGGATTTGGAGGTGCCGGGCCAACTGCTTGCGGAACAGCGACTTCGCGTGATCGGCCCCGGGTCCGCAGGCTTCGGGCTGGCGCCCCTTGCCCGGCAGGGCTTGCCGGTCGGCCGACGACCGTTGCCGACCGGTACGACGAGGCCCCGGCCTCCGCGCCAAGGGCGCGAACACCGGGGCTGGCTCCCCTGCGGATGAGGGGGGAACTTACCGGCGCAGGTTAACCAGTTCGTTGAGCATTTCGTCCGCAGTGGTGATGACCCGGGCGTTGGCCTGGAAACCGCGCTGGGTCACGATCATGTTGGTAAACTCCGACGAGAGGTCCACGTTTGAGTTTTCCAGGGCACCGGGGGTGAGGGTGGACGTGTTGCTCGTTCCGGCGAATCCGAGAACGGCCAGCCCCGAGTTGGCGGATTCCCCGAACATGTTGTCACCCTGCCGCAGCAGGCCGGAGGGGTTGTTGAAGTTGGCCAGCGCGATCTGGGCCAGAGCCTGGCTCACACCGTTGGTGAAGAATCCGGTGATCACTCCGTTCGTGTCGAGGCTGATGTCGGTCAGGTCACCCGAGGGGAAGCCATCCTGGCTGGACACGACCGCGTTGGAGGGGTTGGCGAACCCCGCGAGCCCGTCAATGTCATTGATCGTTCCCGCGCCCAGCGTGACGTTGAAGGGTGACCCGCCGCCGCCGCTGGGGGTCACCGTCAGGTCGGTCGCGGCTCCCGGAAGCACGAAGGTGGCCATGCTGCCGTTGGAGTTGAAGGTGACGGTGCCGGAACCGGCCGGAGTGATTGTGGCAGTCGGCGAGGTCACGTCCCAGTCCCACGCGCCGGGGCCGGTGTTGGTGAACATAATCTCCAGGTTGTGGGGAGCGCCGGCGCCGTCGAAGACCACCACCCCCATCGCGTGGGTGTCGCCGACCTGGGCACCGAGATTGAGGTTGCCCGTGAGGCTGATCTGAGTGGTGGCCCGGGCGGGAGACTTCTGCCCCAGGGGGAGTACGATGTCGGTCACCGTGGAACTGTTGGAAAAGGTGCCGGAACTGTCGGCCACGATTCCCTGGACCACGTACCCGTTGTTGGGGGCGATCAACCGCCCACCGGCATCGAGCTGGAAGTTGCCCGCCCGGGTGTAGAACCGCTGGAATCCATTGCTCACGACGAAGAACGCGCTGCCCTGGATTGCGAGATCCGTCGTTTCCCCGGTGGATTCGAGCGTGCCCTGGGAAAAGAGCTGGTCGATGCTGCTCACGCTCATTCCCGACCCGACCTGGATCGGATTGATGCCCCCCAGGTTGCCCGGGGGACGAGAGGCCCCCTGCAGGAGCTGGGAAAAGGCTTCCTTGAAGGTGACCCGGGATGCCTTGAAGGCCACGGTGTTGACGTTGGAAATGTTGTTGCCGATGACGTCCATCCGGGTCTGGTGATTGCGAAGACCGGAGACACCGGCGAAGAGAGCGCGCATCATGAGTGGATCCTCGGTGAGGGAAGATGGACCGATGGGACAGGGGAGGAGAGGATCATGACTGGACCTCGGTCAGGTCCGCCAGAGGGACCGTGAGAGAGCCGATCTGGAGCATGACACCGCCGTCCTCCAAGTGGAATCCGGTCACGGTGCCGGCGGTGAATGGGGTCACCGCGATGTCGCCGTCGTTCGGACCTGTCACCGTCACACTGTAGCGGTAGGCCCCGGGAGGAACGGAGGCCGTGAGCTCGATGGCCTGACGTCCGGGACCTACCGGGACCTGGTGGGTGGCCAAGGCAGACCCCTGCGCGTCGAGGATGGTGATCCGTGCCGCGCCGCCCCCGGCTCCGACCTCCAGGCCGATCCGGGCACGACCATCCGGTCCGACCTCGAGCTGGTCCCCCCGGGCGACGATGCTCTTCCCCAGCAGCGACGCCGCGAGCGTCGATTCCGAGGTGAGCCCCGCGAGGCCCGCGGCTCCCGCCTGGGCCGCCAGGCCCTCGCGAACTCCGATGAGTTGCTCCAGGCTCGAGAACTGGGCGAGCTGGGTGATGAAATCGGTTCCCTCCAGGGGACTCAACGGGTCCTGGTTCTTGAGCTGCGCCACCAGCAGTTCGAGAAACTGCTGCGTGGAGGTCTCGACATTGCCAATCCGGGGGGGGGGGGGCGACGAGACTCCGCCGGCCACCGGGAGTGTGCTGATCATGCGGTCTGCCTACCTCTCTCGCTCACGGGGGGAGCGTTGGTGAGATCGTCCCTGACTGGGGGAACCCTCGTCATCCTGACGGCGGGAGTGCTGCGGGCGATCCTGCGGGGAATCCGTGGTGCGACGACTCTCGGGGGCCAGGCCGTACGGCGGCCGATCTCCCGGTATGACATGCTGAACCATCACCTGAACATCCCGGAATCCCTGGCGTTCGAGTGCCTGGTGGAGGGCGGTGGTCTCCCGGGTTCCGACCGGGACCTGCGGGGGACCGCGATCGATGATCGTGGCCTCCACCCGGTCGCCGCGCACGAGAACCCGGATCGTGACGGCGGTCCCATCGTCCTGCCGGAGGGTCAGGGCCATCTGATCGCCCGGGGAGGCCTGGCGTGGGGAGGCATCGGGATTCGGCGCTCCGGGCCGCAGTCCGGGAAAAAGACTTGCATCAGACGGACCGCCATCGAGATGTGCTGCCGCGAGGGAGGGGAGCGGAACTCCCGAGCCGGGCGAGTGCTCGATCGGACCGGGGGGCTCGGTGACCCCCTGTGGGGCGTCCGGGGACGCGGAGAACTCCGCACCGGCGCCCATCGCCGAAGCCACCAGAGGGGATGAGGTGCGAGGTCGCGCGGAGGCGGCCGGAGTCATGCCCCCCCCGCGGGGCGACGAGGATCCCTCCCACCAAGCCGTGACCACCGCACGGGCCGAGGAGAGACCGAGGTCCGCGACCGGCCGCAGATTCAGGTGCGGGGTGTCCCGGAGGGTGAACTCGGTGGAACGTGTCCGTCCCTCAGGCTTGGCTTCGGGGATCCGGAGCGCCTGGTCCCCGCCGGAGCCTGGGTGAGGAGGGCGGCTCCCCGGGAGCGCGTCGACAGCGAGCCCCTGCTCCTCCGTCGCCGGTGCCGAGCGGATCAGGGTGGCGGGCTCGCGACCGAGCTGTAACAGTCTGTTGGCGTCTGGACGGACCGGTGGCATCATGTGCTTCCCGTCCCGCAGGGGCTTGCCCGGGGAGGTTGGGCCGGACACGGTCTCCCGGAAAGAAGGAGGAAGAACCATGCCCGCTGCCTCCCCGCTGCGAACTGCCGGGTCGGAGGAGTGCGGAACACTCTCACCCCCGAGCGGGGCCGCACCCTCCTCGGGGGAGAGGGAGGCCTCTGATCCCTCGGTCGTTCCGTTCTCCAGGGGGAGGGAAGCTGACGCTGCGAACTCCCGGATCCTGCGGGCCGGTTCGGTCAGCTCTCGGGTCGCGCGAGTGAGAATGACGGGTCTGCCGGGCTCCGCGCGGATCGGCGCATCGGGCTGGGGCCCCGCGCCGGGGCCCGTCCTCCGACTCGGGGGAAGGTGTTCTACCACCCTGGGTGTCTGTTCCACCGCTGCCGGAGCGAGGGCGTGCTCCCACGGCGGGCCGAAGGGACCGGGGGGGCGCTCCGGCGCCGGGCCGGCCGGTGGGAGGCCGGTGAATCGGGGACCGACCATTGGAGGCGCTCTGTCCGGTGTCCCGGTTCCGTTCCCGCCCTCGGTCGCCGTGTCTGCAACCGGCGGTGACGAGGCGACGGGAGGAGATTCGGGACGAACCGGTCTCGGAACCAGGGGCCCGGGCTCCTCCCGCGGCCCGCGACCGGAAGTCGGCGCCCGGGTGGTCGTCTCGGTTTCGTGGCTGGTCTCGGGTTGGGGCTCGATGGTGGCGTCGGCGCCGGTCGGGATGTTGTCCGGCAAAAGGGGAACATCATTCATGCCCGAGCCTTCCCCCGAGGCGGACTGGGCCTGGACGGGGGCGGCGGCCGGTGCGCCCGGCGACCCCACAGTTCCTCCCACGACCGCGTGGACCGCGCGGTGCATGGCCTCGGCGAAATCTTCCTCTTCGGCAGCTTGGGCCGGAGTCGGACTGCGGAGCGCGGGAACTGCGGGAACGGGGACGATGGCGGGGATGGTCACGGTGTGCACCCCTGTGCCCCTCGGCGGAGTGCGGAGCGGGTGAGGGTTGCCGCCCGTTCCGCGGGGATCTGTTCCAAGAGCGCCGCTGCCTGGCGGACCCCGAGATGACAGAGGATCCGGTCCACTTCCTCATCCCCCAGAAACGTCAGAATGCCCGCGGCGTCTGCTGGCTTCATCTGAGCCAGGATCCGGCCCACCTGCTTCTCTGGCGGGTCCTGAACAACCGTTGTGGCCGGCGCATCCGAGGCCGGAATGGTCGCCCCGGTCTGGGTAGGGGGCGCCGAGGCCGACTCGGACGCCAGTGGATGATCGGGGGCAGGTTCAAGGGTGTCCGCCGCCGAATCCGTTGGCGCGAGGTCTTCTCCTGGTGCGGGGTCCTCGGCCGGTGCGTGCGCGCTGTCTGCGGAGATACCGGAAACCGCCTCGGCGGGATTGGCCGGTGTTTGTTGCATTCCCAGATAGGTTGAGAGCCCCAGCGCAAGTAGAAAAGACCCCCCGCCGACGACGATGAGTTTCATGGGTGCCTCGCTCCTGTGGGTCGATGCCGTGCAGACTCATCGAGGGATCGCTGTTCCAGACGACGGTCTTCCACGGTCCACGCCTTGTGGGCCGTTTCCCTCAGTCGTTCCAGGGAGCGCCGGTCCACCCGAGCGGCATCGAACGAGACCTGCTTCTCCTGCCGGATGCGCTCGGCCTCCCGGACCTGCTCCTGTTGGGCCTCCGCGGACTGGAGGGCGGCGTCCAGCACCAGCCCGTAGTTGCGGATCATTCCCACGACCGTCTCGGTGCTGGCGAGCCGGGAGGTTTCCCGCTGGAGCTCCTCGTAGCGGAGCCGGAGATGGTCCAGCGATTCGCGCTCGGCGTCCTCGCGACGGCGGGCCATCTGCAGGTCGACAGCCTGCTCCTGTTCGAGTGCGTGGCGCAGGCCGAGAAGCCGGTCCAGGCGAAAGGCGAATCGAGTCATGAGGGTGTCCGTCTGAGGGGGGCGGCCAGGGCTTGGAGGCGGGCCTGCGTATCGGCGAAGCTGGCCCATTCATCGGGGTGCTGTTGCAGGAAGGCGAGCAAATCTTCGCGCATGGTCAGGGCTGCGTCCACCTTTGGATTGGCCCCGGGCTTGTAGGCTCCGACGGCAATCAGGTCCTCATGGGCCCGATAGGCCGCCTCGAGTTGGAGAACGGCGTTGGCCGCGTCCCGGCTCGTGGCCGCAATCACGGCGTCGCGCACCCGGCTCACGCTCTCCAGGATGTCGATCGCGGGGAAATGCTTTCCCGCGGCGAGCCGCCGGGCCAACACGATGTGCCCGTCGAGGATCGACCGGGTGGCGTCCGCGACCGGTTCGGAGAAGTCATCGCCTTCGACCAGGACAGTGTACAAGGCGGTGATGCCGCCCACGACTCCGGGACCCGCCCGTTCCAGCAGCCGGGGCAGGTGGGCGAAGACGGAGGGGGGGTAGCCCTTGGTCGTGGGGGGTTCTCCCGCGGCGAGACCAATCTCCCGCCACGCCATGGCAACCCGGGTGATGGAATCCACCATCAGAAGCACCTGCCGACCCTGGTCGCGGAAGTATTCGGCGATCCCCGTGGCGACCAGCGCTCCGGTGGCCCGGACCACGGCCGGTTGGTCGCTCGTGGCCACCACCAGGACCGAGCGCTCCAGGCCTTCGGGACCCAGGTCGGACTCGATGAACTCCCGGACCTCACGGCCCCGTTCCCCGAGGAGTGCGATCACGTTGACGTCGGCGGTGGTTCGCCGGGCGATCATCCCGAGGAGAACACTCTTTCCGACTCCGCTTCCCGCCATGATGCCGATGCGCTGGCCCTGGCCCAGGGTGAGGAGGCCGTCAATGGCACGCACTCCGGTGCCCAGGGGCGCCGAGATCCGGGCGCGCTCGAGGGGGTTGGGAGGAGCGGCGTTGAGGGGACGGCGCACGGCGTGGGGCACGGGGCCGCCCCCGTCGAGCGGGTGTCCGAGGCCATCGAGGATGCGACCGACGAGGCCGGGCCCCACTGACACGTAGAGCGAACGCCCCAGCGGACGGACGGCGGCCCCGGGCTGGATTCCCTCCACCTCCCCCATGGGCATCAGGGACACGCCGCGTTGGTTGAAACCCACCACGAGCGCGAGAAGTGAGTCACTCCCGGCGACCACGCGGCAGACCTCCCCGACACTGACTTCCAGTGGCGACGCTTCCACGATCTGGCCCACGACGCGGGTGACCCGGCTCTGGACGATGAAGCGCGGGGAGCCCTCGAGCCTGTCGAGAGCCTGGGACAGGAGGGCGGAGCCGGCGGATTCAGACATGGCGCATCCGATCGAAGAGGGCCACCAGCGATTCGTCGAGGCGACCATCGATGAGCCGGTGCGGGGTCTCGACCCGGCAGCCGCCACGCTCGGTCGCGGGGTCCGCGACCCAATCGATCGCATGCCCGCCAGACGAAAACGTCTGGCGCCACGAGGCCAGAGCCACGAGATCGTCGGGGTGCAGGTGCAGTCGGATGGTGGTAGGAGACGGGGCGAGTTCCACGGCACGGGTCACCAGGGCCCGCAGGATGTCCGGGTCGGCCTCCACCTCGCGCAGCACCAGGTGCCGGGCGATGGCCAAGCTGAGCGCATGCAGATGATCGCTAAAATCTCGCGTGAGATCATCGCGCGCCTCGGTCAGGGCCGCGGTGGCGGTCTCCAGAAGAGCGAGAGCCGCCCGTACCCGGCGGTCCCCCTCGGCCCGGGCGGCCTCCTCTCCCTCGGCCCACCCCCGGGCGTAGGCCGTCGCGTCAGGGTCCGGTGGGGACGGGGGGGTGGAGGAGTCTCCTCCGCGGGCGCGAGTGAGCTCCGGCAACGGCCAGATTGTGATGCGTCCCGTAGACGCGGGCGGAGCACCCACGTCAGGAAATGAAGTCGTCATCGGCTGCCCGGCCAGCGATGATCAGCTCGCCCGCCTCCTCCAGCTTGCGCAAGGTTTCGATGATTCGCATGTGGGTCGCTTCCACATCGCGAACCCGCACCGGCCCCATGAACTCAATCTCCTCCCGCAGGGATTCCGCGGCGCGCTCCGACATGTTGGACATTACCTTGGTCTTCACCCCCTCACTGGCGGCCTTGAGGGCCATGGCCAGCTCCTTGCTGTCCACATCACGCAGAAGGCGCTGCATCGCCTTGTTGTCCAGGAGGGTGAGATCCTCGAACGTGAACATCAGGTTCTTGATCTGGGCTGCCAGGTCACCGTTACGGCCGGCCACCACATCCAACAAGGTCTTCTCCAGGGAACTCGGCGTGAAATTCAACACCTTGGCCACGGCGGCCGGCCCTCCGGTCTGGGTGAGTTCCTGGGACAACGACAGGTCAGTCTCGGCGCCCAGCCCGGCCTCGACCAGCTGCAGCATCTCCGGAGACACCTTCTCCATCCGGCCCACCCGGTAGAGCACGTCCCCCGCCATCACCGGGTCCATGGCTTCGATCAAGCCGGCCGCCTGGCGGGCATCGAGATGGGCCAGGATGAGCGCGATGGTCTGGGGGTGCTCTCCGCGAAGCACGGTGAACAAGACCTCGGGGGGCGCCTTCTTGAGACGCGTCAATCCCGTCTCCGTGATCTGGGTCTGGATCCGTTCCAGCACGGAGCGGGCCTTGTTGGGACCGAGTGCCTGTTCGAGGATATCGCGCGCGATCTCGATTCCTCCCATGGCGATCTGCTCCACAGCCCGGACCACATCGCGGTACTCGTGAAGGACCTGGTCCACCACCTCCGGTTGCACCCGGTCCGTGGACGCGATCTCCCGGGACACCCGTTCCATGTCGGTGGGGCCGAGCGCCTGCATGATCCGGGCGGATACCTCGGTGCCCAGTGCCATGCACAGCACGGCGCTCTTCTTCGCACCCGAGAGTGAGGTGTCCCGCCCGCGGGTCACGCCGTCTCCTCGGCCAACCAGGCCCGGATCACCTTCGCGGCAGTGTCGGGTGAGGAGGACGAGTGCTGCTGCAACTGGGTTCGGAGCTGCATGTTGGCCGGCGTGGGTGCGGGAATGGCGAACTCCTCCGGACTGGACGCGAGTGGCGGCGGAGTGGCGGTCGGCGGCGCGATCCGGGCTGCCCGCACCGGGCCGAGCGCGCGCCATCCGAGCAGAAACGCGACAAGAATGGCGAGTAGACTCGCCACCGGTTGCCCGAGGCGTTCCACAAGCTCCCAGATGGTGCTCTTCGGAGCCTCGGTCGGAAGGCTCAGCGTGGAGTCGAACCCGGGAACGATTCCGAAGGGCATGGCCAGCAGCGAGAGCTGGTCTCCCCGGGTGGCGTCGAAACCGATGGCATTCCGAATGGCAACCTCCAGGGACGCTCGGCGGCCGCCGTCGGCATCGAGGGAGGCGATGACCCGTTCATCCAGAAGCACGGCCACGCTCATCCGCTGGATGGATCCGACGGCGCCGATGATCTTTTCGAGACGACGGGTGTTCTGGTACGTGTTGTTGTACACCGTCTGGGCCGATCCCGGGGCTCCCCCCCCCTCACTGACCTGCTCGGACTGGAGCACCTGACCCTCGGGGTCGAATGATTCCGTGGTGCGGTCCACCTGCTCGAAGTTGAGCTGGGCGGTCACCTCCACTCGTGCGGCGCCCGCTCCCACGGCGGCTGTCAGCAAGGCGGTCACCTTGTCGCGGAGGTGAGTCTCCACCGCGCGCTGGGCCTCGAGCTGGCGGGTCGTCATTCCGGTGGCGGTGGCCCCGTCTCCCTCCATCGGGGAGGAGAGGAGGCGGCCGGAGTCGTCCATCACTGCGACATGATCCGGGGAGAGGCGCTCCACGCTGTTGCTGAGAATGTGGGAGATGCCCCGGACCGTCTCGGGTGCCAGGCTCGCGCCCGGACGCAGAGTGAGCACGACCGCCGCCTGCACCGGGTGATCCAGTCGTCGCAGGGGGCTCGATTCCGGCAGGGCGAGATGGACCTGGGCTCCCTCGACTCCGCGGACCAGGCGAATCGTGCGGCTCAGTTCCCCTTCCAGGGCGCGGCGGTAGGTGATCCGTTGGGTGAAATCCGTCATCCCCCAGGAGGGACGATCGAACAGTTCGAGGCCCGGTCGCCCGTCGGCGGGAAGGCCATCCTGAGCCACCATGACCCGGGCGCGGGCCACGTCGCCCACCGGCACTTCCAGGTCCTGTCCCGAGGCGCTCAAGCGAAAGCGGATTCCACCCTGGGACAGGACGTCGGACACCCGGCCGATTTCGGCGAGTTCGAGACCCTGAAAAATCGGGACATACGTGGGGCGGCTGAACCAGACTCCCAACGCCAGGAGGCCACCGACCAGGAGAAGGGTCATCCCGGCCAACAGGGCCCTTTGGGGTCCGGGCACCGTGCGGACGAGCGTCGTCAAGGCGTTGCCGGGGAGGGAAGCCATGGATCACCGCATCCTGGAAGTCATACCTGAATGCTCATGATCGTCCGGTAGGCGTCCTGCAGCTTGTTCCGGATCTCCACCAGGACTTCGAGCGAAATGGAGGCTTCCTCCGCCGCCGCCATGACCTGGGCCAGGTCCACGGGCTCTCCGCGCATGAAGGCCGAGAAGAGGTCGTCCCGGGTCTGTTGCACTTCCCCGACTTCGTTCACGGCCCGCCGAAGCTGGTCCGCGAAGCCCGCGCCACCCGTGGGCCCGGTGACCGAGGGGAGCCGCGGCTCGATCGGGAGGAGGAATCCCCCGTCAGGACGGATCGGTGCGGTCATCTCAGACCCGGACGTCGATGCGCTGGCCCACGGGCGCCTGCGGCGTGTCATGGTGCCCGGTACCCCGCCCGTACGTCAGGGGGCCCCGGGCTGTCCTGGACAGAAAGAAGGAGCGCTCCTCGTCGGTCAGGATGTCCCAGAGGGTGGCGTCCTGACCCGCCGGTTTGGCCTCGGGAGGACCAGGAGGAGGTGCCGGGGGGCCCGGGTCCGGGGCGGGCAACGGCTGTGGCGTCGAGGCGCCGGCCAGGGGAAAGCGCGCAGCGGGCCCGATGTCCATGCTCAGATCTCCAACGCCCGGCGCAACATCGCCTTGGCGGCCTGAAAGGCCGTGGCGTTCGCCTCGTGTAGCCGCCGAGCCATGACCAGATCGACCATCTCCGTGGCCATGTCCACGTTGGGATGACGCACGTATCCCTGGGCGTCCGCGTCCGGGTGTCCGGGATCATAGACCAGCCGACCCTCCCCGGCGTCCGCCACCCGGTCGATGGTGACCTGCCCGGTGGCGTCGTCCCTCCGTGCCACCGCGAGCTGGCGGCGATAGGGGCCGCCCTCGGCGGTGCGCATCGTGTTGGCGTTGGCGATGTTCTCCGCGATGACGCTCATGAACTCCTGCTGGCGGGCCATGCCGCTCGCACTGGTGGCGAGAGGACCCAGGAGCCCCCGAAGGGGACGGGGAACGAGGGGACCGAGCGGATCAGCCATTGCGCATCGTGACCCGGAGGTCGGCGTAGGCGCGCTGGAGAAGACGGGCCGTGGCCTCGAACCGCAGCTGGGTGTCGGCCAGGGAGGCCATGTTCGTCAGCAACTCCTGCTCGCCGATCGCCGTACCCGCGGCCTCACCGAGCGCATCGGCGAAGGAGGACGCGGAACTCGCCCGGCTGCCATCCGCCAGCCGGGTCGCAATCGCTGTATGGGTGGCGGACAACTCGGCCAGCCCGCCGCGAAGACGCCAGGGTGCCGTGCCAGTTCCAAACAGTGCCTTGATCATGCGACGGCTCCAGAAGTGAGTGCCGTCAGAAAGGCAAGGCGTATACCACAGAAGGCAGGGCCACTGCCCCGCCCTGTAACTGATGAACCGATAGGTGGTTAGATGGGTGGCGCCAGGAGAAGGTGGGGGGGGACGGGACCCGCTCAGGCCGGAAGAAGCTGCCGCCTGAACCGGCGGATCTTGCCTTCCGGTCCCTCGCAGATCTTCAGGCCGCGGGGGTCTTCGGTGTGTTGAGTTTGTTCCGCAGCGTCCGTTCGCTGACTCCCAGAAGCTTGGCCGCCTTGATCCGATGCCCTCCGGTCACTTCCAGCGCCCGGGTGATGGCCTCCCGCTCGAGCTGGGCCAGGTCCAGTGTGTCCGAAGAAAAGGGTGGGGGGGTCCCGCGACTCAAGGCCAGGCCCGTCCCCTCCGGCGCGGGGGACGACATGGGAGCGGGTGCCCCGCCCCGCAGATCGGAGAAGGCCACTGGAGTGATGGACCGGCCACCCGCAAAGATGACCGCGCGTTCCACCGCGTGGCTCAATTCCCGGACATTCCCGGGCCAGGTGTGCTCCTGGAGGCACTGCAACGCCTCGGGAGAAATATCTGGAACGCTCACCGACAGTTCCGAGGCGGCGAGGCGGAGAAAGTGGTTGACCAGCAACGGAATGTCGTCGGTCCGCTCCCGCAGGGGAGGGGACCGGAGTGGCACCACGTTCAGCCGGTAGAACAGGTCCGCCCGGAAGCGCCCCTCCTCGACCTCGGAACGCAGGCATCGATTCGTGGTGGCCACCAGGCGGACGTCCACCTTGACGCTTTGTGATCCCCCGACGCGCTCGAATTCCTGCTCCTGGATCGCCCGGAGCAGCTTGGCCTGGAGATCGAGACGCATCTCCGAAATCTCATCCAGAAGGAGCGTGCCCCCGTGGGCTCGTTCGAAGGCGCCTTGGACCCGTCCGACGGCGCCCGTGAAGGCCCCCTTCTCGTGGCCGAACAGAACGCTTTCGATGAGTCCCTCGGGCATCGCGGCGCAGTTCACCGTGACGAAGGGACCCTTGGCCCGGCTGCCGAGATCGTGCAGTGCGCGGGCAAGCACCTCCTTGCCGGTTCCCGATTCCCCCTCGAGGAGAACGGCGGCCTTGGTGGGGGCCACGGTCGCCACCTGCTCCATCAGGCGGCGCATGACGGCACTCTGTCCGATGATGACCCGGCCGACCTTCAGGGCATTCAACTCCGCGCGAATCCGTTCGTTCTCCAGCTCCAGCTCCCGAAAGCTCAGGGCGTGCGTGATGGCGGATTCGAGGCGGGCCGCGTTGATCGGTTTGGTGATGTAGTCCACGGCACCGCTGCGGATCGACACCACCGCGTGGTCGATGCTGGAAAAGGCGGTCATGATGATCGTAGGGATGTGGTGCCCCTCCTGTTCCAAGGCGCTCGCCAGCTCCAGCCCCGTCATCCGCGGCATCTGGTAGTCCGCGAGGACCAGGTCGATGGGGCGGTGATCCGCCTCCCGTAGCGCATCCTCCGCGCTGATCGCGAACACCGCTTGATGACCGAGGCGGGTCAGGGCGTGTTCGAGCACCACTCCGACCGAGGGTTCGTCATCCACACACATGATCGTGGCCATGCTCAGCACCTTCCGTGATGGGGGACCTCCCTCAAGGCGGGGGCCCCGTGATCCGATACCCTCGGGACAACCACCTGAGGGTAGACCGCATGCGCATTTCGACCGCCAACCTCCAGCAGCGGGTCCTGCGGGACCTCCAAATCGGCCTGGCCCAGCTCGACCAAGCCCGGGAAAACGCCAGCTCCGGAAAGCGGGTCCTGCGCGCCTCGGATGATCCGGTCGCCACCGCCCGGATTCTCCGGACCGACCGCGACCTCCGGGCCATCGACCAGTACCAGCGCACCATCGGCTCGGTACGAACCCGCCTCGACACCGAGGAGGCCGTCCTCGACCAGGTGACCGACATCGTGGGCCGGGCCCGGGAGCTGGCCGTGGCCCAAGGCACGGCCAGTGCCACGGCCGAAAGCCGCGCGATCACGGCCCTCGAGGTGGATCGCCTTCTCGAACAGGTCGTCGCCCTGGGAAACACCCGTGTGGGCAACGAGTTCCTTTTCGCCGGCGCCGCCACCGGGGCCCCTCCCATGCAGGCCGGCGGGGTGTACGTGGGCGACACCACCACTCGCCAGGCCGAAATCGGTGCCGGGGTGCTGGTTCCCCTGCCGCACCATGGCGAAGAACTCTTCATCTCCTCCGGCACCGTGGCCGGCCTCATTGCGCTGCGGGATGCACTGAACGCGAACGACCAAACGTCTGTCATGACGGCGATCGGGGGCCTCGACACGGCCTTCGACCGCACCCAGGGCTTCGTCGCCGACATCGGGGCACGGACCCGGCAACTCGACTCCATGGCCTCCAGCCATGAGTCCACGAGCGCCACGGTCCTTCTCCAGCGCAGCGACCTTCAGGACGTGTCCCTGGAGGAGGCCACGATCCGCATGGTCGGCTTGCAGACCACAATACAGGCGGCACTCCTCGCCGCCAACCGTGTGCTCACCACCTCCCTGGCGGATCGACTGTGAGCCCCGCCGCCGCCGAGTGTTCCGCCGCCTCCGATGCACTGAATGTGCCAACACGACTTTTTGGGAACCTGAGTGTCAACCGGGAGACATGTTACGACTTTACGCTTGGCCTGCCGGGCTTTCCGGGCCTCCGGGTCTTTACGCTCCTCCCCGCGGCCCCGGTCGGACTCCATTGGTTGCAGTCGGTCGAGGAACCCGCTCTTGCATTTCTCCTCACTCCCACGGACCGTCTCGTCCCCGACTTCGACCGTCGGGCCGTGAAAGCCGGCGCAGCGGATCTTCTCTTCGCCATCATCACGCTCCCCGCCACGAAGGGAGCCCCGGCCACCGCCAATCTTCAGGCACCTCTCCTCCTCGATCCGGTGGAGAGGACGGCCAGGCAGTGCATTCTGGAACGCTCCCCCTGGGGATTTCACCACCCGGTTTCCCTCGCATTTCTGGCCGCTTCCTCAAGTTCCTCCCCACCGACCCGATAACTCTCACCAGCGGCGGGGTGCTTCCCCACGCAATCCACAGGAGCAGGGACGCTCCGTCACACATCATCAGGGAGTGAAAGAACCATGCGTATCAACACGAACGTCGCGGCACTGAACGCGAACCGTCACCTCGATGTCTCCACGTCGGGACTCGAGAAGTCCATCCAGCGGCTTTCGTCGGGCTTCCGGATCAACCGCTCCGGCGACGACGCGGCCGGTCTCGCCATCGCCAACAAGCTCCGCGCCGAAAGCCGAAGCTTGCTCCAGGCCTCCCGGAACGCCTCCCAGGCCTCCGCGATGCTCCAGATCGCCGACGGCGCGGTGAGCACCATCGGCGGGATCCTGGACCGGATGAAGGAGCTCGCCTCGCAGGCGAACTCGGACAACATCGGGGGCGAGCGTGACAAGCTCGATGCCGAGTTCCAGGAACTGATCGCGGAAGTGGGCCGGATCGCGAGCACCACCAAGTTCCAGGGAGCCGCCCTGGTCGACGGCACCTTCGGCAGCTCGGTGGATACGAACCCCGCCAATAGTACTGTCCTGGCCGTCGCCGGCGTGAACTCGGTTGCCATCAGCGGCGCCAAGGTCGGTACCTTCACCATCACCTCGCCTTCGGTGGGGAACCTGACCATGACCGCCAACGGTGTGGCGCAGACCATCAGCAACGTGGCCGGGGCGCAGGTTCTCGATTTCTCCGCCCATGGCGTCAAGATCACTACGGGCGCAGGTTTCGTGGCCGACTCGGCTGTCGGGAATGTCGTGGTGGCCGGCGGGACGGGCAAGTTCATGGTCAGTTCCAGCGGTGACTTTGCCGGAAACGACCTCATCAGCCTCGGCACCGTGGATCTGAGTACCGCCGCCACCGGGCTCAACCTGGCGGGTCTCGACGTCACCAGTGCCGCGAATGCCCAAACCGCGCTGACCCGGATCGATGCGGCCATCGACAGCGCCAACACGGTGGTCGGAACCCTCGGCGCGGCCCAGAGCCGTCTCGAGTTCGCCCGCGCCAACGTCTCCACTCTGGTGGAAAACGTGCAGGCCGCGGAATCGACGATCCGGGACGCGGACATCGCTCTCGAAACCGTCGCCTTCACCAAGTTCCAGATCCTCCAGCAGGCCGGCACGGCCATGCTGGCCCAGGCGAACCAGGCCCCGCAGACGGTCCTGAGTCTCCTTCGGTAACCCGAGCCGCGCGTCCCGGGGCGATCAGTTCGCGCCCCGGGCCGCGTGAGGCTCTCACAGGGGCGCGCACATGGATCCCATCTCGTCGTTTTCAGGTCTCGCCAGCGGTTTCAATTTTCGCGAGCTGGTCGACGCGGTCATCCAGGTCGAAAGCCGCCCGGTGGTTCGGGCTCGCGAGGCGATCTCGGCCGCCGACGCGCGCGAGAGTGCTCTCGGCACCTACCGCAGTCTCCTGGTGGCGTTGCGAGACGCCCTCACCGCCCTCCGCGATGGGTCCGCCTTCGACGCCTTGAGCACCACTGTGACCGGCCAGGCCTCAGGAGGGCGTCCCCTTCTCAGTGCCAGTGCCGGCAGTACGGCGACCCCCGGGACCTTCCAGGTCGAGGTCACCACCCTCGCCGCTTCCGAGAAGCGCGGGAGCCTTGCCCAGGCGGACAGCACCACTGCACTCGGCTTGGCAGGGGATTTCACCGTCAACGGCCAAACCGTCACGGTGACCACCGACGATTCGCTGGCCGCCATCCGGGACCGGATCAACACCCTCAACACCGGAGCCACGCCCACCGGGGTCAGCGCATCGATCCTGACGGTCGGGGCGGGTGATGCGCGCCTGATCCTCACCAGCACCACGCCCGGGGCGGCGGGCATCGCCTTGGCGGACACAACCGGCACCGTCCTCGGAACCCTGGGCCTTCTCGACCCAGGCGCGATCCTGACGGCGGGATCCGATGCCCAGTTTTCCATCGACGGGGTGGCGTTGACCCGGACGACCAATGCCGTGACGGACGCCATCGAGGGACTCACGCTCTCCCTCGAAACCGCCGAGCCGGGGACGGTCGCGACCGTCTCCGTGACCCGCTTCGTGGGTGAAGCGACGGCCGCGGCCTCCACCTTCGTTCAGGCCTACAATGCCGTCGTGGACTTTCATGCCCAGCAGCAGGTGAGTGGTGCACTCCGGACCGACGCCACCCTCCGCGCCAGCCGCAGCGAGTTCAGTCGTCATCTGCTTGGGGTTCTCACGGGAACCGGGGGACTGGCGGCGGGCGCCACCCAGTTCGGGTTCTCGCTGACACGATCGGGAACTCTGTCGGTGGATACCGCGGTCCTCGATGGCGCCCTGCAGAACGGGTTCACCGACGTCAAGACCCTCTTTGCCGACAGTACCGCCGCTGCGGACTTCGAAACCGCGCTCGACGACCTGCTCCGCTCGGGAACGGGAACCCTGGACATCAAGACAAGCGCGCTGGATGGCCTGCGCACTGCTCAGGAAGCGCGGGTGGAGCGCCTGCAATCCCGGCTTGACCGGCGTGAGGAGTCGCTTCTCCGGCAATTCTCCCGCATGGAGGCGGCGATCGGGAGACTCCAGTCCCAGGGCACCTTCCTTCAGGCGCAGCTCCCGAGCCTCGGAGGGGCGAGCTGATGAGGGCCCCGGGGACGACCCGTTACCAGGAACTGGACGTGCTCTCGATGTCCCCGGGAGCTCGGTTGCTTCTGCTCTACCGGCACTTGGAGGGGCATCTTCGGTTGGCCCAGCGGGCACTGGAAGGGGGAGACGTCGAGACTCGGACCACACGACTGGGCAAGGCGTCCGACATCGTCGCCGAGCTCCTCGGTTCCCTTGATCGGGACCAAGGGGGCGACTTGGCGGACCGACTCGCTTCCTTCTATGCCTGGATTCTCGGAGAAATCCCCGCCATTCTCTCCCCACAGGACGGGAACCGACTGACCCGAATCGCGGACATGGTGTCCGATCTGCAATCCGCCTGGGCCACGGCGGTCCACGAGGCCGAGCAGGGGAAGGCGCCGGCGGACTCCTTGGCTTCCAGAACCTGGGGGTAATGTGACCCTCCGGCGTGGGGATCGTTCTCTCCGGTATCTCGAGGTCTGGGAAGAATCCCTCCTCGCCTTCCGGCGGAACCTGGCCGACATTCGGGCCCAGTGGATGCGTGGTGAGCTGGACGATCTGCCCGAGGCCGTCTCCGCCGCGGACCATTTTTTGCACTCGATTCCCCGCGTGCCGGTCGACCGAAACTCCGGACCCGGCAGGGGAGAGTCGGAATCGCAGAACCTTCTCCTCACAGCCCGGCTCGGGGCCCGGAGGGATGCCGTGGCCCGGTTGATTAGGGACACTCACCGTGAGATCGAGGCACTGCTGGGTGACTTCCGGGCCTCGCGCGATGCGATCCGGAGCGAGATGGCATCCCTCGGCCCCTCCCACTCGGGGGCACGGCACCGGCTTGACCGAATCGCGTGAAGGATCGCGGCTCCGGTGAGTGTGTGGGAGAGGTTCAAGTCTCCGACGCACTGACCGATACTCACAAGCAACAAGGAGATCGACCGATGACGCTGGACAGCATCCCGCCCGATGGGCGACTTCGGCCGGGAGCCGGCCACCTGGGAACGGGAGCGGCCCAGGGTGCCCGCCAGACGGGCCCTGATCGCGCTTCCGCCACGGCGACACCCCGGCCCGCCCTGCCCGCCGTGGATCAGGCCGAGCTCTCTCCGGAAGTCCGGGAGTTGGCCGGCGCCGAGGAGATTCCGACAGGGACCCTCGCGCCGGAGCGCCTGAAGGAGATCCTCGGGCGCCTCGCCCAGGGGGGACACGACCAGCCCGAGGTTCTTGACGCCACCACCGAGGGGGTCCTCCGCGATCTCCGCTCCCATCCCCAGGAGTAAAGCGCATGAAATGCCTGGTCGTCGATGACTCCGCCACCATGCGGAGGATCGTGGTGAACTCGCTCCGGAACATTGGCTTTGGAGACATTGTCGAGGCCGGTGACGGACAGGAGGCCCTCTCCAAGGTGGGGGAGGGAGGCATCCAACTCGTGGTGACCGACTGGAACATGCCGGTCATGGGGGGCCTCGAACTGGTCCAGGCACTCCGGGCCAATCCTGTCACCCAGGGACTGCCGATCCTCATGGTCACGACCCGCGGGGCGCAGGAGGACATCGTTCAGGCGGTCCAGGCCGGGGTGTCCAACTATCTGTTGAAGCCGTTCACCCCCCAGGCGCTCAAAGAGAAGATCGACCTGGTCGTTTCCTCCGACTCGATCGCCTGACCCCGGAGAATGCTCCCATGCCACGGTCCACCGCAGCCGACCTGACCCCGGATCTCCCCGAGACGCTGGAACTGCTCGGCGCCCTCATCACGGCGGTCCAGTCCCAGGAAATGGAGGAGAGCGGACCGCAGGGGCTCCGTGCCCTCGCCGTGGCGCTCCGCACCCGGCCGCAACTCGCCGAGCTGCCCGGGCTGCTGCTCAAGACATACAATGAGATCGCGAGCGCTCTCGACGGGATCCGTCTCACCCGCGAAATGATCCAGGCCAACGCCCTGGACCAGATTCAGGACTCGGCCAATCGTCTCCAGGAAGTGACCTCGACGACGGAGTCCGCCACGATGCAGCTCATGGACGGATTGGACCGCACCCTGGGATTGTTGGATGACCTGGAGCGGGGGGAAGGCGCCAATGCTGATCGCTATGCGACCCTGCGCGGCCAGGTCAATGAGCTGTTTGCCCATCTTCAGTTTCAGGACATCACCACCCAGCAACTCCACGGGGTGGTCCAGCTCCTGGTGGATGTCGAATCCCGCGTCGGTCGTGTCGCCGATCTGTTCGATCAGGCGGTCGGGGGACGCACTATCCTCGCTTCGGATGCCCTGACCTCCACCCAGGACTCGTCGAGCCTCGCCTTCAACCCCAACGCAACGACCCGTGATGTGGGAACCAGGCAGGCCTACATTGATGCCGCCTTTCCCGCTTCCGCTCCTCGCTGAGGGGGGCGGGCCCGCCGCCGCCACTCCATCCGGGGAGCCCGTCCCCGAGGCGACTCCGTCCGATCCGGCCACTCACGAGGCCGCCAAGATGGCCGCCGTCACTACCGCGACGGCCGCCATCGCCCTCCCGTGCATCCGGGCTCTGCGCCTGATCCGGGGCCGACTGGATTCCCTCGATGCCGCCGTGGACCCCGGCGTCATTCGCGCTCGCCTCCAGGATGCCGCCACCGAGATTGACCGGACTCTTGATCTTCTCGGTCGGGCCCTGCGCATGGCCTACCCCCGGCCCGGCCGGGTGGAACCCGTCGAGGTGCGGCTCCTGGTGGAGAACGTGCTGCCCTCGGTACGGGCTGGAATCCCCGCCACCGTTCGCCTGCTCACCCGGTACCAGCATCGGGGGGACCGCGTCCTGGCCGACCCGGTTCAGATTCGCGAGGTCCTGCTCCACCTCGCTGTCAACGCCACCGAAGCGATGCCCGATGGAGGAACCCTGCAGTTCCAGACCGGGCGCGCCGACGTCGCGGGAGTGCCCCTCTCCACGACAGGCAGTCATGGATTCGCCTGGATCGAAGTGCGCGACACCGGACGAGGGATCCCCCCGGACCTCCTCCCCCGCGTCTGTGAGCCATTCGTCACCACAAAAACGAGCGAAGGCTCCGGACTCGGTCTCGCCATTCTCTACAACGTCCTGCGTGAACACGGGGGCGGCGTGACCATCGAGAGCACGCCGGGAATCGGGACCGCCGTCCGCATGTTCCTCCCCCGTACGCCTGTACCCTCCGGCCACCCGGGTCGTGCGGCTTCCTCCCCCTTTCTCCTTGATCGGCCCGGCTCTTCGGCAAGCTTCGAGTAGACGCCTTCGCCGCGGAATCCCGCGCGCGCTGAAGGACCTGGCGCGTGCCTCCCCCCCCCCGGGACGAACTCACAAAACTCCCTCCGTCCGCCGATAGTCATGCTCAGGGCAAGGTGAGTCGAAGGCAGGAGTCCCCAATACCAGAACCTCGGAGGCTGGACATGTTCATGCGTGCGAGTGTCGTACTCTTTCTCGGGATGCTTGGTGCGGGAAGCCTGGCGAGCCAGGCCGTCCCGGATTCGACCCTGCGGGGCATTCGGCGGCACACGCCGAGCGGCGAGTACACCGATCCCGCCAGTTTCTTTCGCTTCCATGGCTATGTGTCTCTGAGCTACACCGAGTCTGGCACAGATCTGGGCACCGATCCGGGGGCCACCCCGCAGATCCTTGTTCCCGGACCGGGGCGGCGAGGCAAGGCTCAAGGGGGATTCCGGTCTGATGCCGCCTTGTTCGTCGGAGGAGAGCCCTTTGAGAATGTGTCGGGGTTGGTCGAGATCCACTTCGTGGGCAATGCCTTGGATCCCGTCATCACTGAAGCGAAAGTCACCTGGGATGTCATCCCGGCCGGACCAGGTCGCCGGTCCGCTTTCCGTCTCATCGCAGGCCGGTTCTGGACCCCCTTTGGCATCCATAACAATGAGTGGTTCAGCGCCCTCAACCGGTTCAGCCTCGTCTCGCCGGCCGCTGCGGAGGCAGTCCCCGCCCATGTCAATGAGGTGGGCATCATGGCCGAGGGAGAAACCCAGATCGGGGAGGGGACAGGAATCAACTGGGTGGCGTCCCTCGGGAATGGGGTGCCCGGATTCGACCTCATGCCCAATGTCGCGGGAACGGGACAGGATGGAGACGCCAACCGGACGGTGACCGGGCGGGTGGCATTCGTGACCGGGAGCCGGGTGCGCTTCTCCATAGGCGGCAGCGCCATGGTTGGCACGATGAGAGACGGGGAAGATCCCTCCCGGGCGGTCGATGATGTGATGCGTTATGGCGCCGATGTCCAGGCCTTGGGCGGCGACCTCTCCGTCAAGTCACACCGGATCAATCTGCGAAGCTACCTGTACTGGTCCCGCGAGGACCTCGACGACGCGCCCGTGTCCGAAATCGACCGCCTGGGACTCACCGTGGAGCCCTCGGTTACCCTCTGGTCACAGGGCGCCTCTGGGCGCGCCGTGGAACTGGTGGGTCGGGCGAGCACCGCGCGGGAAGAGACCCTGTCGGGACAGACCCACCGCCGAACCCAATTCGCCCTTGGCCTGCTGGCCCGGGTGCGGCGCATGACCTGGGTCAGGATCGGGTATGTCGGACAAACGGAGGGACGCGCCCTGCCGTCGCAGTCGAATGACGCCTTCTCGCTCGGCGTGACCACCAGCTTCTGACTCCAGGGAGGCACCAATGTCGTGGACAGGTTCTCCCCGGCCCTTGCGCGGGGGCGTACAGGTCGCCTTGGGTCTGATGCTGGCCGTCGGAACCCCGGGCACCGGGATGGCACAGGAGGTGATGGGGGGGCATGAGGCGGAGATTCTCCTCAAGGGCCTCAGTTATGACCGCGCCTCGGGCACTCGAGGCGGCGGTGCGCTCCGGATAGTGGTTGTGCATGCGGTGGACGGACGGGCCGATGCCGAGGCCCTGGCCCTCCTCCTGGCCGCGGCAGGACCGGGGGGAAAGGCCACCGCCATCGCCATCCCCTTTGCCAGCGTGGCGCAGCTGATGGCAACGCTGGAAAAGGAGGGTGCCACGGCACTCTTTGTCCATCGCTCCGCGGCCGCGATCGTCACCTCCCTCACCCAGGTGAGCCGGGGTCGCAAGATCCCCACCCTGGCCCATGAGGCGGCCATGGTGGACCGGGGTGTGGCTCTGGGGGTGCGCGGCAGCGGAGCCTCGGCCCGTCTTGTGGTGAACTTGCGCGCCGCCAAGGTGGAGGGAATGGACCTGCCGGCGGCCGTCCTCGCCACTGCCACGGTCATCCAATAGGAGGAGACATGAAAAAACGACTCGGAGAACTGCTCTCCGGACTCACGTTGGAACGCAGACTTATTCTGACGTCGCTGGGCATCGGCATGGCGCTCGCGGCGTTCACCCTGGTGTTCGTGCCTTGGGAACTCCGTCGTGTGGCCGGAGGGGGGCTGGAACAGAAGGGGGAAGCCCTGGCGGACCTCCTGGCCCGCACCAGCGCGCCCTCGGTCGAATTCGGCGACCTGTCGTCCCTCCAGCAGCTCCTGGCCGGCGTCGCCGAAGACCCGGACTTTGCCGGGGCTCTCGTGCGTAACGCCGAAGGACAGGTCCTGACTGCGGTCCCCGAGACGCTCACTGCGGACAGCATCGGAGCGGGAGTGTCGCGGGGCCTTCTCGTGGTCGAGAAATCCATCGAGGGGGCGGGCCGGCAGGTGGGCGGCCTGGCACTGATGCTCTCATCCAGCCGCAGCCGGGCCACCCAGCGTGAGGTGGTCCTGATCCTCGTGGGAGTCACTCTCGGGCTTGCTCTCCTCGGGTGGTGGATCACCCGGCGCCAGGCCCGGCGCATCGGAGGGGCTATCGCGGATGTGGTCCGGGTGGCCCGGGAAATGGCCGACGGCAACCTGAACCCCCTCATGAGCACCAGCGAGGGAACGGCGCGCGACGAGATCGCTCTCCTCACCGACGCCCTGGGCCGAACCCTCGCGGGGATGCGCGAGGCGCTGGAGTGCGAGCGGGTGGACTGGTCGGACGTGGGAGCCCAGCGCCTCGCGACCGAGCGGCACCGGGCAGAACTGTCCTCGCGAGCGGACCGGGAGCGGGAACAACACGAGACTCTTCAATCAGAGGTGGGGCGGGTTCTCGATGTGGTGCACGCCGCGGTGGACGGGGACTTGACCCGTCCCATGCCCCCCCTCACCGAACCGACCGTGGCCCGCCTGGGCCAAGCGCTGGGTGACCTTCTCACCGACCTCCGCCAGCGCATCGGCGCCATCAATGGACAGGTGGCCGCCCTCGCGGGAGCCGCCACCGAAATGGCCGAAGTGGCGGAAAGCCTTGACCTGGAGGCACGGGAAGCCCGCCACCAAGTCGGGGAGGCGGCCGAGGTGGTGACGGCGGTGGATACCGCCGTCACCACCGTGAGTGGAAGTGTCGAGAGCCTGACGGACTCGCTCCAACAGGTTGCCACCCATGCGGTCGAGGCCTCCACCGTGGGGCAGTCCGCCATTCAGGCCCTGGAGGAAGCCGACGAGACGATGCGCCGCCTGAGCCGCTCGTCCGGAGAAATCGGGGATGTGGTGCGGACCATCACCGAGATTGCGAGCCAGACCAATCTGCTCGCCCTCAACGCCACCATCGAGGCGGCTCGCGCCGGCGAAGCGGGCAAGGGCTTTGCGGTCGTGGCCAACGAAGTGAAGGATCTCGCGAGGGGTACCGCCCGGGCCACCGACGAGATCGGTGGCAAGATCGCCACCCTGCAGTCCGACAGCGGTGATTCGGTGCAGTCGATCGCCCGAATCGACGAAGTGATCCGTCGCATCAACGACATCCAGTCGGGCATCACCGATTCCGCCGGCCGCCAGCGAAGCACGGCAGGCGCGATCGGGGCTCAGGTGGTGGATGTGGCCCAGGGAAGCTCCCGCATCAAGGCGATCATGGACCGGGTGGCCACCGGAGCCGAGCGCACGACCGCGGGAGCCGCCCGGACCTTCCAGGCCTCCCGAGCCCTGACCGGCCACGCGGACGAGTTGGGGATGCTGGTGGCCCACTTCCAGGTCGGATCCTCCGGCGGAGACCGGACCCACGAGGATCCTTCCCCGGAACCTCGGTCCCCCCGGCACCGCCGGTCCGCACCTGTCCCCGTTCCGGGTTGAGATGGTCCCCCGGGGATTCAAGACCGCCACGGGACACTCCGATACTCTGGCAGGGTCACTTCGGCCTCCCGATGTCGCCCGGCCGGTGATAGATGGCTCACCCACGATGGAGAATGCAATGACGAATGCTGTGGATGCCCACGCCAGGACACGGGGCCTCGCCGGCGGGGGCACGCCGCGACAGGAACCCCGGCGGTGGTTCGCCACGCGTGACGCCCGGATCGCCGAGCGGGAATGGAAGGCCCGGATGAGCGCAATCGACGCCGCGATGGCGGTGATCGAGTTCCGAATGGATGGCACCATTCTGGAGGCGAACGCGAACTTCCTCTCGACGATGGGGTATTCCGCCACCGAGATCATCGGCCGCCACCACAGCGTTTTCGTGCCGCCCGACCAGCAGGGTCGGGAATACCGTGAGTTCTGGGCCGCGCTGAACAGGGGAGAGCACCAGAAAGGGGAATTCTCCCGGATCGGAAAGGGCGGGAAGGAGGTCTGGATCGAGGGATCCTACTCACCCATTCTGGATGCGGCTGGAACGCCGGTCAAGGTGGTGAAGCACTCGATCGATGTGACGAGCCGGGTCCGGATGGAGCGGGAGGTGCGGGAGGCCCGTGAACGGGAGCAGGCCGAATCCGAGGCCCTGTACCGAAAGGTGCAGTCGCTTCTCGAGGTGGTGACCGAGGCGGCCGACGGAGACCTCACCCGCGACATCCCCTTCCGAGGCACCGACCCGATCGGACGAATGGCCGACGGCCTGGACCGGCTCCTGATCCAGTTCCGCCAGAGTCTCGGGACCATCAAACAGACCGTCCACACCATGGCGGCGGCGACCGGAGACATCGAGCGCATCGGGCGCGAGATCCACGACCGGGCCGGGGACACGTCCTCCCAGGCACAAGTGGTCTCGGTGGCCTCCGAGGAGGTGTCCGCCAACGTGCAAACGGTGGCGGCCGGCGCCGAGGAGATGACGGCGAGCATCAAGGAAATCGCGACCAATGCCACCGCTGCCGCGCGCGTGGCGAGCCGGGCCGTGGCCGTCGCCGAAGCCACCAACCGGACCGTGGGCAAGCTCGGTGAGTCGAGTGCGGAGATCGGGCAGGTCATCAAGGTCATCACCTCCATTGCGCAGCAGACCAATCTGCTGGCGCTGAACGCGACCATCGAAGCGGCGCGGGCTGGAGAGGCGGGCAAGGGGTTCGCCGTGGTGGCCAACGAGGTCAAGGAGCTCGCCAAGGCCACCGCCAAGGCGACCGAAGAGATCAGCGGCAAGATCGAGGCGATTCAGTGCGACACCAGCGGAGCGGTGACCGCCATCGGGGAAATCAGCGGAATCATCACCCAGATCAGCGACCTCCAGACAACCATCGCGAGCGCCGTGGAGGAACAAACCGCGACCACGGCCGAGATCGGGAGAAACGTGACCGAAGCCGCGAAGGGGACGGGGGAAATCGCCTCCACGATCACCGGCGTCGCCCAGGCGGCTGTGGCCACCACCGATGGAGCCCGGGAGGCCACGAAGGCCGCGGAGAACCTCCGCCGTACCACCACCACACTCGAAGAGCTCGTGGCCCGGTTCCGGACCTGAATCCGGACGACACGCCCCTTACCTTGGCGATCAGGAGTGCATCATGCAGGATGTCGATGAAATCGTACAGGAGTTCCTCGTGGAGTCGGTCGAGGGGCTTGACCAGATGGACCGGGACCTGGTGGCCCTCGAGAGACGGCCCGCTGACGTCGAACTGTTGGGCCGCATCTTTCGCTGCATCCACTCCATCAAGGGTGCCAGCGGATTCCTCGGGTTTTCCCGGCTCGGCGATGTGGCCCACGCCGGCGAGAGTCTCCTCAGCGAACTGCGTGACGGCCGCCTGGTACTCACGCCGGCGATTACCAGCGCCCTCCTCCAACTCGTCGACGCGATCCGCCTCATCCTGGACCACGTCCGGGACACGGGAAAGGACGGCACGGAGGAATGGGGGGCCTTGATCTCCCTCTTCCAGACCCTCCAGGGAGGGCACGACGGCAACGGGAATGGGAACGGGAACGGGAACGGGAATGGACACCACCCTGCGGAGTCTCCCGCCTTGGTCCCATCGGAAGAACTCGGGGACGTCGCTGCCGCGGCCGACACCCCGGATCCGGAGTCCGCCGGGATTCCTCCCGGCTCGAGCCCACCGCCGGTGGCGCTGGAGCGCCGGACCGACACCGTGGCCCGGAGCAACATCCGGGTGGACGTGGGACTGCTCGACCGGCTCATGAACCTCGTGGGGGAGCTCGTCCTCGCCCGGAACCAGGTCGTGCGCCATACCTCGCTCAAGGCCGACGCCGGTCTCACCGCCACGGCCCAGCGGCTCAATCTGATCACCACGGAGCTGCAGGAAGGGGTGATGAAGACCCGCATGCAGCCCATCGGCAATGTGTGGAGCAAGTTCCCCCGCGTGGTGCGGGATCTGGCGGTGCAGTGCCACAAGCAAGCCCGGATCGAGATGGAGGGCCGCGAGACCGAACTCGACAAGACCATCATCGAGGCGATCACCGACCCCCTCACCCACGTGGTCCGCAACTCGATGGACCATGGGCTCGAGGGACCGGAGGAACGCCTCGCCGCGGGGAAGCCCGCCGAGGGTCGTCTTCTCCTCCGCGCCTATCACGAGGGGGGACAGGTCAACATTGAGGTCTCCGATGATGGCCGCGGCATCGACCCGGACCGGATCAAGGCCAAGGCCGTCCAGAAGGGAATCCTCACCGCCGAAGTGGCGGCCCGCCTCGGTGAGCGGGAAGTCTTCGACCTGGTCTTCGCCCCGGGGTTCTCCACCGCGGCCGAGGTCACGGCGGTGTCGGGTCGCGGGGTTGGCATGGATGTGGTGCGCACCAACATCGAGCGGATCGGCGGCACGGTCGATCTGCAGAGCGTGATGGGACAGGGAACCACCCTCCGCATGAAGATCCCCCTCACCCTCGCCATCATCCCCGCCCTCACCGTGTCGAGCCGGGGAATACGCTACGCCATTCCGCAGGTGAATCTCCTGGAACTCGTCCGCGTGGATCCTGCCGGTGCCGGGCCGGGGATCGAACTGGTTCACGACGCGCCGGTCTTTCGGCTGCGAGGGGATCTCCTCCCCCTCGTGGACCTGGCCCAGGCCCTCGGTGGACCCCGCAGGCACTGGACCGCCGGCGGATCGCAGGACGCGATCAGCATCGTCGTGCTCCACGTCGACGGACGACCCTTTGGCCTGATCGTGGATGACATCACAGACACAGAGGAAATCGTCGTCAAGCCGCTCAGCAAGCTCCTGAAGAACGCCATGCTCTTCGCCGGCGCCACCATCATGGGCGATGGCTGCGTGGCCCTCATCCTCGACGTGCCAAGCCTGGCCCACAAGGCGGCGGTTCTCGCGACAGGCCAGGGCACCCGCCGCGAAGTCGAGGAGGAGGATGACCAGGACCAGACCCGCCGAGCGGCGACCCGCCTCCTCATCTTTCATCTCGGGGATCATCACCGGATGGCGGTGCCACTCTCCGAGATCTCCAGGCTCGAGGAGTTCCCCGCCGATGCGGTGGAATGGGCCGGGCATGAACGCGTTGTCCAGTATCGCGGAGCCATCATGCCCCTCATCCACCTGGCCGACGTCCTGGGACACCAGGCGACGAGCCCGGTGTCCGGCCCCTTGCCGGTCGTGGTGTACGCGCGACGGGGCAAGCCGGTTGGCATCGTCGTCGGAAAAATTCTCGACATCATCGAGGAAACTCTCCCCCCTGAGGTCGCGAATTCCGCCCTTCCCAGGCAGTCCGTCGTGCTCCAGGGCCGGGTGACCGACCTGCTGGATCTCGAGGCGGTGATCGCGTCCCACGATGTCGTGCAGCCCGACTCTGCCTACTCAACCCCGGCGCTTGCCGACACGGGAGTCTGACCATGGCCACTCCTTCCCAACTCTGCACCTTCCAAGTGGACACCCTTTTCCTGGGCCTCAGTGTGGTCCAGGTGCAGGAAGTGCTACGGGAGCAGGAAACCACCCCTGTCCCGCTCGCCGCGGACTCCGTCTCCGGACTCATGAATCTCCGGGGACAGATCGTGACCGCCATCGATCTCCGGACCATTCTCGGATTGCCGCCCCGCCCCGAGGGGAACCGTGCCATGAACGTGGTCATTCGAACCGCCGATGGCGCCGTGTCCCTGATGGTGGACGACATCGGGGACGTGATCGAAGCCGACGAGGACACCTTCGAGCCCCCACCGGACACCCTGATCGGCGTGGCCCGAAACCTCGTGCTGGGGGTGCACAAGCTCCCGGACGCTCTCCTCCATGTCCTCGACGTGGACCGCGTGCTCACCCTGGAATCGGTGCCGGCGGCCTGTGCCCCATAACACCTCCTTCAGACCTCCTCCCGCGGGAACCACGCCGGAGGAGGACCGGGGGGGACACCCTCCGATCCGCATCCTCATCGTGGATGACTCCGCCGTGATCCGACGCCTGGTCAGCGGGGTGATCGAGACCGATCCGAGGCTCGAGGTGGTGTCCACCGCCCCCAACGGTGTCATCGCCCTCCAGAAGGTGGCACAGTTCCAGCCGGATCTGGTGATCCTCGACGTCGAGATGCCCGAACTCGATGGTCTCGGAGCCCTGGTGGAGATCCGGAAGCACTGGCCCACTCTTCCCGTCATCATGTTCAGCACCTTGACGGAACGCGGGGCCGCCACCACCATCGACGCCCTCACCCGCGGCGCCACCGATTACGTCACCAAGCCCACGAGCCTCGGGAGCGCCGACCTGGCTCGCGAACGCGTGCGCGAACAATTGGTCCCCAAGATCCTCGCCTTCTGCCGGCACCCCGGCCGGAGAACCCCGGTCGTCCCCCGAAGGCCCGGACTCTCCATCCCGGCAGCCCTCACCGCGAAGGCACCCCCTCCCGTTCGCCTTCCGGCCGCGCGGCTGGCACGGTCCCCTCGCCCGGTGAACGCGCTCGTGATCGGAGTGTCCACCGGTGGCCCCAACGCCCTGGCCACCCTGCTGCCGCAAATCGACGCCCGCTTCCCCGTTCCCATCCTCGTGGTCCAGCACATGCCGCCCATGTTCACCCGGCTCATGGCGGAGCGCCTCGATGCGATCTGCTCCCTGCACGTGGCCGAGGCGACGGAGGGGTGTGTGGTCGAGCCGGGGAACATCTGGATTGCGCCCGGAGACTTCCATATGGTGCCCCGGCGGGAGGGAAAGAGGGTCCTCCTCACTCTCGCCTCGACACCCCAGGAAAACTCCTGTCGCCCCTCGGTGGATCCGCTCTTTGCCGCGGCCGCGTCAATCTATGGAGCCGGGGTCCTGGGACTCATTCTGACCGGGATGGGTCAGGACGGACTGCGGGGCGCAGGAGAGATTCGGAAGGCCGGGGGACGGATCATCGTTCAGGATGAACCCTCCTCCGTTGTCTGGGGAATGCCCGGAGCGGTTGTCCGCGCCGGCCTCGCCGATGCCGTGGTACCCCTCGACACCATCGCGGCGCAACTTGCCCTGGCGGTCGCCGCCACTCCTCTCTCCTCCGAGGGCCCGTCCATGGCCACCACCGGAACGGCCAAGCCACTCCATGCCCATTAATCACGAGACCTTTGTGTGGGTTCGCGAAATGGTGCGCCGCCGCGCCGCCATCGTGCTGGAGGACGGAAAGGAGTACCTCGTGGAATCGCGACTCGGGCCCCTGGCCCGGGCCCGCGGCTGCCCCTCCGTCGATGCCTTGATCGCCACGATGCGGGGCCCCCAGGATCTTGCGCTCGAACGCGACATCATCGAAGCCATGACCACCAACGAAACCAGCTGGTTTCGGGACGTTCACCCCTTTGAAGCTCTGAAGACCTGTGTTCTCCCCGAGGTCATCGCCCGGCGCCAGGCGGAGCGCCGGATTCGGATCTGGTGTGCCGCCTGCTCAAGTGGCCAGGAACCGTACACGATCGCCATGACGATCCGGGAGCATTTCCCGTCGCTTCGAGACTGGGATATCAGTATTCTCGGAACCGATATTTCTCGCGAGATGGTGGAGCGCAGCGCCCGGGGACAATACGGTCAGATCGAAATGAACCGCGGCCTTCCCGCCTCCCTCCTTATCAAGTACTTCGAGAAGACCGGGATGCACTGGCAGGTCAAGCCCGTGCTGTCCAGCATGTGCGAGTTTCGCGAACTCAACCTCATCGAGCGATGGGGAACCATGCCGGAAATGGACATCATCTTTCTTCGTAACGTGTTGATTTACTTCGACGTCAGCACGAAGAAACAGATCATCTCCGGCATGGCGCGCATCTTGCCTCCGTGGGGGTACCTCTTCCTCGGCGGCGCGGAGACCACCCTCAACCTCGATGTGGGGTTTGAACGGGTCCAACTCGATCGCGCCGGGTGCTACCGGCCGACAGCCGCGGGAGGGCGACTTGCAATTTCTGGAAGATGAACTGAGGCAGGTGACGGAGATGGTGTGGGAATCCGTCCTCGGAGTGACCCTCCTCCGTCAGGAAGGGATTCCCGATCCCCCGGCACGACTTCTCGCCGGCTGTGTGCACGTGACCGGTGCGTGGGAAGGAGCGGTCCTCATCGAATGCTCGGCGCGGACCGCATCCCACGCGGCTGGCGTGATGTTCGGCGCACCCTCCGACACCCTGGCAGAGGCGGATGTCCAGGATGCCCTCGGGGAACTGGCCAACATGACTGGGGGGAACGTCAAGGCGCTCCTCCCGGGTCCCTCGACCCTCTCCCTCCCCACGGTGGTTGCGGGGACGGAGTATACCACGCGGATTCCGGGAAGCACGCTGCTCTCCGCGGTGGCCTTCGACTGGGAGGGGGATCCGCTTGTGGTCCGTCTGATGCGAAGAACGCCGGGGGAGAATCATGCCTGAGGACCATCGGCGAGAAGTGAGCCGGGTGAACAGCCGCATGCAAGCCGTGGTCACCCTGGGGGGAGGTGACCCGCAGGACGCCGAGTGCGAGAATCTCAGCCTCCTCGGGGCCCTGTTTCGCACGCCAGGGCGCCTTCCCCACGGGGCCGCGTGTACGGTGCGGCTGGTGCTCGATGGGGGCGAGAGCGATGTCACCCTGTCGGGAACAGTGGTTCGAGAGACGGCAGGTGGCGGGGCCATCCGCTTCGATTCCGTCGTCGGGGCGGAAGCGCTGGAACACCTGCATAACCTGGTACTCTACAACAGTCATGAGCCCGAGCGGGTTGCCTCGGAATTTCACGCCCACCTCGGCCTCCGGAGGGACTCATGATCGGGGACAATGCTGTGACGCTCGCAGGAACGTGGAGGAACACATGACGGGACACGCGATGATTGTCGATGATTCCCGGGCTATCCGGGGGATCATCGGAAACACCCTCAAGGAACTCGGGTTCCAGGTCGCCTCTGCCGGGAACGGCCGGGAGGCACTGGAGCAGCTCCCCAGTCTCCCGGCACTCGATCTCTTCCTGGTCGATTGGAACATGCCGGAGATGAACGGCTACGAGTTTCTTCAGGCCGTTCGCAAGGAGGCACAGTGGGACAAGGTCCCCGTGGTGATGGTCACCACGGAAACGGAGTTTGGCCAGATGGAACGAGCGCTGGCCGCCGGGGCCGACGAATACATCATGAAGCCCTTCACCCGGGATGTGCTCCGGGAGAAACTTCAACTTCTCGGGTTCGTCTGTGAATGACGGGATGGGGCCTGCTCACGAATCCAGAGCCGATGACGTCCCCTCCTGAGTATCCGGGCGCGGTGGGGAGAACGGGGTGTCCGGCCTCCCGCCGCTCCCAGTACCTGATTGCCGGGTTGGTCGCCGCGCTGACCATCTACCTCCTTCTCGACCTGGTTGTCGGGGGGCCGGTCAGCCGAATCCCTCCGGTCCAAGGCGCGACGATCCATCTGATCAGCGAGTGGACCACGCTGCTCTTCGCCCTCGGGACCTTCGTCACCGTCGCGCTCCGTTTCTCGCGCGACGGGGAAGCACCCGCCATGGTCGTGGCCACGGGCCTCCTCCTCGCCGGCCTGGGCGACGGTGTCCATGCGATCCAGTCCGCGGGATTTCTCCCCACCGCCAGGAATCCAGACCAGTGGTGCGCCCTCAGTTGGAATGCCAGTCGAACCATCAGCCTGGTCCTTCTGGCGTACGGTGGCCTGTGCATACAGGCGGGGAAGACCAGTCACCGGCGTTGGCGATGGGCGGTTCCGGCGGCAGTGACCTTGGGCCTGGTGGTCGCCGTCGTAAACTTCCTGACCTCGCGCTCTTTCGGGGCGACGGTGATCTTCCCGGACGCGACCGTGACGCGCCCGCTCGACGTGGTGCCCGCCCTCATGGCCGCGGCTCTCCTGGTTGCCCTTCCGCGCCACCACGATTCCTGGTGGCGGCGGTCCTGTCTCGGAGTCGGCATCTACGTCAGCCTCGTCCCGTTCCTCATCGGCCAAGTGCTCCTGGCGTTCGGGACCCGGGCGGAATTCGACGGTCCCTTTCTCGCGGCGCACCTTCTCAAGTTGGCGGTCTTCGGGTTGCCCTTCGTGGGAGCGATGCTCGACTTCGGTGAGTCCCTCCGGATGACCCAGCAGATCGAGGAACACCTGGTGGACACGGCCAACCGCCTCGATGAGTCGCAGCGGGACCGGGAATCGATGCTGCGTCATCAGGAACGCCGCTTCCGGAGTGTGTTCGAAGACTCGATCGATCCGATCATTCTGGTCCGTCTCGATGACTTCCAGATTCTCGACGCTAATCCAAGGGCCTGCCGCCTCCTCGGGTATGATCGCGGGGAACTCCGCTCACTGACGGCCGAGGCGATCCACCCCCACGAGATGGAGAGGCTCCGGACCTTCGCCCTCGGAGCCGCCGAAGTCGGGGGCGCCCGCTCCGCCGATTTCTCCTGCCTCGACCGGTGCGGCGAGAGGATACCGGTGGAGGTGTCCGCTTCGTTCTTCCCTGCCCCCGGTGGCGGCATGGTGCTCGTGGCCACCGTGCGCGACCTGCGGGCCCGCCTGGCCGCAGAAGCCCACCGGCGACAGCTGGAGGCCAACCTGGCTCAGGCGGCCCGGGTGGAGGCGGTCGGCCGCCTGGCGGCAGGAGTAGCGCACGACTTCAACGGTTTGCTGACCGTGATCCTCGGGATCAGTGACGATCTGCTGGCGCAGCAGGACCTTCCCCCTGATGTGCGCCAGGCGGTGCAGATGCTGGGCGAGGCCGGCGGGAAGGCATCCGCCCTGACCCAGCAGCTGCTCACATACAGCCGGAAGCAGGCTCTCACCCGCAAGCCGCTCGACCTCAATACCTCCGTGGCCGGGATCGAACACCTCCTCCGGAGAGCCCTCCCCTCCTCGGTGACTCTGCGGGTCAATCTCCTTGATTTCCCGGCCTGGGTCGACGCCGATCCCGGTGGCATCGACCAGGTCGTGATGAACCTGGGGCTCAATGCCCGGGATGCCATGCCGAACGGCGGCGACTTGGTGGTGTCCGTGGTGCGTTACCCCGCAGCGGAGGGTGGGGGCGTGGATCAGGTCGGCATCCGGGTGGCTGATCGGGGCGAGGGGATTCCCGAGGAAATTCTCCCCCACATCTTCGAACCGTTCTTCACCTCCAAGTCGCTGGGGCGGGGAACCGGACTTGGCCTGGCGACGGTACAGGGGATCGCCCAGCAGCACGGAGGATCCGTAGCGGTCTCGCACAACCCCGGGGGGGGAACCGTCTTCGAGTTTCTGATTCCCGGGGGAAGGGGGAATCCGGCTCCCGCAGTAACGACACCTTCGGATCCGGTGGTGGGATCACTGGAAGGGGTCAATGTGCTCCTGGCCGACGACGACGAAATGGTGCGCGAATCGGTGGCCCGGACCCTCGCCAGGCAGGGAATGACCGTGGTCACGGCCGACAGCGCCGCCACCGCTCTTCGGCACCTGGAATCGCACGGACCGGAACTGTTCGACCTCCTCGTCACCGATGTGGTGATGCCGGGCACGAGTGGAATCGATTTCGCCCGCACTGTGGCCGCCCGGTGGCCCTTCATCCGTACCCTGCTCATCTCCGGATACAGTCCCGAGGGACTCCACCGCGAGGACGACCGGTCCTTCACCTTCCTCGCCAAGCCGTTCACCACGGAACGCCTCCTTGAGGTGGTGATGCGCACCCTCCAGCCCGATCCCGCTCACCTCGCCGCGATCCCCGCGTCCGAATCGATCGTGCAGGTCATGTCTGACCAGGGAAGCAATCCCTCCTCTCGCACAGAACCGCGCCCATCGTCGGCAAGCTGACACTGGATCGTTGTGCACCGCCTCGCAGCCCCCTACGTTGCCCGCATGCACGTCCGGATATCCAAGGCTCCCGCCTTTCGCTCACTCGATCCCGAAGGCGACAATGGTGGGGTGCCTCCAGATACAGTGGCAACCTTCTTTCACACCCCCGTCGATCACCTCTTCACCCGGAGTCATGCTCCACCGCCGGTGGTCGATCCCGCAACCTGGCGTCTCGAGGTCACCGGCTTGGTGGGCCGTCCTGTCTCGCTGTCCCTGGAGGATCTTCGCACCCGGTTCCCGGCTCGGGAAGTGGTGGCGACCATGGTCTGTGCCGGGCTCCGCCGCCACGAACTCCTCTCGGTGGCCCCCCTGCCGGGCGAACTCCCCTGGGGACTCGAGCCCGTGGGAACCAGCGGCTGGCGCGGGGTGTCCCTCGCCGCCCTCCTCGATCACTGCGGAGTGGACCCCGCGGCGCGTCATGTGGAGGCGATCGGACTCGATGCGGTGCGCCGGGGGGATGAACCCCCGTTCGGATTCGGAGCCTCGATCGGGATCGAGAAGGCGCGGGACCCCGATGTCCTGGTGGCCTGGGAACTTGACGGCAAGCCGTTGCCCACGGCGCACGGCTTTCCCGTACGTCTCGTCGTGCCGGGGTGGATCGGGGCCCGGAGCGTGAAGTGGCTTGGCCGGGTCGTGCTGCGCGAGGACCCGTCTCCCAACTACTTCCACACCAGGGCGTATAGGCTGCAGCGCACGGTCAACCCCGACGATCCCCGCGATGTCACCGCCGGTGAGGTGCTGGAGGAGGTGGCCCTCAACTCGGTGATCACCTCACCCGCCGAGGGTACCGGAGTGCGAGCCGGATCTGTTCCCGTAACCGGCTGGGCGATCGGGCCCGGGGCCGAGTCCCCCGCCCGGGTGGACCTCTCGGTCGATGGCGGGGTCACCTGGACTCCGGCCCCGATCGTGGAATCGGACGGGCGCTGGACTTGGCGCCTCTGGCACGCTACGGTCACTCTCCCGCCGGGCAGACACGAGCTGGTGGTCCGGGCCTGGGATCAGGCAGGCCGATGCCAGCCAGCGAGCGTGAGGGAGACGTGGAACGCCAAGGGGTACGCCAACAACGCCTGGCACCGGGTCACAGTTGACGTTCGAAGTGTGAAGTTCGAAGTGTGAAGGAGAAGGCGTCGGATGAGGATCGGGGTTCCGAGCGTTCCTTGGAGCGTCATTCCGGCGAACGCCGGAATCCACCCCCGGCTGGTACCGGGATCTCACACGAAGACACGAAGGCACGAAGGGATATGGAGGCTCGAGCGTTCCTCGGAGCGTGCTCACTCAGGGAGTTGAAGGCCCGTCGGTCAGCAGACCGAACCCCGCGGTCTGGAAGTCGTGGCCGAAGGCAAACGCCAGTTGGAGCTTGTCCCGCCGCATCACCGCGAAGGTCACAGCATCGGTAAGGGAGAAGCGCTGGTCGGCGAACCGGGCGAGCCATTCCTCCAGTGCCGTGTCGAGAAGTCCGGTGTCCACCGGGAGCCATGCGTATGCCGGATCCCGCCGGACCGCTGCAACAACCTCCCGGGCCACAACGGGGCCGCGCCACCGGAGCAGGTGGCCGTGGAACTCGGCCAGGACCAGGACCGTACCGGTCCACCGGCCGCCCCGCTCAAGGAAGTGGCGTGCGATCGACACCGCCACGACGCAGGAGATCCAGCGCGTCTTGGCGCCCTTGCGTCCTTGCGTTGATCTTGCCGTGGGATGGACCAAGGGAGACGCGGGGCGTCAGATCAACTCGATCTGCGCCGTGTGCCCCGGGGCCGACGCGAGCTTCCGGTCGCGCGTCAGCAGGCACCCGCCCAGCGCCTCGGCGAGGGCCACATACGTGGCGTCGTATGCGGTGAGGTTGCTCCGCAGCGCCCAGATCCGCGGGAGCATCGGCGTGTGGACGTACCGGGTCAGGGGGAAGGCGTACAGCACCTGCAGCGCGCGGGAACCCCGTTCGGGGTCGAGAACCCCGGCTGCGGCGTGGCGCCGGAACACCTGGGTGACCTCGATGTCGAGCAGATGGGGGGCATGCAACGAATCACCGCACAGCACTCGCGCCATGATCCGCTCCGCATCGGGGACCTGCAGCAGCAGATCCACGACGACGGAGGCATCGAGTATGATCACCGCGCGTCGCGCTCGGCCCGCACCGCCTCGGCTCCCGACTCCGGAGTGACCACCGGCCCCAGGGCGCGGAGTCGTTCCGCGAGTTCCGACGGTGTGAGTTGCTCCACCACCCGTTCAAGCTCGAGCCGCAGGAAATCCGACAACGACATCCCCGCCTCGGCCGCCCGGGCCTTGAGGCGGCGATGCAACTGTTCCGGCACGTGCCGAACCTGAATCATTTTGGACATGTGTAAAACATGTAGCCATGTGCAACACATGTCAACCGGGGTCGACGACTTTCAGGGGCGAAGGCATTTCGCCCCTACACCGCCCGCGCGAAATGCCCCCGGGTGTAGCCGGAGGCCAGGGTCCGGCCCGGTCCCGCGCCGATCCCGTCTCCCGCCACCAAACGGTTCATCGCCTCGCGATACCACGCCGTCACCGTCTCGACCGGATCTCCCGGCACGTTGAACAGCAGCCGGTAACTCCGGACGCCGACCCGCCAGAGGGCCGGGAGGAACTCGGCGCCATCCACCGGCCGGGAGTGCAGCAGCCGGTTGCGGCAGGCCGAATCGGTGGCCACCGGAAAGGCGTACCCGGCCGGATCGGTCAGCTCCACGTGAGGGTGCTTCTGCACGCAGAGGTCGCGGCAGGTGGCCGGCACCCGGTCGAAGGCCGCGCTCAGGACGCAATGCTCCAGGGTCATTCCCTCGGGACGGCCATGGACCACCACCTCGAAGCCGCGACCCTGCCACGGCGCCACGACGTCGGCGATCTCCTCCGTGGTGAGCTCCACCGACACCACGATGCGCCTTGCACCAAGGCCGAACACCAGGTCCGCCGTGTGGGCGTTGAACACGTTGGCCGCGTAGTCCGCCACCACATCCTGGCCCTGGCTTCCGAGTTCCGCAACGAGGCCGAGATGCCCGCTGGTGACGGGAAGCCCCAAGGCGAGCCACTTGTCCACCACGCGCCGCTCGGCCGGACGGATGATGGTGGGCGTCCGAAGCCGGAGCGACACCCCGCGGTTGGCGAGTTCACCTGCCAGCGCCCGGACATGGCTCACCGGGGGCGTCGGATGGCGGAGGAAGAGGTCGAGCGAGATCTCATCCGCACCGTGAGCCGCGGCCGTTCGGGCATCCTCGAGGCGCCAGGTCTCCACCACGAGCCGGCCCCGCTCCGGGTGGGTGTCGATGACGGCACGGGGCGACGAGAGGACCACAACCTGCCCGACGCGAGCGGCGCGTTCGGTGAGATGGTCGTGCAGAGCGGCGTCCCGCGCTGGCAGCAACCGCGACACCGCCTCCTGGCGCAGGTCGTTGAGAACGCTGACGGGAAGGAAGAGGCCGTCAGGGAGACGGGTCCGGTCGAGGGACCGCAGGACCCATGGGGTGCCGCCGAGCCGGCCGAGCTGCTCACCGAGCTGGGTGTCGTCGAGGGAACGTTGCCGGGCGGGGGCCAGGGGGATGCCACTCGACACGGTCACCGCGCCGGAGGACGTGCGGAAGGTTACGGTGAGGGGTGACCCGTCGGCGCCCTCCACGGTCAGATCCATCGGGGCTCGCGGCTCCGCGGGGTTGGCCAGGGTCTCCCAGCTCGCGCGCGCCGTGGTGAGCAGGGTGGCCTGGGCCGACCGGACCACGATCCATCCCCGCGGGACCGGGTCGGCGCCGGGAGGGAGCATCACCGACTGCACGATCCCGTCTCCCTCCCGCCGAAGGGTCCGGACCTGGCGCACCGCGAATCCGGAGTTGCCCGCCGCCGCGCCATCGGGGTGCTCGAAGCCGAGCCCGTCGCCCACGGCGATGGCATCGCTCACTCGGACCTCCAGCGAGGAGGCATCGCTCCGTGTCACAATCCCAAGCACCGCGCCCCGGTTGTCGGGCTGGGTGCGGGTCACGTAGTCGCGTCCCTGCCGTCCCCCGTACATCCCGCCAGTGAATCCCCGGGAAAAGATCTGTACCAGGGGCTGCACCTCGGCGGGTGCAGGCGGGGTGCGGATCCCTTGGCCCAGTCGATCGAGGAAGGTGCGCCAGGTGCTGGTGACGGTGGCCACATATTCGGGTTTCTTCTTCCGGCCCTCGATCTTGAGACAACCGACCCCGGCGTCGGCGATGGCGGCCAGATGGTCGTGGGCCGCGAGGTCCCGCGCCGAGATGAGGTATCCCCGGTCGAGTTCCTCGCCGGTGGTGCCGTCGGCCAGGAGGTAGTCCTTCCGGCACGACTGGGCGCACGAGCCGCGATTGGCGCTCCGGTCCGAGATCATCCCCGACATGTAGCACTGCCCGGAGTAGGCGATGCAGAGGGCGCCATGGATGAAGCTCTCGAGCCCCAGGTCCGGCACGGCGGCGCGAATCGCGGCGATGTCCTCCACGGTGTTTTCCCGCGCCAGCACCACCCGGTCGACGCCCAGGTCCCGCACCAGGCGCGCGCCGGCGGGATCGTGCACCGTCATCTGGGTGGAGCCGTGGAGTTCGAGGGTGGGGTAGAGGGAGCGGATCAGGCGGACGGCGCCCAGGTCCTGGACGATGGCGGCGTCGATCCCGCAGTCGATGCAGGCGCCCAGGTGGACGAGTGCCTCCTCCAGTTCCCGCTGCTTGAGGAGGATGTTGAAGGTGAGGTAGATCCGGGCGCCGCCCGCATGGGCGATCCGGCACGCAGTCGCGAGGTCCTCCAGGGTGAGTTGGGCGCCGTCGTCCCGGGCGTTGAACCGCTCGGCGCCGAGGTACACGGCGTCGGCTCCGTTGGCCACGGCGGCGCGGACGGCGTCGAGAGAGCCGGCCGGGGCCAGAAGCTCGGGGATCCGCGGGGCGGTCGGGGCAGGGGAAGGGGAACGGGACATGGGAGGAATATGCCTGGTTCCAGGACATAGGACGTAGGACGTAGGACATAGGCCCTCTACCCCCCAACCCCCACCCCCCAATCCCCGGGGTGTTGGGTTTTGGGTGTTGGGTATTGGGAACTGCGGGGAGGGGCCCAGTTCCCAGTACCCGATACCCAGGACCCGGGGTGTTGGTGCCGGGTGTTGGGTATCGGGTGTTGGGGCGCTTTATTCCCGGAATGTTTCCCTACCGGGACGACAACCCGACCTTCCTGACGCCGGTCGTCACCGTCGGCCTCGTGGCGGCCAACCTGCTGGTCTGGTTCCTGGTGCAGGGAGCCGGACAGCAGGCGGCCATCGCGGGCTCGATCTGCGAACTTGGGCTCATCCCCGCCGAGCTCCTGGGCCAGGTTCCCGCCGGCACCCGGATCCCGCTCGGCGGCGGGGCGAGCTGTGTGCTCGGCTCGGCGCCGGTCTGGTACACCCCCATCTCCTCGATGTTCCTGCATGGCGGGTGGCTCCACGTGATCGGCAACATGTGGTTCCTCTGGCTCTTCGGCAACAACGTCGAGGACGCGATGGGCCACCTTCGCTTCCTGGTGTTCTACCTGCTGACGGGGCTCATCGGGGCGGGAGGCCAGGTGATGGTGCATCCCGCCAGCACCATTCCTATGGTGGGGGCGAGCGGAGCGATCAGCGGCATCATGGGGGCGTACATCCTCTTGTATCCCAAGGTGCGCGTCCACGTCCTCTTCTTTCTCGGATTCTTTGTATTCACTCGCGCCCTCCCCGCCTGGCTCATGCTGGGGTTCTGGTTCCTGATCCAGGTGCTCGGCGGATTGCCTTCCCTCGGCGGGATTGGGGGCGACGGTGGCGGGGTGGCCTTCTGGGCCCACGCGGGTGGATTTGCCGCAGGAGCCCTCCTGGTCCATATCTTCAAGAATCCGGCGCTGCTGGCACGGCGCGCCCGGGTGTCCCCGGTCCGGAGTTGGCGGTAGAAGCGTCGGAACTATGCCTTCCCGGGTGGCCGCTCGTCTACTGAGCTGGCGCCGGAATTATCGACTCGTCAGGCTGTATTCCCTTGTCATGCCGCCCATTGCTGCACCCGACTGGTCAAGAGTTTGGCTCATCTGGGTTTCGTGTGGGTGAGGGTGGGTGAGGGGAACTTCAACCCGCCATTTCCCGGGGCTCTTCGGTCTTCTTGGGGTTGGATTTCGGAGTGAGTCGAGGGGCTCCGGTGGCCAGGCGGGCGGGGGAATGGCCACAAGAGTCACAAAAGGCACAAGAAACACAAGAAACATGAGATCCCGCGAAGGGTGGCTCGCGCCAGACGCTGACTCGACTCGGGACCAGTCTGGGCAGAATCGACCGAGGGGTGCCGATAATGCCGCCGCCGCTCTCCCGTCTCCCGGTCCCGTTGATGTCGGGAGGCGGAAAAGACCCACTGCCAAGGCCCCTCGGCAGCGACCTCCCGCCTCGAACGCGGCCCGATCCAACAGAGGGGGACAAAGGGGCTTTATCCCACACGAACCCGTTTGATAAGATCGAGGTCCTGAGCCTCGGCGGCCTGGGCGTGATACAGGTCCCAGCGGAGCTGAAGATTCACCAGAAGTCACCTGTCGTGCCGGTGAAGCTCCGCTTCGAGGGCTTCCCGCCCTGTCATGCCTTGATGTGTTCCTCGACCACCCGGCGCAGATCCGGCAGCTGCCTCCGAACGACATCCCAAACGATATCGTAGTCGACGCCGAAGTAGTCGTGGATCAGGCGATCCCGCATCCCAGCCACCCGACGCCAGTCGATCCTGGACTCGCTTGCCCGGAACTCGGCGGGGAGTTTCTTCGCCGCCTCCCCGATCACCTCGAGACTGCGGACAAACGCCCGTTGGAGGGTTTCATCTCCCAGGAAGTCCTCTCGACTCAGTCCGTCGGACCGCTCGAGGATGAAGTCCACTTCGGCGCGGATGTGGAGGAGGTAGTCACGCGGCTCGAAGGACATCCTGGGCCTCGGCCAGGATCCTTGGCCCGATGAAAGGGGAGAGGGACTCGGTGGTCACCAACTCGACACGCCGTCCAAGGACCTCTTCCAGCAGCTCACAGAGAGTGAAGAAGCGATCGAACGTCTTGGCGCCGTCGGAGAAGGATACGAGCAGGTCGACGTCACTCTCAGGGCCCGCTGTCCCCCTCAACACGGAGCCGAAGAGCGCCAGGCGCGCCACCCCCAGGGTCCGTATTTCGTCCGCTGCCTCGGCGATGCGGGTTCTCGCTTGATCGAGTGTCAGCACAGGGGAGTTCATGAACGGAATGTACCCACCCTGCCGCCGGAGCGGCAACGCCCCATTGGGATGGTGAGGGAAGGCCCAGCCTGGGACTGTCCTCGGTCGCAGGTTCGGAGGCATGAGGTCCTACAAATCAACTGTGGATGGGCCGCGCGGTGGCGCGACCGATGGGATGCCGCGTCTAGTAGGTGGCCCTCATGAAGCCGATACGGATTCAACGCCAAGGAGGGCGGTCGCGGGCGTCACTTCACGCCGAGCGTTGACCCGCGCTCGTTCGAAGCCTCCGTTACTTCCCCTGCCGCAACCTCTCCCACGCGGTGCGCGGGGAGAGAATGGGAACCCTGGACTGGTCGGCCACGGCCAGAAGATCGTGATCCCCAGTGATCAACATCTCCGCGGCGCCTGCTTCTGCCGAGGCCAACACCCAACCATCGTCCGGATCACGAATGTCGATTTCACTCGGGGCCGCCGGCAGCGGCACGACGATCTGATCACGCAACTGGCCCTCCACGAGCTCGACCTGCGCCTCGGACGCCTGGAACCTGCTGCTCAGGATCCGGCGCAACTCCTGGAGGTTGACCTCACCCGTCATGACCTCATGGCTGGCCACGAGGTAGCGAAAGAGATCCTCGCAGAGTCCGCGGGCGGTAAAGGCACTGACCAGCACGTTCGTGTCCAGAAAAACCCTCACGAAACGATCCGAAAAACATCCTCGTCGGTGAGGATTCCCTGGGCTTCAGCCAACGGCAGCAACTGGCTGCGCGCCTCCTCAAACCGGAGCAACGCGACTTGTCGGCGCACCGCGTCGCGAACCAAATCGCTGCGGCTCCGGCCGAGTCGACGACTCAAGCGGTCAAGGTCCCGCTGCAGCTTCGCATCGAGGCGAATGGTCACAGTGGAAGTTTTCATGTAAGACAATGTAGCACATTTCGAAAGGGTCGGCAAGAGAAGGAGAGGTGGGGCTCATGGCCTCCCGCCAACACGCCCCGATCCACCAGAGGGGGACGGAGAGGTGTTATCCCACACGAACCCGTTTGATGCGATCGAGATCCTGAGCCTCGGCGGCCTGGGCGTGATACAGATCCCAGCGGAGCTGAAGATTCATCCAGAGGTCAGCGGTCGTGCCGAAGAACTTGGCCAGGCGCAAAGCGGTCGCGGGCGTCACCCCACGGCGAGCGTTGACCAACTCGTTGACGCGCTGATAGGGAACCCGGATGCCGTCGGCCAGCTCACGCTGGGAAAGTCCCATCGGATTCAGGAACTCCTCGAGAAGCATCTCGCCTGGATGCGTGGGGACGCCGTGCGTAGGAATGCGGACCATGTTGCCTCCATCACCTCACTCGTGGTAGTCGACGATCTCCACTTCGCTCGGGCCAAGTTCCGTCCAGACGAAGCAGATACGATACTGGTCGTTCACACGAATGCTGTACTGCCCTCGGCGGCCGCCTTTCAGCGATTCCAACCGGTTGGCCGGGGGCACCCGAAGGTCGACCAGGGCTCCGGCAGAATCGAGTAGTTCCAGCTTCCGGCGGGCGACCGCCCACAGACTCGTGGGACAGACCCGTCGCCCCCGCTTGGTATCCCGGGCATTGAAAACGTCTTCCGTGCCGGGATCGCGAAAGGTACGGATCATGATACCATGATAGCACGGCTGTCATGCTATGACAATCCCAACGCCGTGGTACGGGCCGTGCCAGTCCCCGGTTGAGCCAACCCGGAAGCGCCCGGGGCTAGTATCTTTCCCTCCAGCATGGGGTTCCGGGCTCCAGGCCTCCCGCCTCGGCCAACCCCCATTCACCGGAGGACTCCAGATGGCCACCACAACCCGTTCTCATCCCTATCGCACGCCGAGGGGCGTTCGGTCCGGTGAATCGGCCGATGCCGCGGTCGGCCCGGTCGACGCCGAGTGGGAACGAAACCCCGGCATGCCCCTCGATCTGAGCTGGGTGCGGGATGTCCGGGTCAACCGGAGCGCCGTGGAACGCCGCGCCGAGAGCCACTGCCGCCGCCGGTCGATCAAGGGGATATGGCAAACGGCCTGGTACCTCCGCGCCATCGGCCTCATCGACCTCACCACCCTCTCCGGCGACGACACCCCCGGTCGGGTGCGCCGGATCTGTGCCAAGGCCCGGCGCCCGGTGCGGCAGGACGTGCTCGAGGCCCTCGGCGTGGGGGAGATGCCGGTGAAGGTTGCCGCGGTGTGCGTCTACCACCGGTTCGTGGAGGACGCGGTGCGCGCCCTCGAAGGGAGCGGCATTCCGGTCGCCGCCGTCAGCACCGGGTTCCCCGCGGGACTTTCCCCCCTGGAGACACGCCTCGCCGAGATCAGGGCCTCGGTGGCGGCGGGGGCGGAGGAGATCGACATCGTCATCACCCGCGCCCATGTCCTCACCGGCAACTGGGAGGCGCTGCACGACGAGGTGCGGGCCTTCCGCGACGCCTGCGGGCCCGCCCACCTCAAGACGATTCTCGGCACCGGGGATCTCGGTACCTATCGCGACGTGGCCCGCGCCAGTTTGGTCTGCATGATGGCCGGCGCCGACTTCATCAAGACCTCCACCGGCAAGGAGCCGGTCAACGCCACGCTGCCGGTGGGCCTGGTGATGGCCCGGATGATCCGCCGCTATCAGGAGAGGACCGGTCACGCGGTCGGGCTCAAGCCGGCGGGGGGGATCCGCCGAGCCAAGGAGACGCTCGACTGGATGTCCCTCATGAAGGACGAACTGGGAACGCCCTGGCTCCAGCCCGAACTCTTCCGGTTCGGCGCCAGCAGCCTCCTCACCGACCTGGAACGCCAGCTCGAGTTTGCCGCCACCGGCCGCTACTCCGCCGATTTCCGTCACCCGCTGGCCTGAGGCCGCGAAAGGTATCGCCACCATGCCGTCCATTCCGGAAATCCTGGAGACGATGAGCTACGGACCCGCACCCGAGGCCCCGGGAAAGGCCCTCGCCTGGCTCGACGCCCACCAGCGCCGCTTCGGCCACCTCATTGACGGTGCCGACTCTCCACCCGCCTCCGGCACCTGGTTCGAGACCCGCAATCCCGCCACGAACGACCTCCTCGCCGAGGTGGCACAGGGAGACGACGCGGACGTGGACCGGGCGGTGGCGGCGGCCCGGCGGGCCCAACCTGAGTGGTGGGCCCTCGGTGGGCACGGCAGAGCGCGCCATCTCTACGCGCTCGCTCGGCGGGTGCAGAAGCAGAGCCGCCTCCTCGCGGTGGTGGAGAGCCTGGACAACGGCAAGCCGATCCGGGAGTCCCGCGACATCGACATCCCCCTCGTGGCCCGTCACTTCTACCACCACGCGGGGTGGGCCCAGTTGATGGAGGAGGCACTTCCCGGTACCGCGCCGGTGGGCGTGGTGGGGCAGATCATCCCCTGGAACTTCCCGCTGCTGATGTTGTCGTGGAAGATCGCCCCCGCGCTCGCCATGGGGAACACGGTGGTGCTCAAGCCGGCGGAGTACACCCCGCTCACGGCCCTTCTCTTCGGTGAATTGTGCCGCGAGGCTGGTCTCCCCGCGGGCGTGGTGAACATTGTGACGGGAGACGGGCGGACCGGCGCGGCGCTGGTGGAGCATCCCGGGGTGGACAAGATCGCGTTCACCGGATCAACCGAGGTCGGCCGCCAGATCCGCGTCGCCACCGCGGGGAGCGGCAAGAAGCTCTCGCTGGAACTGGGCGGAAAATCCCCCTTCATTGTTTTTGAGGACGCCGATCTCGACAGCGTGGTGGAGGGAGTGGTCGACGCGATCTGGTTCAACCAGGGACAGGTCTGCTGCGCCGGTTCACGCATCCTGGTCCAGGAAGGCGTGGCGACTCGGCTTGTCGATCGGCTCAAGGCCCGGATGGAGACGCTCCGCGTGGGGAACTCCCTCGACAAGAGCATCGACATCGGGGCCATTGTGGCGCCGGTACAGCTGGAGCGGATCACCACGCTGGTGGAACAGGGCGTGAGCGAGGGGGCCACCCTGTGGCAGCCGTCGTGGAGCTGCCCCACCGAGGGCCTCTTCTATCCGCCCACGTTGTTTACCGGGGTCTCTCCCGCGGCCACGATTGCGCAGGAGGAGATCTTCGGGCCGGTGGTGGTGCTCATGACCTTCCGCACCCCCGCCGAGGCGGTGGAGATCGCCAACAACACGCGGTATGGGCTCGCGGCGAGCGTATGGACCGAGAACATCGGTGTCGCCCTCGACATCGCGCCACAGGTGAAGGCGGGCACGGTGTGGATCAACTGCACCAACGTGTTCGATGCCGCATCGGGCTTTGGCGGATACCGCGAGAGCGGGTTCGGGCGGGAAGGGGGGAAGGAGGGACTCTGGGAGTATGTGAAGGTGGTCCGGCCCACGGTGTCACCAGCGTCACAGGTCAATCCGGGGGAGCCACCACCGGTGTCGGAGACAGATGGTCTCCCCGAGATCGATCGCACCCCGAAGCTCTACATCGGCGGGAAACAGATGCGGCCCGACTCGGGCTACAGCGTGCCCGTGGTGGATGCCTGGGGGCGCACGGTGGGCGAGGTGGGGGCGGGGAACCGGAAGGACATCCGGAACGCGGTGGAGGCGGCCCGCAAGGGGGCAGGGTGGGCCCGCAGCACGTCGCACCTCCGGGCGCAGGTCCTCTACTACATCGGGGAGAACCTCTCCGCTCGGCGGGTCGAGTTTGCCCAGTCGCTCGGCCGGCATTGCGGAGTGATGGCGGACGCGGAGCGTGAGGTGGCGCTGGCGGTGGAACGGTGCTTCCGGTACGCCGCCTGGGCCGACAAGTACGACGGTGCCGTGCACCACACGCCGTTCCGCAACGTCACCCTGGCCATGCCGGAACCGATCGGTGTCATGGGACTGGTCTGCGGCGACGAGGCTCCGCTGCTCGGATTCCTCTCCCTCGTACTCCCGGCCATCGCCATGGGAAACACCGTGGTGGCCGTGCCCTCCGAGGCGTGGCCCCTCGCGGCTATCGATTGCTATCAGGTGTTCGACACCTCGGATCTCCCGGGGGGTGTGGTGAACATCGTCACCGGGAGCCGGGAGGAGCTGGCTCAGGTGCTCGCCGCCCACGACGACGTGGATGGGATCTGGTACCACGGGAGTGCCGAGGGAAGCGCCGACGTGGAGCGGCTCTCGGCGGGGAATATGAAGCGGACCTGGGTCACTCGCGGCATCCCGCGCCAATGGACCGACCCGCGGGACGGCGGCGGCGAGGAGTTCCTCCGCGAGGCGACCCAGGTGAAGAACATCTGGGTGCCGTACGGGGCGTAGCCCTCACCCCTGTCCCCTCCCCCAAATCAATGAACAATGAACAATGAACAATGACCAATGAATGCGTCTTGCGACCTCGGGGCAGTTTCGTTCGGGATGACGGTCCTGGAACTTCAGGTGCCGTTCCCCTCTCCCATTGTATGGGAGAGGGGACAGGGGTGAGGGCTGAAGGTCCTGGAACCCCAGGTGCCGTTCCCCTCTCCCATTTTATGGGAGAGGGGACAGGGGTGAGGGCTAACTTTCAGGGCTTTTCCAGCACAATCCGGAAGTGATCCAGCAGCTCCCGTTCGAAGCAGACCGTGTTGGCGCTCACGCCCGACGCAAAGGCGAACCGGAAGTCGGCGCTCAGGAGGTAGCGGGGGAGCAGGGAGAGCTTCATCATCGTCTTCTTGAACGACGGCTCGGCGAAGCGCTTCCGCCACTGCTTGATCGTCTCGATGTAGTCGAGCCGGCCGCTGCTCTGCGACACCACGCGGAAGTGGGGCGCGGCGGTCTTTTCCAGTTGTTCAAACCCGTACGGCAGCCACGACCCGGGAAACTGCTTCCCCATCAGCGCCAGGTACCAGGCGTCCGAGTCGCGTGGGGCGGTGATGTCCAGGGTGTCGACCGGGAGCATGTTCCGGCCGAACACCATCGTCTGCAGGAAGAAGCGTCCCCCCGAGGGGAGAAGCGAGGCCATCCGGCGGAAAATGTCTCCGTAGATCTCCTCCTGCTTCCCGGCCCGGTACTCCTCCGGAGAGCAGAAGTGTTCCCAGGCGCCGAGACTGATGATGGCGTCGAACTTTCCGAAGGTCTCGGGTGTGATGGTCCGGCCATCGAGAATGTGCACCGTGAGTCCATTGCGCCGACATGCCTCCGCCTGGCCGGTCGACAGCGTGACCCCGATCCCCTCGGCGCCGCGGTCGCGGATGGCCCGGAGCCCGGGGCCCCAGCCGCAGCCGAAGTCGAGCACCCGCTTGCCGGGGCCGATGCCGAGTGATTCCGCGATGAAGGCGTGCTTGCGGGCCTGCGCCTCCTCCAGGGAGAGGGAGAAGTCACCGTCGTACTTCGCTCCGCTGAAGTCGGCCATCTCGCCGAGGCTCAGACGGAAGATTCGATCGATCAGCGAATAGGTGAACTCGAGATCACGCTGGGTGGCCATGCGGTTCCTTGAGAAGGGACGCCGGGGAAACGTGCCGGTCGGTGAAATGGATCCTTCGGGCAATCAGGAAAGATAGCCGGGGCAGCCCCATCCGTCAGGCGTCGGCGGCCTTCCGGGCCGCGATGGCATTCGCCTCGTTCACCGACAGGAGGAGGGCGCCGCCGATCAGGAAGAAGAGGAGCACCGTGGCCACCCCGGCCCGCTGGGTGTGGAAGGCTCCTGCGGCTAGGCCCAGGAGGATCGGTCCCATGAAGGACGTCACCTTTCCGCTGAAGGCGAAGAATCCGAAGAACTCGGCCCGGTGCCGTTCGGGCACGAACCGCCCCATAAGCGAGCGGCTCGCCGACTGGTTGGGGCCCACGAAGATTCCGAGCAGGATCCCCGCGGCCCAGAGCCAGGCCTTGGTCGGGGCCAGCACCGCCATCACCGTGGCGATGCTCAGGGCCACGAGGGTCAGCAGGATCGTCTTCTTGCCCCCGATCCGGTCATCCACCACGCCGAAGACCAGTGCGCCGAGTCCCGAGGCGAGGTTGAGGGCGATCCCGAAGAGGATCACCTCCGAGATCGGCATGCCGAAAGTGCCGGCCGCGTAGATCCCCCCGAAGGCGAAGATGGTGACGAGCCCGTCGTTGTAGACCAGCCGGGCCACCAGGAACTTGGCGATCTCCCGGTACCGGCCCACGGCGCGGAAGGTCTCGCGGAGCTGGGCCACGGCGGCTCCGAAGCGGAGGCCCGCCCCGTGGATTCGTTTTTCGGGCACCACGAAGAAGATGGGGAGACTGAAGAGGAGGTACCACCCGGCCACGAGAAGGTTTGTCGCGCGGACGTTGAATCCGTTCTCGGCGGAGATCCCGAACCACGGCACCTCGGGCTGAACAAAACCAACCAGGGCCAGGACCATGCAGAGGAGCCCGCCGGCGTATCCGAGCCCCCATCCGTAACCCGAGACCCGTCCGATCCGGCTCTCGGAGGCGATGTCGGGGAGGAAGGCGTTGTAGAACACCATGCTCATCTCGAACGCCACGTTGGCGAGGACAAAGAGGGTGAGGGCGGTGAGGGCGGCGTGGGGAGCGCCGGGGGGAATGAACGCGAGGGCCACGGTGCCGCTCACACAGACGCCGGTGCAGAGGGCGAGCCAGACCTTGCGGGTCCCTCCCCGGTCGGCGGCGGCGCCGAGGAGGGGGGAGGTGAGGGCCACGATGAGGGCGGAGAGGCCGACCGCGCGGGACCACCAGGTGGTGCCGGCGATCTCGTCGGGGGCCATGGCCTGGGTGAAGTAGGTGGAGTAGATGAAGGTGACGACGAGGGTGGTGAAGGCCGAGTTGGCCCAGTCGTAGAGGGCCCAGGACCAGATGACGCGAGGGTTGTCCTTGGGGGGGGGAGCGGAGGCGGCGGAAACGGGGGGAGTCACGCGAGGGCCTCCGGGGACAATGACCAATGACCAATGACCAATGACCAATGAACAATGAACAATGAACAGTGAACAGTGACCAATGAACCCTGAACGGGTGTCGTGGGGACTGGAACTCTTTGCGAGCGATGGAGTATGCGCCGAGACTGAGGGCGGCGCAAGGCAGGATGTGCGTGAACTTTGCGTCCTCGGGGAGTTATCCCGAGCCACGGGGGGCCGTCATCCCGAACCGCACAAGGGCCGTCATCCCGAGGGCGAAGCCCGAGGGATCTGAGGCGGTGGCGGGCGTACTTCCCGTCGTCCACCCCTGATCGCCGCAAGACATTCCAAACGCGGTCAGTACATGGGGATCGCCCTAGATACCGTGGGTGCGTTGCTTGCGGCGCACCCAAGGCGATCTCGATTCCATCCTGTATGGCTTCCCGGTGTCCGTCCGTTACCCCGGGGCTCTCGCCCCGGGCTCGGCGGTGCGGCCGTTCACACGGCCGGGAATGCACCCGGACTCTCGCCTCATCGGGATTACCCCGCACACCGAGCGCCGACACTGAAACTGAGACGTTGTGACCTGGCGCACGGAGTGTAGGAGAGAGGGGCGGTAACTTTCAAAAAGGTCGAATGGGGAGAGGGGAACGTTCGAATTCTTGGCACCTCTCAGAAACGTAACACTTGACAGAAAAGTGATTACTCCGTACCGTGGAGCACTCCCTTTACCGTGAGGTACCAAGTGCTAACTGTTGCAGAGCCGCAGAGCCGCAGAGCCGCAGGATTGCCGTAAGCCGGTTCTCCGCAATGGTTTTCGTGGCGTTGTCTTCGCTGGCCTGGTGATGCTGGCCGGGTGTTCGCCGGATGCAACCGCCCCCGGAGGCACCCTTCCTCAGCAGGCCGTGGTGGCGTCGGGCAACGCCCGAGGGGTGATCACCGAGCACCCCACCATCCCCTTCGCCGATGTCGAGATCGAGGCCGCCGGGAGCCTGAGACCGGGAGTTCCATCGTGGTCACTGCTCGCCTGGCCGGACGGGTGTCCGCCACCGAGGTCCGGTTCACTCTGGAGCGGCTCGACCTTCCCGCCGCCAGTCGTGCGGCCAATCAGGGCCGGAGCCACACGACCTTGCGGAACTGGCAGGGGGGCTTGGCGCCGACGGCTGTCACCGTCCTCGAGTCCTCCCTTACCTACGATGAGCCGGGATACTACCGGGTGCTCGCCACCGCCACCGCAGCCCCAATTGAGAAGCTCCCGGATGGAACTCATGTGCGGACCCTGGCGAGCCGAACGCTCTGGTTGTTCGTGGCCCCAGAGGGGGGCCGGCTCACCGAGGGATGGGACAGCACGGTGGTGGATCCGGCCTTCCGGTTCGAGTACGGGGCCTATGGTGTGAGGTTCCCTCGGCCCAAGCCCCGGCCGGCTGGGAAGGTGGAGGGGCTGGCCATGGGCTCCCAGGCAACGGTGCAGGGCTCGGTCAAGTACCACGACATCAAGCTCAACCAGGACATCGGGATTCGCGGGGGACAGCTATCGGTGGTCTGCTTCGGTCGGAGCAGCCCCGAGGTTTTGGAGTGGGACCTCTTCGAGGGGCCGAGTGTCAGCACGGTGTCGAGCAACGGTGACTTCACGGTGGTTTGCCCCGACGGCTTCGAATACGCCGAGGGGGAGTACGCCACGCAGGGCCTCGTGTCGGTGGGCAAGGGGAGGAACGGGTCATTGGTGGGGTCGTCCTTTGCGGCGTTCACGGGAACGACGGGGACCCTCATGCTGGTGAACAACAACACGGCGGCCAGTTCATTCTCCATCATGGAGGAGTTCGTTCCGCAGGCATTCACGAAGTTCGGCGTCTCCCGGTCGAGCATGCAGATCTGGGCCTCGGATGACAACGATTCGACGCATTCGCCGGTGTACTGCCAGCCGATCTTCCTGAATTGCCCCGGGGTCGAGATCGTGCGCATGAACAACACCGGAGCATTTGGGGAGGATGGCGTCTTTGTGACGATGCACGAGTATGGCCATGGGTTCCAGTACGTGGCGATCGAGCCGTGGCAACTCCCGACCGGATGTCCTACTCCGCATTTCGTAGACAGCCTCACCACACTGACCTGCGCGCTCACCGAAGGATTTGCTGACTTCTTCTCGGCGTGGGTCGGCGGCAGCAAAATATTCCAAAACCCTCGGTATTCTGATGCTGAAGCGGAATTGAACCCCAGCAGGACGGCAGGTAACGGTTCGATTGTCGAGGGTGCGGTTGCAGGATTCCTCTACGACCTGGTGGACGGGCCTTCGGATCCAAACGGTCCACAGAATGAGAGCGGGACCGATGATGACCAAGTGGCATGGCCAGGCAATCTGATTGTTCAGGTATTCCAATCATGTGCCTTGCGGGATGCCTCCACGGGGATCTGGAACACGAAGCTGAGCGGGATTGACCAGTTCATCTATTGTCTCGACACCCCGGATATCTCCCCGCCGTTTGATCCACAAACAGCGCTCAATCCAGCGACTGGACAACGATACTTCGCCACCGGTCGGCTGTACAACCAGATCACGGTGTCCGCCACGCTGCCACCGACCTGGAACAAGGCCTACTTTCGCCAGCTCTGGCTCTTCAATCTCTACAACCAGGGAGGCCTCTGATGCTGTCGCTCAACCTGAAGCGGGATCCGGGCGGCGGAGTGCAGTGCCACCGGATCCATCCAGTCCGGACGAGAGGGATGCTTGTTGCTACGGGACTCTTGGTGGCGTGCGGAGGAAATCCAGTTGACACGCGCCTGCCCGGCCCCAACGATAACTGTTTCGGTAACTTCATAGGGCTCACGCCGTTTGCAGATACCGTTGCTGCAGGGGACTCCGTCCATGTGCTGGCACGACCCGCATCGACGTTCGCCTCCTGCTTCCCCGGGATCGCCTTTGTTGTCACCTGGGAAGTTCGCCCGGACAGTGGCGTGGCAATCGCAGCGGATTCCGACACGACTTCCTGGGCAACGGGGGTCAGGCCGGGTCAATTCGTTCTGAAGGCACGGGTGCGCGACGCTCCTGCGGCAGGTGGGTCGATGACCCTCGTCGTGGTTCCGTGATCAGCTCTGGCCGACCCTCCGCAGGATTTCCGCTTCAGTCTGTGGGTCGCCGTGGGTGCGCCGCAAGCAAGGCCTCGACGGCTGTGTGCGGAAGATCGGATGGCACCGGGGAAATCCCGGCCGTGTGAACGGCCGCACCGCCGAGCCCGGGGCGAAAGCCCCGGGGTATTCCCGGGGTATTTCTTTCACGCCTTCACCCCCTGACCCCTCTCCCACACAGTGGGAGAGGGGGACGACACGATGAGATCAGGCAAAGGTGCGCCGCAAGCAGCGCACCCACGAGCGAGGTCAATGATCAACGAACAGTGACAACCGACCGCTGGTCACGGGTTCGGAACCTGTCAAGGGGGTTATTGATCATTGATCATTGATCATTGATCATTGTTCATTGTTCATTGAACGCTGTTATTCTTCCCCGCTCACTCCACAGGCGCTCTCGTGTGAAGATCGGATTCATCGGGTCCCACGGTGTCGGCAAGACCACGCTCTGCTTCGACCTGGCCGCGCGGCTCAAGCGGCTCGACCTCGCGGTGGATCTGGTCAAGGAGGTGGCCCGGAGCTGTCCCCTGCCCATCAACCGCGACACCACCATCGAGGCCCAGGCGTGGATCCTCCACACCCAGGTGGCCCGGGAGCTCGTGGCGCAACAGCAGTATGCGGTGGTGATCTGCGACCGGTCGGTCCTCGACAACTACGCCTATCTGGTGCATGCGGCCGGTCGTCGGCCCGAGTACGAGGAGTTCGTGCGGAGTTGGGTGGGGAGCTACGACGCCCTCTTCAAGGTGCCGATCCTGGCTCCCCCGACGTTCGACGGAACCCGCGACGTGAGCGACGTCTTCCAGCGTGCCATCGATGGCACGATCGATGATCTCGTGGATGCGCTCGGCGTGTCCTGCCATCGCCTGAATCCCGACCGTCGTTCCGGGTGGGTGGACGAGATCCTGACGGCGCTGTCGCTTCCTCTGGAGCCGCCTCAGGCCGATCTCTTTTCGACCGGGTCCCGGGCGTAGGAAAATTCTCAGGCCTTGACGTCGGCGCAGGGCTCCACGGCGTTGTTTTCCACCCAGTCACGCAGCACCGCGTCGGCTTCCTCCGCCGACTGCTCGCTGTAGGCGGGAACGGCGGGCAGCCGGCGCCCCTCGCACATCAGATACCACATCGAGGGCTCGGCCGGCTGATCGTGGCGGGGATCGGCGGGGCGGGCCTCGTAGGAGACGAAATGGAAGACGCGTCCACGAATGGACAGGCGCCGCTGCTGCGGTTTGAACTGGGACATCCGGACTCCCATGGTGAGGGCGTGCGTACCGGTCGGGTGGCCCCACGACCGGTATGTAAGGAATGATAACCTGGTTCCGCCGTTTACGCTGACCTCGGGCCGGAATCGAGGCCCGACGGCTCGCGGGGAGGACGACCGAGCGGCGATCCCTCGGCCGGGAGCCGATGGGTAGAGGCCGTGAGCGTGACAGGATCCGGATGTCGGGGACCACGACCGTCCCCCGAGGAACGCCCGCGCAGGTGGCGCCAGGCCCAGGGAGCCAGGTGTCCAACGGTCCAGCGGCATTCCCCGATCCACCGGGACAGCCTCGAGGGGGGCGGCTGAAACGGGAGCGGGTCACTCCACGACTCCTCGGCGCCCGGCAACTCCAACGCGTGCGCCAGCGCCTGGGCGATGCGGGCGTGCCCCGCCGCGTTGGCATGCAACCGATCTTCGCTCCAGAGTCGGGGGTCGGAGGCCACCGGATGCAGCGCAAAGTCGACGAGGAGGGCCCCGGTCCGCCGGGACACCTCGCGTAGCGCAGCGTTCAGCGCGGCAATGCGCGGTGAGAGTCGCCGAGCCAGGGGCATGACCGGGGTGAGGTCGGGAAGGGTGAAGGTGAGGACGGCGGCTCCGATGTCTCGGAAGGCGAGGTGCATGCGCTCCACGTCCGCGGCTACGCGGTCCACATCGAAGTGTCGCGCCACCACGTCGTTGGTGCCGGAAAAGAGGGTGACGAGATCGGGGCGGAGAACCAGGGCCGGCCCCAGCTGTTCCTGCAGGATCTGGGCGGTGCGCCGTCCCCGCACGCCCAGGTTGGCGTAGGTCACCGTCCCCTGGGTCTCGGCGATCCGTTCGGCGAGCCGCGTGGCCCAGCCCCGGTATCCCCCGTGCCCGTCGGGGTCGTCGAGCCCCTCGGTGGAGCTGTCTCCGATCGCGACGTAGCGGTCATACCGGGGGCGAGGGCGGGGGGCATTGTTCACTGTTCATTGGTCATTGGTCATTGGTCATTGGTCATTGTTCTCTGATACACCCGCAGGTGCTCCACGTCGTCCTCATTCTTCCAGAGTCCGAGTACCCGGGAGAGATCCACCGCCAGGACGCGAACGCCGGGCGGCATGCGGAGCCGGTCGACCAGGGCGCCCGTACTATCGAAAACCACGTACTCACGGGCGTCGGCTCCAGGCCGCTGCACACTCTGGACCCAGATCGTGCCGTCCCCTCCCGGGATGATGGCCTCGACCCATGGGTAGGTGGCGGGATAGGTGGCCTTGTCTATCCGATCCAGGAACGACTGCTTCATGGCGGCGGGAAGCTGGTCGAACGCCCCCGCCTGCATTCGCATCTGTTCGCGCAGCGATTCGCGATGGATCTCCGCCTCGGCGTCGGTCACCGGTGCGGGATCGTCCTGCACGCGGATGAGGCGACGCAGAGACCCGTCCCCACTCAGCACCTCGACTTCGAAGCGATCGTTCCGAGCCAGGTACACACCCGGTGCTCCCGCCCCGATGACCGTGTTCTTCCCGAACGGCACCGGGTTGGGGAGGTTGACCGTCTCTCCCCCCATTGAGAGGGGCAGGGACTCCATCTCGGGACCGGGCACCAGGGCAACGGTGTCGAGCACCGTTCCGTCGGGCCCAAACCGGACGAGGGGACGGGTGTCCCGGCTGATCCCGTCCTGGGCCTGGATGATCGCGGTGATCTGGCGAATCGCGAGGATGCTCCCGTCGCCCAGAACCCCGGTGGGCTGGGAGAGGGCGAAGCCTCCGGATCTCACGGTGGCCGCCGAGAACTGGGAGCCGATGGTGATGAGCCGGACGAACTCTCCCTCGGGTGCCAGGACGCTCAGGCTCTGCCGGGTGAAGTCGAACGCGAGGAGGGAATCCGCGACGCCGCGCCAGAGGCCGACCAGGGCGCGGTACTCCCCGGGACCGTCGCCCGCTCGGCCGGACGAACCGAGCCAGGTGCCGGTGGAGTCGTAGAACCGGACCTCGGACGTGCCCTGGTTGGCCACCGCGATGCGGCCGTCGGCGAGAAGAACCGCCCCCGTCACCGGCCCGATGTCATACTCCGGTACCTGCTCGTTCCCCCCGATGTCCACCAGCGGTGCCGCCGTGATCTCCCGGATTGCCGGGAGGGCGCCGTATTCGACGATCTGGACTCCGCTGCTGTCCCGGATCACGGCGCGGCCGGCGCCATCGGCGGGGGCGCTGGTGCAGGCCGGAAGGATCGTGACGACGAGAGTCAGTGCGAACGCCGAGGGGGCCCGTCTCCATCCGCTTTCCATGCCCGGTCTCCTGAAAGGGGGAGGTTCGATCTTACCTCGTCCTGTCCCTCGCCACAAGGGAGTCTCGATGCTCGCCGAGTCTCCGGTCGTCAACCACGAACGACCCGAAGGAACCCGAAGGGTGACGTCAATTCCAAATCAACCACGAAAGACACGAAAGAACACGAAAGGGTGACCCAGGGTGAAGCGAGACGGTTCGGGAAGGATCGCCCGGTGGCGATCCGGTAGGAAGGATTCAACCACGAAAGGCACGAAAGAACACGAAAGGTGGCATTCGGTCGAAGCGAGGCGGTTCGCGAAAGGATCCGTTCGTGCTTTTTCGTGTTTGTCGTGGTCCCGTCGTCCAGCTCCTTGAAGCCCTTGCCCCCGTCCGCGAGAAATCAACCACGAAAGACGCGAAAGAACACGAAAGGTGACCCCGGGTGAGGCGAGACGGTTCGCGGAGGACTTGTTCGTGCTTTTCGTGGTTCCGTCGTCACGGACTGTGCTTGTGAAAGTTTTCACAAACGCAAAAAACAAGACCTGACCCCGGTCACTGCTACCCATCGTCGTGGCGAACCTCAGAATGCGGTACCGCGGCTGGGAGGGAAGCGCTCAATCCATTTGGGTCAGAAGACTATCGTCATGTACTTGACAGCAGGAGGACTAAGGCGTAGCTTGGATGCCATTCAGCAATCGCTACATACCATCAGCACGCAATAAGAACGAAATGTTGGGGGAGACGTCGTCGAGAGTCCTCAGCCCATCTGTCAGGAGGTACATTGGCCAATCTGTCGATTAAGCCCTTTATCGACCGACTGCTAAACATCGGAGCGATCGGATTTCTCGTTCTGTCCGTTGTGCTGGCGGTACGGGCAATGTCCTCCCCCCCCCCCCCCCGCGAATCCTTCGGAGCCGGTAGTAGCGTTCTTTGAGCTGCGGCACCTCGAGGGGTACCGCTTTGATTCGCCACTGGTTCGGGAATCCTCACTCGGACGATGGATTTTCGGATCCCCCGACTCATTGAACCGAGTCCTCTACATTTTTTCGACGACCTGCGAAGCGTGTGCCCAGCAGAAGGGTTTTATCGCTGAGGCGTTCGCTGGATTTCCGCCTGGCACTTTCCAGTCTGCCTCCATAGAAGCGTCTGAACGAACCAGAGATTACTGGCCCCTGGCCTTCCATCCACCCCTGCAGTTTGAACCAACAGTTATGAGAGAGCTCGGAATACGAGGGGTACCCTCTCTACTGATTATTTCCCGGCCCGGAGTGGTATGCAAGGCGTACACCGGGCAGATCACGCATTGGCCAAAGGAGGACATGCTCGCCAGAATCCAGAACCAGGAGTGTCCTTTGGGAAAGGAGATTCAATGAATTTGCCGCGGTTGTAGGCACTGTGTTCTCGCGCTGGTCACGTACCACAACACTTCATTCTGGAGGGCACTTGCCATGAGTCGAGCAGCACGTAATTTCATTGCCTCAATCGCAGTCTTCATCACCACGACCTCCCTCGCTCATGCACAGTCTGGCTGGTGGTGCTATAACGGAGAATGCTGTGCAAGTGACGGCGACTGGGTTGGGCAGCCATGCATGGAAGGTTGCCGAGGTACTGCACAAGGGTACTTTTTAGTGGCACCCTGTTGATCCTCCCGCGTTTCAGGGAGAACTGTGGGCCCGCACTGGATTGATCCGTCGAGCGGCGCGATCTGTGTTGCGGGTCCGTGGTCTCCCAGGCGCTTGTCGAGCCATCTGGCAAAGGATCACATGCCCTATTCGAGGCCGCTGCAGCAGGTTCGCAACTGGTCGATCATTACGGCGTTCTCGCTCGGGGGGGTGCTCGGGTGTTCAAGCTCCGATCAGGGTGCCCGTGCAGGGTTGGATGTGGAGCGAGCCCCGACGGGGGATGCTGGCGTTGCTCCTGTGCTCAGACGACTACCCCTCGCGGTGGACCGGGATCGGGAAGGTCCCGGCGTGCACAATCCGATCGCGGTCTCCGCGAGGGGCGAAATCGCTTACCTCAATCCGGATCGGAACCCCTCCCGCGAGATAATTGTGTTGGACAGCGTGGGGATGGAGGTTGCCCAGGTGGGCCGCCCGGGTCGCGGTCCCGGCGAGCTTTCGGGAAACGTCCGGCCCTTCTTTTCGGACACTCTCCTCGTCACGGCTGACCTGGAACAGGCCCGCCTGTCGGTGCACACCTTGTCGGGGCGTTTGGTGCATGATCGCCGTACCACGTTTGGGACGTACCCGTTGGCGGTTGCTGGGGATTCGGTGGATTGGAGGGTCAGGGGAAGCGACCGGAGGGTGCAGGTCGGGAGGGAGGGGCTTCGGAGCACGGGGGGACGCGCCACCATTTCCGACACAGTGTCCTTCCTTCAGGAGGTGGCCAGGTTTGACACGACCACGGGATTCGACTCTCCCCCCACCTATGGGTCGGACGGGTCGATCAGCGCTCTCGGGAACGGGTTGGAATATGAGATCAATCTCTACAACAACGACGGTGAAGCCACTGGTACAATTCGCCGTACATTGCCACCCCGGCATCGAACTCCTCGGGAAGAGGCCCTCGTCGCCAAACGTCTTCGGACCCTCCTGACACGAGGGTTCAGAGGCCCGAATGGCAAGTCGATAAGGATCCGCGGAACGCAAGAGCGCTTGGATACTCTTTCCAGGGAAATTCTTCCCCACTTCGACCGGCACGGCCTGTGGTTCGACGTGCGCGGGCGCCTTTGGGTGGTTGGCGAAAGCAGAGATTCGACCTTCGTGGACGTGTTTGCCGATACCCTGTTCCTGGGCCGCACGATGCTCCCGTGCCAGGGACCAGGCCGGAGTGTCTCGATGAATGGCACCTGGCTGGCTCTGGTCTGTGAGGTCAGCGGGGGCCTCGGGGACACGGAGCTTCAACTCTACCATGCCGACGATCAAGCGGATTCCCCGCGAGCGACTACTCGACCGTAACCTGAGGAACCCTGATCAATCGTCATCCCCGCGAAGCTTGTCCCCGCGAAAGCGGGGAGTGGGGATCCACCTTGCTGAATTTCGGGAATGAAAATGGATTCCCGCGTGCGCGGGAATGGCGGGCATTCCGTGCCCGGCCAGTCGATCAGAGTATTCCTAACCGTAACCGTGGGTACAACCGATAGATTCCATTCCAGGGTGATGCGGACTCCCTGTGTGGTCCCCTCGACCCGAAGAGATTCGTTCGGCCCTCGTCACTGTCGCGGCACCGCCGCCGGAGCCACCACCACCGCCCGGTCGAGCAGCCGGGCCAGAAGGTCGGTGCGCCGCTGGGCTCCCCAGCACTCCAACGCCAGATCAGCACCGGGTTCGCGCGGGACCGGGGTGATCCGCAGGCGCCGGTCGGTGAGCCGCGTCCGCACCGCCTCGACCTCGGCGCTGTATCCGCGGTCCAGGCCGTCGGCCACGCGCAGCAGGGCGGCGAGCCGCCGCACCAGATCGCGATCCTTCCGGCGCAAGGCCGCGAAGTCGGCATCCCGTTTCGACGGTCTGTCCTTCCGGTGATACCGGGCGATCAAGGCGATGAGGTGACGATCCCGCGCCGAGAACGGAAGTCGCTCGGCGTGGGTGATGAGTTCATGGCTGTGCCGCTCGCGCTTCCGGTAGCTGATGAGCTGCCCCACGTCGTGCAGCAGGGCCGCCGCTTCCAGGAGGCGACGCTCTTCCGGCCCGGCGCCGAGGACGGGCCCGAGCCGGTCGAACAACTGGAGGGAGAGACGGCGCACCTGCTCGATGTGCTGGGGGTCACACTGGCAGCGGTGGGCAAACTCCCGGGCCACCGCGAGGGGGTCCCCGTTGGCCTCCACCCCCGCTCCGGCCATCTCGAGCACCAGTCCCTCGCGGAGCCCGTACGCGCTCACCGTCACCGCCGACGCATGCACCCGGGCGAGCACCTCGGCCGTCACGGCGAGACCGGCCAGGATGATGTCCGCCCGCTCCGGATTGAGACCGGGAACGGTTCTCCGCTCCTCGGCGGGCATCGCCGCCAGCCACTCCAGGAGGTGTTCCACCTCCGCCGTCGTGACGCTGGTGCCGTGGATCGCGGTGGTCGGGAGCCCCCGCCGCGCCGCCGCGATCCGGGCGAGATTGGTGAAGGTGCCACCCGATCCGAAAATCCGGGCGCCGTTCCACTCCCGCCAGACGCCGGTCTTCCGCAGCGCGCGGCGGATCTTTCGGCGAAGATCGTAGATGGCCCGGTGGAGAGGGACGGAGGAGTGGAGGAACATCTCGGTGAGGCGGACCGCTCCGAGCGGGAGGGAGAGGGAGAGCTCGACGAGACTGCGGACCGCTCCGATCACCTCGAGACTTCCGCCGCCGATGTCGAGCATGAGGGTGCGACGGTCGTCGAGCTGGAAGTGGTGGGCCACCGAGCGCCAGGAGAGCCGGGCCTCGGTGTCGGCGTCGATGACGGTGAGGGGAATGCCCACGTCCTCCCGAATCCGGGCCACGAACTCCGGTCCGTTGGTGGCCTCGCGGACGGCCGAGGTGGCGACGGCCCGGAGTTCGGTGACGCCCCGCCGAGTGGCGACCTCCCGCATCCGCGCGAGAGCGCTGGCGGCGCGGTCCATCGCCGCGGGATCGAGCCGGCCGGTCTGGGCCAGCCCGCCGGCGAGCCGGGGCTGGTCCTTCAGCTCGTCAATGACGCGGAGCCCCCCCTCCGCGGTGAACTCGGCCACCAGGAGCCGGACGGAGTTCGATCCGACATCGATGGCACCCAGGCGCGCGGGTGCGCCCGGGGGAGGGGAAACCGTCATGCCCCGGAGGGGGGCGGTGAGACCGGGGGAGAGGGGGGAGCGTCCGGCCGCGATTCCACGCGATGCTTGATGGACTTTCCTTCCACGAGGAAGACGACGCCCTCCGCCACGTTAGTGGCCAGATCGGCGATCCGCTCCAGATTCCGGCTGACGAGCTGCAATTCGAGTGCGGCGCTGATCATCTTCTGGTCCTCCATCATGTGGGTCAGAAGGATGCGGAAGACCGACCGGTGCAGGGCGTCGACCTGGTCGTCCCGGCCGCAGACTTCGCGACCGGCGTTGGCGTCTCCCCGCACGTAGGCTTCGAGAGCGTCGGAGAGCATGGTCCGGGCGATGCGGGCCATCTCCACCAGTTCCGGCTCCGGGGTGATGGCGCGGGTTTCGGTGAGCCGGGCGGCGGACTGGGCGATGTTGACGGCGTGGTCCCCGACCCGCTCCAGGTCGTTGGCGATCTTGAGCGCCGCGATGAGAATGCGGAGGTCGCGGGCCATCGGTTGCTGCAGGGCGATGAGGCCGATGCAGGCGTCCTCGATCTCCATCTCCATCCGGTCGACCACCCAGTCGCCCTGGATGACCTCCTGCGCCTTGACGGCGTTGCGCTCGAGGACGGCCTCGATGGCCAGACCTACCGCCGATTCGGCCTCGGCCGACATGGCGAGCAGGCGGACCTTGACCTGGTCGAGTTGGTCGTGAAAGTGTCGATGTGTCTGATCGGTCATCCGAACCTCCCCGTAATATATGCTTCGGTCCGCTCGTGGGCGGGAGCCGTGAAGATCCGATCGGTTGGCCCCGCCTCGACCAGTCGGCCCGCCTCGAAGAATGCCGTGGTGTCCGACACCCGGGCGGCCTGTTGCAGGTTGTGGGTGACGATGATGATGGTCACCTCGCGTTTCAACTCCACCAGGAGCTCCTCGATCCGTTGCGTGGCGATCGGGTCGAGCGCGGAGCAGGGCTCGTCGAGGAGCAGGATCTCGGGCGTGTTCCCGAGTGCCCGTGCGATGCAGAGCCGCTGCTGCTGGCCCCCCGAGAGGGAGGTCGCGGGGGTGTCGAGCCGGTCCCGGACCTCGCTCCAGAGGGCCGCCCGCCGGAGCGCATCCTCCACGAGATTGGGGAGATCGCGTCGTGCGGCCAGGCGGTTGATCCGGGGACCATAGGCCACGTTGTCGAAGATCGACTTGGTGGGGAAGGGGTTGGGTCGCTGGAACACCATGCCGACCCGCTGTCGCAGAGCCACGAGATCGACCCCCGGCTCCAGAACCGAGGCCCCGAGGGCGTCCAACTCTCCCCGGTAGGTGGCGCCGGGGGTGATGTCGTTCATCCGGTTGATCGAGCGGAGAAAGGTGGACTTGCCCGATCCCGAGGGACCGATGATGGCCGTCACCGCGCAGGGCGGAACGCTGAGGGTGATGTCGTGCAGGATGGTCCTCACCCCGTAGGCGAAGGAGAAGTCCCGGGCCTCGACGGCGGGTGTCCCGGTCATCCGAACCGTCCCGTCACATACGCCTCGGTTTCGCTCTCCGCGGGCCGGGTGAAGATCTGGGCCGTCGGCCCGTGCTCCACCAGGCGTCCGAGGTAGAAGAAGGAGGTGGTGTCGCTGACGCGGGCCGCCTGCTGCAGGTTGTGGGTGACGATCACGATGGTGACGCGCTCCTTCAGGTCGTGCAACAGCTCCTCGATCCGCTGCGTGGCCTGGGGGTCCAGGGCGCTGGTCGGCTCGTCGAGCAGGATCATGTCGGGCTCGGGCGCCAGGGTGCGGGCGATGCAGAGCCGTTGCTGCTGCCCTCCCGAGAGGGAGAGGGCGCTTCCCTGCAGGCGATCGTGCACCTCGGACCAGAGGCCGGCTCCGCGGAGCGCCGACTCCACCCGGTCGTCCCGCTCGCGGCGGGACATCCCGCGGATGATCCGGAGACCGGCGGCGACATTGTCGTAGATCGACATCGTGGGGAAGGCGGTGGGCTTCTGAAACACCATGCCCACCCGGCGGCGCAGTTGCATCACGTTCACGCGGGGGGCGTAGATGTCGTGCCCGTCGAGGAGGACCTCTCCGGTGACCCGCGTGCCCGGGATCAGCTCATGCATCCGGTTGAGCGTGCGGAGAAACGTGGACTTGCCGCACCCCGACGGGCCGATGAGAGCGTGGACCCGGTTGTGGTGCAACGTCACCGAGATCCCGCTGATGGCGGGGTTGGATCCATAGAACGCGGTGAGATCGCGGATGGCCAGCCGGGGTGGGGTGGTCACTTGAGCTCCCGCCTCCGGGTGGCGAGCCGGGTGGCCAGACTCAGGATGAGCACCACCAGGATCAGGACGAGGGCGGCGGCCCAGGCGAGCCGGTGCCATTCGGTGTACGGTCCCGTGGCGTAGGTGAAGACCACCAGGGGAAGCGCCGCCATCGGCTGCCTCAGGTCGGCGCCCATGAACTGGCTCCCCAGCGCGGTGAAGAGGAGGGGGGCGGTTTCCCCGGCGATTCGGGCCAGGGCGAGGAGGCTGCCGGTGACAATCCCCGGCAAGGTGGTCCGGACCACGATGAGGAGACTGGTGCGCCACCGGGAGTAGCCCAGGGCCAGCGCCGCCTCCCGGAGCGACCCGGGCACCAGCCGGATCATCTCCTCCGTGGTGCGCATGACCATGGGAATCATGAGAATCGCGAGGGCCACGCTCCCGGCCAGTCCCGAAAACCGCCCCATCTTCGTTACGATCCAGGTCCAGGCAAACACGCCCACCACGATGGACGGGGTTCCGTTCAACACGTCGGCCACGAACCGGGTGGTGGTGGCCAGGCGGGAGCCGGGGAATTCGGCGGCGAAGATGCCGGCTCCGATCCCGATCGGAAGTCCGATGAGACAGGCCGCCCCCACGATCAGCAGGGTCCCCACGATGGCATGAGCCACCCCCCCGCCCGTCACTCCCGGCGGGGCCGGCATCTCCAGAAAGAACGCGAGGTTGAGGCTGCCAAAGCCCTTCACCAGCAGGGTGCCCAGAATGAGGGCGAGCGGAAGCACCGCCGCCACCACGGTGAGGCCCATCACCCCCACCATGGCCGTGCTCAGCCATCGCCGCCAGAGTCGCCGGGTCATCTCAGGTGGGCCCCGTCTGCCGGCTGACCCGCCACACCAGCAACCGGGCCAGGGCGTTGACCACCACCGTCACCAGAAAGAGCACGAAGGCCACGTAGGCGAGGGCCGCGATGTGGAGCGTGGTGGCGGCCTCCGCGAACTCATTGGCGATCACCGCGGCCATGGTGTACCCGGGGGCCAGGAGAGAGCTGCTGATCTCATGGCGGTTGCCGATGAGCATCGTCACCGCCATGGTTTCGCCCAGGGCCCGGCCGAGCCCGAGGACGATCGCCCCGATCAGGCCCGACCGGGCGTAGGGCACCACCGCCCCGATGACGGCTTCCCAGCGAGTGGCGCCGAGGGCGAGAGCCGCTTCCCGCTGGCTTCCCGGAACGGCGGTGAGAACCTCCCGGGCCACCGACATGATGTAGGGCATGATCATGATGGCGAGAATCATGCTCGCCGCCAGCATGCTCTGGCCGTAGATCTGCCCCTGAAAGAAGGGGAGGAACCCGAAGGTGGCCTGCAACCACGGGAAGACGATGCCCCGCAGGAAGGGGATGAGGACGAAGATGCCCCAGAGGCCATAGACCACGCTGGGGATGGCGGCCAGAAGCTCCGTGAGAAAAGCCACCGGGGCTCGGAGGCGGGCCGGGGCAAACTCCGTGAGCCAGATCGCCACCCCGAGGGACAGGGGCACGGCCATCAGCAACGCGAGAAGGGAACTGAGCAGGGTACCGAAAATCAGAGGAAGGGCGCCGAATCGTTCCGCCACCGGGTCCCAGACCGATCCGGTGATGAAACCCACCCCGTACTCGCTGATGGCGGGCCGGGCGCCGGTGTAGAGCTCCCAGACCAGGAACAGGAGCAGCAGCGGCACCGCGAGGGCCGCGGCGGTCAGGACCCCGGTGAAGAGGAGATCCCCCCGGCTGTGACCGGCCAGTGTCGGGGGGACCGGCGATTCGGGTGCTGCCGGATCAGCCAATGGGCGCCCCATTGGCCTGAAGGGCTGCGATCCGCTCACGGACCAGGGCCACCACATGATCCGGCAGGGGCGAGTACTGCAGCTTCGCGGCCATCGACTGGGCCTCCGGGGTGATCATCCAGGACAGGAAGTCCCGGATCGTGGCTGCGACGGCCGGATCCGGATTGTCGCGCTTCACAAGGAGCCAGGTGAAGGAGGCGATGGGATAGGCGTCGGCACCCGGGGGATTGGTGATGGAAACCCGGAAGTCGGTGTCGGCGGGGAAATCGGCGGTGGCCGCGGCCGCCGTCACCGACTCCAGCGAGGGGGATACCGGCACTCCGGCCTGATTGACCACCTGGGCCGCCGGAAGGCCATTGCTCACGGCATACACGAACTCCACATACCCGATCGCACCCTCGAGCTGCCGGACCTGCTGGGTCACCCCCTCGTTGCCCTTGCCGCCGATTCCCAGGGGCCAGCTCACGGCCGTGGCACGGCCGACGGTCTCGCTCCACGCGGGCGATACCTTGGAGAGGTAATCCACGAAGACGTACGTGGTGCCGGAGCCGTCGCTGCGGTGCACGACCGTGATGTCACGGTCAGGGAGGGTGACCCCGGGGTTCAGGGCCACCAGGCGGGGATCGTTCCACCGGGTGATGGTGCCGAGGAAGATGTCGGCGATGGCCGCGGCGTCGAGGACGAGGGTGGCGGCCCCGATGCTTGGGAGGTTGTAGGTCAGCACCACGGCGCCGAGCACCGTCGGTACGTGGACCACGTTGCCGCCCGCCGCCTCGATCTGCTCCTCGGTCATCGGTCCGTCGGTGGCCCCGAAATGAACCGTGCCCTCGGTGAACTGACGGATCCCTCCTCCCGACCCGATCGACTGATAGTTGATCTGGATTCCGGTGGCTCGGGCGTACGAGTCGAACCAGGCGGCATAGATCGGGTTGGGAAAGGTGGCTCCCGCGCCGGTCAGGCGGGTGGCTGCCCCCGTCCCGCTTCCCCCTCCGCAGGCGCTCAGCAGGACCCCCAGGGACAGCGTGCCCAGGGTACCACGGTTCAGCATCTGCATGGCCGGAACTCCTCGATGATTCGTGATCGATTGGTTACGTGTATAGGCGCGGGCGAAGAAACCACTTTTTCGGTCACGAATGAGTGGTCACAATGTAACGAACCTGTAACATGCATCTGGCCGAGGACTATGCTACCGGCTGGAGGGCCAGCCGTCGCTGGAGCAATCGGCGAAGAGATGATCCTCCTCCTCCCGCTGGAGAGAGGCCAGAGGGTGGTGCCGGATTCGCTGTGAGAGAAGGGGGTCGAGCCCCACAAGCCGGATGTCCCCTGACCCTCCGTCGAGGCGTTTCCGGCACCAGAGCCAGAGTCGGGCTGCTCCCACCGGGTCGACCTCCTGGACCGCCGACGCGTCGAGGAGGACCGGGGGGGCACCGGAGCGCATTGCGGGCAGGGGGGGGAGCTGGTCGACGGCGGCGCCGTTGAGCAGGGGGGGGAGGGCGAGTCTGCAGGAAGCGGTCATGCCCCCAACATCGTGTTGCCTCGTCACGAGGGCGGGAAACGGATGTAACGGGACCGGCTCAATCTCCCCGGGGTGCGGGTTCCGCGGGAAACCAGCAGTGAATGGTGGTCCCCCTCCCCAAGGTGCTCTCCGCGGTCACCTGTCCCCCGTGGGACTCCACCAGGTGCTTCACGATGGCCAGACCAAGGCCGGTCCCTCCCTCGTCACGGGAGCGGGACGGGTCCACCCGGTAGAACCGTTCGAAGATGCGGGGAAGATGGTCCCCGGCGATTCCGATCCCGGTGTCGCTGATGGCGATGTCCACTCCGCCCTCCTGATGGCGGACCTGACAGGTGATGGAGCCGTCCTCGCCGGTGTACCGGATCGCGTTGGAGAAGAGGTTGGAGAGGATCTGCCGGAGGGCGTTGGGATCGGCGAACAGGGTGGGAGGCGGTGTGTCGGTCTCGAGGCGCCAGGCGAGTCCCCTCCGCGCGGCCCCCTCCGCGAACGGGGCCCAGGCGTCGCGGATCGCGGCGCCGGAGTCGAGGGGGCGGGGAACCGGGGTGTAGTGCCCCGATTCGATGCGTGCCAGGTCGAGCTGGTCGTCGATCAGATCCTGCATCCGCCGGGCATTGTTCCGGATGGTGGTAAGGAACTGGTGAGTCGTAACCGGGTCGGTCGTGTCGTGGAGGAGGGTCTCCACGTACCCGGTGATCGAAGTCAGCGGGGTCTTCAATTCGTGGGAGACATTGGCCACGAAGTCCCGCCGGACGGTTTCGAGCCGGCGCAGCTCGGTGACCTCGTGCAGCACGAGGACGGTTCCTCCCCCCGGCAGGGGACGGGCGCTGGCCAGCAGGGTGCGGTCGTCGAGGGGGAGCTCGCCGTTGGTCACCGTGTCGCCGCGCAACGCGGCGTCGGCGAGGGCGCGGGCCTGCTTCTGGCGGAAGAGTGCCGGAAGGAGCGGGAGCGCTTCCTCGGGACCGTACCCGAGCAGGCGTCGCGCGGCGGGGTTGGCCCGTGTCACGGTGCCGCGCCGGTCGCAGGCCAGGACGCCCTCGACCATGGCGTCGACCAGGGCATCGCCCTGCTGGCTCTCCTGGTGGAGCTCGACGAACCGGCTCCTGATGCGGGTGGATACCTCACGGAGCGTGTCATGGAGCCCGATGAGTTCCGGTATGCGGGAGCGTTCGAGGCGGGGCCCCTCGGCGGTGGGCAGATCGCGGACCGCCCCCTCCAGCATGGTCAGTTGGCGGGAGACGAACCGGCCGGTGAGCCAGAGGACAAGTCCCCCGAGCAGCAGGACAACTCCCGCCCCCGCCATCATGGTCACGCGCGCCCGCCGGACGGCGGGATCGGCCGATCGGAGAACCATGGCGGTTCGCACGATCGGAGTCCCGGGAACGGCGACGAAGAGGGTTTGCTCCCCGGTCGTGACGCTCCGCCGCCGATCGACTCCCACGCGTCCCGCGATCGCCGAGCGGATTTCGGGTCGGTCCCCGAGAAGGTCCGTGGTCGAGGGCCCCGAGACACCCACCGCCGGAGATTTCTCCGTGTCGCCGACCACCCGCCCGGTCCGATCCAGAATGGTGATCCGGCGCCCCGCGTCGGACGGTGTTCGGGCGAGAGAGGCGGCCCACCCCGAGGAATCGCGGGGGAGAAGCGCCTGAAGGGTCCGGGCCTCACGCGTGAGTTCCTCCCGGGCCCGGGTCTCGATCTCCCGCCGGGTCGACCGATCGGACTGGAACAGCATTCCGGCGGCGGCCACGCCCATCAGGCCCAGCCCTCCGAGGAGGAACCGGCGTTCCAGGATCATCGGGTTTGGCGTTCCGCGCGAAAGCGATACCCGAAGCCTCGCACCGTCTCGATGTAGCGTCCCCCGTCTCCCAGCTTGCTCCGCAGCCGCTTGACGTGCATGTCCACGGTCCGGGTCTGGATGTCGGGGGAGGCGTCCCAGACCGTTTCCAGGAGTTGGGGGCGGCTCTGCACCCGCCCCCGGCGCTCCAGGAGCGTCATCAGGAGCTTGTACTCGATCGCGGTCAGGGTGATTTCCGCTCCGTTGACGAAGGTCCGGTGGGCGGAGGCGTCCACGGTGACCGGGCCGGCCGTGAGGGTGGTGCCGCTCACGACGGCCGGAGCCGCCAGGCGCCGCAGGAGGGCCTTGACCCGCAGGGCCAGTTCGCTGGGCGAAAAGGGCTTGGTGAGGTAGTCGTCGGCGCCGAGGCTCAATCCCTGGATCCGGTCGGCCTCCTCCCGCCGGGCGGTCAGGAGGATCACCCCCACGTCCCGGGTCTCGGGCCGGGAGCGCAGCTCCTCCAGAACCTCGTACCCCGAGAGTCCGGGGAGCATGAGGTCGAGCACGATCACATCGGGAGGTTCCCGGGTGGCGGTCTCGATCGCCTCCTTTCCGGTGGCGGCGGTCGACACCCGGTATCCGGCCCGTGCCAGATGGTAGGCCACCAGGGCGGTGATGTCCGGCTCGTCGTCCACGACCAGGACGCGGTAGCTCTGGGCTGCATCGGTGGCGCTCATGCCGGGATGACTCCTTGGGGGACCTGAAACCGGGTGTGGGATCGGTGGCGATCGAGGGCCCGGCGTCGCTCGGACTTCATGTCATCCTCGCGGGCCAGCGCGTCCAGGGTGGCGTCGAGAAGTCTCCGCGACGCCGTGTTCTCCCGGGGGAGCCGGTAGAGGACGAAAGGGCCGACCGGAGTGTCGTGCACCACCCCGGCCTGCCTCAGGATCGTCAGATGCCGGGACACGGTGGGCTGGGGAAGATCGAGAATGGCCTGCAGATCGCTCACGCAGAGGGGCGCCGCGGCGAGACAATTCACCAGGCGGATGCGCGTGGGTTCCGCGATCGTGAGGAGGAGGCGCGTGGGCGCCGGCAGGCTCGTCATATTCGGTTGCACGAATATCCCGCATTCTTCACCGGAGGCAAGGGGAATCCGGTCACGGTTCGGTCACGGGTCATGACGGCCGGGTGACCGGGTGCGGGAGCGCCGACATTGCCAATCGCCCTCTCGGAGAGGATAATTCCCCGCCATGCTCGCCATCCTTCTGTTCGTTGCCGCCTCGGCCGACACGACGCTCCACCTCCGGGTGCTCTCGATCAATGATTTCCATGGGCAACTGGCACCCGCCACGTACGGCTGGTCGCGCGGGCGGCCGGTGGGCGGTCTCGACGGACTCCGGCGCCTGATGGATTCGCTCGAGGCCGAGTGCGCCTGTCGCACTCTCCGGCTCGACGCCGGCGACGAGATGCAGGGAACCCTCCTGTCCAACCTGGTGGCCGGGCGCTCCTCGGTGGAGGGGCTGAACCTGCTCGGGATCGATGTCGCGGCCGTGGGCAATCACGACCTGGACTGGGGACAGGATTCCCTGCGGGCCCGCCAGCGGGATGCCCGCTACGGGTGGGTGGTGGCCAACGTGTTCGATTCGGTGACGGGGCGCCGCCCCGACTGGGCCGATCCCTACACGATCGTGCCGGTGGCGGGAATGCGGGTGGCGGTCATCGGGTTCATGACCCGGGAGACCAAGCAGATCGTGAGCGCCCGGCATGTGGCGGGACTCGTGGTCCGGGGAGGTCTCGAGCCGCTGCGCGATGTCCTGGAGGACGTGGCCCGGGCCGATCCCGATTTCACCATCCTCCTGGCGCATGCGGGCGGGTTCTGCCGGGAGGACGGGTGCCGGGGCGAGATCATCGACCTGGCCCGGGAACTCCCCACGGGGGCGGTGGACCTGATCGTGTCGGGTCACACCCACTCTCTCCTCAACACCCGGGTCAACGGGATTCCGATCGTCCAGTCACTGAGCAACGCGCGGGCCCTGGGGGTGAGTGACCTGACGCGGACAGCCGAGGGGATTCGCGTCACGACCCGGGTGGACACCGTCTGGGCCGACGCCCCGGCTTCCGAGGAAACCCGCGCGCTCCTGGCCGGGTACGAAGCCATCGCCGCCCCGCTGGCCGGCCGGGTCATCGCGACCCTGCGGGACACCCTGCAGCGCACCCGGGGAGAACAATATGCCCTCGGCAATCTCCTCGCCGATGCGCTCCGCGAGGTGGGGCAGGCCGACGTGGGGCTCATCAACAACGGGGGGATCCGCGCCGATCTTCCCGCCGGGCCGGTCACGTACGGTCAGTTGTTCCAACTGCAACCCTTCGCCAATCGCGTGGTGCGTCTCACCCTGCCGGGTCGCACGCTCCGCGCGGTGCTGGAGCACGCCCTGGAGGACGGTGTGCCCGATGCCCATGTGGCCGGAGTCACCGTGCGGTGGGACCGGTCCCGTCCCGCCGGGGAACGGGTGCGGGAGGTGCGCATGGCCGATGGCCGCGCCCTCGATCCGGGCGCCTCCTACACCCTCGCGCTCGGCGACTTCCTGCACACCGGCGGCGGGGGATACACGATGCTCATCCCGCTGGGTGCCGAGCCGGTCGGGCTGACCGACCTCGAGTTGACCATCCGATACCTCGAATCGCGACCGTCTCCCGTCGTGGTTTCATCCGACCCTCGTTTCGTGCCGGTGGCGCCGTGAGCGCCGCGACCATGAGAGTCTATCTGAATGAGCAGGGGGTGACGGTGCCGGAGCGGAGCACTGTCCTCGACGTGGTGCGCCTCGTGGACCCCGGGCTGGCGGATCAGGTGGTGGCCGGGAACGCCGTCTGCACGGATGGTCGCAGTGTGACCTGCGCCCCGGGCGACGTTCTCACCGCCGGGAGCATTCTCCGCGTGCGGATCTCGGCACGGCACCCCGGACGGGACCCCGATGCTCACGCGTGATCTGATCGCCCGGCTCCCCAAGGCGGAGCTGCATGTGCACCTGGATGGGTCTCTCCGCCCGGAGACGATGGTGGACCTGGCGCGCACGGCCGGCGTGACGCTGCCGAGCGAGGACCCCGAGGTGCTCCGGCAACACATGCTGGTCGACGATGCCCGGGATCTGGAGGAGTATCTCGCCCGGTTCGACCTGACGATCGCCCTGCTGCAGGATCCCGAGGCGATCGAACGGGTGGCCTGGGAGATGGTGGAGGATGCGGCGCGCGACAACCTGCGGTACCTCGAGGTGCGGTACTGTCCCGCCCTGAGCTGCCGGAGCGGGCTCTCCCTCGACGAGGTGATTGCCGCGGAGTGGCGAGGGTTGTCGCGCGGGGAGCGGGATTTCGGGGTGATCCCCCGGATCCTCAACTGCTCGCTTCGCCATTACGACCCCTCCGTGTCCCTCGCGATCGCCGAGGCGTCGGTGCGGTGCCAGGATGACGGAGTGGTCGGGTTCGATCTGGCGGGCGGCGAGGCGGGTCGTCCCCCGGGGCTCCACGCGGCGGCCTTCGATGTGGCGGTGCGGGGGGGGCTCGCGGTCACGGTGCATGCGGGCGAAGCGGCCGGCCCCGAATCGATTTCCGAAGCGCTGTTCCGGTGCCACGCACACCGCCTGGGCCACGGGACCCGTCTCCATGAGGACCCCCGGCTGCAGGACTGGGTGCGCGATCGCCGCATCCCCATCGAAACGAACATCACGAGCAACGTGCAGACCCATGCGGTGGAGCGCGCGGAAAGACATCCGGTCCGGCGCTACTTCGACGCGGGATTGGTGGTGACCCTCTCGACCGATAGCTGGCTCATGAGTGGCGTGTCGCTGACCGACGAGTACTGGCTGGCTCACCGTGCCTTGAAATTCACCCGGGAGGAGATCGACCAGATGATCCTCAATGCGTGCACCGCGGCGTTCCTCCCCTGGCCGGAGCGACAGGCCCTGCACGCCCGGGTGGCGGCGGAACTCGCGACGATCCCATGACAGTCCTCTTCCTGCTGCAGACCGCGGCGGAACGGCTGGCCGACGCCCGGGCCGGTCTCGACACCCCGGTGATCGAGCGTCTCGCCGGGCTTCTCGGGATGGCGGTCATTCTGGGCCTGGCGGTGCTGATCTCCTGGAATCGCCGGGCCATCCGGTGGCGCCTGGTGGCGACGGGGCTCGCCCTGCAGGCTCTGTTCGGCATCATCGTGCTGAAGACGGAGCCGGGCCGCGCCTTCTTCCGCCTCATGGGCGACGCGATCACGAGTCTGCTCGGGTTTCAGGAAAAGGGGGCCCGGTTCGTGTTCGGCAACCTGGTGCAGAACCACGTGCCGGTCGGTCCCCTGGGCCCGGCGGGCGGTCTCGACACCAGTGCGGGCATGGTGGCGGACACGGGGGCATTTTTTGCCTTCAACGTGTTGCCGACCATCATCTTCTTCTCCTCCCTCATGTCGATCCTCTATTACTTTGGCGTGATGCAACGGGTGGTGAAGGGGATCGCCTGGGTGATGCAGCGCACGCTCCGCACCTCCGGGGCGGAGACCCTCTCCGCCAGCGGCAACATCTTTCTGGGCCAGACCGAGGCCCCCCTCCTGATCAAGCCGTTCGTGAAGGCGATGACCTCATCCGAGCTGACCACGGTGATGGTCGGAGGGTTTGCCACGGTGGCGGGCGGCGTGCTCGCGGCCTATGTCGGCATGCTGTCCGGGGTGTTTCCCGGCATCGCCGGGCATCTCCTGGCGGGGAGTGTGATGAACGCCCCGGCGGGGCTGCTGATTTCCAAGATCATCGCGCCGGAGACCGGGGTGCCGGCCACGGCCCACTCGCTCGACATGCAGGTGGACAAGACCGACGGGTCCGCCATCGAGGCGGCGGCCAACGGAGCGGCCCAGGGGGTTCAGCTGGCCATCAATGTCGCGGCGATGCTCATGGCGTTCGTGGCCTTGGTGTATCTGGTGGACGGCGGCCTCGGCTGGCTCGGCGGACTCGTCGGGTGGGACGACCTGAGCCTGCGCGGCCTGCTGGGGCTCGCCCTCCGACCGCTGGCCTGGGTGATGGGGGTCCCCTGGGGGGAGACGGCCTATGTCGGGGGGCTCATCGGCCTGAAGACCACACTCAACGAGTTCTTCGCCTACGCGCAGTTCGCCGGTGATCTCGGCTCCGGGGTGGCCCTCAGTCCGCGGAGTGCCATCATCACCACCTATGCCCTCCTGGGTTTCGCCAACTTCTCCTCGATTGCCATCCAGATCGGCGGCATCGGGGGTCTCGCTCCCGAACGCCGTCCGGACATCGCCCGGCTGGGGCTGCGGGCCATGATCGGAGGCAATCTGGCCGCGTTCCTGTCGGCCACACTGGTCGGGATGCTCGCATGAACAATGATCAATGAACAATGACCAATGACCAATGACCAATGACCAATGACAGCTGACCAGCACCTGACACCCAATACGCAACACCCAACACCCAGTACCCAACACCCTGCCGACCGCTCGGAGCGGATTGCCCGCGCGACCGAGGCGGTGCGTGCGCGCCTGGGCGGTGTCAGGCCGGTGGCGGCCCTCGTGCTGGGATCGGGCCTCGGGGGCCTCACCGATCGTTTTCGCGACGCCATCCGCCTTCCGTACGGAGAGATTCCGGGCTTTCCCCTCCCCACGGTCGAGGGTCACCATGGGGAGTTGGTCGCGGGGACCTTCGCGGGCCGGCCGGTGCTGGCTCAGAGCGGTCGCTTCCACTGCTATGAAGGCCACGACGCCGACCTGACGGCCCTGCCGGTGCGGGTGTTCGCATCCCTCGGCATCGGGACGGTCCTCCTCACCAATGCCGCGGGAGGGGTGCGCCGCACCTTCGGGCCCGGCACGTTGATGCTGATCTCCGACCACCTGAACCTGACCGGTCGCAATCCGCTCATCGGACCGGTGCTGGAGGGAGAAACCCGGTTCCCCGACATGTCGGCGCCCTACGATCCGGCGCTGCGGGAGCGGGCCCGACAGGTGGCGCTGGAGAAGGGGATCGCGCTGGCGGAGGGGGTGTACGCGGGCCTCCTGGGCCCGAGCTATGAAACGCCGAGCGAGGTCCGCATGCTCGAGCGGCTGGGCGCCGATGCCGTGGGGATGTCCACGGTGCTCGAGGTGATCGCCGCGCGGGCGCGGGGCATGCGCTGTCTCGGAATCTCCACCATCACCAACTCCGCGGCGGGGATCGGGACCACCCCTCTCTCCCACGCCGAGGTGATGGACACCGCCGCGCGGGTGGGCCGGGAGTTGGGGGACCTGGTGGAAGGGATCGTCGCGGGACTCTGACGGTCACGACCGTCCCGGGGGAGGGACATCGTGGCGCACCGGGCCGCGCCCCGCTCCGAGCCCGGGGGCGCTTGTGATGGCCCGGTGGAGCCAGTCGAGCGCATCCTCCACCGCCTGCTCCAGCGTGCGGCCGTGGGCGAGTCCCGCGGTGATGGCGGCCGAGAGGGAGCAGCCGGTGCCATGGGTCGAGGTGGTGGGAATGCGGCGATGGCGGAAGGCACGGGTGCCCTCCGCGGTGACCAGAAGATCGAGCAGGTCATCTCCGGTGAGGTGACCACCCTTGACGAGGACGGCCGGGGCGCCCGCGTCGAGGAGTCGGAGGCCCGCCTCGCGCATCGAGGCCTCGTCGTGGACCGGCAGGCCGGTGAGAAGGGCTGCCTCGTCGAGATTCGGCGTCACGAGAGTGGCGAGGGGCACCAGAGCCTCCCGGAGGTCCGTCTCGGCGGCGGGCTCGAGGAGCCGGTCGCCGGAAGTGGCCACCATGACGGGATCGAGCACGTAGGGGCGCCAGCCGGTGTCCCGGAGAGCGTTGGCCACGAGCCGGATGGTCGCCGGGGTGCCGAGCATGCCGGTCTTGACGGCGGCGGGAGGGAGGTCGTCGCGGAGGGCATCCAACTGCGCGGTGATGCTGGAGGCGGGGATGGGGTGCACATCGCGCACGCCGAGCGTGTTCTGGGCGGTGACCGAGACGATCACCGACGTGCCGTACACGCCGAAGGAGTGGAAGGTCTTGAGATCCGCCTGGATTCCGGCGCCACCTCCCGAATCCGAGCCGGCGATGGTCAAGGCGATGGGCATCACGATGGGCACAACACCTCCCTGAGGAGCGACCATGGGACAGGCGATGGTGACACTCGCCCGCGACCTGCACCGGCGTCGCGGCCGGGAACGACGGGGCCTCACCCTCGCGGAGGGCATCCGGCTCGTGGAGGAGGCCCTGGCCGCCGGTGTCCCGATTCGCGGGGCCGTGGGAAGCGCCGCGCTGGAAGCTACACCGCGCGGGGCCGCACTTGCCACGTCGATCCGGGATCGAGGCGTGTCGCTGGAGATGGTGGATGACGCCACCTTCGCCTCGGTGTCGGACACCGAGCACCCCCAAGGGATCGTGGCCATCGTGGAGTGTCCCTCCTGGACCCTCGCGGATCTCCGCTGGCGGGATGGGAGCACCATGCTCCTGCTCGACGGGGTCCAGGATCCGGGGAACGCCGGTACCATCCTCCGGACGGCGTTTGCTCTTGGCGCCGATGGCGTGGTGGCGCTGCCGGGAACGGTGGACCTGAGCAACCCCAAGGTGATGCGCGGAGCGATGGGCGCCTCGTTCCGTCTGCCCCATGTGGCGGCCGACAGGGACTCCTGCCTCGCGTGGATCGAGAGGGGCGGGGCCGAACTCTGGGTAGCCGATGCCGCGGGGATCCCCGTGCCGCGAGGTGATCGTCCGCGGCGACTGGCCCTCGCCGTGGGGAACGAGGGCGCCGGGGGGGGTGCTATCTTGCGGCAGCACGCCGTCCGGCAGGTTGCCATTCCGCTGCGGGCCGGTGCGGAATCGCTGAACGTTGCCGTTGCCACCGCTCTTCTTCTGCACGAGGTCACGCGTGTCGATTGAATGGATGCAGGCGCTCTTTGCCGGGCTTTTCGGCTCCATCATCGGGAGCTTCCTCAACGTGTGCATCGTCCGGTGGCCGGCGGATCAGTCGGTGATCCGGCCGCGGAGCCGGTGCCCGCGGTGCCGGACACCGGTGGCCTGGTACGACAACGTCCCGATCGTGTCCTGGTTGGTGCTCCGGGGCCGGTGCCGCGGATGCGGGGAACCGATCGGGGTCCTCTATCCGACGGTGGAACTTCTGGTGGCCCTGCTGTGGGCCGGGAACGCCTACGTGCATGGCTGGGCGTTGCCCGGTCTCGAAGGGTCCATCTTCGGTACGCTCCTCATCGGCATCGCGGCCACGGACATGCGGGAGTACATCATCCCCGACGAGTTCACCATCGGCGGGCTCATCATCGGACTGATCCTCGCATCGCTCGGCGGGTTCTCCGGGATCGGTGAGGCACTCCTCGGGGCCGCGGTCGGCTTCGGGTTGCTGTACTCGGTGGGGGCCATCGGAGGCTGGGTGCTCAAGGCGGAGGCGATGGGAGGCGGAGACATCAAGATGATGGCGATGGTGGGGGCCTTCGTCGGGTGGGAGGGGGTTCTCCTCACGGTGTTCCTCGGCGCCCTTGCGGGGACCCTCATCTTTCTCCCCCTGGCCCTGGCCGGGAAGAAGCCCCTTGTCCCCTTCGGCATCTTCCTCGCCCTCGGAGCCGAACTGACCTGGCTCTTCGGTCCCACCCTGGTGGAGTGGTGGAGCCGCTACACGGGACTCGCCTGATGCGTCATTGCCGCCCCCTCGCCGTCGCCCTGCTGCTCCTCCTCGGGGTCCTGCCGGCCTGCCGCGGGACCCCCCGGCGTCCCGTCGGGCAGGAGGATCTGGAACAGCTGGTGGACAGCATGATCCCCGCGGTGGAGCGCGCGGCGGGGCTCACCTTCCGTACTCCCCCCACCTCCGCCATGCGCACGCGGGAACAGGTGCGGGCCTATCTCGTCAACAAGCTGGAGCAGGAGTTCCCGCCCGAGCGCATCGCGGGCGTGGAGGCCGCGTACCGGCTCTTTGGACTCCTCCCTGATTCGATCGACCTTCCCGCCCTGTTGCTCGATCTCTACTCGGAACAGGTGGCGGGGTTCTACGACCCCGATTCGCTGACCCTCTTTGGCGTGCAGGGGGGCGATCCCTCGCAGTTGCGGCTGGTGCTGGCTCACGAGCTGGTGCATGCGCTGCAACACCAGTATCTCCCCATCGATTCGCTTCTCACGCTGGAGCGCGACGCGGACCGTCTCACCGCCGGCCAGGCCGTGCTGGAAGGTCACGCCACGATCGCCTCGCTGCGGGTCCTGGTTCCGGGATCCGACGTGGTCAGCCAACCCGCATTCTGGGAGGCCTATCGCGATCAGATCCGTCTCCAGCAGTCCTCCATGCCGGTGTTCGCCTCGGCGCCGATGGTCCTGCGGGAGGGGCTCATCTTCCCCTATCTCAACGGGGCCGAATTCATGCGCTGGTGGTTGAGCTCGCATCCCGGGTCGGCCCTCCCGACGCGGGCCGAGCTTCCCCGGAGCACCGAGCAGATCCTCTTCCCGAGCCGGTATGCCGGGGGGGACGAGCCGGTCACCCTGCGCTTTGCCGATTCCGCGGGCACGGTGCTCTACGAGGACACGCTCGGCGAGATGGAGCTGCAGATCCTGCAGGCGGCGCAGCGCGGGTTGTCCACGGTGGCGGCCACGGCTCCGACCGGGTGGGGAGGAGACCGGTACCGGGTCTACGGCACGGACGAGGGGCCGGCCCTGGTCTGGTACACGGTGTGGGACACCCCCGCCGTGGCCAACCGGTTCCTGACCACCACGGGCGCCCATCTTGCCGCGATCACGCGCGAGGGGTATCGCGGTGTGGTGGAGACGGTGTCCGTGAAGGATCTTTCGGCCGTGCGGGTGGTCCTTGCTCCCCGGGGGTGGCCGGGCTGGCGGACGGTGCCGGGGATCGCGGTCCTGGACTCGCACGGCGGATCGGGTTCCTGAGGGCCCTCAGAGAAGCCGGGTCCAGTGTTACGTCGTGGGTGCGCCGCGTGCGGCGCACCCGGAGCAGGGAAGTAGGATCTGCACCTGGTGCGCCGCAAGCGGCGCACCCACAGGGGATGTGAGAGTCTGTCCGCCGCTCGGCGGGACCCGAGGTTGGTGGCGCGACCGGGTCTGGTCCAGACCGGGACCGGGATCCCCTTGGCCTCTCTCCCACACAGGGGAGAGGGGAATGATGCGTGAGGCCGTCAGAGAAGGCGGGTGATGCCGAAAGCCAGCAGGCCCACGATTCCGCCGAGCAGGTAGCCAAGCCGCACGATGAGCCGGAGCTCCCGCTGGGTGACGTTCCGGATGATCTCTTCCATCCGCTGCATCGAGAACCCCAGCACCTTCTGTTCCACCATCTCCGGCACGCGCAGCCGCTCCACCACGGGGGGAATCTGGGTCTGGAGCCATCCCCACGAGGCATTGACCAGTCCCTCCTTGATGCGGGCCGTGGTGTCGGCTCCGAGCCAGTGGGCGGGGCGTCCGAGGGGACGATGCGTGAGGTCGCGGGCGGTGCGCGTCACCACCTGGGCCACCCAGGCCTGGCCCCGGTCGCTGCTCAGGGCGTTCCGGATGGCGTTCACGATCTGGTCGGGGGGAATGGTGGCCAGCACCTGGCCCCAGGTCCAGGTGCCCGCGCGGTCGAGGCCGTGGTCGAGGGCCCGCTGCAGCGAGTCGCGTGCGGCAGGACTCCGTGAGGCCGAGAGGGCCCAGTCCCCCAGGGCGCTGGTGAGGGCCACGCGCTGCTCGGGGGCGAGACGGGAGAGCCGCTCCCCCAGGGGCATCCGCAGGAGTCCGAGGAGCATGCCCCGTACCGCCGCCGCGAGCTGGGTGCGCACCGCATCCGACTGCAGCGTCTCCCGCACCCGCTCGAATCCCTTGCCCGCGAGCCCCGACACCAGCCGCTCAAAGGTCGAGTCCTTCACCACCAGCCTGGCCAGCAGACGCTCGTGGAGGAGCATCTCGCGAGCCGCGCCGTCGAAGGCGTCGCGGAGCGCGGTGGTGATAACGCTCTTGACGCCGGGATCGCCCAGCAGGTCGCCGAGGCGTTCGATGGCCGTGGGGAGGTAGTCACTGATGGCCTGCTCGACCGGCCCGACGATGCCCTCGGGGAGCCGATCCGCCAGCGGTCGCGGGTCCTGTTCCAGCGCTTCGAGACGACCCGCCACCCAGCTCCGAATGGTCTGGGTCAGACCATCGCTCTCCGCCAGATCGGTGGCCCAGGTATCCACCGTGCGGCGGATCGCTTCCCGGCGGGCCGGAGTGAGGAGGGCACCGACCGGCACGGTGTCCACTTCCTCCCGGAGCCGGCCGAGCCACCCCGTGAGTCCCTCGGCGAACCCCGGGGTCTCCGCCGCGTCGGCCAGACGGCGCGCCAGATTGGGACCAAGCGAGGCGACGAACTCCTCGAGGACCGGGCCGGCGGGCCCTTCCAGGATCTGCTCCAGTGATCCGTACTCCCGCTGCAGGAGATCGTCGGCCATGCGCCCCACGGCCTCGGAAAACGCCTCCCGTACGGCGGGGGCGCTCAACCGCTCGGCGAGGTCCTCCGGAGTGAGGAGCCGTTCGCCCACGGTTTTTCCGATGCTCCGGGCCAGTCGGGCCTTGTTCTTGCTGATCGCCCCGTGGAGACGAAAGGGACCGATGCGCACCTCGTCATAGGGATGGAACAGCATCCAGATGGCGATCGCGTTGGTCAGGCCGCCGGCCATGGCCCCGGCTCCGACGGTGAAGCCCAGAGAGAGGAGAGTCTGTTGGTCAACCATGGCATGAACATGGACGCACCGCCCGCGAAACGGGAGAGGGAGGAGGAGGGCATCTCCCTGGGCACCGTCGTGGATGCCGCCGGAGACCTCGGTCTTGCGGCATTGTTTCTGGTGTCCTGGCTCGCGCCCGGGGACGCCCTGGCCCTTCCGCTCCGGGTTCTCCTCCTCACGATGCTGCTGGAGTTCATCGTGGTCCACTCGACCGGGTTCATGGGTATGGCCGCCCTCGCCCCCGGAAGTTCCGCCCGCCGTGCCCGGGTCATTCTCGGACTCGGCCTGTTTTACACCCTGTTCGTGGGGGGGGTTGCACTCGGCTTCCGCACCTGGTCGCCGCTCATCGCCTTCTGGGGCCTCACTCTCAACCGCTCACTCGGGGCCCTGCTCACGTCGCCTCCGGCGGGGAAGGAGGAACTGCAGATGCGAAAGAGGTGGGCGGCCGTGACCATGGCATATCTGCTGGCGGTCGGGGTCACCACGGTCCTTCCCGTCCCTCCCTTGGGGATCACCCGCGCCGTGGTGAGCGCGGCGGACCTCCCGTCGAGTGGCCTGTGGGTGTCGGAACCGTACCGGGTGGCGGCGGCGGGGGTGTTGCACTTCGGGCTCTCGGGGTTCTCCGCGCTGTGGGGGCATCGGTGGGTCAGCGACCGGTCGATCCCGCGAGGGTCGGGAACTCGACGATCTCGATGATCTGGCGGCCTTCAGGATCACTTCTGAACCCCAGCGCACGATTCCCGGCCAGGGACGTCGGCACGAATCCGACCGGCATCGTGACGAACCCGAGTTCCTCTCCCGAGGGCGACAGGATCATCCAATCCGGCGGGGTCGTTTCGCTCTTCTCCTCGCGCTGAAGCCAGATTCTCCCGTCGTCGCCGAGGAGCACGCGGTGCACCGGCAGTTGGTGAGGGGGAAGGAACAGCGCCTGACGCACCCGCTCCGCCATGGCTTGTGCCCCGCTCCCCGCCGACCGGGAGCGTTCGGCGATCGCGCGCTCGATCATGTCGCGTCGGATGGGGACCGGGTCGTACGGATAGTCCCGGGTGAACAGGTCCGTGCCGTGGGGGGTGATCCGCCTGACCTGAAACGATCTCGACCCGGCCCTGACCGTGCGATCCACGATGACGAGGTGGCCATCGTGCGTCCCGATCCGGAAGAGCGGATCATCATCGAACGGCTGCGGCCCTGTGATGCTGCCGTTCCCCGTCGGGATGTCGAGAACCCGATCGGGGAACTCCATCGAGAACACCGTGTCCAGCGCCGCGCGATCGAGGCGCCACACCATGAAGGTTCGCTTCCGGTCCGAGGATCCGCCCTGAAGGGGTCGCTCCGCGGCGAGCACCACGCTGCTGTCGGGCAGCAGGATCGCAGTGGACAGGGGCCCGGGAAGGGACCGGGACGACCGGAATTTCCCGCTCTCCGGGTCGAGAACGGACAAGCGGGACAACCGGAAGTCGTACACCCAAAGACCGTACTGATTCACCCCGATGGTCCCCGGCGCACGGAACTCTCCCGGTCCACTTCCGAGCCGTCCGAAGGATCGGACCCAGGTGCCGTCGTGTCGGAACAGGTGCAGGAAGGGTTCGCTCATGTCCACGACGATCAGAGCGTCCGGGGTGTGCAGGACGCGGCCCACGCGACCGATGACGTATCCCTCGCCCTCCGCGGGAATGCTGAGGATGACCGTTGGGCGGGATCCCCCTCGTGAACCATGAAGGGTGTCGCTTCGAGAGGAGGCGGCGTCGGCGTTCAGGAGGTTCCTCCCCTCGGGCGACCCGTCCCTCCCGCCTGGTGCACCCGCCGATCTCGTTTCCGAGGGGGCACAGGAAGTCAGGATCAGTGCGACGAGGAGCGACGCTCGCATGGCATGCCTTCAGGCGTGAGGAATCGCGGGGTCGCGCCGGGCGGGTATCCGGGATGGCTCTTCCCCTGATCGAGTGGGTAAGTTAGCCTGCATCCATGAGAGATCGAGATCTGTATAGCAGGATTTTGGGCCTCCAGAGCCCGTGGCGCGTGTCCGAGGTGGAGCTTGCCTTGGGCCAAGG
>JBDIWC010000006.1:0-118599 GCA_039794085.1 Gemmatimonadales bacterium
TCCTGTCCGTAAGGGACTAAACTGGAGAAGAAGCGAAAGAGTGAACACCCGCATCCAGGCGATCACGCGCAAAGCGGACGGATTCCACCATCCGGACTACTTCGCCCCCAGGGTCAAGCAGGCGTTCGCGGGCCGATCCTGCACCTAAATTGGAGAAGAACCCAAACTTCAAACTTCCGCCAACTTCCGCCTTCAAACTTCCCATCTGGCCGTTCTCCCCCGGTCGGGCTACCTTGTGACAGTCCTCTGACATCCTTGCGTCCTGCCCATCCCGGAATCCCGTGAACCCACCGGAACGCCTGAGCGCCGCCCTCGCCGACCGCTATCGCCTCGATCGCGAGCTCGGCGCCGGTGGCATGGCCACCGTCTACCTGGCCGACGACCTCCGCCACGAGCGCAAGGTGGCCCTCAAGGTGCTGCGGCCCGAACTCGCCGCGGTCATCGGCGCCGAGCGGTTCCTCAAGGAGATCAAGGTCACCGCCAACCTGCAGCACCCCCACATCCTCGGCCTGATCGACTCCGGCGAGGTGGACGGGCTCCTCTGGTATGCGATGCCGTTCGTCGAGGGGGAATCGCTGCGAGATCGCCTGCACCGCGAGAAGCAGCTGCCGATTCCCGAGGCGGTGCGGATCACCACCGAAGTGGCCGGGGCGCTCGACTATGCCCACCGCCACGGGGTGATCCACCGCGACATCAAGCCCGAGAACATCCTGCTGCACGACGGCAGCGCCCTGGTGGCCGACTTCGGCATCGCGCTGGCGGCCAGCACCGCCGGCACCCGGATGACCGAGACCGGCATGTCGCTTGGCACCCCGCACTACATGAGCCCCGAGCAGGCGATGGGCGAGCGGGAGATCACCGCCCGCAGTGATGTCTATGCCCTGGGCTGCATCACCTACGAAATGTTGACCGGGGATCCGCCATTCACCGGCTCCACGGCACAGGCGATCGTGGCCAAGGTGGTGACCGAACGACCCCACTCGCTCACTTCGCAGCGCCACACCATCCCGCCCCACGTCGAGGCGGCCGTGCTCACCGCCCTGGAAAAACTTCCAGCCGACCGTTTTGCCACTGCCGCCGAGTTTGCGGCGGCTCTCGGCGATCACGCCTACACCACCAAGACGATGGCGGCCGCGTCGGCCAGCTCGCCGGATGGCCGGTGGTGGCGGATGGTGGCTGCCGGGTTGGGCCTCGCGCTGGCGGTGGCCACGGTCGCGGCGGTGGTCGGGTGGATGCGTCAGACCCCGCCCGGGATGGTGCGCCGGTTCGAGGTGTCGTTGACCGGGGCCTTCCACGACTTCGCCAACCCGATCGTCTCACCCGATGGCGCCCGGATCATCTACTCCAATACGGAGGGGTCGATCCTGCTCCGGCGCGCCGATGCGCTCGACGCCCGCCCCATCCCGGGATCGGAACTGGCCTGGGCCACGGTGTTCTCGCCGGACAGCCGGGAAATCGCCCTCAACACGGGCTTCCCGGGGGCACTCAAGATCATTCCGATCGACGGCGGCGCCGTGCGCACGCTGGTGGCGGATTCGACCTATGGCACAGGTCTCGACTGGAGCCCGGACGGCTGGATCTACTATCTGCACGGAGAGCACTACGGGCGCGACCTGATGCGCATCCGTGCCTCCGGCGGCGCGCCCGAGTTCGTGGCCCGCCCCGACTCGGCGTCCGACGCGCTGATGTTCCTTTATCCTCAGGTCCTGCCCGGAGGACGCATTCTGTTGACCATCCAGCCGAAGGTCGGGGATCCGAGGATCGGCATCCTGGACCCGGCCCGTGGTGCCGTGACCATCCTGGCGGACGGGCTTTTCAGCCGATATGCCCCGACCGGACACCTCATCGTGGCTGGTGTCGACGGCATGCTGCGGGCGGCCCGGCTCGACGCTCGGGCGGGAACGCTGAAGGGTGCGTTCACCACTGTCGCCGAGGGACTTACGGTTTCTTCCTTCACTGGAGTCAAGTTCTTCACCCTCTCGGACGAAGGTACCCTGGGCTACCAGAAGGCCGCGGATCCTCACCAGGTGGTGCGCGTGCCTCGAAGCGGCGGGCAGGAGGGGGCCCTCGACCCGGGATGGGAGGGGGTATTCGCCTCGACGTCGCTCGCGCCGGATGGTTCCCGAGTGGCGGTCGCCGTCGGGCGGGCGGGGCGTACCGAGTTGTGGGTCCGGTCGCTCGAGAGCGGTGCCATGACCCGGTTGTCCTCGGGTGGGACGATGAACTACCGGCCGAGCTGGTCGCCCGATGGGAACGAGGTGATCTTTACCTCCGACCAGCGGGGCAAGATCACCACCTACCGCGTTCGCGCCGATGGCAGCACCCCGCCCGAGCCGCTGCTGGCGGTGGCCCCCAGCGTGGACGAGGCGGTCTTCTCGCGCGACGGCGCGTGGCTCCTCTATCGAGCGGGGTCGGGTGGCAGCCGGGATATCTTTGCCCGGCGGACTGTTGGTGACACGACCGTCCTCACGCTGGTGAATTCCCGGGCGGAGGAGTTCTCACCGACCCTCTCGCCCGATGGGCGGTGGCTGGCCTATGCCTCGGATGAAACGGGACAGACCGAGGTCTACGTCCGCCCCTTTCCCGATGCCGGGGCGGCCAAGTTCACCGTGTCGCGCAACGGGGGCAGCGAGCCGCTGTGGAGTCCCGCAGGCGGTGAGCTGTTCTTCCGCGACGGGAATGAGAACCTCGTGGCGGTCGGCGTGGCCCCGGGCCACGAGTTCCGGGTCACCTCGACCCGGGTGCTGTTCTCCACCCGCGGGTACGTGGCCGACAACCGTCATCGCAACTACAGCGTTTCCGCGGATGGTCGCTCGTTCCTGTTCGTCAAGTCCCCTGGCCTGCTTGACGTCTCCACCCACTTGGTAGTCACGCTGAACTGGTTCGAGGAATTGAGGCGGAAGGTGGGGCAGTGAGCGACACCATGCACTTCGCCGAAGCGTATGGCGTAACTCGCAAGCGTGACTTTGGATTTGCGACAATCGGGGCGAGATAGTGGAGATGGTGATCGAGATCAAGCGGTCGACGGCGCCGACCGTCTCGAAGGGGTTCCACATCGCCCGTGCCGATCTCACACCGCGCGAGGCCTTCGTCGTGCATGGCGGCGCGGAAACCTGGCCGATGGGAGGCGGGGTGACCGCCATTTCTGTGGCTGACCTGGCCACGAGGCTGGCCGCATCGTGACGCTGCCGACGGGATTGCTTTCCAGGTGGAAGTGGATAACTTCCATATATGGAGGTGTATATGGAACTGACCAAGAAAACCACCATTCTCTTCTCCCCTGAGCTCCACCGCCGGTTGACCGATCTCGCTGCTCGCCGGGGCCGAAGCCTCGGCGATCTGGTGCGGGAAGCATGCGAAGTCCACTATGGAGTCGTGGGTGGACGCGATCAGGTGGCCGCAGTGACCGCCCTGGCCCGGTTGAACCTGCCGGTGGGCACCCCGGAGGCGATGAAGCGGGAATCGGTGGCCGATCCGGATGCGCTGCTGCCATGATCCTGATCGACACGAACGTGATCATGTACGCGGCTGGTTCTGCCCATCCCCACAAGGCGCCGAGCGTGGGATTGCTCGAACGGGTCGCCACGGGAGAGGTGCAGGCCACGATCGACGCCGAGGTACTGCAGGAGATCCTGCACCGCTACCGGGCCATCCACCGCTGGGAGGAGGGGAAGCAGGTCTACGACCTGACTCGCCAGCTGTTCCCGATGGTCGTCCCGGTGACGGCGGAGATCCTGGATCGCACCCGAATGCTTCTGGATACCGAAACGCACGTCATGGCGCGAGATGCGCTGCATGCGGCGGTCGTGATCGAGGAACAACTCACGGGAGTGTGCAGCTATGATCGAGATTTCGACCGGATCGCAGGGCTGGTCCGCACGGAGCCGGGCGCATGAGCCCGCCTAACCGCCTGGCCGCGGCCCTCGCCGACCGCTACACCATCCTCCGCGAGATCGGACAGGGCGGCATGGCCACCGCGTACCTCGCCCATGACCTCAGGCACGACCGCAAGGTGGCCATCAAGGTCTTGAAGATCCTGCTGCACGACGGGCGGCCGATGGTGATGGACTTCGGAATTGCCCTGGCGGTGAGCGCGGCGGCGGGCGCATGACCGAGACGGGCCTGACTCTCGGCACACCGGACTAGATGAGCCCCCAGCAGGCCACCGCCGAGAAGGAGATCACCGCCCGGAGCGACATCTACTCGCTGGGCAGCGTGCTTTACGAGATGCTGACGGGGGAGCCACCCCACAAGGGCACCTCGGCGCAGGCGACGGGCGCCGCGCCGCGATGGGACTCCGGGAGGAGGGCCAGGATGGCATCTGGATCCATCATCTCGAGGAAGGGACCCTCTCCCGGCTCACCTTCGACGGCACCTCGGTATGGCGGCCGGTGTGGAGTGGTGACGGGTTGCGGGTCGGGTTCGTCTCCGATCGTCTGAGTACGGATCTCACTCGATCACTCTGGACCGTGCCCGCGGATCGAAGCCGCGAACCGGAGTTGTTGGCCTCGGACGATCGTCACGCCCAGGAACTTACCTGGTCGGCGGACGGCCGGGCCGCGGCGTATCGCGTGGGCTTCACCGACGGCGCGACCCGGCGCGACATCTTCGTGCTGCGCTCCCCCCAGGACTCCGTGCCCCGACCCTTCATCGCCACACCCGCCGACGAGCAGCACCCGAAGCTCTCTGACCCGACGGGCGATGGCTGGCGTACGTCTCCGACGAATCAGGGAAGCGCGAGGTGCATGTCCGGCCCTTCCCCGAGGGTCCGGGTCTCTGGCAGGCGTCGGCGGAGGAAACGAACCGCTCTGGCGGCGCGACGGCCTGGAGCTCTTCTACCGCGACGCCATGCGAAACCTGGTTGCGGTCCCCGTGACCGCCGGGGAAGGATTCGCGACCGGAGCCCCCCGGACCCTGTTCTCCGCCCTGCCCCACTACTCCGACGGCAACAGCACATCCTACGACGTGCCCGTCGACGGCACCCGCTTCCTGATGATCTCGCAACCGATTGATCAGACCCTGGTGGTCGTGCTCAACTGGATCGAGGAGTTGCGCGAGCGGTGAGGAAAGGGCTCAAACCCGGCGGCCCTTGAGATTGCCCGGTAGTCCGTGATGTTGTATGTTTTTCCATATGAAGACTACGCTTATTCTTCCCGACCACCTGGTTCGGCAGTTGAAGCATCGCGCTGCGGAGCAGGGTACCACCCTGTCGGCAGTGGTGGCCGAGGCGCTCCGCCGCGGTCTGGAGCCCAACCCGGCAATCGAGCTACCTCCCCTGCCGTCCTACCACATGGGTCCACCCCTCGTGGATGTCGCCGATCGCGATGCCCTCTACCGCGCGATGGAAGAGTCCTGACCATGTTCGTGGTGGACACCAACCTGCTGCTCTATGCGGTCAATCCCGACGCGGAGGACCACCCCAAGGCCGCCGTACTCCTCGAGGAGTGGCGGTCGGGAGACCGATCGTGGTTTCTGACCTGGGGGATCGTTTACGAGTTTCTGCGAGTCAGCACCCATAGCCGGGTGTTCGCTCGACCGCTCACCTTGCGGCAAGCCACCGAGTGGATGGGGCTCCTTTTGACCGCGCCCCGGGCCGGCGTGCTGGTGCCCTCGGAGCGGCACCCCGCCGTCCTCGCGACCCTGGCCGGGGAGTATCCGCGACTTCGCGGCAACGTCCTCCATGATCTGCACACTGCGGCCCTGATGAGGGAGCATGGCATCACCGAGATCCGAACCGCGGACACCGATTTCCACCAGTTCGGGTTCCTCACGGTCACCAACCCGTTGTGACGCCGGGGATGTAGTCCGAATCCGGCACCCGGGGGACATCGGGGTTGAGCGCATCACGGCACGCCGTGCCGCCGTCCGAATGGAGCATCTCGCTCCGGGAACGACACCCGTCCCGTCACCGGCGCCGGAAGACCATCCGGTTTCCGCTCGGAAAGTGCAGCAGGAGCCGGTCTCCCTCCAGGCGAAGATCGGTGGGTTCCGTCGGAGCCCCTTCGACCGGGCGGGCGATCATGCGAAGGTCGGTGGCGGGCGATCCCGGCATCGCCGCCCCGGAGGACAGGTTGAACAGGTGAGTGAACACGACCTGTCCCTCCGAATGATCGCCAGGAGCGCATGCGACAGGTACCCTGAACGGCCAATCTCATTGGGGATTTGGAGATATGGATTGACAGGCTCTTTCACGATGGTCATTATAGCCTGATGACAACTGCTTCCGTTTCCGAGGCCAAGAACCAGCTCAGTGCCCTGCTCCGGCTCGTCCAGGCCGGACAATCCGTGCTCATCACCGACCGGGGCATCCCGGTGGCCCGGCTCGAGCCGGTGAGGCTCGGCGTCGGTATCTCACCGGGAGTTCTCAGTCTCGCCCAACAGGGATTGGTTCAGCTCCCCGAAAGCGAGCCCACTGCCGACTGGCTCGACCTCCCTCGGCCCGCCGTGACCTCGGGGCCCTGCGGCTCCGCCCTCCTCCTGGAGGAGCGGCGCGAGGGTCGATGAGGTTCTGGGATTCCTCCGCCCTCGTCCCCCTCCTGGCGCCGGAGCCCGGGACCGAGCGCATGATGACCTTGATGCGCGAGGATCCGGCGGCGGCAGTCTGGTGGACCACCCCGGTCGAATGCGCTTCCGCGCTGGCGCGACTGACTCGCGATAAACGGATGTCGCGCGACGATGCCACCCTGGCCGCCGGGCTCCTCGCCACGGCCGCGCGGGGGTGGAGCGTGGTTCCGCCCACCGACCCCGTGCGCCACCAGGCGATGCGACTGCTCCGCCTTCATCCCCTGCGCGCCGCCGACGCGCTCCAACTCGCCGCCGCGCTGGTTCTCGCCGAGCACGACCCGCGCACCCTCCCCTTCGTCACCCTGGACGACCGGTTGGCGCTGGCCGCGGAGCAGGAGGGGTTTGACGTGATGGGAGGAACCCCGGACTGAGGGCTTCTGGCCGTTCTCCTCCCGGTCGGGTAACTTGTGACAGTCTCCTGACAGTCAACCTTTCGCTCATTCCCGGAGCAGTGTGAACCCACTGGAACGACTGCGCGCGGCCCTCGCCGACCGCTACGTAGTCGAGCGCGAGCTCGGTCAGGACGGGATCGCCATGGTCTTCCTCGCGGAGGACGGGAAGCGCAAACGCCGGGCGCCTGGCGTCTGGCCGAGCCTCTCCAGCGACAGTAGATTCGACACCATGAATAGGGATGTGTTGCCGGGAGCCGAGTTGGTCGAGCAGGGCCTCCGCGATCTCGACGACCATGCCGAGACCGTCGAATCGCTGCTCGTCTCGCTCGGCGCTCCCGGCCTGCGCACGCTGGGACTCCGCGTGCCCGAGCCATGGGCGGAGCCCGAACTCCGGCTCTACCGGCTGCTGGCGGAGCGGCACGGTGCCGGAGCCCATGCCCGGTACAACGCCCTCCTGCGTCGGCTGGTGAGCTTCCAGCGTGCGAGCGCATGCGCGAAGTAGCGGATCAGGCGCGGATCGAGGCTTTTCTCACGGCGCTGGCGCGCGAGGCGACGGCCGACCTCGACGTCTATCTCGTCGGGGGCACTTCGGCCGTTCTGGTGGGGTGGCGCCCGACCACGATCGACATCGACCTGGTGATGCGCCCGGAATCGGACGCCCTGCTTCGGACGATTCCCGTACTCAAGGAGCGGCTCCGGGTGAACGTCGAGCTCGCCTCGCCCGACCAGTTCATTCCGGTGCCTCCCGGCTGGGAGCAGCGCAGCCCGGTCATCGTCCGCATCGGGAAGGTCACCTATCATCACTATGACTTCACCGCCCAGGCGCTCGCCAAGATCGAGCGTGGGCACACCCGCGACCTGGCCGACGTCGAGGCAATGCGGGCAAGGGGACTGATCACCGGTGCGGAGGTGCGGCGCCAGTTCTCCCTGCTGGAGCCGCAGCTGTATCGCTTTCCCGCCATTGACCCTCCCTCGTTCCGCCGCGCCGTGGACGCGATCTTTCCGCCATGATCGACCGACTTGAATCGGCCCTCGCCGACCGCTATTCACTCGTGCGCGAGCTCGGCCAGGGGGGCATGGCCACCGTCTACCTCGCGGAAGACCTCAAACACAAGCGCAAGGTGGCGATCAAGGTCCTCAAGCCCGAACTCGCCGCCGTCCTCGGCGCCGAGCGCTTCGTGCAGGAGATCACCACCACCGCGGCGCTGCAGCATCCCCACATCCTGCCGCTGTTCGATTCCGGCACCGCCGACGGGTTCCTGTTCTATGTCATGCCCTATATCCAGGGCGAGACGCTGCGGAGCAAGCTCGACCGAGAGACCCAGCTCGGCATCGAGGAGGCGGTCAAGATCACGGTCGAAGTGGCCGACGCCCTGGACTACGCTCACAGCCAGGGTGTGGTGCACCGCGACATCAAGCCCGAGAACATCCTGCTCCACAACGGCCGCCCGATGGTGGCGGATTTCGGCATCGCCCTGGCGCTGAGCGCCGCGGCCGGCGGCCGGATGACCGAGACCGGCCTCTCGCTTGGCACGCCGCACTACATGAGCCCGGAGCAGGCGACGGCCGAAAAGGAGATCACCGCCCGGAGCGACATCTACTCGTTGGGCAGCGTCCTCTACGAGATGCTCACCGGCAGTCCACCGCATGTGGGCGCCTCGGCGCAGCAGATCATCATGAAGATCGTGACCGAGGAGGCCGCTTCCATCACTCGGCTCCGCCGGTCGGTGCCCCCCAATGTCGTGGCCGCCGTCGCCACGTCCCTGGAAAAGCTCCCCGCGGATCGATTCGAGAGCGCCAAGGCCTTTGCCGAGGCCCTGGCCCATCCCGAGTACCGCGGCACCACGACCCTCTCCTCCGCGAGCCAGGGCAGTCGAAGGATGGCGCTCGCAGGATGGGGTGTGGCCGGCCTGCTCTTCGTCGCCCTCGCCTCAACCTGGTTCCGTCCCGCCCCGCGGGAGCCCGCCACACGCCGCCTCGCGGTTGCTCTGCCCGAGGATGCCGCATACCAGGCACTCGGTACCGCGGAACTGGCTCTCGCTCCCGACGGGAGCCGGTTCGTCTACGTGGGTGGTCCCTCACTTCGTAATTCGTCCCTGGTGGTGCAGGAGCGGGATCAGATCGGTGGCCGTGCTCTTCCCGGTACCGCGGCCGCCATGTCACCGGCCTTCTCACCCGATGGACGCCGCATCGCATTCCGCGACGCCCGCCAGGGCTCCCTGAACGTTCTCTCGCTGGATGGATCGTCTCCCGTGACGCTGCGGGCGGCGGAAACCGGCGGGGCCGCGTTTGGAGTGGCCTGGTCCGATGACGGGCACATCTACTACCCCTCCCGGGAGGGGACACGGGGCATTCTCTTTCGCGTGTCCGAAAATGGCGGAACACCGGAACCGATCACGTCGGGTGACAGCACACTGGGCACGGTCAGCCATATCATGCCCTTCGCCCTCCCCGAAGGGCGCGGGGTCCTCTACACCGATTGGCACGGCCCAACGCGGGGCAACGACAGTTGGATCGTGGCGTGGAACGCCCGGAACCGGCGCACTGTCCGGATCATCCAGGGTCTCCAGGCCTGGTATCTGGCACCGGGGTTCCTCCTCGTCCTGCGACCCAACGGCTCCGCCGTGGCGCTGCCGTTCGACATCCGGAATCTCGTGGTGACCGGCCCCGAGACAGTGGTGCTCGACCAGATCGCGATCAGTACCGCCGGCACCGCCAATCTCGCCGTGTCGTCCACCGGTCTGCTGATGTATCGCTCCGGCGCCGCTCAGGCGATCCAGCGGCTCGTGCGCCCTGTCCAAGTGGCCCGATCCGGGGAGGAACGGGTCCTCGATCCGCAGTGGACCTATACCCCGGGGTACAATGGGGGCCTCAGCCTTTCGCCAGATGACACCCGCCTCGCGGTCACCATCCATGGCGACCCGGTGGGGGACATCTGGATCAAGGATGTGGTCCGCGGTCCCCTGACGCGGGTGACCTTCGGCAATTCGATCGTCTACCGGCCGGCCTGGATGCCGGATGGCGCCTCGTTGAGCTACGTGTTCGAGGAGGGAGCGGCCAGCGGGGTTCTCCGGCGCCAAGCCGATGGCGGGGGAGAGGTGGATACGATCGTCACGTCACCCCACACCATCGCGGAAGCGGTCTGGTCGGGGGATGGCTCCTGGCTGGTCTACCGGATCACGATCCCGAGCCGCGACATCCATGCCCTCCAGCCGGGAACCGACACCGCCGGCATCCCGGTGGTGGCGACCCCCGACTTCGATGAACGGGCGCCGACTCTCTCGCCCGATGGCCGGTGGCTGGCCTACCAGTCGGATGAGTCGGGGCGGGACGAGATCTACATCCGTCCCTTTCCCGAGGCCGGGGCGGGCCGCCGCCAGGTCTCCGTGGCCGGAGGCGCGGAACCCCTGTGGGCTCACAGCGGACGCGAGTTGTTCTATCGGTCTCCCGAGGGCCGGATGGTCGTGGTGCCGGTGTCCACTTCTCCCGCTCTCGCGACGGGCCGGGCGCAGCCCCTTTTCGCCGACACCGCCTATCTGCGCGCCCCCAGCTACCGCGGGTACGACGTGACGAGCGATGACCGGGCCTTCGTGATGCTGCGCATGCTCCCGGAGGACACGCGCCGGTCGTCGGGCCAGCTGATCCTGGTCGAAAACTGGTTCACCGAACTCCGGACCCGCCTGCGGGGACGACCCTGAGGCCCGCCCTGCGACTTGCCGTCGTGTCGAACCATCAGGAACAACTCGCGAAATTGACGGACAGCCCATGCCCGTCATTCCCGCGCACGCGGGAATCCATTCTCCTCCTCCAGCCCTCATGGCCATGGATCCCCGCTCCCCGATTTCGCGGGGACAAGCTTCCCGGGGGTGACGTTGGGCCAGAGATTCCTTGGGTTCCACTGATATGAGCCACCCACGCCACGACTGGCCGATCCGGATCTTCCCCCTGGACCAGGAGCCGAGTGGCGATCTGTCCGCCACGACCACCATCGAGGAGCGCTTGGCGCTCGTGACAATGCTCTCGGGAGCGCGGGTGGAAGCTCACGGGGAAGCCCTTTCCAGCATATTCCCGCTCCACGATGCCGGGACGGGTCATCCGACGGCATGAATGACGATTCATTGATCATTGTTCATTGTTCATTGGTCATTATTCTTTCCTGATGCCCACGCCTCCTCCCTCCGCACCTCCCGGTCGCCTGAGCGACCTTCGTGTCCGCCGCTTCGAGCCGCTGGCCACCCCCTCCGAGGTGGTGGCCGACATTCCGATCACCGACCCTGCCGCGGCCACGGTCGTGGCCGGGCGTCAGGAGATCCGCGACGCCCTCACCGGTCGCGACCCTCGGCTCGTGGTCATCGTCGGCCCCTGCTCCATTCACGAGCCCACAAGTGCGCTGGAGTATGCTGAACGGCTGGCGCGGGCGCGGAACGCCTGCCAGGACCGGCTGATCGTGGTGATGCGGGCCTATTTCGAGAAACCCCGGACCACCGTCGGGTGGAAGGGTCTCATCTACGATCCAGCCCGGGATGAGAGTTACGACGTGAACCGCGGGCTCCGCGAGGCTCGGCGGATCCTGCGGGAGATCAACGCCCTCGGGCTCCCCTGCGCCACCGAGTTTCTCGATCCCATCGTTCCCCAGTACACAGCGGATCTCGTGTCGTGGGCCGCGATCGGGGCACGCACCACCGAGAGCCAGACCCATCGGCAGATGGCGAGCGGCCTCTCCATGCCGGTCGGGTTCAAGAACGCCACCGATGGAAGCCTGCGCCCTGCCCTCGACGCCATGACCGCCGCCCGCACGGCGCAGGCATTCCTGGGGATCGACCCGGAGGGACAGACCAGCATCGTCCGCACCGACGGGAACCCCGATGTTCATCTGGTCCTCCGGGGCGGCGCCTCGGGGCCGAACTACGACCGCGAGGCGGTGTCGGAGGCCCGCGCCCTGCTGGATCAGGCGTGCCCATTCCCCCGGGCCATTCTGGTGGACTGCAGCCACGACAACAGCGGGAAGGATTACCGGCGGCAACCCGCGGTCTTCGCCGAGCTTGCGGGGAGAGTGCGTGAGGGCGAGGACGGCATCCTGGGCCTGATGCTGGAGAGCCACCTGGTGGAGGGTCGCCAGGCGATCGGGCCGGACCTGGTGCACGGCCAATCGATCACCGACGGGTGCATCGGCTGGGAACAGACCGAGGATCTGCTTCGCGCTCCCTAACCACCCTCACCCCCTGCGGGGTGTGAAGTTCGAAGTGTGAAGTCTGACGTGTGACTTCCTCCTTCAAGCCTCAAACTTCCTCCTTCAAACTTCCTTGTGGGAGAGGGGTCAGGGGGGCCTGTACGGCCTGGCCCGTGCCGCCCGGGCGTCCGGTTTCCGCGTCGTCGGTGTCTGACACGGCGGACCCCTCCCGCGACCAGTCGCCAGCTTCGGCCCAGTCATCGACACGCTCCATTATTATCCTTCCTTCCTCGCGTCTCTCCACCCGGCCAGCCGACGACATGACCCGACTCCTTCGCACCATCCTCGTCACGCTCCTGGTTCTGGCCCCGCAGCTTCCGGCCCAGGATCGCTACTTCCCGCCCCGCGGCTCGTGGGAACACCGCGCCCCCGCCGAGCTCGGGCTCGACGCCGCGGCACTCGACTCGGCGCGCGCCTTCGCCATTCGCAGCGAGTCCCGGTCGCCCCGTGACCAGGCCGTCGGCCAGCAGCAGTCGTTCGGGCGGCGGGAACCGATGGCCGACATCATCGGCCGAATGAAGGACCGGGGGGATCCCAGCGGCCTGGTGATTTACCGCGGCAAGGTGGTGGCCGAGTGGGGCCCGGTGGACCGGGTCGACATGACCCACAGCGTCACCAAGACCTTTCTCTCCACGGTGGTGGGCATCGCCTGGCGCGATGGGCTCCTCCGGAGCGTCACCGATTCCGTGCGTCCCTCCATGCCCGCCGGAGTCGACCTCTTCGACGCTCCCCACAACCAGGGCATCACCTGGGACCACATGCTCCGACAATCCAGCGACTGGCAGGGCACCCTCTGGGACAAGCCCGACTGGGCCGATCGTCCCGAAGGACCCCGGGAGGAGTGGGAAAATCGGAAGCTCTCCGAGCCCGGGACCCGCTACAAGTACAACGACGTCCGGGTGAACGCGCTCGCTCTCGCCACCCTCCAGGTTCTCCGACGCCCTCTTCCCGCCGTGCTCCGGGACGAGGTCATGAACCCCATCGGGGCCTCCAGCACCTGGCGCTGGGAAGGGTATGAGAATTCCTGGGTGGAGATCGACGGGCTCCGGGTCCAGTCGGTGTCGGGCGGAGGGCACTGGGGAGGGGGGATGTTCATCAACGCGTGGGACATGGCCCGTCTCGGCTATCTCTACCTGCGGAACGGCCGCTGGAACGACCGCCAGATCGTTCCCCTCGAATGGATCACCATGGCGAGTACCCCGGGACCGGCCAATCCGGGGTACGGATACATGAACTGGTTCCTCAACACCGGTCAGAAGATGCTTCCTTCCGCACCAGAGCGGGCCGTCGCCTTCCTCGGCAACGGCACCAACGCGATCTACGTGGACTGGGACAATGACCTCGTCATCGTGGTGCGGTGGCTCGGAGGGGGCAATCCCGCACTCGATGGCGTGGTGAGCCGGGTGCTGGCCGCCCTGCCGAAGTAGGCCTGGGCAAACCTCCTTGACCCGGCGAGGCAATCTGTTACCATGACATCATGAACAAGCGTCATGACAGCAACGCATCTGGTCGGCGCACCAACCGGGGCGCCGAGCCGGTGCAGGTTTACCTGGAGGCCCCCGACCGGGAGCGCCTGAACCGCTTGACCGCCGAATTGGATGCCACCAAGTCGGACGTGCTCCGGCGGGGACTGGCGGCTCTCGAATCCCTCACCCAGCGCCATTCCGCATCCCGGGCAGCGGGGGCCTCCCCCCTTCCCCTTCCGACCTTCCGAGGGGAGGGGCTCCAACCGGGGGTTGACCTCGATGACACGGCGAGTCTCCTCGACCTCATGACTGAGGGCGATGCGCCTGGTTGATGTGAACGTCCTCGTGTATGCCTTCCGCGAGGATGCCCCGGGCCACGTGGAATACCGCGCCTGGCTCGAAGGGCTGATCTCTTCGGACGAGGCGTACGCCGTCTCCGATCATGTGCTGGCGGGATTCCTTCGGATTGTGACGCATCCTCGGATCTTCCACCCTCCGGCGCCACTCGAGCTGGCGATCGCCTTCGCCACCGCCTTCCGCGACGCACCCAACGCCGTTCCGGTGTTCCCGCGGGCCCGGCATTGGGAGATCTTTTGCCGACTGCTCCGGCAGGCGGGGGCCCGGGGCAACCTGGTTCCGGATGCGTGGCTCGCCGCCCTCGCCCTCGAGCAGGGATGCGAGTTCATCACCACGGACCGGGACTTCGCGCGCTTCCCCACCCTGCGGTGGCGTCACCCGCTCACGGGGTGAGGGAGACGCCTCGGACGGGGAGCCCCTGATCAAACGGACGGAGGACCAATCCGGCCAAATTATTAATAAGAGGTGATGCCACCTTCGCGGTGATGCTTTCGGGGCTCATCCGGGTTCGTGTAGGTGAGGGTGTGTGAGCGGAACTTCAACCCGCCGTTTCCCGGGGCTCTTCGGCCTTCTTGGGGGGGATTCTGGACTGAGTGGGGGGGCTCCGGTGGCCAGGCGGGCGGGGGAATAGCCACAAGAGGCACAAGAGGCACAAGAAACACGAGATCGAGGAGGGTGGCTCCGCCTCCACCACACCGACTCCACCCGGGACCGGCCTGGGCAGGATTCCATCTGAGTCATCCGTGCCATCCGCAGTCTCTTCCCAAGGAGGTGTGGCGTTCCGGTCGGCGGCTTTGTGCCTTTTGTGCTTTTGTGGTTGGCTTTCGGGGTGAGGGGAAGCGCTCGGGCTGAACACGAGCCCATGCCAAAGCCTGAAGAGCCTCCATTCTGAGGGCCGTGTGCGGACGGCCCTGATCGCCCGTAACGGTTTCTCCGTATACCTTTCCCCCGACCCCGCATATGGAGCCCTGCCATGACCCTCTCCCGCCGCTCGTTCCTGGGAACGGCTGGCGTCGCCGGCCTTGCCCTCGCCTCGGCGCGCTGTGCCCCCGCTCCGGACGCCCGCGATTCCACCCCTCTTCCCCCGCTCGACCGTCCCACCGGTTCACCGGAAGCCGTCGCCCGGGACGAGGCCTACTGGCGGCGCGTCGCGGCCCACTACCGGGTGTCCTCCGAGATCACCAACCTGGAGGCGGGCTATTTCGGCATGATGGCGGCGCCGGTGCTGGCGGAGTATCACCGGCAGATCGACCGGGTCAACCTCGAGAGTTCCCGGTACGCCCGCGGGGCGTGGGGAGAGGAATCCGCCGGGGCCCGCGAGCGTCTGGCCGGTTTTCTCGGAGCCGCACCGGAGGAGCTGGTGTTCACCCGCAACGCGACCGAGGCGCTCCAGCGTCTCATCGTGCAGTACAACAAGCTGGCCCCCGGGGATCAGGTGATGTGCGCCGACCTGGACTACGGGGCGATGCAGTTCGCCATGGATGCCCTCGCCGAGCTTCGGGGTGTCACGGTGGTACGGATCGAGTTTCCGGAACCGGCCACCCGGGACGCCGTCGTGGAGATGTACGCCGAGGCGCTCCGGACTCACCCCCGGGTTCGGCTGCTCCTCCTCACCCATCTCAACAACAAGACCGGCCTGATCATCCCGACCCGGGAGATCGTGGCGATGGCCCGGGAGCGGGGGGCCGACACCATCGTCGACGCCGCCCACTCCTTCGGTCAGTGCGACCTGACGCTCCGGGACATCGGCGCCGATTTCGTGGGCCTGAACCTGCACAAGTGGCTCGGCGCCCCGATCGGTGTCGGAGCGATGTACATCAAGGCCGATCGCCTGCCGGACATCGACCGGATGCTGGGGGACGACGGACCCCTCGACCGGATCGAGAGCCGGATGCACACCGGCACCGCCAACTTCGCCACCTATCTGACAGTTCCCGCTGCCCTGGCCTTTCATGAGTCGGTGGGGCCGGCGTACAAGGCGGCCCGGGTGCGCCACCTCCGCGACCTCTGGGTCGGGGCCGTGCGCGGAACGCCGGGCATCGACCTTCTGACTCCGGACGATGCGGATCTCGTGGCCGCCATCACCTCGTTCCGGCTTCACGGCCGGACCGGGAAGGAGGAGAACCAGGCGATCGTGAGGGAGCTGTTCGAACAGCACCGGCTCTTCACGGTGTGGCGCACGGGACTCTCCCGGGGGGATTGCGTACGGGTGACCCCGGCCCTCTACAACACCCCGGCAGATGCCGAGCGTCTCGCCGTGGCGCTCCGGGGAATGGCTGGTCGAGGGGCCGTGTAGTCCCTCACGGACAGGATCGGACACAAGACGGCAACGATTTTTTGGGAGACGCCCGGAAACCCTCACGGGCAGTCTGTTTGCCGGCGCATGGGAAGGCATCCAACTTGAGGCATCTGGTGCATTCGCGTCGCGGAGCGCCGTGACCAGGCGATTGGTGTTTCCCGGGGCTGACGCCCCTTGCTCGGCCCGGGGAGGTGGCTCGCGCCACCAAAAACAGCGACGACACCGGCCGTGTGAACGGCCTCCCGCCGCCGAGCCCGGGGCGAAAGCCCCGGGGAACCCCTGCGAAACGCCGACGCGCCTCTCTGGTTCCGGCTCTGCCGGCTCAGGGGATCTGTAATCGATCGCCACCTTGTGCAGGTAATACGAATGTGTTACCGTGTGTAACACATGGCAGACGAACACCTGACCCTCCGGCTCCCCACCCACCTCGCCCGGGCCCTGACCCGATGGGCCGACGCGCGCGACCTCCCCAAGTCCCGGGTGGTTCGGGAAGCGATCGCCCGGTACCTCGACGCGCCCACCGGAGGAGACCGGGGACCAGCCGGCTTGACCGCCCGAACCCTGGGCCAACGGTGGGCGGCACTCCCGCGACTCCATCCGGACGAAGCCGCCAACTTCGCCGACGATCTCTCCGCGAGCGCCGCCGAGATGCCACCACCGTCCCCGCCGTGGGAGTGATTCTCGACACCTCGGTTCTCCTCGCGGCCGAGCGTGGTGCCCTCCGCTTTGAAGCGATGCTGGAAGAGTTGGGTGATGTCGGGGTAGGCATGGCGGCGGTCACAGCCTCCGAGCTGCTGCACGGTTGCCTCCGGGCCGCTCACCCTGGCGTTCGAGCCCGTCGGTTCGCCTTTGTGGAGGGTCTGCTCGATACCATCCCGGTCCTTCCCTTCAGTCTGGCGGACGCCCGGCAACATGCGCAGGTCTGGGCTCATCTTGCGCCAGCCGGTTCTTTGATCGGGGCTCACGATCTGTTGATTGCCGCCACCGCCCTGGCTCGGGGCCACCGGGTGGCCACCCTCAACCGGCGCGAGTTCGGCCGGGTTCCCGGTCTGCACCTGGTCCCGCTGGGGCCTTTTCTTTCCTGATCCTTGCCATCGTTCGGCGATGGACGATACGTTCATTCACCTGTCCGGTTCTCCTTTTTTGGAGCCACGCATGCGCCTGTCCTTCCTCACCCTCCCCCTCCTCGTTGCCGCCTGTTCCCCCCAGGGTCCTGACGAGGGAACTCGATCCGACGACGGCACCGAGAATCTCCTCGCTGCCTACACCACGGTCCGGCTCGACGCCGACCTGAGCGGGCTCACCGATTCGGCCCGTCGCATGCTTCCGCTCCTGATCGAAGCCGCGCGGGAGATGGATGAGATCTACTGGCTCGAGGTGTCCGGACCTTCGGACAGCGTGCTCTCTGCCATGCCCACGCCGACCCTGCGGCGGTTCGCCGAGATCAATTACGGCCCCTGGGACCGGCTCAACGGCAACCAGCCCTTCGTGTCCGAGGTCGGAGCCATGCCCCTCGGCGCCAACTTCTACCCCCACGACATCACCACGGCGGAATTCGATTCCGCGGCACGCGCCGCTCCCGATGGCGGGGCTGCCTTGCGCAGTCTGTACACTCTGGTCCGCCGGGACGGCCAGGGACGTCTGACCGCGGTGCCCTACCGGGTGGCGTTTCGCCCCCAGGTGGGGCGGGCGGCGGCTCGGCTGCGAGAGGCCGCGCTCCTGGCTCAGGATGCCGGCCTCCGGCGCTACCTCGAGCTCCGCGCCGAGGCGCTGCTGAGCGATGACTATCAGCCCAGTGACCTGGCGTGGATGGACATGAAGACCAACCCGATCGATGTCGTCATCGGCCCGATCGAGACCTACGACGACCAGTTGTACGGGGCCAAGGCGGCGCATGAGGCGTACGTGCTGGTCAAGGACCAGGTCTGGAGCGATCGGTTGAGCCGGTATGCCGCGCTGCTTCCGTCGCTGCAGCGCGGGCTCCCCGTGCCGGACGCCTACAAGCGGGAGACGCCGGGAACCGATTCCGATCTCAACGCCTACGACGTGCTCTACTATGCCGGCCAGGCCAACGCCGGATCGAAGACGATCGCCATCAACCTCCCCAACGACGAGGAGGTTCAGCTGGCCAAGGGAGCCCGCCGGCTCCAGCTCAAGAACGCGGTGCGCGCCAAGTTCGACCAGATCCTCCTGCCGATCGCGGATCTGCTCATCGCGCCCGACCAGCGGGAGTACCTCTCGTTCGACGCCTTCTTCGAGAACACGATGTTCCACGAGGTGGCCCACGGGCTCGGAATCAAGAACACCGTGACCGGCGGGCGCACGGTGCGGGAGGCACTGCAGGAGCAGGCCTCGTCGCTCGAGGAGGGGAAGGCCGATGTCCTGGGCCTCCACATGATCACCGCCCTGACGGACCGGGGCGAGCTGGGGGAGAAGGACATCCGGACCAACCAGGTCACCTTTCTGGCGGGCATCTTCCGGTCGGTCCGGTTCGGTGCCGCGAGCGCGCACGGCCGGGCCAACGTGGCTCGGTTCAACTACTTCGAGGAGATGGGCGCCTTTACCCGCGATTCCACCACCGGAACCTATCGGGTGAACTTCGACCGGATGCGCCTCGCCACCGACTCGCTGTCGGCCAGGATCCTGCGATTCCAGGGAGACGGGGACCTCGACGGAGTGCGGGCGTGGATGGACTCCGTGAGCACCATCCGGGCCACCCTCCAGGCCGATCTCGACCGGCTCGCCACGGCGGGGATCCCGGTGGACATCGTCTTCGAGCAGGGGCCCGAGGTCCTGGGGCTCCCGGCGGCCCGCTGAACCCGAGTCCGCATCGGCCGTCGACCTCTCCGCGCGGCCCCCGGAAATGCTGACACTCGTTCTCCTGGCCTTCGTGGCCTCGATGGCGGGGAGCGCCATCAACAGCATCGCGGGGGGGGGCACGCTCGTCACCTTTCCCGCCATCGTGGCGCTCGGACTCCCTCCCCTCACCGCCAACGCCACCAGCACCGTGGGGCTCTGGCCCGGGGCGGTGGGAAGCATGTGGGGATACCGTTCTCACCTCACGCACTCCAGACCCTGGCTGGTCGGCCTGACCCTGCCGAGCCTCCTCGGCGGGGGCATCGGAGCGGTCCTGCTCCTCAGCACCGGCGAGGATCGCTTTGCCCGGATCGTTCCGTTCCTGGTGCTCGTGGCCACGATTCTTTTCACGTTCCAGGGTCCCCTGCTCCGCTGGTTGGGACACACACCGCGGCAGGCGGGGGCTCGGCCGGGCGGCGCCTTCCTCGCCGTGCAATTCGCGGTGGGGATCTATGGAGGGTACTTCGGCGCGGGGATCGGCATCCTGATGCTGGCCGCCCTGGAGTGGATGGGACACCGGCACATCCATGTCATGAACGGACTCAAGAACTGGGGGGGGCTCTGCATCAATGCGGTGGCCGCGGGGCTGTTCATCGCCGGGGGGATCGTGCATTGGCCGGTGGCGATCGCGATGGCGGGGGGAGGATTGGTCGGGGGCTACGCGGGTGCCAGGGCGGCGCAGCGCGTCGAGCAGGCGACGGTACGACGGGCCGTGGTGTTGGTCGGGTTCGCGGCATTCGTCTGGCTGCTGTTTCGGCCGCTCTGAAGGCGGGAGGCGAGTGTCACTTCATTATTGGCCGGATCAAAGATTACCTCCGCATCCGGTCCACCAATTGACGAGGGAGCAGCACGGGAACCGACAGGGACCCGCGCTTCGGCTGGAAGTGTCTGGTATTTCCGGTGATGATTGCGTCCGCCATTCCGGCGACCGCCACCTCCACAAAGACACGGTCATCGGGGTCCGGGAGGGTCAGCTTCAGTGGAGGGGCCACCACCGGTTCCGCGATCCGCTCCAGTGCATCAAGAAGAATCCTCCGCTCGCGGGGGTCGAATCGAAACGCCGGGCGCGCGGTCACCTCATCGTACTCCGCGAAGATCCGGGAGTCGGCAAGGAGGGTCACGGCGCCCTGGAGCACGAGGTGAAGGACCTGGTCCGGCGTTCCCCCTCCGGTGAGCATCGCGGACACCAGGACGTTGGTGTCGAGAACGATCCGCACCGCGAGACTCCTACTGGTTGGTTTCGCGTGCCCGGCGGGCCCGGCGCGACGATCGGATTTCGCGGGTGATCGCCCCCTGCGTCAGCCCCGCGGTGCCTTCCCGCCGTGCCTCGGCCTGGAGCCGAGACAGCGCCAGGAGCGCCCGTCCCCTCCGCCAGGCGTCGAGCACCGTGGTGGCGTCACCCTCCTCCACCGGAATGAGCAACGCCCTGGTGGTTCCGTCGGACACCAGCGACAATGGTTCGCCCTCGGCGAGGCGCTCGAAGACGCGTCCTGGAGTGTTGCGCAGTTCGCGATAGGTAATCGGTTTGCCCGTCATGACGCGCCTCCCGTGTAGCGTATATGGCTACATTAACGCTACACGGTTGACCCATGGAGCGCAACCCCTCGCGCCGATGCCACTTGTCCGGTCGGCGTCGCGGGAGGACCCCGGGAACGGGGCTTTCGCGCTATGTATTGGCAGGTCGCTGTGTCGACCGTATGGTTCGCCGGATGAGAACGACGCTGACGATCGATGAGACGGTGATGGCCCGGCTTCGCCGCGAGGCCGCGCGAACCGGTCGAACCATGTCCACCGTGGTGGAGATGGCTCTGCGCCAGGTGCTTCAAGACAAGCCCGCTGCGGTGGCACTTCCCGAACTTCCGAGCTTTGACAGCGGAGGAGCCCTGGTGGATCTGGCCGATCGCGAGGCACTCCATCAGGCTATGGCGGGCCCGTGACGAGGGCGGAGTGTACGCGACAAGCCGTGGACCGGGCCGAGATCAGGTGGAGAGTGATCGGTCTCCTCCTGACGCTGGGTCTGGGCGGGTGTGCCAGCATGGGACGCGGACGGTCTCCCGATCTCCCCGCACCCGTGACGGACGGCTGGGTCGAAGAGGGAGTCGCCTCCTGGTACGGGGAACCCTTCCATGGGCGCCGCACCGCCTCCGGTGAAGTCTACGACATGCACGCACCCACCGCGGCGCACCGGACTCTCCCCTTCGGCACCCGGGTGCGGGTCGAGAATCTGTCCAACGGCCGCTCCACCACGCTGCGTATCACCGACCGAGGCCCGTTCGCAAAGAACCGGATCCTGGACGTGTCCCGGTGGGGTGCCGAGGAGCTTCGTCTCATCGGACCCGGGGTGGCGCGGGTCAGGATCACGGTGCTCGATGCCCCGGCCTCCCCACGGTGTTGGGAGATCCAGGCGGGGGCTTTCGCCGATAGCGCGAACGCCGACCGCCTCCGTGTCCGACTCCTCGATGATCAGTTCCCGACACGGATCGACACCGGGCCCGGCGGTCTCCATCGGGTGCGAGTGGGGCCGTTCGAAGACCGAGGTGTAGCGGAGAGTGCCGCGCGGAGGGTGGACGGTCTCCTGCTGGGGTGCGGCGCGTAGAACGGACCAGGTGACCGGCATGGATACCATATGACATTGCGTGGTCAGACTAGTCTGACTAGTCTGACTATACTGCAATGATGTCCGAAGAATACTCTCTTTGCGACACCAAGGCCGAAGCTCTCTGCCCTGGTTCGCCATGTCCGGGAATGACGGGGCGTACCTGGACAGTTCCGTCGTCACCGCGATTGCCTTCGTCGAGCCGGGGGCGGGCGACCTACGGGCGCGTCTCCAACAGTATGCGCAGCTTGATTCCGCCCCCTGCCGGAGGCGGAGGTGCGATCAGCCGCCAGGCGCGAAGGAGTGCCTCTCCCTCCGGCCGGAGATCATCCGGGTGCTGGACACGGGTTACGTGCGCGCGCAGACTGCTGGCATCTGGCGACGGCGCTGTACCTCTCGCCGGAGCCGGAGCAGTTGATGTTCCTCACCCTCGATCAGCGCCAGCGCGACGTGGCCCAGCGGCTGGGATTCGCTCTGGGCGAGTTCACCTCGTAAACGTCGCCTTCCCCGCCGGGGCGGACGACGAGCAATGAGCAGGGTTCACTGTTCCACGTGTGGTGCGCGGAGACGGTGCCGGTCGCCGCGGGGGCGCTCATTCCTCGTTGTTCATGGATCCGGGGGAGGGGTTAGCCGTAAGGGCCGTGCGACCGGACCTCCAGGCGTCGTTCCCCTCTCCCACCTGTGTGAGAGAGGGGTCAGGGGGGGTCAGGGGTGAGGGCAACGACGACCCGGGCCAGGAGAGAGAGTCCGGGCCAATCGGTCAAGGGTGAAGCGTCTGGCCGTTTTCCACCGGGAGGGCTAACTTGTGACAGATCGCTGACACATCATTTCCCGGTCCCCCACCAGGGAATCCCGTGACCACTCTGGACCGCCTGCGCGCCGCCCTGTCCGACCGCTACGCTCTCGAGCGGGAGCTCGGCGCGGGCGGCATGGCCACGGTCTATCTGGCCCGGGACCTCAAGCATGACCGCCAGGTAGCCCTCAAGGTACTGCGACCGGAACTCGCCGCGGTCATCGGTGCCGAGCGGTTCCTCAGCGAGATCAAGACCACGGCCAACCTCCAGCACCCCCACATCCTCCCCCTGTTCGACTCCGGCACCGCCGACGGCACCGTCTTCTACGCGATGCCGTTCGTCGAGGGGGAGAGTCTCCGCGACCGGATCCAGCGGGAAAAGCAGCTCCCCGTGGCCGACGCCCTCCGGATCGCCACCGAGGTGGCGAGTGCCCTCGACTACGCGCACCGGAAGGGGATCGTCCACCGCGACATCAAGCCCGAGAACATCCTGCTCCACGATGGTCAGGCCCTCGTGGCGGATTTCGGCATCGCGCTGGCCGCCAGCCGGTCGGAGGGGGGGAGTCGGCTCACCGAAACCGGGATGTCGCTCGGGACACCCTATTACATGAGCCCCGAGCAGGCAATGGGAGAGCGGGAGATCGACGGCCGGACCGACATCTACGCCCTGGGCTGCGTGCTGTACGAGATGCTCACGGGAGAGCCCCCGTTCACCGGTCCCACCGCCCAGGCGATCGTCGCGCGGGTGATGACCGAGTCCCCCCGCGGTATCTCGATCCAGCGCCACACCGTTCCGCCCCATGTGGAGCAGGCGATTGTGAGGGCGCTGGAAAAGCTCCCCGCCGACCGGTTCGCCACCGCCGCCGACTTCACGACGGCCCTCACCACACCGGGGTCCGGCACGGCATCCGGGACGGGGCCGAGCGCCCTCCCCCGGGTGCGCCGTCGCCAGCGTGCCGTTCTCCTCGCGGCCGGAGCCGGATTGCTGGTGACGGGTGCACTGCTCGGAGCCCTGGTCCACCGAGGCAATGCCCCCGATCCATCCGTCACCCGGCTCACCATGCTCCTCCCCGACACCCTCGGCATCCTCCCCATCGCCACCCACCGCCTGGCGATCTCGCCGGATGGACGGCGGATAGCCTGGATCGGAGGCCCGGGCGGCCAGCCCGGCATCGTGGTGCGGGATTTCGACCAGGCCGACGCCCGCTATCTGGCGGGAACCGAGGGAGCAAACGCGCCGTTCTTTTCCCCGGATGCCGCCACGATCGGGTTCTTCACCGGGAGAGGAGGATCGGGCAGCCTGAAGACCATTCCGGCCACGGGCGGCGCGGTCCAGACCGTGGTGGCCAGGGGCGCCGAGCCGTGGGGCGGCGATTGGTCGGCAGACGGAATGATCTACTACACCGGAACCGAGTCCCGGATCTTCAAGGTACCCGCCACCGGCGGCGCGGTGACCCCGGTCACGACCATCGATTCCACCCAGCCCGGCGTGACCGAGCACGACTTCGTGGACGTCCTTCCGAACGGGAAGGGAGCGGTGATGCAGCTCTGGAAGGGCAGCGTGGGGAGCAACGAGATCGGCGTTGTCTCCTTCGAGACGGGCCGGGTCACGTCGCTCGCCACAGGCACCTACCCGAGGTATCTGGCGACGGGTCATGTCCTGTTCGGAACCTCGGACGGCCGGCTCCATCTCCTCCCCTTCGACCAGGACCGGCTCGAGGCCACCGGACAACCCACCGTGGTCCTCGAAGGTGTGCCGGTGGACGGCTTCACCGGGACACTGCAGTTCGCCATCTCCGACAATGGAACGTTTATCCATCAAACCCGCGAGGGAATGGGGCGCTTCGTGCCGTCCTGGGTCAGCCGGGATGGTTCCGCCACGGTGATTGACTCCACCTGGGAGGTGGCCGGTCTGGAGGGAATCGCGCTCTCTCCCGACGGATCCCGGGTTGCCGTCACCCAGTCTGCGACCGATGGCTCGCAGATCTGGGTCAAGACCCTCCCGCAGGGGCCATTCACACGGCTCACTTTTGCCGGCCCGGATTCGGACCGTCCGGCCTGGTCGCCGGATGGCCGGGAGGTCGGCTTTCTGAGCCGGGCCCAGTCGACGCCGCGGGAAGCCTGGGCCCAACGCGCCGATGGGAGCGGTAACGCCAGAATCGTGGCTTTTCATGCGGAAGGCATGGACGAGTTTGACTGGTCCCGAGATGGAGGCTGGTTCATCGGGAGAACTTTCGGCTCCGGGGCCGGCAGCAGGCGGATCCTGGCACGGGAGGCCGGCCCCGACACCACCATGCGGGTTCTGATCGAGGGCCCCGGCGACTTGTACGCCCCTTCGCTCTCTCCCGACAGCCGGTGGCTCGCCTACGTCTCGGATGAGTCGGGCCGGGCGGAGGTCTATGTGAGGCCCTTCCCCGATGTGGAGACCGCGCGATGGCAGGTGTCGGTGGATGGAGGGCTGGAGCCCCTCTGGAGCCGGACCGGAGATGAGTTGTTCTATCGGACAGAGCGCGGCGAGATGATGGCCGTCCGGGTGACGGCGGACGAGGCCTTCGCCAGTCAGTCCCCCGTCACGTTGTTCAACGATCCGACGGCCCTGACGAGTCCCTACCACCGCCAGTACGACGTCGCCGCGGACGGCCGGTTCCTCATGATCCGCTCGCTGGCCGGGAACTCGAGCCAGCTCAAGGTTGTCTTCAACTGGTTCACCGAGATCCGGGAGAGATTCGGAGGCCGTTGAGCGGTCCTGAGACTGGTCGGTCCTCGCCACATGAGCATGGTGGTGCCGGAGCCCGAATGGGGTCACACAAAGGGATGTCGGAAACCCGGGATCGATGTGCTCGGTCGTGACAGGTGTTTCCCGGGGCTGACGCCCCTTACTCGGCCATGCGAGGTGGCTCACGCCACCCGGAGCAGGATGGGCTTTCAGGGGGTGATCATTGGTCAGGAGTTCATGACCCTCCCGGGGTGAGTAACAAGCTGGTGATCCGGGGCAGCAGCAGCTTGACCACCCGCACCGGCAGCCCACTGGTGAAGCGGAACCGTTCCGCGGCGGCCCCCTCGACATAGGCCGTGGCGACCCCATAGAACCGGTCCCCGATGTAGAACACGAAGGTCGCGGTCCGATTCCCTTCGTTCTGGCCGGTGCCGGTCTTCCCTCCGATCACCACCACCGAGCTGTCCGCCGCCCGCACCGAGCCCCGCAGCAGTGACGCGGTGCCCGATTCGACCACGTCGGCCATGGCCATCCGGGCCACCCCCGCCACCTCCGGGGGAAGCACTCTCGTTCCGGGAAGGGTGGTGCTTCGCAGCACCACCTCGTAGGGCGTTCCCATCGCAAAGTGCAGCTCCTGTACCCTGACGACCGGATTCCGGATCCCGTCCGCCACCAGTATCCCGACCAGCTCGGCGAGCGCACCGGGCCGGTCACCCGAGCTCCCGATGGCGCTTGCGAGCGAGGGGACCATGTCCGGATAGGGATACCCGAGGCGCCGCCAGGCCGCGCGAATCGGCGCGAAGGCGTGCCGTTCCAGAATGATCCGCAGGGCGCGATCCTGCGCGCGTCGCACCGCAGTCGTGTTCCGAAACAGCCACGCGTAAGCTTCCCGCCTCGCTTGCACTCCCGCGGTCTGAATCTGATCCAGGGTGGCCTCCGGTGTGTCGCGGAGTTGCGATACCACCCAGAGTTCGAGCGGATCCACCCCGGTCACGAACGCCCGGTCCGCCAGGCCGAGCCCCTCCGGAAGGGCCCGGCGAATCCGCTGCGCCTCGGCTGTCGAGAGCGTATCGGGGCCGAATCGTCCGGCCATCTCGGCCCCCAGTCCTCCGGCAGAGGTGGCGGGCGCCACCGCCAGAACCATGCGGGCCCAGCGCTGGGGAGTGACACGACCACCCAGCATCAGGGTGAAACTGGAATCCCCACCGATGGTCCGGTGCTTCCGGTAGTATTGCGCCACCAGAGTCCGGCCTTCCGCCTCGGCAAACTGTTCCAGAAACACCCGGCGCGCGGGATGCCCCGGATCCTCCAGAAGGCCGGTCCCGTACTGTGGCAGCCGGTGCTCATGGTAGCGCACCAGATCCCGCATCAATCGGATGAAGACCAGGTTTATTGAGTGCCGGAGACCCTCCCGCACGGTCGGCGACTGGTGGTCAAAGACACGATCAAAATTGCCGAAGACATGGACCCCACCACCGGTGAAGAAGCGCTCCGAGGGATTCGCCGAATACCTCCTTTCCATCGCGGCCTCCAGGGTCGCGCGGAGGTCCACCCCGGGGTGGGCATCCCGGAACTCGCGGGCCCACCGACTGATCGGATCCTGTGCGGTCCGAGCCCGGGAGGTCGAGTCCAGGCCGGTTGTGTCGGAGAGTTCCGCATGCAATTCCGCAACGATTTCGAGATAGGTCACCAGGGTGCGGAGTTTTGCGGTGGACCCCAACTCGAGCCGTGCCCCGGTGTTGAGGTCGAACGGCCGATCGAGGTTGTCCACCTGCACCCGGATCGCGTTGCCGCGAGGTGTACGTTCATAGAGAACGATGCTGTAGGCCACCTGGCTCAGATCGGAGCGACCCAGCTGGCGCTCGGTGTCCAGACCCGACGTGCGCACGAAGTCGGGATCGCCCATCTGGCGGATCAGGCCGGTGGCTGCCCTCTGAGCTGACTCATCGATGGTGATGCGGGCCGTGAGATCAAACCGATCCAATTCATACAGACTGCGGGCTCCGAGGAGGGCCCGAAGGCGGGAGCGGGTGGCGTTGATCGCCTTGCGTTCCACGAACGAGACTGGGGGCGACGGGGGTGCGGTCGCGCGGACCTCGACCGTCACACCCAGCGCCCGTCGGGTCAGGAGTTCCGGCACCGTACCGGCGGTGCCGAGCAGCCGGAGGTGAGAGTCGGTAATCGCGGCGAGAGCCCTCCGCCCCTCCGCTGTCTGGAGGTAGTAGGCCGGGCGGCGCTGGGCAATCAACAACATGACGACCGCGCGATAAGCCTCGGCGGCCTCCCCCGGGACGACGCCGGACATGGCCGCGTGCAGCCGTGCATCGGACGAATCGGCATCGAGCCCGAACCAGACGTGGAGACCATCCCGGAGTCCGATCACCTCGCCATAGCCTGGGAAAGCTCCCACGGGCAGGGCGTTCAGGTAGTCGGTGAGGATGACCCGTCGGACCTCGGTGGTCCGCGTTCCTTCCAGGTACGACCGCAGGGTGGCTGACGCCATCTGCCGCGCCTTGTCACCCGGGGTGCGGGTAATGCCACCCGGGGCATGGCGAAGCTTTTCGAGCTGCGTCGCCAGGGTGCTGGCACCGAAGCGACCACCACCACCCAGCAACTTGCCCCCGGCGAAACTTGCCACCGCCGCGACAAACCTGTCCCACTCGATCGCGGGGTTTCGGAAGGGAGACCGGTCATCGAACAGCTCCCGGTTCTCAAGGAAAAGAAGGGTTTCGCGGACCGGTCCCGGAACTTCGTCGAAAGAGGCATAGACGTGTTCGGGAAAGTGGTTCACCGAGATCAGGGTGCCGTCTCGGCCCATCAGCCGCAGTCCCGCCTGGGTCTTCTCGCGATACGGAGGGTAGAGTCCCCAGCCGGCGATCTGGTTGAAGCGATCGGATATCCTCGCCTGGGATGCAACCACGAATCCACGGGACTCCAGCCGGTCGACAAGCGAGGGGAGGGCCCGGTACCCCAGGCGAATGTCGAAGGGACCGTTCGGGGCACGGGCAGGGTTCGGGCTGGGTCCGGGCTCGAGGGCGTAGGAGATCCCCTGGACATACCGGGCGAGGAGCCGGGCACAGGCCCAGGCCGCCGCCTCGGAATAGACCACGACGAGCACCACGGACACCGAGACGAGTGTCCGCACGACCCACCTCCGCCATCGAGTAAAGCGGGAGGGCGTATTGGTCCCGGGTGGGGTGGTCGGCTCCAGCGCAGCACTCTCCGTGTGACAATCCTGAGGAGGAATCTAGTCGGAAGTCAGCCGCCCTCACCGTTCCTGTCGCCAATCTGACGAAGGCCGCTCGCGCTGATTGTGGCCGCGGGGGCGATGACTCACGATGGATCCGCGTGACAAGCCCCCTCCCCGCGGGACCACCTCAAGCCAGAGGGATCCCCGGTACGACAGAAGAGCAAACGGTGTCCCAGCGAGGGACCGCCTCACACCAAGGGGATCCCCCCTGATCGGGTGGGAAAGGTGCGGCGCCGGGTCGCTCCTCCGGGCGCTGGCGGAACGTGCGTGGGTCTCCCGGGGCCGCACCTCAGGGCCGGATGAACGTCCCCTCACGAAGCTCGGAGATTGCCTGCTGGATCTCACTCCGGGTGTTCATCACGATGGGACCATGCCATGCCACAGGTTCCTGGAGGGGCCGTCCGGACACCAGCAGAAACCGGACCCCCTCCTCTCCGGCCTCGACCACGATCTCGTCACCCTCACCAAAGACAACCAGCCATCGGTTCCCCGCCCTTTCCCTGCGGACCGAGTCGTCATCCCCGGCGATCTGTTCCGTGAGGACGCCGAACGGGTCGGAGGCATCCCGGAAGGTGGCGCTCCCCTCGAAGATGTAGGCGAAGGCGCGGCGTCTGGTGTCCACCGGGAGCCGGCGGCGGGTCCCGGCAGGTACCCACACGTCCAGGTAACCGGGATCGGCGGCGATCCCCTCGACCGGCCCCCGCCGACCCCAGAATTCACCGCAGATGACCCGCACCCGGGTGCCATCATCCTCGGTCACCTCGGGAATGTCCCGTGAGGCCACGTCCTGGTATCGGGGAACCGTCATCTTGAGGGAGGAGGGGAGATTGGCCCAGAGTTGGAATCCGTGCATCCGCCCTGTCGGATCCCCCAGGGGCATTTCATGGTGAAGGATGCCACGACCGGCGGTCATCCACTGGACATCCCCCCCACCCAGCACACCACTGTTGCCGAGACTGTCGGCATGCTCGACCGCACCGGCCAGCACGTACGTGATGGTTTCGATGCCGCGATGCGGATGCCAGGGGAAGCCGGCGCGATAGTCGTCGGGCTGTTCGTTCCGGAAATCGTCGAAGAGGAGAAAGGGATCGGTCTCGGCGGTGTCTCCAAAGCCGAAGGCGCGCCGAAGACGTACTCCCGCCCCCTCGATGGTGGGTCGAGCCTGGGCGAGTCGTTGAACGGGACGGATGGACATCGGAACCTCCTCTCCCATCTACATTCACTCCTCCCCGGGAAATTGGCAAGCTGGCGGTGCGGGGCACCCTCCTCCATCTTCCTTCCATGCGAACCCCGCCCCCGGATTGATGTGATGACACGTGCCTTCTCTCGTAACCACCGTTCCCGCCTTTTCCTTCTCGGGTTCACCGCTCTGGCCGGGTGCGGCCCCGACGCGCCCCCGCCCGAAGTGCCCATCGGAGGCCCCTCGCCCTGGCCCTCCATCCGGGAAACAAGAGTGCGTGATCTCCTCCCCTCCGCGATGAAAGCCGCGGGTGTCGACGCCTGGATCGTCCTCGTGCGCGAGAACGCCAACGATCCTCTGGCACTTCATGTGGGAGGAGAGAACGCGGGTGCCCCCTCCGCCATTCTCTTTTTCCGGCAGGACAACGAGGTGCGGTCAACCGTGTTGAGCGGATTTGGAGAGGCGGTGGCCCTGCGCGATCTGGGCCTGCACGACTCGGTGGTGGTTTATGACCGAGGTCCCGATGCTCTGGAGTCGGCGGTGGCGGCACGGGTACGCGGCGCCGACCCCGCGACCATCGCCATCAACAGCGGTGGGACCGGAATTGCGGACGGCCTCTCGTGGACCCAGCGCACGGCGCTGGAGAGAGCCCTCGGTCCCCGACTCTCGGCGCGCCTCGTCCCCTCGGGGCCCCTCGTCGATGCCTGGCTCGCGGTGAAGCTCCCCGCCGAGATCGCCATCCTGCGACGGGCGGCGGCCCTGACGGAGGGTCTCGAGCGCGAGGCCTATGCCACGGTCGTCCCCGGCACCACCACCGATGCGGACCTGGCGCGTTTTCTCAAGCGACGCATGCGGGAACTCGGCGTGGAGGACGGGTGGTCCCCGGCGCAGAACCCGAACGTCAACTCGGGGCCCGATCGCGGGCATTCCCATGCCACCGAGCGCGTCATCCAGCCCGGCGACCTCATCCAGACCGACTTCGGCATCCGGGTGCATGGCGTCTGGGTGACCGACATCCAGCGCTTCGCCTATGTGCTCCGCCCGGGGGAAACGGCCCCACCCGAGGAGGTCCAGCGGCGATGGGAAGCGGCACTGGCCGCGGGGCGCGCTGCGTTCGACGCGATGGGACCCGGGGTCACCGGGGCCCAGGTGGATTCGGCCCAGCGACTCGTGATGCAGGACACCGGCTCCCTCGCCGTTCCCTGGGGCACCGGTCACCCGGTCGGGTACTGGGCCCACGATGCGGGGCCGGGACTGAACCGGCGGGAGACCCGTCCCCTTGTGGAGGGGCAGGTGCTGGCCTTCGACAGTTTCCACGCATGGGCACTCGACGGGAGCACCACTGCGGCGTGGGGTGATGGCACCAAGAGCTTCTCATCCGAGGAGATGGCGGTCATCACGGCGACCGGTGCCGAGTACCTTGTGGCGCCCCAGCAGGAATTGATTCTGATCAGGAGCCGGTAGAGCGGTCGAATAGACAGCCGGGGGCTACTCGCCCCACGCGGTGCGGAAATACGCCGAGAGATCGATGCGAAGCGGAGGCACCTCTGTTTCTGGCTGCCAGGTGAGTTCCTGATCGGCGATGTCGGGATGGTCGGCCCCGGGGGTCCAGACCTCCACCAGCCGGGCATCGAGATCCACGATCCAGTACGCCGGAACGCCGGAGCGTTGATAGAGCCGACGCTTGGTGACCCGGTCATGCCGTGCGGTGGCGGGAGACAACACCTCCGCGACCAGAAGCGGAATACCATACTCGTCCCATTCGCGCGGGGGCCGTCCCTCCACCATGCGACCCACAAAGAGATCGGGCTGGAGCAGCTGTCCGGCGTGGAAGTCGAGGTCGGCGGGAGAAATGCAGAGGCCCCCGATCCGGTGTGCACAAACATACGGGTCGATCAGGAGGAGAAGCTCCACCACGCCGCGCTGGTGGAGACCGCGAGGGCTCGGGCTCACGAGAAGCTCACCGTCCACGAGTTCGTAGCGGTTTCCGTCGTCGGGGAGGGCGAGCACCTCCTCGCGGGTCCAGTGGCGGGCGACGGCAGGCATACCCATACGTTACGCTCGGCGACTGAAAGGAGGCAAGGGGGCGGCATGTCCCCGAACTTCGCCCTCCCTCGCGGGGACGGATAACCCCAACGACGCGGGCCGGATCAATCGAACGGGGGGTCTCCCCAGATCCGCCGGAACAGCGCGGGCAGGTCAATCTCCAGCGGCGTGACTACAGGCTCCGGACGCCAGACCAGGATGCCCTCAGCGATGACGGGCCGGCCGGCCCCCGGGGTCCAGACCTCCACCAGCCGGGCATCGAGATCCACGATCCAGTATGCCGGGATCCCGGAGCGTTGAAAGAGCCGTCTTTTGGTGACACGGTCGTTCCGGGCCGGGGAGGGGGAGAGGACTTCGACCATCAGAAGGGGAATATGCACATCTGACCAGTCCCGGGGCGGAGTGCCCTCCCTTCGTGGCACCACGAAGACATCGGGCTGCACCAGGTGACCCGCGTCCAGATCCAGATCGGCGGGGGCAAACAGGACGAGCCCCAGGTGATGGGCAACGACGTGGGAATCGAGATACCGAACGAGCGCCGCCACCGCGATCTGGTGAAGCGGCCGCGGGCTCGGACTCACAAGGAGCTCGCCGTCCACGAGTTCGTAGCGGTTTCCGTCGTCGGGGAGGGCGAGCACCTCCTCCCGGGTCCAGTGGCGGGCCACAGCAGGCATACCCATAGGTTACGCTCGGCGACTGAGAGGAGGCAAGTCCGAAGGATGCGGGCCGGATCAATCCATCGAGGTCCTGGGACAGTCCCACCCACCGGGGAGGGTGGCGCGCTCCTCCTGTCTCCCACATTCTTCTGTCCCGGACACCCATGTCCCGCTCACCAACCAGAGAACCCGGCAGCCCGCATGGTCACATCTCCACCCCACCCCGTCTACAGCGACACCGACGCCGAGGCCATGCTCTCCCGGTGGTCACCCCGATGGGGCGAGGACCTGGCTCTTCGGGTCTACACTTCACGACTCCTGGGTGGTGACCCTTCCCTGGTGCTCCATGGCGGCGGCAACACGTCCGTCAAGACCGTCGTGCGGGACCTGGCGGGGGAACCGGTCGACGTGTTGTACGTCAAGGGCAGCGGGTCGGACCTGTCGGCCATCGGCCCCGAGGGCTTTCCGGCCTGCCGTCTCGGTCCCCTCCTCCGGTACTGCCAGCTCTCCTCCCTGACCGACGAAGAGATGGTGGCGGGACTGAGGAGCCAGATGCTCGACCCGGGAAGCCCGACCCCCAGTGTCGAGGCCCTGCTGCACGCGCTCCTCCCCGGCCGGTTCGTGGACCACACGCACGCGGATGCGGTCCTGGCGGTGCAGGATCAACCGAACGCCCGGGACCTGGCGGAGCAGATCTGGGGGCCGTCCTTTCTCTTCATCCCCTACGTCATGCCCGGCTTCGTGCTGGCGCGGCGCGTGGCGGACCTCGCCTCATCCTTCGACGGGATCCAGGGGCTGATTCTGGAACAGCACGGGATCTTCACGTGGGGTGACACCGCGCGCGAGAGCTACGAACGGATGATCGCGGGAGTCGTGGCCGCGGAGAAATGGCGCACTGCTTCGCGTCCCCCCACGGTCATGCCGACCACCACCGTTCCTGATCCTGCGGCACGACACGCGACCCAACGGTATCTTGCCCCCCTGGTCCGGGGAGTGCTGGCCACCCATGCCCAGGGAAGACATTTCATCACGACGTGGCGGGACGACCCCGCGATTCTCGCCCTGGCCAACCGGCCTGACGGTCCCGATCTCACCGCCCGGGGAACGGTCACTCCGGATCATGTGATCCGCACCAAGCCTCGCCCCCTCTGGCTTCCTCCCCCCGAGGGCGACGCCCCGCCTCCTCGAGCTCTCATCGAGAGTGCCGTGGCGGAGTATGCCGACTGGTATCGGGAGTACTGTGCCCGCGGCATGTCGCGGGCGGGCCGCCCTCTCACCCCGCTCGATCCCCTTCCGCGAGTGATTCTGGTGCCCGGGCTCGGCGCCCTGACCGTCGGGCGCACGGTCACCGACGCGCTGGTGGCCGGAGACATCTTCACCCGTGCCGCGGCGGTGATGCAGGAGGCCGAAGGCGTGGGACGGTATCACCCGGTGAGTGAGACCGACCTCTTCGACGTGGAGTACTGGAGTCTGGAACAGGCCAAACTGGCCCGGGGAGTGCAGGAGGGGCCGCTGGCAGGACGCATCGCTCTGGTGACCGGTACCGCCGCCGGCATCGGGCGTGCGACCGCGGAACACCTCCTCGTCCTCGGTGCCCACGTGCTGCTGACCGACAGGGACCCGACGGCTCTGGGGGACACGGCCGACACCCTTCGGAACCGACACGGCCGCCGGGTGGCCGCCGCCCCATGCGACGTCACCGACCGCGGGGCAGTCTCCCGTGCCGTGGAGATCGCCATCGACACGTTCGGCGGAGTGGACATTCTCGTCTCCAATGCGGGGACCGCGCCCTCCGGGTTGCTCCACACGCCACCGGGGGAGACGGCGCTCGAACACTCGCTGGACATCAATCTCCTGGGCCACCAACGAGTGGCGCATGCCGTGGCCCGTGTGCTGCTCGCCCAGGGGTGCGGAGGCTGCCTCCTCTTCAACGCGTCGAAGAGTGCCGTCAACCAGGGTCCCGAGTTCGGACCCTACGCGATTCCGAAGGCGGGAGTGCTGGCCCTCATGCGGCAGTATGCGGTTGATCTGGGCCCCCATCGAATCCGATCCAACGCCGTCAACGCCGATCGGATCCGCACCGGCCTCTTTGGAGACGGGGTGCTCGAGGCACGGGCCCGGGCTCGGGGCGTGTCCCCCGAGGACTACTTCCAGCAGAATCTCCTCCGCCGCGAGACCACCGCGCGGGATGTGGCCGAGGCGTTTGGATGGCTTGCCACGGCGGAGGCCACGACGGGGTGTTTTGTGACGGTGGACGGGGGCAACGCGGCGGCCTTTCCGCGGTGACCTTGGCGATTCGTGTCCGGCGCGGCCTCTTTTGCCACCGGAGTCCATAGATCGTGACGCCCGGCACCAGCACCACACGGCGCTGAAAGGGAGCGAACCCCGGGCGTACCAGAAACACGCCGAGCTCCGGCGCCAGGCCTCGGTCCATGCCTCCAAGGCGAAGGCCCAGAAACGCGCCAACCGCTTGCATCGTGCGGGATTCTCGTGTTGCACCCGAGAAGACTCGTTCCAGGCCCAGGGGTCTGTTGCCCGCGCCGCTGAGCAGAGCTCGCACCCCCCCGTAGGGGGTCACGCTCCCCCTCTCCGATCCCGACACCGTGACCGTGGCCCCGGCATGGGGCTTCCCCTCGAACGTCACACCCACGGCCCCCTCGACCGCCGCGGCAAGGCCCTGAATCCCCTCTCCCATCACCTGCCGGCGCACCGAGACGATCAGGGCGGACGGAAGGCGCACGCCGATGTCGGTCCGGGCATCGATCGGCCAGCGCACGGCCACTTCGGGCCACGGGAAGGGGGCGGAGATGCTGTCCCTCAGGAATGCCGCGGGGGAAAGCCCGGAGATGGTGATGCTGCGTTGGACTGTCCCCTGTGGCACTGGCCGTGCCGTGAGGCCGGAGGTATAGGGCATGCACCCCGTACCCGCCAGCAGATCGAGGAACCACCAAGCCCATGTCCCTCGACCGGACAGGTGGATTGAGCGCCATCGGCTCCGGGCTCCCCGCCTCGCTCCCGGCTTCCTGGGAATGGACTCCATGCCCCAAGCTGCGGGTCATCCCCTCCCCGGTCGGTGACGCACGTCACGTACCGCGAGGAGTGCCCCCACCAGTGACTCAGGAAGCTCTGATCTGACGCGGCCACCACAGATCGTCATTCCCGCCACGCGGGAATCCATTTTTGACTCGTCAGGCATTGGCATGGGTTCATGGCCAGCCGGAGCACCTCTCCCTACCCCAGAGTCAACCACAAGAAGCACAAAAGACACAAAACCTTTCGTGCCCCTTGGTAGGCCTCTCCGCGCAGAGGGGCCTGCCTCTTGTGACTTCTGTGCCTCTTGTGGCCATTCCTCTCGCGCCGCGTGACCATCCGGAGCCCATGCAGAGTCCCCGGAATCCAGGGGCGTCCCCTCGCCGTGCGAACAACGCCCGATCGAGGTGTCGTTCACCCCCGCGACACCCTGAAGAGCGCCCTGTTCTCCTTATTCCTCATTCCTCGTTGGCACGGATCCCGTCTCCCACTTTCGCAGGGACAAGCTTCGCGGGAATGACAATTGATCAGAGGATTCTCCTTATTAATAGTCTTCGGTCGGGCGCCGGCGGAGACGGTAGATCACCGCACCAATCACCAGTGCGATCCCTCCCGCCACCAGGTTGGCCCCGGTGGTGCTGGACAGAAAGGTGAGGCTCACCAGGAGCGCGGCCACCGGAATGGTGGGGCCGCCGGGAAGTCGCAGGGCCCCCGGGCGGTGCCCGAAACGCTTCCGCAGGACCGGCACCGCCGCGGCGGTCCCGATATAGGTGGTGAGCCGGGCGATGATAGAGAGCATGGCGAGTTGAACGAAGGAGCCGGACAGGGCCAGCACCAGGGCGATTCCGGTCTGGGCGATGATGGCGTTGGCCGGCGTGCGATAGCGCGGATGCACGGCGGCAAAGAGCCGGGGCCCGTACCCGTCGGTGGCGAGGGCGAAGAGATACCGTGGGCCGATCAGGATGGTGTTGCTGATGTTGCCCAGAATGGAGATCACCGCCCCCACCGTGAGGAAGAGCGCGGCCCAGCTCCCGGCAAACTGGCCCGCCGACTCGGCGAGCGGCGAGGGGGAGTCCGCCAGACCCGGCAGTGTGCCGAGCGCCACCACCTGCACCAGGGTGTAGAGCACCGTGATGATGACGATCATCGTGAGCATGGCGAACGGAACGTCCCGGCGGGGATTCCGGTATTCGCCCGCCGCCGCGGGAGCATTCTCGAAGCCGGCATAGGCGAAGAGGAGGAGGAGGGCGGCCTCGCCCAGGACTCCGGGCCGGGGAGCCTCCAGAGCCGTGACCAGCGACCAATCGACGAAGAAGAGCCCCACCACGACGAAGAACACCAGGGGGACCATCTTGATGACCACCAGGGCCACCGCGGTGCGAGCCCCGGAGCGCACCCCCACCACGTTGATCCACGCCAGCAGCGCCAGCGACCCTGTGATCAGGACGACCCGGAGGATCCCCTCATCTGCGGCGGGCCAGAGGAAGGCGAGCGCCAGCGAGAACCCGTTGGCCAGGGACGCCACCGACGCGATGCGCGCCAGCCAGGTCATCCATCCGACTTCGAATCCGACGAACGCCCCGAATGCCTCGCGAGTGTAGAGGTACGCCCCACCGGGCCCGTCGAAGTGGGTGGCGACCTCGGCGAAACAGAGCACCAGAAGCGCCACCGCGAGGCCAGCCAGGATCACCGCCCAGGTGCTCGCGGCCCCCAGAAGCAACGCGGCGGCGGCCGGCAGGAGATAGACGCCGCTTCCGATCACATCGTTGATCGAGAGCCCCACGAGCTGCCATCGGGACACGGCCCTGATCAATTGGGGTGGCGATGCCCCCGGATCTGCATTCGTCTGGTCCATTCCCGGATTCACGATTCGACCTCACAGGCGCGGGGGAAGCACGGGGGGCACCCAGGGAGGGCCCCGGAAGGGAGATGAGCCACGGCGCCCCCCTGCCCAGTGGACAAGGGGTCCGGCTACTCGGCCCAGACGGCGCGGAAGTACCGAGGCAGGTCGATCACCAGGGGTGGCAGCCCGATATCGGGCTGCCAGAGAAGCATATGTTCCGTGGTCACAGGAGTGTGGTCCCCCGGACTCCAGATCTCGACGCTTCTCAGGTCCAAGTCGATGATCCAGTACACCGGTACCCCGGCACGCTGGTAATACCGCCTTTTCGTCACCCGGTCATGATGCGCCGTGGAGGGGGAAAGTACCTCCGCCACCAGGAGGGGAATCCCATACTCCGCCCAATCGACCGGATCGCGCGCAGCGACCCTCGCCCCGACAAAAAGATCGGGCTGCAGGAGTTGCCCCGACCGGAAATCGAGATCAGCGGGTGAAAAACAGACCCGCCCCACCCTGTGGGTTCGGACATAGGGATCCACAAGTCGGAACAGCTCCGCAACCCCCGCCTGATGCGCACCCCGGGGGCTGGGACTCACCAGGAGCTCCCCGTCCACCAGTTCATAGCGATTCCCATCCTCGGGGAGCGCGAGGACGGAATCACGGGTCCAGAATCCGGCGGCGGGCATGCCCATACGCTACGCTCGGCGAACGGGGAAAGGCAAGGGGTCATCGGTGGGAGGAGACCCCGTCTCCCCCAGGGAGACGTACCCAATTCCTGCGGGAACGGGCTCAACCGATGCAATCATCTCGGGCCGTCTTCACGAGACGCTCACGCTCTCCTCATGAACGGGGGCCTATTCTGCAGGATTCCCCTACCCCGGAGAAGAGGCATGTCCCGCCGCAGCTGGGCTGAACCGTGGAAGATCAAGATGGTGGAGCCGATCCGTCTCACGTCGCGGGAGGAACGGGAGCGGGCCATCGCGGAGGCGGGGTACAACACCTTTCTCCTGCGCTCCGAGGACGTCTACATCGACCTCCTGACCGACTCCGGCACGAATGCCATGTCGGACCGCCAGTGGGCCGGGATGATGCTGGGAGACGAGGCGTATGCGGGCTCACGCAACTTCTACCGGCTGGAAGCCGCGGTCCGCCGCCACTATGGATTCGAGCACCTGATTCCAACCCACCAGGGCCGTGGGGCCGAGCATCTGCTGTCCCGCATCCTGATCCATCCCGGGGACCACATCCCGGGGAACATGTATTTCACCACGACCCGACTGCACCAGGAACTGGCGGGGGGAACCTTCCACGACGTGATCATCGATGAAGCGCACGCCCCCCGGTCTGAGCACCCGTTCAAGGGCAACATCGACCTGGCCAAACTCGACCGGCTGGTGGCAAGGGTGGGGGCCGATCGGATCCCCTACGTGTGCGTGGCAGCCACCGTCAACCTGGCAGGCGGACAGCCGATCAGCCTCGCCAATCTGCGGGAGGTCCGCGCCTGGACCGCGGCACACGGCATCCGGATCATCCTCGACGCCACGCGAGCGGTGGAGAACGCCTGGTTCATCCAGCAGCGGGAGCCGGGGCAGTCGGGCCGCCTGGTTGCCGACATTCTGCTCGATCTCTGCGCCTTGTCCGACGGGGCGACGATGTCGGGGAAGAAGGACAGTCTGGTGAACATCGGGGGGTGGCTGGGGCTCCGGGATCCCGACCTGGCGGAGGAGGCGCGGAACCTGGTGGTGGTCTACGAGGGACTCCACACCTATGGCGGACTGGCGGGACGGGACATGGAGGCGATGGCGATCGGTATCGAGGAGTCGGTGCAGGAGGATCACATCCGGACCCGGATCGGACAGGTGCTCTATCTGGGGGAGAACCTGCGCGCGGCCGGCGTCCCCGTCGTCCGGCCGATCGGGGGCCACGCCGTGTTCCTCGACGCCGCAGCGATCCTGGACCATCTCCCGCGAGATCAGTTCCCGGCGCAGGCCCTCGCGGCGGCGCTCTATCTCGAATCCGGAATCCGGGCGATGGAACGGGGAGCGGTGTCGGCGGGACGCGATCCCCTCACCGGAGAGAACCGATTCCCCGCGCTCGAACTGGTCCGGCTCACGATTCCCCGGCGGGTGTACACCCAGGCACACATGGATGTGACCGCCGAGGCGGTGGAGGCGGTGATGGCAACGCGGCGGCAGGTCCCCGGGCTCCGGTTCGTTTCCGAACCGAAGTATCTCCGGTTCTTCCAGGCGCGTTTCGAGCCCGTGGCCTTGCACCCCTGACGATTTCCTTGCTCAACGGGCTTCCGATCCCGATATTGGGGGTCACCCACTGACACGACGAAGTCCTCTCCATTCGCCGGGGACACCGACATGGTTCGCCTTCTGGAAGCGCTCGCCAGCCTTGTCATCCTCACGGTCCTGCTCGCGCTGGGATTGCGGGTGCAGCACGATGGCACACTCCCGGTGCCTGGCATCGGAGATCTGCCATCCGTTCTGATCCTTCCGGTGCTCGTCGCGCTTGCCATCCTGATCGTGGTGATCACGGGGCATCGCTGGAGGCGACGGGCCCCCGCCGGGGTGTACACCGTCTTGTTGGTCCTCCCGCTCGCCGTCGGAGGCGCGGTCCGCGGATGGAAGACCTGGACCCAGGTACGCGATCGCATACGGGTCGACGATGGGTATCCCCATTTTTTCACCCGGGCGAAGACCGAGTTGGAGAATCACGAATTCGCTCTGCGTCTCCTCGCCGCCGCAATCGGCGACCACACACTCGCGACCGGGGAACCCCCTTCCGATCCTGCTCAGGTCATGGTACCGGCGGAATGGCCTCTGCCCGAGGGATTCCGATTCGGGATCGTGGCCGAGGGCGATCGAACTGTCGCTGTCTGGTCGAACCGCAACGGCACAACCTGCCAGATCGGTCTCGGACCCCATTGGCAGCACGCGAGTCCAGGTTTCGGATTCACCTGTCATCCCTTTGACTCCGCGCGACCGACGTCCTGGGGCGATGTCCAACGCGAACCGGCCTTCGAGAGGACCGACACCTTTGCGAAGTTTCCTTTCTCCCCTTGGCCGCAATACCGTCTCGACCCCCTGCGGACCGCCACAGTCACTGGCAGCTCTCCCTCCCTCCCCCCTCCTCTCTGGTATGTCACGATCGGGGGTCCGGCACGGGCGAGCCCAAGCGTGTCAGGTCCCCTCGTCCTCATCGGAACCCACGGCACCGGGGTCCTGGAGGCCCACGACCAACAGACGGGTGACCTCGTGTGGCGAGTCCGCGAGCCCAATTGGATTCACCAGGACGCGGTCTCGGATGGCCAGAGGGTTTTCGTGGGCTTCGGCGACAACGCCAAATCCTTCGAGAGCACTGCGCCATCGGGTATCGCTGCTCATGATGTGCGGACGGGCAGACGAACCTGGACCCGGTTCGTGGACAACTCGGTCATGACCTCCCCTGTGTTGACGGGGTCCCTCGTGGTCTTCGGGTCAGCGAAGGGAGATTTTTGGGGCCTCGACAAGGCCACTGGCCAACCCCGATGGGAGGTTCACCTCCCGGGTAACCTGGTCATGGGCCCTCCTCTGCTCATGGGGGACACCGTGGTCGTCCCCCTCGATCCCCGGGGTATGTGCGCGCTTCTCGCCTCGACGGGAGAGACCCTCTGGTGCACCAAGCTCCCTCGCGTCGGCCTTCGCCTCGGACACATCTCGCCAGCGGTGGCGATGAATCGTGTCTACGGAACCTTCGGTGTTTACCCCTCCTCGGTTGGCGAAATGCTCTGGGAGTACCGCCAGAGTTCCCTTTCCATGCTGTGGTCGTTGATGACGACCGGTGTGGATCCTGTCGAGACCCATCAAGTAACCTTCGCTCTGTCTTTGCCCACCGGAGCGCTCCTGTGGCAAAGCTCCCTGGACGAGAGCCGGTGCTGTAAAGAAGCGGGCCAAGGTGGTCATATGTCCGGTACCCCCGTTCCGGTGGTCGAGGACTCCACGCTGCTTGTCGTCGATCCCATCTCGAACCGCCTCTACCGCCTCGATGCAATGACCGGGGCCCGCCTCGCCACGAGTGCACCGTTGGGGCTGTACCCGAGAGGCCCAGCGTTGGTGGTTGACACCACGGTGATCGCCGCTGACCGAAATGGAATCCTTCACGTTCTCGACCGGGACACCTTGCGGGAGCGTTGTCCCATCCCCCTCGGCGAGCCCTTTGACCGCACCGGGCCAACCCTCGCAAACGGGGCACTCATCCTTGCCGGACGGGCTGGAGGACTCTATTCCATCCCCCTGAACGACGTCCTCCGCTGCGACCCGACCCTGCCCGACCGCATCGCCCGGTTGAGGGAGGCCGGGACCTGACCCGCCTCCAAACCACTCCCCGACACCTCCGAACGGGATACCCCACACCCACACTCTTGCCGATTACTGCCATTTTGGCGCCTTTCTTCGGTACAGCCGTTGCTTGGAAGACACTCCAGTACGCCGCAGGTGGGCGCACATCATGGATGTTGGAGTTATAACTACTTACATTTCAACGGATTGAGAGAGAAATGGCCTCCAAAATCATCGGTATCGACCTGGGTACCACCAACTCGGTCGTCGCAGTCATGGAGGGTGGGGACCCGGTCGTCATCCCGAACGCCGAGGGAGGCCGGACCACGCCATCCGTGGTGGCGTTCACCAAGGATGGTGAGCGCCTCGTGGGCCAGGTGGCCAAGCGTCAGGCCGTCACCAACCCGGCGCAGACGATCTTTTCCATCAAGCGGTTCATGGGTCGCATGATGGGGGAGATCACCCAGGAGGTGAGCCGGGTGCCCTACAAGGTGAGCGCGGCGAAGGGCAGTCTGGCGGCGGTGGAGATCGCCGGCAAGTCCTACACCCCCCCCGAAATCTCCGCCATGATCCTGCAGAAGATGAAGCAGACGGCGGAGGACTATCTCGGCACGACGGTGGACAAGGCCGTCATCACCGTTCCCGCGTATTTCAACGACGCCCAGCGCCAGGCCACGAAGGATGCCGGGAAGATCGCGGGACTCGAGGTGCTCCGGATCATCAACGAGCCGACCGCCGCGGCCCTGGCCTATGGCCTGGATCGCAAGAAAGAGGAGAAGATCGCGGTGTTCGACCTCGGGGGCGGCACCTATGACATCTCGATCCTGGAACTCGCCGAGGGGGTCTTCGAGGTGAAGAGCACCAATGGAGACACCCACCTCGGGGGAGACGATTTCGACCAGCGCCTCATCGACTGGCTGGTGGCCGAATTCAAGAAGGACCAGGGGATCGATCTCTCCAAGGACGCCATGGCCCTGCAGCGACTCAAGGAGGCGGCCGAAAAGGCGAAGATGGAGCTGTCGAGCACCCAGCAGACCGACATCAACCTCCCCTTCATCACGGCCGATCAATCGGGACCGAAGCACCTGAATCTGACCCTCACCCGGGCCAAGTTCGAGCAGCTGGTCGAGGATCTGGTCCAGCGGACCATCCCGCCGATGGAGAAGGCGCTCAAGGATGCGGGGCTCAAGACCAGCGACATCGACGAAGTGATCCTGGTCGGTGGCTCCACCCGGATTCCGAAGATCCAGGAGATCGTCAAGACCTTCTTCGGGAAGGAGCCGAACCGGTCGGTGAACCCCGACGAAGTTGTGGCCATTGGCGCCGCCATCCAGGGGGGCGTCCTGGGTGGAGAGGTGAAGGACGTGCTGTTGCTCGACGTGACCCCGCTTTCGCTTGGCATCGAGACTCTGGGGGGGGTGACCACCGTCCTGATTCCCCGCAACACTACGATTCCGACCAAGAAGTCGGAGACGTTCTCGACCGCGGAGGACAATCAGACCACGGTGGAGATCCACGTCCTTCAGGGTGAACGCCAGATGGCGGTGGACAACCGGACCATCGGCAAGTTCCAGCTGACCGGCATTCCACCCGCCCCGCGCGGCATGCCGCAGGTGGAGGTGACGTTCGACCTCGATGCCAACGGCATCCTGCACGTGTCCGCCAAGGACAAGGCGACGGGCAAGGAGCAGAAGATCCGGATCGAGGCCTCCAGCGGGCTCTCCGACGCCGACATCGACAAGATGGTGAAGGCGGCGGAGGCGAACCAGGCCGAGGACAAGGAACGCCGGGACCAGATCGAGGCGCGCAACCAGCTCGATGGCTTGGTGTACCGGGTGGAGAAGGACAGCAAGGAGTGGGTGGAGCGCCTGACTCCCGAGGTGAAGGGTCGCCTCGATGCGGCACTCGAGAGTGGCAAGAGTGCCCTTCGGACCGGGGAGACCGCGGGAATCCGGACCGCCCTGGACGAGTTGAACGCAGCCTACTCCGCGGCCGGGGCGTCGTTGTACGAAGCGTCGACGGCGACCGGGGGTGATGGGGAGGCGCCGTCGGCGGACGCGGGCCCCGCCGGGGGCGAGGCGTCCCAGGAGGATGTCGTCGAGGCGGATTACGAGATCGTGGACGAGAAGAAGCCGTCCTGACGCACCGACCGAGGCGACGCTTGCCGGTCGCCGGGCATCTGAAGGTCTGGGAACAACCTCCGGCCCGAATCCTTCCCCGGGGGTTGTTCGTCAGGGTAGTATTGTAAGGGATTGCGGTCTTCATTCAGCAGGCAGGTACTATGTCCGTTCGTTCACGCAATTGGCTCAAGTTCGGTGGCCTGGTTGGGTTGGCGTTTGCCCTGGGGCTGCTCTTCGCGGGGTTGCTGGACCTCCCGAGTTCGGGAGTTGCCCAGCAGCAGGCCACTCCGGTGCTCCCCGCGCGGGGGGACCTCCGCTCTTCCCCGATCAATGGCACGCAGCCCCTCACCACACTCAGCGATGCCTTTGCCGCCGTGGTGGAGCATGTCCGGCCCAGCGTGGTGTACATCACCTCCATGCGGACCGGCACGACCACGGCTCGACGGCTTCCCCCCGGGTTCGAGCAGTTCTTCCAGAGACAGGAGCCCCAGGTGGAACGGGGGAGCGGATCGGGTTTCATCGTCTCCAATGATGGCTACATCCTGACCAACAACCATGTCGTGGAAAATGCCGAGCGGGTTCAGGTCCGGCTGCTCGACCGTCGCGAATTCACGGCCAAGGTGATCGGTTCCGATCCCACGACCGACGTGGCCGTCCTGAAGATCGACGCCACGGGACTGACCCCCGCGACGCTCGGCCAGAGCGGGTCGGCCCGGGTGGGCGAATGGGTTCTGGCCATCGGCAATCCGCTGGGTGAGGGGCTCACCTTCACGGTGACCAGCGGGATCGTCAGCGCCAAGGGACGGGGATCCCTCGGGCTCGGCAACAACGCGGGCCTCGGGATCCAGGATTTCATCCAGACCGACGCCGCGATCAACCCCGGCAACTCGGGAGGGCCGCTCGTCAATGTGCGCGGCGAGGTAATCGGGATCAACTCGGCAATCGCCAGCCAGACCGGCTACAACGTGGGCTACGGGTTCGCCATCCCGATCGACCTGGCGAACAACGTCATGTCTCAATTGATCGCCACCGGCAAGGTGCAGCGGTCGGTGCTCGGAGTGAGCGTCCAGGATGTGACGGAGGAAGCGGCGGAGTATGCCGGTCTCGACCGTATCCATGGCGTGATCGTCCAAGGATTTACCGGCACCAACTCTCCGGCCGAGCGGGCCGGTCTGGAGCGGGGAGACATCATCGTGTCGGTCGACGGTCAGCCGGTGGACTACATCGCCCAGCTGCAGCAGATGGTCGGGTTCCGCAAGCCCGGCGAGGTGGTCCGGGTCGAGGTGGCGCGCCGGAATGGCGCCCGGAAAACCTACCAGATCCGGCTCACCGCCCAGGATCCCGAGGAGCTTGCCTCGGGTGCCCAACCGGCCGAGGACCGTGGGTCACCCTCCCGGGACGGGAGCGAACTGAGCCGTCTGGGGATCCGGATGGAGTCGCTCACGCCGGAATGGACCCGCAACCTGCGGCTTCCGACGTCCGTCCGGGCGGGAGTGGTGGTGACCTCGATCACGCCAGGGGGACCCGCCGAGCGGGCAGGTCTGATCCCCGCTGACAGGGGCGTGACCCCGGACATCATTACCGAGGTGGATGGATCGCCGGTTCGGAACGAGGCCGAACTGCGCGCGGCCCTGCAGAACGCGAGTGGGGTCGTCGCCCTCACCGTGTACAACCGGGGCGTCAACCAGGGCCTGGGAGAGTCCCGGATTGTCCATATCCGCCTCGACCCGAAGTAAAGCGGCCGCGGCCTACTTCTTGGGAGGGACCTCGATGCCGTTGGCCGAGGCCACCGAATCCCAGGCGGACCATCCCCAGCCTGTGAGCTGGCCATCCACCACCACGAGAGGCGTCAGGGACCGTGGGGCGGACTCGGCCAGCTCCTGGGCGGATTGCCCCTCCCGGGCATACAGCAACGCTTCGATGTAGTGTCCGTTGACGAGATAGGGAAGTTCGTGGGGCTGGGCGGCTCCCATGATGGACTGGGCGCTGTCTTTGGTGATCCCGACCGTCAGCGCACCGGTGCGGGGATCGGACGAGGAGCATGCGGCGGTGAGCAGCAGGGCTGCGGCGCAGAGTGTGGAGCGTGACACGGTGGTACTCCGGGGACAAGGGGTCATGGCACCGGGGCAACCGGCAGGCCGCCCCGAGGGAAACCTAATCGCGGGGGGAAGCAAACGGAGTCCCGGCGACCTCAACCAGGAAAGGGCGACCCGCATGCCAGGCGATCCTTCCGACCGGGATAAGGTCCTCGATCCCTCCATCCTGGAAAGCTACCGTCTGCTTCAGGAAGAGGGCGAACCGGACCTGATCACCGAGTTGGTCGATGCCTTCCTGGCAGACCTCGAGGAGCGGATCCGGGTCATCCGCCAGGCGATCGCCCGGGGAGATCCTGCGGCGCTTCGGTCCGCGGCCCACGCCCTCAAGGGAAGCGCCGGGACGGTGGGGGCCACGGGGCTCGCCCTTCGCTGCGGGGAGCTGGAGGCCGCGGGGCGCGAGGGCCGCCTGGAAGGGGCCGATCGTCTCCTGAAAGAACTCACCGAGCTGATCCCGGGCGTCACCCTGGCGCTCACCGGCCTTCGGAAAACCTCCTGAGGGCGGCGTCCCGCGCGGATCCCGGTCAACCTCCCGCCGGGACCGATGTAGTTTTCACTCCGCGCAGGCGAACGTGGCGAAACTGGCAGACGCGCAGGACTTAGGATCCTGTGGGGAAACCCATCCGGGTTCGACTCCCGGCGTTCGCATCAGGAAGTTCGGTCGGTCCGGGAGTTCGGGGGTGGAGCAGATCGGTGAATGGCCAGGCGCACCGAGTCGATGAGCAGTTCCAGATCATCCAGCTTGGAGTGGAGCGGAGCATCGAGCTCCTCCGCCATCTGCTGCACCACACCCTCCTCGGCCACTCCGGTGAAGAACACGAGGCGACCCCGCAGATCCGGCCGGATCTCCAGCATGAGAGGGTGCAGGTGCTCGCCTCCCAGGGAGGTCGGCATGAGGATATCGAGAATCACGGCGTCTATCGGTCCGGGCTCCCGGGCGATGGCCAGCGCTTCGTCTCCTCCCGATGCCTCGACCACGTGGAAACCGGCGCGTTCCAGCGTGCGACGGACCACCGACCGCACTGCGGGCTCATCATCCACGAGGAGAACCGTCGGTGGAGAACCTTTCCCGCGGGTTTCGGGTGTCCGGGAGAGTGGCATGTGTCAGTAAAGCTACGCCAATTCGTCTCCGGGCGAAACCGGCAAATTGACCCCCTTCGTAGGAACCGGGTAGATTTGTTCCCCTATGACTGATATCCAGGTTCAGAAGACCGGTGAAGACCTCGCGTCCCGCTCGTTGCAGATCACGATCCCGGTGGACCGCGTGGCCGCCGCCGAGGCCCACGCCGTACGGCACTACACCCGCCGGGCTCGTGTCCCGGGTTTTCGGCCGGGAAAGGCCCCCGAGGCCGTCATCCGAAAGCGGTTCAGCTCCGAGATCCGGGAATCGGCCCTGCAGGAGGTTCTGCGGGCCGGCTGGGAACGGGCCAAGGAATCCGAGTCTCTTGCTCCGATAGCCGACCCCTCAATCCGGAACCTCAAGTATGAGGACGGTCAGCCGGTGGAGTTCGAGCTGCTGGTCGAGGTTCAGCCGAAGCTGACTCTCGGGAGAACGGGCGGCTTCACGGTCACCCGCACCCTCCCCACTGTGAGCGATGACCAGGTTGGGGAGCAGATCGAGAAGCTTCGGGAGGAGAAGGCGGCCTGGATCCCGGTGGAGGGAGAGCGCCCCGGTCCGGGGCACATGGTCCGGGTTGAGGTTGCTCCCCTCGAGGAGGGCACGGCGCACGAGGCCAAGCCCTACACGATGGTCCTTGGCTCGGGGCAGGCGATTCCCGACTTGGAGGAAAAGATCATGCACCTTCTCCCCGGGGAGCAGGTGGAGACCGAGGTCCGCTTTCCGGATGATTTTGAGGATGAAACGCGCCGGGGCCAGACCCGACGGGTACAAATCGTGCTGCACGACGTGAAGCGGCAGGAACTTCCTCCCCTGGACGACTCGTTCGCCCGGGAACTGGGGGAGTTTGACTCCCTGGAAGCCGTGCGGGCCGCGGTCCGCGCCGACCTGGAGGCTGAGGCCTCCCGGAGTGCGGATGCCGAGGTCCGGGCCCAGTTGATCCGGCGGATTGCGGAGACGAACCGGGTCGAGGCGCCGCGAGCCATGGTGGAGCGGGTTCTGGGGGCCTTTGCCCAGGCCTACGAGGTTCCGGAGGACCGGTTCGAGACCTTTGCGCAACAGTTTGCTCCCATCGCGGCGGAGCGGGTGGTCCGCGACCTGATCATCGGAGCGGTGGCGGAGGCGGAATCCCTGAGGGCCACGGAGGAGGATATCGATGCCCGGGTGGCTCACATCGCGGAGGGCCGGGGTGTCCCGGCGGGCCAGGTCTATGCCTCGCTCCAGAAGGCCAACCGTCTGGCCGAAATAGAAATGTCCGTGACGGAAGAGAAGGTCTTCGCCTTCCTCCTGTCCACGTCCACCGTGACCGAGGTCGCCTCGTGACGACGTCCGCCCTGTATCCGCCCTACATCATCGAACGGTCGAGCCGGGGAGAGCGCACCTACGACATCTTCTCCCGGCTCCTCATGGACCGGATCGTCTTCCTGGGGGCGCCGATCAACGACGACGTGGCGAACATCATCATCGCCCAGTTGCTCTTTCTCGATGCGGACAACGCGGAGAAGGACATCTACCTCTACATCAACTCCCCCGGGGGTGTGGTGTCGAGCGGGATGGCGATCTATGACACCATGCAGCACCTGCGGGCGCCGATCAACACCATCTGCATGGGGATGGCCGCCTCGATGGGGTCCTTCCTCCTGGCGGCCGGGCGGGCGGGCAAGCGCAGCGCCTTGCCCCACGCTCGGCTCATGATCCACCAACCGTCGGGCGGCACCCAGGGAACCGCGGCGGACATCGAGATCCAGGCACGGGAAATCCTCTATCTTCGGCGCCGGATCAACGAGCTCTACGCTCACCACACGGGGCAGACGGTGGAGACGATCGAGAAGGACATGGACCGGGACCGGTTCATGAGCGCGGAGGAGGCGAAGGACTACGGCCTCATCGACACCGTGTTCACGCCCCGGGCCGCTCCGGCATCCGGAGGCAAGACACCTTGACGGGACGGCGGGAGTGGCGGCACCTTCCGGCACCCCTCAGTGATTGGCGGCGGTGACCCCCATGTCCACCGACAAGCATCTGCGCTGCTCCTTCTGCGGAAAGTCCAAGGACTCGGTCCGGAAGTTCATCTCGGGTCCGTCCGTATACATCTGCAACGAGTGCATCACCCTCTGCAACGAGATCCTGGCGGAGGACGAAGAGCGGGAGGTCATCGATCGGATCACCCAGGTCCCGATCCCCGCGGAGATCAAGGCCACTCTCGATGAGTATGTGGTGGGGCAGGAACGGGCCAAGCGAACGCTGGCCGTGGCGGTCTACAATCACTACAAGCGGATCAACGCGGCCGGCAACCGGGATGGCGGCGTCGAGCTCGACAAGTCCAACATCCTTCTCATCGGCCCCACCGGGGTGGGCAAGACCCTCTTGGCCCAGACCCTCGCCCGCATCCTCGACGTGCCCTTCACCATCGCCGACGCCACGACGCTGACCGAGGCCGGCTATGTGGGGGAGGACGTGGAGAACATCCTGGTCCGGTTGCTCCAGGCCGGGGAGTTCAACGTGTCCGAGTGCGAACGCGGCATCGTCTACATCGACGAGATCGACAAGATCGCGCGGAAGAGCGAGAACCCGAGCATCACGCGCGACGTGAGCGGCGAAGGGGTCCAGCAGGCGCTTCTGAAGATCCTGGAGGGCACGGTGGCCTCCGTTCCGCCGCAGGGCGGGCGCAAGCATCCCCAGCAGGAATACATCCAGATCAACACGAAGGACATCCTGTTCATCTGTGGCGGAGCCTTCGACGGGCTGGAGAAGATCATCGAGGCCCGGCTCGGCCGGCAGCAGATCGGGTTTGCCACCGGCGCCGACACCGACGTGGTCGAGTTCGACGCGGGGACTCCGTACGCCAACGTCGAGCCGGACGATCTCCTCCATTTCGGTCTCATCCCGGAGCTGGTGGGCCGCCTCCCGGTGCTGGTGGCGCTGGATTCGCTCGACGAGGACGCCCTGGTGCAGATCCTGCTCGAGCCGAAGAACGCGCTCACCAAGCAATACACCAAGCTCTTCGACATGGAGAAAGTCGGGCTGACCTTCGCCCCCGAGGCGCTGCGGGCCCTGGCGCGTCTCGCGATCAAGCGACGGACCGGGGCGCGCGGCCTTCGCGCCATCCTGGAAACGGTCATGACGGACATCATGTTCGATCTCCCGTCGCGGGATGACGTGCGCGAGGTGGTCATCACCCCGGAATCGATCACGGAGCGCACCACGCCCCTGATCATCACGGAACGGCCGCGCGCCAAGCGCGAGGCCTGAACCTCGCCGACGTGGCCTTTCCTCCCTCCCGGCTGACAACCCAGGCAGTCACCTTTCGGGGCAGTTTTGCCGATCCCCGGCAGGCTCTCGACCCGGTGCTGCCGGAGGTGGCCTTTGTGGGGCGGTCCAACGTGGGCAAGTCGAGCCTGCTGAATGCCCTGGTCGGCCGGAAGCAGTTGGCCCGGGTGAGCGGCACCCCGGGCAAGACCCAGTTGATGAACGTATTTCACCTCCCCGGACTGTACCTGGTCGACCTTCCGGGCTACGGCTATGCGCGCGCGTCCCGCGACGCCCGGGCCGAGTTTCGGCGACTGGTCGACGCGTACCTGAGAACGCGGGAGACTCTGGCCGGGGTCGTGTGGCTGCTCGATGTGAGGCACCCACCTTCCGCCGAGGACCGGGCCATGCAGGAGCTGCTGATCGAGTCGGAACGGCCGATCCTCGCCGCGCTCACCAAGATCGACAAGTTCGCTCCCCGGCGGCGGCGGGAGGCGATCCTGGAGCGCAGCACGGAGCTCGGCCTCCCGCCGTCGGAGGTGCTCCCGGTGAGCAGTGAGACGGGTGAGGGTCTCGCGGATCTGGGGGAGAGTCTTCTGGCGCTGATGGACCAGTCGGTGGGAGGGATCAGCGGCCCCTCGTAGGGACTCCCCGTCGTCGACATGCCGCCTTCTCACGACAGGCCCCTGCACCCGTACACGTACCCGTACCCCGTTCAATCCCGGAACGCAGGGCGGCCCACGGACTGCCCCTACTGAACAGTGAATGACCACCGCCAGAGGCGGTGGCTTCAGGGGGACATCTGGAAGAGGCTACAGGTGCGCCGATCCTGCTCCTGTGCCGCTCTTCCTCCCCCGATAGCGGACATAGTGCCGGATCACTGCCTCATCGACACCGACCGTGCTCTCAAAGTACCCCGGGGCGAAAATGATTCCCCCAAGACCAGGTCCTGGCGTAGCCGACGGTACATAACCACCGCCAAAGGCGGTGGGTTCTCCGGGGGGACTGAAAACTGAACTGAAAACCGCTTGCACTCGCCGCCGGGTGGGATAGGTTTCCGTCATCCTTCACCGGCGCCGTGCCCCCATGCCCCTTAGCCCGCTTCGCACTCTCGCCCTCCCCGCCCCGGTCCAGGCCGTTCACGATCAGTGGATCGGCGATCTGGAGAGTGCCCTCTCCGCACCGGATGCCGACTGGAACCTCATTGTGCGTGACACACTGCGCGCCCTCTGGTACCCTGGCCTGTCCGATATCGAGGGGGTGATGGACGATCCCGCGACCCCGGCTCCCACCCGGGCGTCCCTCCTGGCGCTCGACCCCCGCCACGTCACCCTGGAGCCGGAATACTACGCGGATGTGGACCTCGACAGATTCCGGCGGGTCAAGCCGCTGCTCTGGCTCTGGTACAGCTTCGATCGCAGTCCCCTCGGCGGGCAGAACGTCGATCTCGGAGTCCGGCTCCGGCGCACCCTGGCCCCCCGGATTTTCAAGCGCTGCGGACGGAACTTCAAGTGTTTTCAGCATACGGAGTTCTCGTACGGGTACAATCTGGAAGTGGGGGACGACGTGGTGGTACACCGCCACGTCCTGCTCGACGACCGGGGCGGCATCGTCCTGGGCGACCGGGTGAGCATCGCGGATTATGCCAACATCTACAGCCACACCCACAGCATCGTGGACCAGAAGGATGTCACGACACTCCCCACCGTCCTTGAGGCGGATGTCCGGATCACCTACCATGCCACCGTGCTGGCCGGAGTGCGGGTCGGGGAGAACGGGATGGTGGGCGCGGGAGCGATGGCGACGAAGAGCGTGCGGGCCTACCATGTGAACGTCGGGGTCCCCGCCAAGTCGGTCATGATCAAGCCCAATGCCCCCCCCTCGGCCCGCACCACGGAGCGTGTCCCTCCCCGGGATGCCTGAGAGCCGAGGCGGGAAGCGGTTCACCCGTACGTGACACAGTCGTTGCACAGGCGTTGACACTTCGACACGGAGTCCGGGGATCTTTGCGGTCTCCGGTCGCCCCCTGTGACCGGGAGAACAACATTCCCCGATCACTCGAGGGCTCCCCATGTCCGCAAACGTTCGCCTGCTCCTCCTCACCCTGTGCGCCTCGATCGTCGTCGCGCTTCCGTCACACGCCCAGAGCACCGGCCGCCTGGCCGGTCGGGTGGTCGATGCGGCTCGGGGCACCCCGCTCGCCGGGGCGCTTGTCGAGGTCGTGGGGCCAAGCCCCGAGGTCAACCGTGCTCTCACGGGAGTGGATGGCCGGTACGTGCTCCTGCACCTCTCCCCGGGAGCCGTCTCCCTCCACATTCGGATGCTGGGATATCGCCCGAAGGTCGTGACCGACGTGGCGGTGCGGGAAGGGGGCGTTACTACCCAGGACATTACGCTGGACGCGGAGTCGGTCCAGCTGGAGGACATCACGGTTTCCGCCGCCACCGAGCGGGGAAGCGTGGCGAGCGCCTTGAACGAACAGCGGGTCTCGGTCAATGTGGTGAATGCCGTCACGGCGGAGGAGATCGCGCGGAGTCCCGACGGGGATGCGGCCACCGCGATGCAACGGGTGAGCGGGGTGTCGGTGCAGGACGGGAGATATGTCTCCGTGCGCGGGATGGGACAGCGCTACACGGTGGCGTCCTTGAACGGGACTCGCCTCCCCTCGATGGAGCCGGAGCGAAAGGTCGTGCCGCTGGATCTGTACCCCGCGAGCATGATCGAGGGGATCACCACGGCCAAGACCTTCACCCCCGACCGGTCGGGCGATTTCAGTGGCGGGGAAGTCAACATCGTGACCCGGAGCTTCCCGGCGGAGCGGCGGTTTTCCGTGAGTGCCGGCAGTGGGGTCAACAGCCGCGCCACGGGCCAGCTGCTCCCGCGAGCCCGTCGAACCGGCCGGGAATGGCTGGCCTTCGGATCGGACCAGCGCTCCCTGCCCTCGATCGTGCGCGATGCGGGAAGCTTCAGCACCCAGCCCTCCCAGGAGGCGATCAACCAGATGGTGGGTTCCTTCCGGAACTCCTGGTCTCCCCGGCGCGATCGGGGGGAGCCGGCCTCCTCCTTCGGTGTGTCCCTGGGGGGCAAGGATCCGGTGTTCGGCCAGGATGTCGGGTACCTCGCCTCCTTTTCCTACAACCGCACGCATGATATCGACGACGGGCAGATTCGCGCCAACGCCATCGTGGGAGACACGCCGGGCACCCAGCGCGAGGTCGACATGTTCGAGGGTACCACCGGGCGGGAGAGTGTCCTCTGGGGAGGCATGGTGGCCCTCAGCACGGACGTGGCCCCCGGCTCCCGCCTCTCCCTCAACACGACCTACAACCGGTCGGCGGATAGCGAGGGCCGACGGGAAATCGGGGAAAGCGAGAACCTCGGAGGGCGCTTCGAGGTGCTGCGCCAGCGGTATGTCGAGCGCTCGACGCTGTCCGGCCAGCTGGGTGGCGAGCACCGATTCGGCCTGCGCCATCAACTCGACTGGAAGGTCACCGCCTCCCGGGTGACCCGGGACGAGCCCGACCGCAGCGAATTCGTGTTTCAGCTCGACACCGATCCCTTCGGCGGCCCGCTTCCCCCGGCCTGGTTCAGCATCTCCAACGAGGGGGCGGTGCGGACCTTCGCGGAATTGGCCGAGGAGAGCGTTCAGGCCGCCGTGGACTACCGGGTGGTTTTCGGCCCCCTCGATCGCCCCCATGCGTTCAAGGTGGGCGGTCTCGTTCGCCGGACCACCCGGGATGCCGACAACCGGGTCTTCAGTCTGTCCGCTTCCCTGGACCGCGCCAGTCGCGAGCTCTCGCCCGAGGAGATCTTCGACGGACGGTTTTCCCAGCCGGGAAGCTCCGTGTTCCGTATCACTCCGCTGAGTCAGGGTGGATCCTACTCCGCCGAGGATGATCTCTTCGCCGGTTATGCCATGGTTCAGCTCTTCCCCTCCGAACGGGTGGAGATCGTGGGCGGGGCTCGTTTCGAGCGTTCCGAAGTGTCCGTGACGACACAGCCGACGGTCGGCGAAAATGTCACGACCCGTCCCACCTTCACGGACGTGCTCCCCGGGGTTGCCGTGAACATCAGTCTCAACGACCGCCAGGTGCTGCGCCTCGCGGGATCACAGACCCTTTCCCGCCCCGAATACCGGGAATTGGCACCGGTTCAATTCCGGGAGGTTCTGGGAGGGGACAACATCCTGGGCAACCCCGATCTCGTCCGGACCCTGATCCGGAATGCCGATATCCGGTGGGAGTTCTATCCCCGGCCGACGGAGGTGATCAGCATCGCGGCCTTCGGCAAGTGGTTCGACGACCCCATCGAGCAGGTCTTCCTCGGCACGTCCGGGACCCGGCTCATCAGCTTCCTGAATGCGGAATCGGGCCGGAACTTCGGGGTGGAGCTCGAACTGAGGAAGAATCTCGATCTCCTGGGTGAGTCCTTCCGCCCCTGGTCGTTCTTCGGCAACGCGACGTTCATGAACAGCCGGGTGACGGTGGCGGGGAACCAGGGTCTGGCCGCGTTGCTCAACGACGACCGGGCGATGGTGGGTCAGGCCCCCTACGTGGTCAATGCCGGCCTGACGTGGACATCCCCCTCGTCGCAGTGGGCGGGATCGGTTCTGTACAACGTCGTGGGTCGCCGCATCTTCAGTGTCGGAGAGAGCCCCCTTCCCAACGTGTTCGAGGAAGCCCGCAACGTGGTGGATGTGTCCCTTCGCTTCCCGATGCCGGGGGCCCTGAGCGGCCGGATCGACGCGAAGAACCTGCTCGATGCCTCGGCCCAGCTCACCCAGGGGTCCGTAACCAAGCAGTTCAGCCGGAGCGGGCGCCAGTTCTCGGTGGGGTTCAGCTGGGTTCCCTCCGGCTCGTGACCGAGCTGTGACAGGAGCGACGCCGGGGTGTCGCCCGGGGTGCCGAGGTTTCGGGTGCCTCGGGCGACGTGTCCTGAGGCCGGGAAGCCCGCGACGCACCCGTTCACCGACTTCAGCTCAAAGGACCCTGGGACAATGTTGCAGACCCTCTTCCGCACGACCCGCTGGATCCCCGCCGGCCTGGTGGTCCTGGTGGCCGCCTGCAGTGACGATGACGGACCGGGGACCAACCCGACACCTCCCCCCCCCGCGATTCCTCTCGTGGCCCCCGCCGGAGTGAACGCCACCGCGGCGTCGGCCACCGCGATCACCGTCTCGTTCACTCCCTCAGCGGGCGCCACGACCCACCGGGTTGAGCGGGCCCAGGGCGCAGGTGGCACCTTTTCGCAGGCGGGCACGACCACAGCCAGCCCCTTCAACGACACGGGGCTGACTCCCTCCACCCTGTATCGCTACCGGGTTGTGGCTGTGCGGGGCACCGAAGAGGCCGCGTCCGGTGAGGTGCAGGCCACCACCCAGGCACTGCAGCCGGGCTCGAGCGTCGTGGAGGTCTCGTCCGACATCACCACCAACACGACGTGGACGGCCAACAACACCTACCTCTTGAAGGGGTTCATTCACGTGGCCAACGGCGCCACCCTCACGATTGAGCCGGGCACGGTCATTCAGGGCGACTTCAACACCCTGGGATCCTCGTTGTTTGTCTTGCGCGGATCGAAGATCATCGCCAACGGCACGGCGGCTCAGCCCATCGTCTTCACGAGCTCGCAGCCGGTGGGGCAGCGGCAGGCCGGAGACTGGGGGGGATTGATCCTTGTGGGGAACGGGATCATCAATCGCGCCGCCCCGGTCATTCTCGAAGGGACGGGAACCAATGCCAGCAACTTTGCGATCGACTATGCGGGAGGGACTGACAACACGGACAACAGCGGAAGCCTCCGCTTCGTGCGGGTGGAATTCGCCGGATTCGGACCCGCGCCGGACGCCGAGCTCAACACCTTCACCTTCGCCGCGGTCGGATCAGGTACGGTACTGGAGAATCTTCAGTCTCTGAACGGTCTGGATGATTCATTTGAGTGGTTCGGTGGCGCGGTCGACGGGAAGAACCTGGTGAGTTACAACTCCGGTGATGACCACTTCGACATGTCCGAGGGGTACGTGGGCCGTCTCCAGTTCCTGATCGCGTATCAGAGCCGCACGGTAGTGCCCCGGCCCACGGCGGGGAACATCTCCGGCGATCCCCAAGGATTTGAGAACGACGGGTGCGCCGGGGCGAACTGCACCAATGGCCAGAACTCACTCCCACTGAACGCTCCCCTGGTGGCGAACTTCACCCTGGTCGGTCCTCCGAGCACGGTCACCAGTTCCTCGGGCGGGATCGGCATGATGCTCCGCCGCGGGACGGCAGGAGTCTACATCAACGGGGTCACCGCCCGCTGGAGCCGGGCCGGGATCAGTCTCCGGGATCAGAGCACACTGGATCGCATCACCTCGGGCGAGCTTCGGGTGTCGAACGTGGCCGTGGCCGAATCCCCGGTTATCTTCCAGCCCCAGACGGGTACGACGGTGCAGGGCACGGTGAACACCGGCACCAACAGCATTCAGGACCTTCTGGCGACCCCGGCGGGAACGCTGTTCACCGCCTTGCCCGGCTCGGAACCGGCGGGACCGGCCGACCTCGACTGGAGTCCGTCCGCGGGGAGCCCCCTCACGACCGGCGGTCTCTCCATCTTCACGGGTCCCCTCGCCACCAAGGCCGGGACGTTCGTTCAGCCGACGGCCTACCGGGGCGCCGCGGGTCCGGGCCTGCCGAAGTGGTGGTCGGGATGGACCAACTTCGCGGTCAATTGAGACTTTCCGTTCCCTCATCCGTGCTGCCGGTGTCTCCCTCGGGGGGCACCGGCAGTACCGTCGGGGTCCCGGACCTGCGGCATGCACGAGCTGCCCTGTGGGCCCTGTTTCTGATGGCGGGCTGCCACTCGGCTCCGCAGGCGAGGCTGGAGGAGGAGGCACTGGCAGCCGAAGCCACCCCCACGACCACTCGGATCGTGGACAGCATCCTTCCTCTCGAGGAGGAGATTCGGCGGTTCACCAACACCTCGCCCCCTCTTCTTCACTTGTCCAATGGAGCCCCCAGCCGAGAGGAGCTCGTGGAGCAGTGGGTGGCCGCCATTGAAACGCGGGACTCGGCGGCCCTGGGCCGGCTGCACGTCACTCCGGGCGAATTCATCGGTCTCTATTATCCGAACTCCGTCTACACCTCACCCCCCTATCGGCAGAGTCCCTCTCTGGTCTGGTTCCGCATGGTCAACTCGTCGAGTCGGGGTTCCACGAGAGTGATGCAGCGCCATGGGGGTCACCCCTTCCCTCTCCGCGGACTCCGGTGCGAGGAAGCCCCGATGCCCCGCGGCCCCATCCGGGTCTGGTCCCCCTGCCTGGTTCAACGAGAAGGGGATTCCACGGCGCCGGACCAGCGCCTCTTTGGTCCGATCCTCGAGCACGAGGGCCGATTCAAGTTCCTGACCTACGACTCGGAGTACTGAGCAGGAACGGAGGACGCCCTCCCCTCGGAACCCTCCTTGCGCACGACCCAAGTGGTCATGCTCCGCAGCTGGTCGACGAGAGTGGTCTTGAGGGGGTCGAGGAGACACCCCCCGAGAGCGGCAGTCGTGTCGTGCAGGAAGGGTGCGTCGACCAGAAAGCGAGTGGATCCATCCGGGAGGCGAAACCAGCGACCTCCCAGCGGATCGAGCTGGTCCTGCATCCCGATCGTCGAAGCCAGTCGGCAGAACAGCATCCCTCCCGGCCGCAGGACCCGCCAGAGCTCCCGGACCGCGCGGTGGAAGGCGTCCTCGTCCGGGGAGAAGTGCAGGAGCGCGTTCGCGATCACGACGTCGAACCTGTCAGCTGGAAACGGGATTGCCTCGATGGAGGCGAGTTGGAAGTTGTCGGGGGACAGGGATGGCGCGTGCCTTGCCGCCAGGGCCCGAACCACCCGCACGGATTCCTCCGATGTGTCCACGCCCCAGGCGACGTATCCCGCTCTCAGGAAGTATTCCAGGTTGCGCCCCGTGCCCATCCCCGCGTCGAGCAGGCTCATGCCCGGCGTGATCCGCCCCCGCAGCAGCTGGTCGAGGAGGTAGATGTCGACGCCCCCCAGGGTGGAGAGCCATCCCCCTGGATCGGGATGGACCGGATTTCCCCCCGACGCGGGGGCGCTATCCCTTCCTGGCATGCGAGTCCGCCTGATGTCCGGTGACCGGAGGAACCCCGACGAGTTCGACCGTCGTGGACCCGAGCTGCACCCGACCCGCCGTGTTATCGATCGCGTTCAGCACGGCCTCGTACAACTGATCCTTAGTCCCGCGGCGACTGCGGTAGTCGACGGGGTACCGGATCGTGTAGGACAACCAATTGTCGGTGGCCACCAGAGTCACGAAGGGGATCAGCCGCGCCGGTTCAATCCGATACCGCATGACCAACTCGGCCCAGGCGCCCGCAGCCGACTCAGCATAGGCCCCCGTCACCGCACTCGCCGTCTCCTCCAGGATACTCCTGGCAAGCACACGATCCGAACGATAGCTGATGGGCAGAACAATCTCGTCCCAGAGAAAGGGAAAATCCGCGCTGTAGTTGAAGACAGGCTCCTTGAACACGAAGCTGTTGGCGACCCGCACGATCCGCCCGTTGTACAGATCGCCATCGACCCAATCCCCGCACTCCATGAGCGTGGTGCGAAGGATTCCAATGTCGATGACGTCCCCCCGGATGCCCCCGAGCCGGACGCGATCCCCCACGCGGAAGAAACCACCCGCCAGCACGGCCACCCACCCCGCCACACTCGCAATCACCTCTTGCAGGGCAAAGGCCACACCAGCCCCGGCCACCCCAAATGCGACGGTCAGTCCTCCCAATCGATCACTGAGCCCCTCGGCGATGTAGATGGCTGCCACCGTATACCCAAGAAGGATCACGAGCTTTCTGGTTCGATATCGTCCGTCCACGTCCTGGATTCGCGGGGTCAGGCGGCGAGTGACCACCCACACGGCGGCGTAGATGACAACCAGGCCGATCAGGATGCGCAGCAGTCGCAGGCTCAGCGGATTGGTCAGCCAGGGGGGCAACCCATCAAGCATCAGGAAACCTCATGCCATTCCCCGCGGCAGGAGGTTTGCCGCCTGAATCCGATCCAGAACGACGTGACGCATCACGGAGCGAACCCGATAGGCCACTCCCGGGACCACGCGGACCCCGGCCTCGGCACGGAGAGTGTCGGTTGCATCCTCGGCCAGGTGGGGCTCCAGCAGGCGCAAGGCCAGAAGATGTTCCAGTGCCTGCCGGGCTCGCTCCTCGCTGAGGCGGAAGATGGCCGCGTGCTCGGCCACCGTCAGCGTCGCGTGCATGAGCAGCGCCCGGAGGGTCATCGTACTCACCAGGGGGAGGGAGTCGAGAAAGCGATAGTCGAGCCGGTCGATCGGCCGGAGCGTCACTCGGCCCCCCGGCTGCCCCTCTCCGCCTCCTTCCTCAAACCTGGCGGAGCGGAGCCAATACAGAAGGGCCTGCCCGATGTCCCCTTCGGTGGCCCGGGCCATCCGATCGATGTAGAGCGAGCGCAGAAGACGATCACGGGCCTCCGCCGTTCGCACCCGGGCCAGTCTCTGCCGCAGAAGGAACCCCGGGAGGTCGGGAGGAAGCACCTGAAGCGCGAGTCCGCTCCATTCATGGCGTGTCAGGAGGGCTTGTTCCAATTCTCTCCGGCCCAGGGGATCGAGGTGAATGTGGCGAAACGCACGCAACGCCTCGGCGAGTTCGGCACGCACCACCGGCCCCGCCACACCATTGATCGACAGGATCCAGTGCACCCTGCTGTCGGAACGGGTACAGAACCCCAGGAACGCCTCCATCAGCCATGCCCCCTCCGGCACGTGGAGAAAAAGGTACTCGATATCGTCCACGATCACGACGCCACCACTTCGCGGTTCGTCCGAGAGAAGAGCCCTTTCAAGATCCGCGAGCGTGGAGGCACCCGAGTGACCGAGGACCGCGCCGAGAGCTTCCGCGAGGACCGCCTCCGAGGACATCCGCGTGGACAGGGTCATCCACCGGACGGGGACACTCTCGATCTCCTCGGACACAACCGAGAGGAAGCTGGTTCGTCCCCCGCCGGGAAGCGCCTCGACGAGGACAGATCCGGCGGGGTGACCCCGGCCCCACCGGCTGATGTGATCTCCGACCAGTTCCAGCGGCGCATCCCTCCCGGCGAGAAGTTGCCGTCGTTCGAGGGGGCCCTCCCCGAAGAGGCGGCGGTACACCATGGGGAAGGTGGCCCGGTGTGCGGCCACCTCCTCCAGCGAATCGACGGTGGACAGCCATTGCGCCTCGGTGGGCCGGGCCACACCGACCGCCGCCTGTCCCCGCGAGAGCAACTGGCGGACTCGGGCGACGACCGCCACCATCCGTGGCTGCAGATCGTCCCATGCATGCCGAGCGGCATGCCGCCCGAGGTACCATCGACGCTGAATGGCCCGCACGGCTGACGCCCCGAGGCCCTGCCAGGATCGTTGGTTGGCCGCGGCCCGGTTCACGCGTCGCTGGAAGTCGGTCCAATCCTCATGGAGGGCCTCCCAGACAGACCGGGCGAGATCCCCCCAAGCCGGCTGCAGACCCTCCACCGCGCGGGTCATGGTGTCGGTGGCTCGGGCCAGGCCGTCGCAGGCCACCGTGAGGGCACGGGTCGAGGGGCCTTCCTCTCCTTCACCGGGGGAGTCGTCGGGACCCTCCCGGAGAGCCTCCCGAGCCGCATCCAGCGCATACTCGACGATGTGAGGCACCTGGTGGACCATCGCCCAGGCCTTGATGACCCGCTCCCGGTACCGGGGAACGGCACGACCCAATACCACCGGGAGGGGGGGCTGGAAGGCTTCGCGGGCGGCATCCCGGGGGCTCCAGGGCACCGGCAGCGCCGCGGGATCGATGTCCCCGGATCCCGCCGCGAGGGTCGTGGGAAGGACTTCGTCAGGGAGCTGGGCGATCAGCGCCTCGATCTGCCGAGCTTCGCGAGACCCCAGATGATCGAGGGCCTTTTCCGCCCGGCTGACACCGGCCAGATCAATCAGCCGTTCGGTTTCCTCCGCCTGAGCCGCTGCCTGCGCGAGTGCCTGTTTCAGTACTCCCTCCGCCTCCGGGTCTGGTTCGGACAATCGGCTCCGCACGTTCCGGAGTTCGTCTGCCAGCCGATCCACCACCTCCGCCAGGGGTTGGAGGGTCTGGCCCCGCAGCCGGGTGAGCAACTGGTTCTCGAGTTCAGTGATTTCACGCCGAAAGCGCACTCGGGCCATCAGGGCCCGGAGTTCCCTCTCCCCGCGGGTGGCCCACTGATCCCATTCCCGACCCCGGATCTCCAGGCGGTCGCCCCAGACAGGGGGCCGGTCACCGGGACGCCAGGCGCGAGGAAGGAGGGGTGTACCGGCCAGGAGCAGCGACCGACGGAAGATCTCCGCGGCGTCCGTGGTGGACAGGGCCGGCGGGGGCGCCACGGCAGCCAGATCTTGCAGGGTCCGATGGAACTGCGCGATCGCCTCCCGTGTCTCCGCCGACTCCATGTCGGGAATCACCCGGTCCTCCTCCGCCCCGGGAGTGCCCTCGGGAAGATGGAGGCCAGGCGTGTCGTGGGCCTGGTCGAGGAGGAGAACCGCCTCCATCAGGGTGGTGGCCGCACGCACCATCTGAACCCAGGGCCGTCCCCACAGCACCTGCATCTCTTCGTGACGCAAAAAGTGCCGGGCGCCGAGCCGCTCGTCGACATGCGCGTGCCAGTAGCCTCGGATGTCGACATCCCGCTGGCACTCACCCTCCGGCGTCCGCCCCCACAGGCCTCGCAGGGCGTTGGCCATGGTGCCCAGCCGACGGCGGATCCGGACTCCCCGCTTGAGCCACCGTACTCTCGGGGGGTCATCGGGGAGCGGGTCGTAAAACTCCGGGGGATCACAGGCCGCCAGAACCGCGGAGTGCACGGAGGCCGCTTCCCGGAGCGACCGACGGAGGTCCCGCAGGGAGGTCCGGATCCGGTCGGCCGGCCGAGTGTGCTCCATGACCTCACGCAGCGGGTCCAGGGTCCCGTCGATCACCGCGTCACGATAGGCCACGACGCCACGCCAGGTCATCGGGCCGGACTCGAGGAGGATCCGGCTCGCCGTCTCATGAGCCATGGTGGCCGATCGTGCGGCCGTGGCCAGGGCCTGAATGACCCGGGTCTCCAGCATCGCCTCCCACTCCGCCGTTTCCCGGTCGGCCCGGTCGAGGAGGGCATCTCCGAGTGCGCCGACCTCGTCGTCCGACAGGAGCGTGGTCTCGGAGTCCGTTGTCATGGGCTCACCGGAGGGTTCGCCGGGGATGGTGTCACCAGGCGGACAGGAAATCCCACGGGAATCATCCCGCGGCGCAGGTATTCCATCTTGGCGGTTTCGGTGACGTCGCTGGCGAAGACGAACTCATGCCGGGTGTCGATCACGTAGGCCTTGACGCGAATCACCGTGAGGAACACCTCCCGAAACTCATCCTTGACCAGCACCACGATGGGCTTGTCGAGGTGAGTGTACTTCGACATGGCGGCCGCACTGTGGGCGATCTCGCGCGCCTCCCGGGGATCGACCCACCCCGGCAGGTACAGGTCCACCACCACCTGACAGTCGAGCGCCCCGGTGTTGGCATTGGCCACATGTGCCTCGACCACGGCGCCATTCGGCACGGAGACCAGGCTGTCATCCGGGGTCTGGAGCCGGGTGGCCCGCAGACCGATGCTCATCACCTCACCGTAGGTTTCTCCGACACGGACCTTGTCCCCGACCTGGAACGGCTGGTCAAAGATGATGATGAGCCCCCCCAGGAAATCCTTCAGTACCCCCTGGGAGGCGAAACCGACACCCACTCCCACGGCGGCCCCCACCGCCAGGAGTCCGCTCTGATCCAGGTCGTACACCACGGCCACGATCAGCCAGGTGGCGAAGGTGTAGATCACGAGCCGGGCCACCGGCAGGAACCGCATGTAGTACAGGCGGCGCTTGGCGCTCCGTTCCGCGAGCCCGGTCAGCAACCAGCTGAGGAGACGGATCAGGATCCAGGCCAGCCCGAGGACCACCACGGCCCAGATGGTTCTCATCCCGTAACGGCGTACCCCGGCAATCGCTTCGGATGCACTGGGCGCCCCGGTGCCGGTGTCCGCCGCAACTTCGGCGAGTGCCTGCTGTGCACGGGCCGCGACAGACTCGGACAACAGCACGACCGTCGTCCCCAGGCGACTGATCTCCTGACGGAGACTGTCCAGGGTGCTGCGAGGTACCACCACCGTGTCGGATGACGCGGTCAGAGTGTCGGGGGGCGTGGACGTGGTGTCGGAAGGCGGGCGTTGCGTGGACGAATCCTGCTCACCGAGCCCGGACCCCGCCCCCGGGTCGGGAGAGGTGACGGCGACGGTGTCCCCCCCGAGAGCGGGAGGGGTGCTCTCGGAGCCGCGGCAGGCGGGTGTCCCCACCACGAACAGACAGACCGACACCAACCGGATCAGGGACATGGCCAGGATAACTCCCCGGAGAGTGGGAATGGGGCTTCGGAGAATATACTCCGACCCTGGATGGGCGCTCTCGCTCAGGGTCGAACCGGGAATCCCCTCTCGCGGAGGTGCGCACGGGCCTCGGGCAGGGAGCTACCCTGGTCGTGGAAGATGGTCGCCGCCAGAACGGCGTGGGCCCCGGCCGTCAACGCTTCGGCGAGATGCTCGAGGGTTCCCGCCCCTCCGGACGCCACCACCGGGATGCGCACCGTCTGAGCGGCACGCGCGAGCAGTTCGAGATCATACCCCCGCCCCGTTCCGTCCCGGTCCATCGACGTCAACAGGATCTCGCCAGCGCCCCGGGCCTCGGCCTCCCGAATCCAGTCGAGGCCGTCGCGGTGGGTCGGCTCCTTCCCGCCGCGAACCATCACCTGGTAGACCTCGCCATTCCATCGAACGTCCACCGCGACGACGATGCACTGACTCCCGAAGGCACGTGACAGCCGGGTGACGAGATCCGGGTCCCGCACGGCGGCGCTGTTGACCGCGATCTTGTCCGCTCCGGCGCGGAGTGTCCGGGCCGCATCCTTCTCGGAGCGGATCCCTCCGCCCACCGTGAAGGGAATGAAGATCGAGTCGGCCACGCGCGAGACGACATCGAGGGTCGTGGCCCGGTCCTCATCGGTGGCGGAGATATCCAGCAGGACGAGTTCGTCCGCCCCGTCCCGGTCGTAGCGCGTCGCCTGGGTCACGGGGTCACCGGCGTCGCGGAGTGATGTGAAGTGCACACCCTTGACCACCCGTCCTCCGGCCACATCGAGACAGGGAATGATCCGCCGGGCTAGCACAGGCGAAGCACGTCTTCGAGGGGCCCGGCATCGCCCCCTTGCAGCAGGACAAGAAGGTCGTCGAGGGCCCGTCGTTCGCGGGGCCAGCTGAACCGGGCCCGCGCCTCTCCCGGAGCCAGCCAGACATGATCATCGTGCTCCGCCCCGAGAGAGACCTCGCTCCCCGGGGCCACCATCGCGGCGAAGGCGGGGATGATCGCCACGGCGTTGTCCCGGTGCAGAAAGAACGATTCACACCGGCTCAGGTTGTACCACGCCATCGGCTCGAGTCCGGTCTCCTCCCGCAGTTCCCTCCGTGCGGTGTCCACCGGGTTCTCCCCCGGCTCCACATGTCCATGCACCGACTCCCAGGCCCCGGGGCATCGGCCCGTCGGCGCCCGGCGGAGCACGAGGCATTCGAGGTCATCCCCCCCCCTGCCGCGGCGCACGACGTAGACATCCACATACACGATGCGCAGGGAGGTCACGGCGCCCACCGTGTGAAGGCGCGCAGCAGCTCCACGCCCGCCTGCTGCGACTTCTCGGGATGGAACTGGGCGCCGAGAACGTTCTCCGATCCGATGATCGTCGGAAACGGATCCTCGTACTCCGCGACGGCGAGCACGGAGGGTTCCGGAACATCCGCGGGGTGGTAGCTGTGAACGTGGTAGTAGAACTGAGGCCCGTCCCGCAGCAGAGCCCCGACCACGGGATGGGCACCCGCGGCGGGGGTCCCGGTTACCTCCGCCCACCCGACGTGGGGGACGGGCAGGGTGGTCCGGAATCGGATCACTCGGCCCGGCAGCAGGCCCAACCCCGGAAGGCCCGGGGCCTCTTCACTGCTGGCGCAGCAGACCTGGAGGCCCAGACAGATGCCGAGCACGGGGCGGCCGACTTCGGCGACGGAGCGGATCGCGTCGCCGAGCCCGGTCCGGGTGAGGGTACGCATGGCGGAGTCGAAATGCCCCACTCCGGGCACCACGACGCGATCGGCCCGGGCCACGGTCGCGGGGTCACTGGTCAGGGTCCCTTCCGCGCCGGCCGCCTCCAGGGCGCGCACCACGGAGCGGAGGTTGTTCACGCCGTAATCCACCACGGCGATCACAGGACACCCTTCGTGGAGGGAATGCCCACGACACGCGGATCACGACTCGTGGCGTGGTCGAGAGCTCGCGCAAAGGCCTTGACGGTCGCTTCCACGATGTGGTGCGGATTGTCCCCTCGGAGCAGATCGAGATGCACCGTGAGACCGGCGTGGGTCACCAGGGCGCGGAAGAACTCGGGCGTGAGGAACACATCGTAGTCCCCGAGCATCTGCCACTTGGGAATCTCGATCTGGTAGGCCAGGTAGGGCCGACCGGAGACGTCAACGACGGCGCGCACCAGCGCATCGTCGAGGGGAACGGTGGCTTCGCCGTACCGCCGGATGCCGGCCCGATCTCCCAGCGCCTCGGCGAGAGCCTGTCCGAGGACGATCCCGGTGTCCTCCACGGTGTGGTGTCCGTCCACGTGGAGGTCACCGGCCCCTTCGACGGTGAGGTCGAAGAGTCCGTGCCGGGCAAACGCCTCGAGCATGTGATCGAAGAACCCGATCCCCGTGCCACACGCGCACTGGCCGGTTCCGTCGAGTGCGAGGCGCACGCGCAGGGTGGTCTCCCGGGTGTCCCGGCGCCGATCCCCCACACGCGCCGTCATGGGAGGATGACCCGGAGGGCCGCACAGGTTCGTTCCATGTCCTCCTCCGTTCCGATCGTGATCCGAAGACACTCCGCAAGACCCTCGCCCTGGCTCACATCGCGCACCAGGATTCCGAACTCCGCCAGGAGGCGGGCGAACACCGTCGCGGCCGGTACCCGGTCACACCGAATCAACAGAAAGTTGGCTTCTCCCGGGTAGACGTGCAGCCCGGGAAGGCGGCGGAGCTCGTCCCGAATACGCTCCCGGCGTTCCACGAGTTCCGCCACCCGGGCGTGGATGGTGGTCTGGTGATCCAGAAGAGTCAGCGCCACATCCAGGGTGAACCGGTTGACGTTGTAGGGGAGCTTCGCCTTGTGCATCTCGGAGGCCAGCGCGGGATGGGCCAGGGCGTATCCGAACCGGAGTCCGGCCAGACCGAACGCCTTGCTGAATGTTCGCACGACCACCACCCGGGCCGACTCCCGGAGCAGGGGGACCATGGTGTCGCCCCCAAACTCCTGATAGGCCTCGTCGACGAGGATGAGGGCCTCGGTCTCGGCCAGGAGGCGTTCCACCAGGGGGCGCGGGCAGATCGTGCCGGTGGGGTTGTTGGGCGTGCAGACCACCACCACCCGCGCGTCGTGCGCCGCCCGGAGCAGCGGTGCCGCTTCCCAGGCAAACTCCGCTCCCAGGGACACCCCGTGCCACCGGGCCCCGGCCACCCCGGCCAGCAGCCGGTACAGGCTGAAAGTGGGGCTCGGGGTCACGACCCGATCACCGGACCGGAGGGTGACCGCGAAGGTGGCCTGGATCAGCTCGTTCGAGCCATTCCCCACCAGCACCCCCTCGGGAACCCACTCGTGCCTCTCGGCCAGGCGGGCCGTCAACTCGGCGGGGACGAACGCGGGATACCGGTTCCAGGGGGCGGACACAATCCGGTCGGCCAGGGTGCGCTTCCACGGGTCCGGCAGGTCAAAGGGGCTCTCGTTCTGATTCAGCTTGATGGGCGCGTCGGGTGCGTTCAGCGTGTAGCCCTGGAGACTCCGCACCTCGGGCGTGACCAGCGCGAGGACAGCATCGGCTCCGGGGAGCCGGGACGGAGGGGAGGTCATGTCACGCGGGGCGACGGCCATCGAGCAGCGCGTCGATCCGCGCCGCCAGGGCCCGGGCCCGGAACGGCTTGGTGAGGAAGTCCGCCGCCCCGAGTTCCAGGACCCGGACCTCGTTGTCCTCGTCACCCTTGGCCGTCAGAACAACCACCGGCACCCCCCGCATGGCGGGACGGGAACGGATCTGGGCCAGCACCTCGTAGCCGTCGATCCCCGGCAGGTTCAGGTCGAGGATGATCACATCGGGGGCGTGCCGGTCGACCATGTCGAGCGCCTCGACGCCGTCCGCCGCTTCCAGAACCTGATAGCCCGCCCGCTCCATCAGATCCCGCATCGCCCGCCGGAGGTGTTCTTCGTCATCCACCAGGAGCAACCGGGCCTTGGTGCTTTTCGACGAGCCGTCTCCGGGTTCCGACGCCATCTCATCCACCAGGTCGAAATCAGGGAGGACGGCCTCGGAATCCTGGCGCACCCCCGGGAAGGTCGGAGCTCCGCCGGGCGGCGGAGGGGCGACGGAGGCCACGGGCGGTTCGGGAGCGGCCTGGGGAACCGGCACCGAGGCGAAGGCCTTGCGGGGAGGGTCGGTGACCCGCATCACTTCGTCGATCGAGGTCAGGCCCAGCAGGGCCCGGTCGATGGCGCTCTCGAACAGGGACCGCATGCCGTTCACCCGGGCGGCCTGCGCGATGGTGTCGGCGGTGGCCCCACTCCCGATGAGCCGTTCCAGTTCGGGACTCATGGTGAGAATTTCCACCACCCCGAGCCGGCCTCGATACCCGGTCTGGGTGCACTCGGGACAGCCCACCGCCCGATAGAGTGTGGCCCCGTCGGGGATCCATTCCGCCACCCGTGCCGGCGGGGGATCGGTGGTCACCTCACGACACACCGGACAGAGTCGCCGCACCAGGCGCTGAGCCACCACGCCGCGAAGGGCGGAGGCGATCTTGTACCCCTCCATCCCCATGTCGGTGAGACGGGTGACACTGTTGGGGGCGTCGTTCGTGTGCAGGGTGGACAGGACCAGGTGGCCGGTGAGCGACGCCTGAATCGCGATTTGCGCGGTCTCGCCGTCCCGGATCTCGCCCACGAGCACCACGTCCGGATCCTGGCGGAGAATGGATCGCAGGGCCGTGGCGAAGGTCAATCCGGCGCGCTCGTTGGTCTGCACCTGCACGATGTTCGCGCCGAGCCGGTACTCGACCGGGTCCTCGACGGTGACGATGTTGACACCCTCACTCTGAATGGCCCGCAGGGTGGCGTACAGCGTGGTGGTCTTCCCCGATCCCGTGGGACCGGTCACCAGAATGATCCCTTCCTTGTTCCGGAGGAGCCCCTCCAGCGCCTCCCGCTCCGAGGCCATGAGGCCCAGGGCATCGAGGCTCAGAACCGTCGACTTCGTATTGAGGACCCGGATGACGATCTTCTCCCCGTGCGTCGCCGGGAGCGTGGAGACCCGCAGGTCCACCTGGTCCTTGTTGACGAGCATCCGGGTCCGGCCGTCCTGAGGCCGAAGACGGTCGGAGATGTCCATCCCCGAGACGATCTTGATCCTCGACACCAGCGGAATCCCCGCGGACCGGGGGATTCTCATGACCTGCCGCAGCACACCGTCGATCCGGTAACGCACCACCAGACCGCCCTCGACGGGCTCGATGTGGATGTCACTCGCCCGGCTGGCGATCCCGTCCGCCAGGAGGGTGTCCACCAGCTTGATGATCGGACGCTTGGCCGCCTCCGCCGCGGCGAAGGAGACCTCATCCTCGGTCGTCTCCGTGATCTGAGACACCTCGGCTTCGTCGACCATCCCGCCGAGCAGCTTGGCCACGACGTCTTCGGGCCGGTACACCTCGTCGAGCTGTTCCCGGATCTTCGCGGGAGAGGCCAGAAGCATCCGGACTTCGAGACCGGTGGCAAACGACAGCATCTTGTCGGCGTCCATATCGAACGGATTCGAGGTCGCCACTTCGATGAAGGAGTCGGTGATCCGGAGGGGAAGCGCCTGGTACCGGCGGGCCAGGTTCTCGGGGACCGATTGCACCGCGGCCCGATCCGCCTCGCGCACGTTGGCGAGCTGCAGCCGGAACCGGGCAGCCACCGCCTCCAGAATCTGGTCGTCGGTCAGCCGGCGACGCTGCGTGACCGTCTCCCACACCGAGTCGGGGCGCTCCTGATCCATGCGCAGCCGATCCACTTCCCCCGGCTCCAGCAAGGGAGCCAGGGTGGGAACCAGCCACTCGTCCTGAAATTCAGCCATCCGCAGCGTTGCTCCCTTTGCGCTGGTAGAACACCAACAAAGATACCCTCACACCCGATGGATTGAGCACCGGTGGGACGGCCCTGACCTGGATATTCCCGTGTGAGGATCCTTCACAACACCGGCCAGAGTGCTCGATCAAGGTCCACGCTGGCACCCAATCGCCCCGCCCGAACCGCCCACCCCATCCTCACACTGAGCAAGTCTCCGACCAGACCGAATGATAACCCGACGACGGGACGGACGCCGTCGCTGGCACCCCACGGCACACCGTTCAGCTCCCCCCCGGCCCACCCGGCCGCCGCAAAGGGCGAGATCCGGATCGCGGGAGAATAACTCCCGTGCACCAGGGGAAGGGGAGGCCCCGGGATGTGGAGGTCGTACCGAAATTCGACCAACGCCGTGCGACGCCCCCCAAAGCGCCGGAACCCCTCTCCTTCCAACGTCCCCCACCCCCCGAGGACCAGACTCCGTGCCACCGGTAGATCCCGGCTCCCCCACCCGGCCCGGCCCGCCAGGAAAACCGGCCCCCGATGCACATCGAGTTCAATCCGGATCCTGAGGTAGTCGTGGGATCCCGCACCTGCTTCTCCCTCCAGGCGCCAGGTTGCCGGTCGGAGATCCCCACCGCTCCAGGCGGTTCGGACCACCCCAACCGTTCCCGACCCGAGAGGGGGATTGGCGCGAAACCGTCCAACCAGGGGACCCGCCACCGTTGTCAGCGACGTCCTGTTCTCCATGCTGAGACCCACCTGTCCCCCGAGAGAGCGACCCGGCTTCCAGTTCAGGAGAATCCCGGCCGATCGTTCCCGGACCCAGTCACCAAGATCCAGGCCCCCCTGAGCGACCAGTGACCGGGTGAGCCCGCTCACCACGGCACGATCCTCCAGATCGCGCACTTCCCGGGCCCCCCAGATCGTGATCTCTGCCGTCCCGCCGCCCAGCTCCGCCGCCACGCGAGCCTGGAGGCCGCCACCCTCCAGGCCCACTCGCAGGTGCCCCCGGGCCGTCGCGCCCGAACCCAGTCTCCATTCCCCTCCTCCCCCCAACGCCACTCCTTCGACCCGGGTGAACCGGATGAGATCACTCACGCCCCCGAGCGCCGGGCGGACTCGCCGGACGGTGCCCTCCAACTCCCGATCGGCCAGGTGGCCGGCCTCCCGATGCACGGCCCTCAACTCCCGGAGATCGAGCGGATCCAGGGCGCCGAGCGCCTCTTCCAGGGACCTGTCCCATACGGCGGTCCGGTCGGGGCGACGCAGTCCGCCAATGGCCGGGCCCTCGCGGAAACCCGGCGGCTCGGACGCATCGAGCACCACGTCTTCCATCTGCCACGCGGTGCGAATGGCGGTACGGATCGGGAGAGCAATCCCGGGAGGTCGCCGCCGGACCTCGAGTTCCTGGCGCCAGGGAAGCCACCGATCGTCCACCCGGGCATTTTCCAGAAGGATCGTGATCGCTTCGACCGTCGGGTCCCGGTACGACGCCGGGGTGAAGGTGAAGCGGAACCGGACCAGGGCGGCGCGCCCCCGTTCGAGGAAGAGGGTCCCGATGACACCCGGGGCGCCGGCGTCCCGTGGCCGGACATGCACGGCAATCAGAACGAGGGTATCGATGGTGGTGACGACGCGCACCGTGTCCCCCCCCGCATACTCATAGAAGTGCGGGGCCCGGGCCCCGAGCGGGTGGGGAACGTCGCGGACCTCCTCCCCGTCGCCGAGCCGGATCGCCTCGCCGAACTCGTCGAGAATGAGGGCAAGATGGTCCCGGTGATAGGCAATTCCGGTCGGGAAGGCCACGGTGTCGCGCCAGGCCACGATCCGCTGCTTGCTCTTCCCCGGCGACCGCCAATACACTTCGACCCGGAGTTCGTCGAGCTGGGAGACCCGCGGAGTGGCATCCCCCCGGGGACCCAGTTCCCGCAGGAGGGTGACCCCGCCGTGAGCCCGGCCGAACCAGGGACGGGCCCCGGCACTGTCGATTTCCGCTCGGTGGGCCACCGCGCGAGACACCAGAAGGCGAACCGCCGGGGTGCCCCACTCCTGGGCTTGCCCCGTTCGGGCCACGAGGCCCAGGAAACACCAGACCATCCACCTGGACATCACCATGGCAATATTCCGGTGGCGAACCTTCTGGACAAGCGCGATCCTGGCTGCGGCCTGCGGCCGCGGGGGAGCGGGCCTGACCCCCGACCCGGTGCTCTCTCTCCCCGCCGACCGTCTCTACGTCCTCGAATCGATCGGAGCGCCCGCCGACGATACGACATTCGAGCTGGCCCCCGGGCAGGACCGCCGGGTGCTGATCCGCCATGGGGCGCCTGACAACACGCCGTTCGCCATCCTCGACATTCCCGCATCCGCTCTCGACCACGGTCCCGTCACCCTGGTGTTTCGCCCCCTGCCCGGGCTCACCGGAGCGGAGATACTGATGACCCGGGGGACCCTCGCCGATTCGTCGGCGACGATCACCTTTGCCTACCCGCAGCACTTCCTCGCCCCCGCGGGAGCTGTGGACCAGTACGGGAGTCTCCTGGCCTACGAGCGGGCCTTGCGCATCGGTCACTCGGCTCCGGGCACGGGCCCGGTCAACCTCCTTCCCTCGACGCGTCCCGGATCCGACCTTCTGCGGGCACCCCTGCCCGGTCCGGGACGCTACGTGGTGGCGGCGCCCCGATGACGGGGCCGGATACGCCCGGGGGGTTTCTCCTCGAAGGGGTCACGTCGCCCGTGCGCTGCGTCCTCGGGCCCGGCGAGTCCGGGTCCGTGGGCCGGTCACTCACCTGCGATTTCGTGATCGATGATCCCACCGTCTCCCGTCACCACGCCCAGCTTCAGGTCGAGGGGGAGGGAGACGCGCTGCTCGTCACCGACCTGGAGAGCGCCAATGGATTGGAGCACAACGGCGTCAGCGTGACCCGTGCCCGCTGCCGGGACGGGGATCGCCTGACCGTGGGACGCGTCTCCCTCCGGGTCCGCCAGCTCCCGGCCGTGTCCCCGCCCGCACGGGAGCTGGAAAGCCTCGACCTTCCCGATACCCTGGTGCGGGAGATTCCGGGGGACCTGACCGAACAGGCCCTGCTGGACCGTTTGCTGGACATCACACGGCGGCTGTCGGGAAAGGGGGACCAGGAGGGACTCCTGGACGATGTGCTCCACCTGGCGTTCGAGGCGACCGGGGTGGACCGGGCCGTCATTCTCCTGGGCCCCAGCGTGGACACCCTCGTCCCGGCCCGGGCCCGGATCCGGCAGGGGCCCATTCCCGGTTTTCACCCTCCCCGCGCCATCCTGCACCGGGCGTTGGCGGCCCGGAGCGCCCTCGTCGTGGACCGGATCGAGGGAGTGCCGGGACTGGCGAGCCCGTCGGTGGCGCTCCAACGGGTCCACGCCGCCGTCTGCTGCCCCCTCCGCACCGAGGACGACACCGTGCTGGGGGTGCTGTACGCCGACCAGGGATCGACCGCCGGTATCACCCCCTCCGAGGCGAGGGCGCTCTTTGCTCTGGGCGGCATCGCGGCCGTCACCCTGGCCCGGCTCCGCTACGCCACGCTTCACCGCGAGGAGCAGATCCGCGGCGCACAGTTGGCACGGTTCTTCGCCCCGGCGGTGGCCCGGGCCATCACCGAGAGCCCCGATCAGACCTTGGGCATGCAATGCGCCGTCACAGTGCTCTTCACAGACATCCGCGGGTTCTCGGCGATCGCGGCCACGCACCCTCCCGAGCGAATCGCCCGGGTTCTCACGGAATATTACACCGACATGACCGACATCATCTTCGCGGAGGATGGAACACTGGATCGTTTTCTGGGAGACGGGGTCCTCGCGGTCTGGGGAGCGCCGATCCCCCGGGAGGATGCCTCGGCCCGTGCGCTGGCGGCGGCCACGGCCATGTTCCGGGCCCTCCCCGGGCTCAACGCCCGGTGGCGGGACCGCGGCGATCCGGAGCTGCGTCTCGGAGCCGGTCTCGCCCGGGGGCGTGTCTTCGCCGGCACCCTGGGCGGACCACGACGCCTGGACTACACCGTCATCGGGGAGGCGGTCAACCTGGCGAGCCGCCTCGCCACCGCGGCGGGCCCGGGCCAGATCCTGCTGGAGGCCACCGTGGCCGGGGACCTCCCCGCCGGCAGCCCCCTTCTCGGTGGCGTCACCCGGGAATCCGTGGTGATCCGGGGCCGGGATGACCCGGTGGCAGTCTATCGTGTTATTCCCGCCGATTCGGAGTCGGAGGAGGGCGGAAAGTAGGGGCATCCCGCTTCCCCCAGGAGGTCGATCACCAGGCGCAGCGGGAGTCCCATCACGCTGAAGAAGTCCCCTTCGATCCCCTCCACCAGCCCGGCCCCGTACCCCTGGATCCCGTAGGCCCCCGCCTTGTCCATCGGCTCCCCGGTGCCGACGTAGGCGTCGATCCACGCATCCGACACCGTCCGAAAGGTCACCGTCGTGCGATCCATGGCCTCGCGCAGGGTTCCCCCGGCCTGCAGGGCCACGGCGGTGATCACCTCGTGGCGCCGGCCCCGGAGCCGCCGCAGCATCGCCACCGCCTCCGCGGCGTCGGCCGGCTTCTCCAGGACCTCTCCGTCGAGCACCACGATGGTATCGGCGCTGAGAACCAGATGCCCCGGCACGGCACGGGCCTTCTCGCGCGCGAGACGCCGGGCATACGCCTCCGGTTCCTCGCGGGGGAGGCGCCGTTCCAGCACGTCCGGCGACTGGGCCAGCACCGGAATACCCAGCATCGCCAGCAGGTCCCGGCGTCGGGGGGAACTGGAGGCCAGAACCAGCACGGGGGAGTTCATGGTCGCTCCAGGATGAGGGTGACCGGACCATCGTTCACCAGGGACACCGCCATCATGGCTCCGAACTCTCCGGTCTCCACGGTGAGCCCGAGGGCCCGGAGGTCCGCGAGAAACTGTTCATAGAGCGGGATGGCCACCTCGGGCCGGGCGGCCTCGAGAAAGGAGGGGCGCCGCCCGCGGGTGGCATCCCCATAGAGGGTGAACTGGCTCACCACCAGCACCGCTCCCCCGACCTCCCCCAGCCCCAGGTTCATCTTGCCCTCCGCATCGCCAAAGATCCGGAGTGTCGCCACTCGGGAGGCCATCCACGTCACATCGGCGGGGGTGTCGGCATGGGTGAACCCGGCCAGGAGGCAGACCCCCTGTCCGATCTGGCCCACCGTGCGTCCCTCCACGGCCACGGTGGCGGAGGAAACCCGCTGGAGAATAACGCGCACCATGCCTCCACGCAGCGAAGCGCCCCGGGACGGCCACGGCCAGTCCCGGGGCACGGAGGCCACCGGTTGCCGGCGCTACTCCACCGTCACCGACTTGGCGAGATTGCGCGGCTGGTCCACGTTGCAGCCGCGGAGCACGGCAACGTAATAGGAGAAGAGCTGGAGGGGGATCCCGGTGAGGAGCGGGCTCAGGAGGTCGATGGTCTCGGGAATGGGGAAGGTGGCATCGGCGAGCCGCTGGATCTCGGTGTCGCCTTCCGTGATCAGGGCGATGACCTTCCCTCCCCGCGCCTTCACCTCTTCGATGTTGGACACGATCTTCGAGTGCACCGCGTCCTTTGGCGCGATGAAGATCACCGGCATGTTCTCGTCGATCAGGGCGATCGGCCCATGCTTCATCTCGGCCGCCGGGTATCCCTCGGCATGGATGTAGCTGATCTCCTTGAGTTTGAGCGCACCCTCCAGGGCGACGGGGAAGTTCACTCCCCGCCCCAGGTAGAGGGCGTTGGTCGCGGTGTGAAACTGCTTCGCCAGCGTCTCCACCGCGTCGGCCCGATCGAGGATCGACTGGATCTGCACCGGGATCCGTTGCAGCGCGTGGATGAATTCCCTCCCTTCCAGCACCGACAGGTGCCGCAATCGGGCCAGCCGGAGAGTGAGCAGGGCCAGGGCTCCGACCTGGGAGGTGAAGGCCTTGGTACTGGCGACGCCCACCTCGGGGCCGGCCCGGAGATACAGCCCGCCATCCACCTCCCGGGCGATCGTCGATCCGACCACGTTGACGAGCCCGAGGGTCCGGGCCCCCCGCCGCTTCGCCTCCTTGATGGCGGCCAGGGTGTCGGCGGTCTCCCCCGACTGGGAAATGGCCACCACCAGCGTGCGCTCGTCCACGATCGGATTCCGGTACCGGAATTCGGAGGCATACTCCACCTCCACCGGAATCCGGGCCATCTCTTCCAGCATGTACTCGCCGATCAGCGCCGCGTGCCACGACGTGCCGCAGGCGGTGATGATGATCCGGTTGAACTGTCCCAGTTCCTCGTCCGACAGATTGAGACCGTGCAGCCGGGCACTCCCCTCCTCCTCCAGCAGGTGACCGCGGAGGGTGTTGCAGAGACTCTCGGGCTGCTCGAAGATTTCCTTCAGCATGAAGTGGGAAAACCCGCCCCGCTCGATGGTGGCGAGGTCCCATTCGATCTGATTGACCGGCTTGTCGATCCGACTCACCTCGAGGGTTCGCACGCGATACCCCACCCGGGTCAGCACAACCATCTCTCCGTCATCGAGATAGACCACGGAACGGGTGTGTTCGAGAATGGCGGAGGCGTCGGAGGCCACGAACCACTCATCGTCTCCGACACCCACGAGAAGGGGAGATCCCTTGCGAGCGGCGACCAGCAGGTCGGGCTCGTCGGCGCTGACCACTGCGATCCCGTAGGCCCCGTCCACGTCCCGGAGCGCCGAGGCCACCGCTTCCTCGAGCGATCCCTGGTAGTACTCCCCGATGAGATGCGCCAGCACCTCGGTATCCGTTTCGCTCGTGAAGGTGTGTCCGCGCCGGGCCAGCGCCTTGCGAATCGACGTGGAGTTCTCGATGATGCCGTTGTGGATGACGGCGATCCTCCCGTCATCGCTCGTATGCGGGTGGGCATTGGAGGTGGTCGGCGCTCCGTGGGTGGCCCACCGGGTATGGCCGATGCCCACCGTGCCGGTGGGGCGATCGGTCTGGAGGATATCGACCAGGGCCGAGAGCTTCCCCGCCGCCTTCCGGACCTTCAGGCCGCTGCCATTGAGCACCGCGATTCCCGCGGAATCGTAGCCACGGTATTCCATCCGACGAAGGCCGTCAATCAGAATGCCCGTGGCCTCCCGCGGGCCCAGATACCCCACAATGCCACACATGCGTGTTTCGGTCCTCGCAAAAGATTCAGGCCGCCCCTCCACTCCCCTTCGGGCGCAGCAGATCACGGCAGGTCGTCGTCAACTCAGTGGCCTGGGTGACCGTGGGCGCCTCGGCGATGATCCGCACCACCGGCTCCGTTCCCGAAGGTCTCAGATGCACCCACCGGTCGGGCCAGGCGAGCCGCAATCCGTCACGGTGGTCCGCATGAGCCTCGGGAAACCGATCCTGCAGACTCCGGCCGGCCGTGTCCAGATCCACCCCCCGAGGGATCTTCGTCTTCACGATGCGGTAGGCCGGGGCGGATCGCACCCGGTCCGTCACCGTCCCGCCCGGGCCCGCAAGATACTGCAAAACCAGCGCCACACCGAGGGGCGCATCCCGTCCCGAGTGCAGGGCCGGCAGGATCACCCCCCCATTCCCCTCTCCCCCGATCAGGGCCCTCTCCTCCCGGATCATCCGCACCACATTGGCCTCCCCCACCGGAGCGCGGACAAACCGCGCTCCTCCGGCCAGGGCGGCATCCTCCACGACCCGGCTGGTGGAGAGATTCGCGACCACGGTGGCCGGCGCAGGATGGCGAGGCAGCACCGCCCGCACCGCGAAGGCCAGCGTGTAATCCTCTCCGATCGGGACCCCCGTCTCATCCACCAGGGCCAGGCGATCCACGTCCGGATCCACCGCCAGGCCGATCTCCGCACCCGTCGCGCGCACCAGCTCACCCAGATCGGACAGGTTGGCGGGAATCGGTTCGGGCTCGTGGGGAAACCTCCCGTCGGTTTCGGTGTGGATGGCATCGACCCGGCACCCCAGCCGGGCAAGCAACTCGGGAATGATCGCGCCGCCGGCTCCGCGGACGCAGTCGAGAGCCACATGGAACCGCCGGTTGCGAATGGCGCCGACATCCACCTCGGGGAGGGCCAGCACGGAGGCGAGATGGCGCTCGATGGCCTCCCCATCAGTTGTCACGCCGCCGAGACCATCCCACCCGCTCCGGGGCGTTCCGGAGTCCGCACGAGCCTTGACTTCCGCCAACGCATCCCAGGAAAGAAAGGTTCCGCCGGGCCCCACGAACTTGAGGGCGTTCCACTCCACGGGGTTGTGACTCGCTGTCAGAATGAGTCCCGCAGCCGCACCATGGTGCTCCACGGCGAGCTGAACCGTGGGAGTCGGGACCATCCCGAGGTCGACGACATTGGCCCCCACCGACTGGAATCCTGCCGTCGCCGCGCGGGAAAACATCTCACCGCTGGTCCGGGCATCCCGCCCAAGGACCACCGTTCTGTCACCCGGAGGAGAGGCCAGCGCCCAGGCTCCGAACGCGGCAGCGTACCGGGCCACCAGCTCGGGGGTGAGGTCCACGCCCACCAAGCCACGGAGCCCGGAAACGCTGAACATCAGGGTGTCGGTCATGAAGCGAGCCTCGCAGATCGGGGGGTCGGGACTACGTCCTGGGTCCCAGGTCCTGTGTCCTTCAGGACTCAGGGGAGAGGACGTGGCACGAAGCTGTGGAACCTTCAGTCACCGGGAGATCGCCGTGACGTCAGCAACCGGGCCGGATCGGGAAAGGCGCGGCGAAAGGCGGCCACCACCTCGGGATCGAACTGGGCTCCGGCACATCGGGTGAGTTCCTCCATGGCATCGAGAGGAGTCCGGACGGGCCGGTAGGCTCGGTTGGTCGTCATGGCATCGAACGCATCCACCACGGCCACGATGCGGGCAGCCGCCGGAATCGCCGGGCCGGCCAGACCGTCGGGAAATCCGGTCCCGTCGAAACGTTCGTGGTGGGAACGAACGATCTGCAGGACGAGCGGACTGTCGCGCCGGAGGGGTTCGAGGATCTCCTCGCCCTCCACGACGTGACGCTGCACCTCCTGGAACTCCTCGGGAGTCAGCGGCCCGGGCTTCAGGAGGATGGCGTCGCGGGTGCCGATCTTGCCGATGTCGTGGAGGTCGCCGCCCAAACGGATCTGGTCGAGCGTGTCCCCGGTGAATCCCAACAGAACAGCGGTCTTTTCGGCATACCGGCTCACCCGTTCCGAATGCCCGCGGGTGAACTCATCCTTCTTTTCCAGCATGCGGACCGCCATCTGCACCTGTCCCAGGAACATCTCCCGGTTCCGGGCCGCCAGAGCCCTCACGTTCTCTTCCAGCCGGTCCCGGTAGCTGCGCTGCAGGTGCTGGTTCTCCAGCCGCCGCCGCCGCTGGTCCAGCGCGCGGTCGACCCGGGCCCGGACCTCCTCCCGCGACACCGGCTTCACCAGAAAGTCCGCCGCCCCCTCGCGGAGACACCCCACCACCGTCCTCACGCCCAGGCCGGCCTCGCCGATCACCAGCACGAGCGTGTCGGGGGACCGGTCGAGCATCCGATGCAGAAAGACGGTGCCCTCGACATCGGGAAGGTCGTAGTCCACCACCAGCAGCGGCACCGGGCCCATCGCGGCGAGCGCCGCCTCGGCCTCCATTCCCGAGGACGCCTCGACAACCGACAGCCCCTGGGTCTGGATCACGTGACGGACCGTCCCCCGCGTCTCCGCGTCTCCCCCGACGATGAGGCATCGGGGAGCGGCGTCACCACCGGGCGGACGGGAGGATTCGGGCGACAGGAACACGGGGCAAAGGTAACGGCACCGTCGAGCAATCTTCAATACGCTTGCCGTGGATTCAACTTCCCCGATACGTTTCCCGCAGCCCTCACCCGGAGCGTTATGACCCAGATCAGGCCTTCCGACCGTTCCCATGCCCACGCCACCCGGGCCATTCACGCCGGCGCCGCGGAGGACCCGCTCGCCGGCGCGATCATGCCGCCCGTCTACCAGACCTCCACCTACCGGCAGGACGGCATCGGCCGCCACAAGGGCTACGAGTACGCCCGCACCCAGAATCCCACCCGGGAGGCCCTCGAGCGCAACGTCGCGGCACTCGAAGAGGGAACCCACGGATTCGCCTTCGGATCGGGGCTCGCCGCCCTCGATGCCCTCCTCAAGCTCTTCAGGCCCGGGGACCACATCATTTGCGGGGAGAACGTCTACGGAGGAACGCACCGGTTGATGGAACAGGTGTTCCGTCCCTTCGGGCTGGCCTTTTCCTTCGTGGACATGCGGGACCCGGATCAGGTGGACCGGGCGATCACCCCCGCCACCCGGATGATTTACGGGGAGACCCCCACCAATCCCATGATGTTTCTCGCCGACCTCGCCGCCCTGGGAGATCTGGCCCGGAGCCGGGGCCTCCTTCTGGCCGTGGACAACACTTTCGCCACCCCGATCTACCAGCGCCCCCTGACCCGTGGTGCCGACATTGTTCTGCACAGCACCACCAAATACCTCAATGGGCACAGTGACATGGTCGGGGGTCTCCTGGTGACCACCCGCGACGACCTGGCCGAGCGCATCGGGTTCCTCCAGAACGCCGCCGGGGCCGTTCCGGGACCCTGGGATTGTTGGCTCGCCCTGCGCGGCATCAAGACACTCGCCGTCCGGATGCGGGAGCACGACCGGAATGGACGGAAGATTGCCGCCTGGCTCGTGGACCATCCCAGGGTCGAACGGGTCTACTATCCCGGCCTCCCCGACCATCCCCAGCACGACCTCGCCGTCCGGCAGATGGGGGGGTACTTCGGAGGCATGGTGTCCTTCGACGTGGGAGATCCCCTTCTTGCTCACCGCATCGCCGAGCGCACCGAGCTCTTCGCCCTCGCAGAATCGCTGGGTGGCGTGGAGAGCCTCATCGGACACCCCGCGTCCATGACCCATGCCTCGGTCCCGAAGCGCATGCGGGACAGCATGGGGCTCACCGACAGCCTGCTCCGCCTCTCCTGCGGAATCGAGGACGCCGACGACCTCATCGCCGATCTGGACCGGGCCATGGGGGCCGGGTGAGGGTGGCTCTTCCGTGCCAACCGGCGTATCATGATGAAACAGAGATCGCTCCGTTTCGTATGGTGTCGGACTTCTGACCGAGGAATCGCCCGATGACCTCCATGCCCGCTCCCCGTCCCCGGATCGCCTTCCCCGGCATTGCCGGCGTCTCCTGGGAGCATCCGGCCGACCGGGCCGCACTCCAGACACTCCGTGGCGTCCCCGGGTTCGACGAGATCGTCCGCAAGATCGTGGGCATTCTGGGCGGGGAGCGGGGGATCCGTCTCCTCTTTCAGGGCAACGCGGTCCGGTGTGGCCCGACCCAGTTTGCCCGCGCGCACGCGATGTTGGTGGAGGTGGCCACCACCTTCGACTGGCATGAGGTGCCCGAGCTTTTCGTCACCCAGACGCCGGTGTTCAACGCCGGGGCCTACGGGATGGATCACCCCTTCATCGTGCTCCATTCCGCCGCGCTCGAGATTCTCGACGAGAACGAGCTGCGGGTGCTCATCGCCCACGAGATGGGGCACATCGTCAGCGGGCATGCCCTCTACCGCACCATCGCCGAGATACTCCTCACCGTCAGCTTCGCAGCGCTCCCGATCCTGGCGGGCATCGCGCTTCTCCCGGTGCGCCTCGCGGTTCTCGAATGGTCCCGCAAGTCGGAACTCTCGGCCGACCGCGCCGGGCTCCTCGGCTCCCAGGATGTGATGGTGTCCCAGCAGTTGTTCATGAAGATGGCCGGGGGAAGCCGCGGCGCCCTGAAGGCGGGGGAGATGAACCTGGAGGCCTTCATGACCCAGGCCAACGAGTACTTGCAGGCGAGCGACGGAATCGACCTCGTGTACAAGATCCTCAACACCCTGGCCCTGACGCACCCGATGAACACCATTCGCGCCGCGGAACTCCAACAATGGGTGGCGGCGGGAGACTACGAACGCATTCTGCGGGGTGAGTATGTCCGGCGGGGACCCGACCGGGATCGGCCCCTGCGGGAGGAGTTCGGCGCCGCGCGCGACTACTATGCCGGGGAGGCGCGGGACGTGGCCCAGAAGATGGCGGGTGCGGCGAAGCGCGCGGCCACCGCCGCGGCCGACGCCTTCAGAAAGGCACAGAAAGAGTGAGAATTCTGGTGGTGGGTGGCGGCGGACGGGAGCACGCCATCATCCGGACCTTCCGGCGGGAGCAGGCGGGCCTCGACATCTACTGCGCCCCGGGCGGCGCGGGACTGGCCTCTCTGGCGTCGAACCTCCCCATTGCCGTGGACGACGTGGATCACCTGGTCGAGGCGGCCGATCGCCACGGCATCGAGCTCGTGGTCGTGGGCCCCGAGCTCCCCCTGGCGCTCGGTCTGGCGGATCGCCTCCGCGCTCATGGGCACCCCGTCCTCGGCCCCGGGGCCACTGCCGCGCGGATCGAAAGTTCGAAGGCTTTTGCCAAGGATGTCATGCGGGCCGCGGGTGTCCCCACCGCCGAGTGGGCGGTCTTCCGCGACCTGAGCGAGGCCCTGGCCCACGTGGACGGCCATGCGGAGCCATTGGTGGTCAAGGCCTCGGGACTCGCGGCCGGGAAGGGTGCCGTGGTCTGTTCCACCCGGTCCGAGGCGCGCGCGGCGGTCACCCGGATGCTGGGCGAGCGTGCCTTCGGCGAGGCGGGAGACGAGATCGTCATCGAATCGTTTCTTCCCGGCGAGGAGCTCTCCGTCTTCGCGGTCACCAACGGGCGCGAGATGAGTCTCCTCCCCGCCGCGCAGGATTACAAGCGGGTCGGCGAGGGCGACACCGGTCCGAACACCGGCGGGATGGGTGCCTGTTCCCCCGTGTCCTTCGCAACCCCGGAACTGATGGCGCGGGTGGAGCAGGAAATCCTTCGTCCCACGCTCGCCGAGCTCGAGGCACGCGACGCCCGCTTCCGGGGGATCCTCTACGCCGGGCTCATGATCGCGCCGGACGGATCACCCTCGGTCATCGAGTTCAACTGCCGCCTGGGGGATCCCGAAGCCCAGACCGTCCTCCCCACGCTCGAAGGCGACTTCCTCCTCGCCTGCCAGGCTGCGGCTTCCGGCGGGCGCATCCCGGAACTCCCCGCCACCGGGCGCTTCGCCGTCACCACGGTGCTTGCCGCGCGGGGATATCCCGAGGCCCCCGTCCTGGGAGACCACATCACGCTCCCACCCCATCACCACCGGGACGCCATCTTCTACCACGCCGGCACGACCCGCGACCCCAAGGGTGGGTTCCAGACCGCCGGCGGCCGGGTGGCGGCCTGCACCGGACTGGGCGACACCTTCGAGGAAGCCCGGACCAACAGCCTCCTGCTGGCCGACAGCATCGAGTTCGAGGGGAAGCACCTTCGGCGTGACATCGGGTGGCGAGAGGCGGAGCGTCAGCGACGGGGACAAGGCACTCCCGCGGGCACCTGATCGCACGCACCGTACGGGCGCGGCACTTCCGTCCCCAACTGATTACTGAGCTGAACTCCGATGCCCGAGCTCCCCGAGGTGGAAACCATCGTCCGCGACCTGCGACCGGGACTCATGGGACGCACCATCCGAAGCGTCTCGCTTCGGTTCGACGACCTCCTCCGGGGCATCACGCGCCCGGCCCTGCTCCGGAAACTCCGGAATCAGGCCATTCACCGCGTGGACCGCAGGGCCAAGCACGCGGTGCTCCTCCTCGATCGCCACCGGCTCGTGATCCAGCCCGGCATGACCGGGGTCCTCCTCCGGCACCCCACCGCCTCCACCACTCCCGACAAATACGAGGTGCTCCGAGCGACCCTCGATGATGGTTCCGTCCTCGTCTACCGCGACATCCGCCGGCTCGGCACGCTCCTCCTTCTCGACGATGCGGAGTGGGACCGGTACGACGCCGCCATCGGCCCCGAACCGCTCGATCCCGCCTTCACCTCCGAGGTGCTCGGCCGGGCCCTGGCCCGAACTCGCCAGGCGATCAAGAAGGCCCTGATGGACCAGCGGCTCGTGGCCGGCGTGGGGAACATCTACGCGAACGAGGCCCTCTTCCTGGCGGGAATCGATCCCTCCCGGCCCGCATCGTCCCTGACCTCCGGCGAGGTGTTTCGGGTGCATCAGGAGACCGTCAGGATCCTCCACCAGGCCATCACCGCCCATGGAACCACCCTCCGCGACTACCGGCGCGGCACGGGCGAAACCGGAGACTTCCAGCTGGAGTTGCAGGCCTACGGGCGTGAAGGGGAACCGTGCCGCCGCTGCGGGACCACCCTGGCCGGCACCCATGCCATCGACGCCCGCATCACCGTGTTCTGCTGGCGCTGCCAGCGCTGAGGAAAGGGGAGAAGGTGGCGGGGACTGGGCGTTTCAGCTCCCAACACCCAACACCCAATACCCAATACCCAGCACCAGTACCCAGTACCAACACCCCACACCCCACACCCAGTACCCAATACCCAACACCCAGAGGTGCAGGGGACCGGGGGGAGGGTAGATTGTGGGGATGCCTCCCCCGGCCGCCGCGACCCTCCTTCCCCCCGCGGGTGACCTCCGGATCCTGCGGGACCGGGTTCGCCGCCTGGCGGAGAACCGGCCCGGCGTGTACCGGATGATCGATCCCGCCGGACGGGTGCTCTACGTGGGCAAGGCCAGGCGACTCCGGGCCCGGCTCCTGGGGTATTTCCGGGCCGTGTACCCCGAGGACAAGGCGGCCCGAATCCTCCACGCGAGCCAGGACGTCCAGTGGGACTACGTCCCCAGCGAATTCGCCGCCTTCCTCACCGAACTCCGGCAGATCCGCCAGCACCGGCCGCCGCTGAACGTCCAGTACAACCGCACCCGCCGGGCCATCTTCGTCACGGTGTCCGGCGGGACCGCCCCCCGGCTGGGAACCAGCACCCGGGCGGACCGGGGGGGGCTCCGTTGCTATGGCCCCCTCCGTTCCGCCGACCGCCTGACCGAGGCACTCCGAACCCTGAATGACCTCCTCGGCCTCCGGGATTGTGCGGAGCGGATGCCGATGGTCTTCCCCGGTCAGGGGGATCTCTTCGGCACGCCTCGTCAGGCCGCCTGTCACCGACATGGATTCGGGCTGTGTACCGGGCCCTGTGCCGCCTTCATCGAGGAGTCGGCGTATGGGGAACGGATGGAGAGGGCGGTCAACTTTCTGGAGGGTCGCTCCATCCACCCGATCGATCGGGTGGTCGGCCCCATGACCGCGTGCGCCGACGCGGGGGACTTCGAGGGCGCCATTCGATGGCGCGAAAAGTTCGAGCACCTCGAGTGGCTCTTCACCGTGCTCAATCGGGCCCGGAGCGCCCTGGAACTCCTCTCCTTCGTGTACCGGGAGCCGGGCGACCATGGGGACGAAAGGGCCTACCTGATACGCCGAGGACGGGTCCGTGCCACCTTCCCCTGGCCCTCCACCCCGATCGAGATCGAGGCCTTCCGCGGCGTGGTGGCGTCCGAGATGTCCCGGCCGGAACCTGCCACCGGGCCCCTCCCCCCGGAGGATGTGGACGAGATGCTGCTGATCATGGCCTGGTTCCGGAAGCATCCCCAGGCCCTCCGCCGAACCACACCCCTGTCAACGTGGATCGACGCCCCCGGCCAGTAGGGGCGACGCATGCGTCGCCCCGTGCCGAGCCACACGATCGGGATTCTCCGGATCTTCCGCCCAGAACAAGGGGTTGCTGAGGATATAGTCCTCGATCCTCTGCAGCGAGGCGTCGCTGCGAATCACATGCTCATAGTAATTCCGCTGCCACACGACCGCACCAGGCGTCCCGCAGCGACGGTTGATCAGTCGAGTGGCCGCTGACTTGAAGGAACCCACGATGGCACCGACGGATCGATGGACTGGTCCACGTGGTCGTTCCGTATGCGTGATCGAGGATTGCGCTGCCGATCCGTCATTGTCGGGGAGCGTGAGAACACCGTGCACATGGTTGGGCATGACCACAAAGGAGGTGACAGCACATCCTGAACAATGGTCCGGGATCGCTGTCCAGCAGTCGCGTACTATTCGTCCTGCCTCACTCAGCCTGATCTCCCCTCCGACGAGGTCGCCGAAGACGCACTGACGACCATGCGCGACGACGGTGATGAAGTACATGCCCGCCTGAGTGTAATCGTACTCCGAGAGACGAACCGAACGCCGACGACGATGGCTGCCTGGATCACGAAACATGCATTTACCACCCTTCCCCCAAGGTCGCCGCCAGGGCGACGCATGCGTCGCCCCTACGGGCCTGAACTAGCCCCCAGGATCTCGGCCAGGCTCCTGAATTCCCTACGGTCTCGATCAGCTGCAAGGGCGACCCGTCAGCTCACTCGATCCACTCCACCCGCACTCCTCCCGCCGCCGCGGTGAGGGCCATCTCAAGTTTCCGGGTGGCGCCGGCATAGCCCCGGGACACCCAGGTGTTGCCGTCCCGGGTGAATCCGGCGTCCCCCACGTTGGCGAGCCACCGATCCACCACCAGACGGACCCCGACATCCCTCGGAAGCCGCAGAAGCACCGTGCCCAGAGTGGCCTCCACGCTGACGCGCAGGAGGTCGGGGAAGTCACCGCTGAAATCGAGCGTCGCGGGACCGGCATCGGACGTGAGACGGAGAAAGTCACACCGGCTGTTGCCCAGCTGGCGCAGGTTCACCTCGGAGGCGTTGGCCCGGATGCTCATCCCGTCACACGATCCTGTCGTGCCGCGGGAGAACCGCAGGGTGGCCTTCGTGGCCCGGAGCGTGAGATCCACCCGCCGGAGGGCGAGGCCGCCGAGATCGATGTCGCTCGACCCGGAGGTGAGGGTCCCTTCCAGGGAAACCGGCACCGCGGGAGTCAGCTCGATGACCGCCTCGGAGGCCGGCAGACGTCCGGCGGAAACGAGGACCCCTCCGCCCCGCTGGATCGGATCGAGACCGAAGGTCGCGGTGCTTGTGGTCTCGTCATACCGCCCCACCGAAGCCATCGATCCCGCATCGTAGCGGGCCTGATACCGGTAGAGGGTGTGCCCCCGGGCGGTCCGGAGTTCCAGGTGGGTCCGGGTGAAGGTCAGATTGGCGATGAGCGCCACCTGCCCGTCCTGATGCCGGGCCACCGTCACGTCCCGCAAGGGCACTCCCTGAGCCGCAACCCCGCTCCCTGTCACGCCGGCCAGCAGCGCCGCGACCAGGCCGCCGAGGGGCCTCATGAGCCGGACGGTGGTGTGCGGGTGCTCGAGGGGCGGGTCACCGCGGGGACCCCGAATTGGGGCGTGGCCCAGAGGTACTCGTCGGTCATCGCCTCGGGAGGAGTGATCCGGCCGGTGAAGTTGCTGCGGATGCCCGCCCGGCTCAACAGCGCCGCTCCAAACCCCGTGGTGGCCAGGATCCAGGTGGCGAGCACCGCCGCCCCCATCATGAGGCCACCCGCCACCGGAACCCACCCGAACACCACCCAGACCAGCCAGATCGACAGAATGCCGGCAAGCCCGACCAGCATGTAGCGGTAGCTGTTCGGATAGTCGACCAGGATCCCCCGCGCCATGCGACGCCGGGCGTGGGTTTCCCCCATCGCATGCGCCACCGCCAGGAAGCCCCCGACCACACCGACCACCACGAGCAGCCCATACACGATCACCGCGAAGGGAATCAGCAGGACGCCCACGACCGTCAGGGCAAGCCCCACGACCAGCATGCCGAAGGTCGGCAGGAGAAGGATCTGCCCCAGCAGGCCCACGAGAAAAGAACGACCGAAGGAATGGGAGACCGTATCGGAGACGACGTCGAGGTGCCCCTTGCCGAAGAGCACCAATGCAAAGCCGAGTGTTGTCAACGTGAGAAACACACCAAGCAACCCGGATCCATTGCGGAAAAACGCCCCGACCGGGGACACCGGGGCCGCGGACACGAGGGGCGCCGTCACCCGCATGGCGCGGATCTCCCCCCCCACGCGTCCCCCCAGCTCCCGCACGGTCCCCCCGAGTGCCAGAACCTCCCCCGTCACCTCGCCGGCCGGCCCGAGGACGATGTCCCCGTCGAGGGTCACCACCGTTCCCTCCACTCGGCCATACACGAGGGCGTCGCCACGGAGCACCAGCAGGTGGCCCGCCACCACGTCGCCCGACCCGATCGCATAGTCCCCCTGATGCGCGGATCCCCCCCGCACCGTGATCCGGAGACGGTCGGAGGATGCGTCGGCCATCGCGGCCCGCAGAGTGGACTCCAGCCCCTGGGGATCCACCAGATGCTCCAGGTCGATGGACGGACCACCGGCCGGAATCGGCCCCGGTGCCGGACGCCCCTCCTGGACCGGCAACAGGAATGAACCGGCCCGTGCGGCGAGCTGTTCGAGGACGTCGGCGAGAGAAGGAGCAGGAGACGGCGCAAGGGCGGCTGCGGGCGCGGGTCCGGGCGCCAGCGCCAGCAACGCGAGGGCCAGTCGGCTACCAGTGCCCATCGCCCGCCTCACGTGCCGGGAGGGCCATCAGGTGGCGGAAGGCCAGGACACCGCCGCCGAAGGCAGCCGACAGTCCGGCCAGAACGGCAGCCAGTCGTCCCGGGGAGGTGATCAGGCCCTGCAGCTCATGATACCAGGGTTGACCCGCGAGAGTGCTCGCACCGGACCGAACGCCCGACCAGAGCAGATCCGACAGAGCCACGACCACCTGATCGCCCCAGACCGTGAGCAGCTCCCGGTTGGCCAGGGACCAGAGCACGCTCGCCATCATGGCGCCGCCGATGACCAGCACCCATGCGGCCGCCCCCGCCAGGGATCGCCGCGAGGCGAGGAGACGCCGAGGCCACCGAGCCGCCTCCAGAGGGAAAACCTGAGGCCGGGAGACCCGGGCCATCACCCGGTCCGCAAACCCCTCCGCCGGGGCGAGCTCAACCAGGGTCCGAAACGCTGCGAGCAGACTCGCGTCCGCACGTACCATTTCGAAACAAACGGGACATTGTCCCAGATGGGAACGTGCCTCGGCGGAAAGCCCATTCTCGTGGAATGCGTCGAGATCGTCAGCGGTCAGGTGCGGTTGAGGCGTCGTCATAACTGCCTCCCATACGGGGGGGTTCGGGGGAAGGTTTCACTCATTGGCGGAGGTGGGCCAAGGCGATCCGAAGCTCATTCCGGGCCCGGTGGATGTAGGTCTTGATGGTCCCGAGAGGGAGGTCGAGAATCTCCGCGATCTCCTCATAGGAACGCCCGTCGACGTGCCGGAGGAGAATGCAGGTGCGGTACTCGGGCCGGAGCCGGGCGATCACCTCTTCGATCTCGCCTCCCAGTTCCTTCGCCTCGACTTCGTCCAGCGGGCTCTCGTTGTGGTCGCTGATTTGAAGGGCGGTCGCCTCGATGGCTTCCGGGGTCGCAGCATGGGGCGACCCGTCCAGGGACAGCGTATTGAGTTCACGGCGACGGAGGTGATCGATCGCGGCGTTGTTGGCGATCTTGAAGACCCAGGACGAGAACTTGTACTCCGGACGATACGAGTCGATCGCGTTCAGCACCTTGACGAAGGTCTCCTGGGAAAGATCCTCCGCCTGTTCCCGGTTGCGGACCATGCGGTAGATGAGCGCGAACACCGGTCGCTCGTACCGGCGGATCAGTTCACGGTAGGCCCGCTCCCTCCCGAGCCGCGCCTCGAGGACCACCTCCTGATCGGTGGCGTGAGCCAAGGCATTGCCGGCGGCGCTCACGCCGAGCCCTTCCGGGTTGCGGTCCAGCCCCGCAGGGGGCTACATTCGCGGCCCATGTTCGCTATCGACAGCAAGTTACCGGTCACCGACCCGACCCTGAAGCGGGAACAGGTCCGGGACATGTTCACGCGAATCGCCCCCCGGTACGATCTGCTCAACCATCTCCTGAGCCTGAACGTGGACCGGTGGTGGCGACGGGAGACGGTACGAAGACTCGGATGGGAGGCCCGGCCGGAAGGCACCTACCTCGATCTCTGCGCCGGCACCCTTGACCTGGCCGCCACCCTGGCCCGGGAGCCAGGCTTCCGGGGGCGTGTCGTGGGTGCGGACTTTGTCCTCCCCATGTTGCAACGGGGACAGGGGAAGAGTGACCGGGTCGAACCACTGAATGCGGATGCGCTCCTCCTTCCTTTCCGGAATGCGATGTTTGACGGCGCCACCATCGGATTCGGAATCCGCAACGTGGCCGACCTCGACGCCGGCCTCCGCGAGGCTGCCCGAATCCTCAAGCCCACCAGCCGGCTGGTTATCCTGGAGTTCACCGTCCCCCGGTGGCAGCCCCTGCGAAGCCTCTATCTGCTCTACTTCCGCCGAGTACTGCCTCTCATCGGACGTCTCTTGTCGAAACATACGACGGCCTACGACTACCTGCCAGCGTCGGTGCTCGCCTTCCCTGAACCGGACGCGCTCGCGGAGCGTATGCGCCGCGCCGGGTTCACCGATGTCCGGTATGTTCGAAAGACCGGGGGAATCTGCGCCATTCACGTCGGAACCCGGCCCGCGCCGGGTGGGGGAGGCGGATCGCCATGACGCTGGAAACAAGCCGGGACTTCCTGGCCGCCATTGAAGCCGCGGGAGAGCTCGTCCGCGTCGCGGCCCCGGTCCGGACTCACTTGGAAATGGCCGAGATCGCCGACCGGGTGATGAAGAGCCCAGGCGGGGGTCCCGCGCTCCTCTTCGAGAACCCGATCCTGCCCGACGGATCGAGGAGTGACATCCCCGTCGCCATCAACCTCTACGGCTCGATGCGCCGGATGTGCCTTTCCCTCGGCACCGACACTCTCGATGCCATCGGGGACCGCATCACCGGAATGCTCGACCTGAAAGTGCCCGAGGGGCTCTTCGGCAAGCTCTCACTCCTCCCTCGGCTCGCCGAACTCACCAAGTTCCCCCCACGTTCGAAGAGCGGGCGTCCGCCCTGCCAGGAAGTGGTCCTGGCGGGGGCGGAAATAAACCTCGACCGGATCCCCTTCCTCCAGACCTGGCCCGGCGATGGCGGACGGTACATCACCCTCCCCATGGTGATCACGACCGATCCCGCCCGGGGCATCCGCAACGTGGGGATGTACCGGGTCCAGGTGCTGGGCCGGGACTCCCTCGCCATGCATTGGCAACGTCACAAGGTGGGAGCCGCCCATTGGCGGGAGATGGCCTCCCGGGGCGGGAAGATGCCGGTGGTGATTGCTATCGGCGGGGATCCGGCCAGCGTCTACTCGGCGTCGGCCCCGCTCCCTCCCACCATCGATGAGTTCCTCTTTGCCGGCTTTCTCCGCCGCGCCCCGGTGGCGCTCGCCCGGGCCGTCACCTGTGATCTCGATGTCCCCGCCGAGGCGGACATCGTGATCGAGGGATACATCGACCCCGCGGAACCGCTGGTGGTGGAGGGCCCCTTCGGGGACCACACCGGGTTCTACTCTCTCGCCGACGACTATCCCCGGGTGCAGGTCACCGCCGTCACCCTGCGGCGGAACCCGGTGTATCAGGCCACTCTCGTCGGTCCTCCCCCGATGGAGGACTTCTACCTGGGACACGCCACGGAACGGATCTTCCTCCCCCTCCTGCGGCTCACCATCCCGGAAGTCGTGGACTATCACATGCCGGCCCCCGGGATCTTCCACAACCTGGTGTTCGTCTCCATCGACAAACAGTATCCCGGCCAGGCCTACAAGGTGATGAACGCACTCTGGGGACAGGGCCTCATGTCGCTCGCCAAGGTCCTGGTGGTGGTGGACCAGGAGGTGAACGTCCGCAATCCCGACGAGGCCTGGTGGATCGCGCTCAACAACATCGATCCGGAACGCGACGTACGGTTCACGATGGGCCCGGTGGACGTGCTCGACCATGCGTCGCGGGCCTTCACCTACGGCAGCAAGATGGGCATCGACGCCACCCGCAAATGGCCGGAGGAAGGGTTCACCCGCAAGTGGCCGGATCTCGTCCGCATGGACGACGCCACGAAGCAACGGGTGGACGCGATGTGGGCCGACCTGGGAATCTCCCTTCCGGGAGCGCCCGGCGCCCACCCGGAGCGCCGATGACCGCCACCCCCCGGGAGGGCCAGACCCTGGCGGGCCGGTCCCTGGCGGTCCGGTACGCCAACTTCGTCAAGCTCCCTCACACTCTCTTCGCCCTCCCCTTCGCCCTCCTCGGCGTCCTCGCCGCGGCCCCGCTCGCCCCGTTGACGCCCGCCACGGTCGGCTACGTGGTGCTCGCCTTCACCGCGGCCCGCTGGGTGGCGATGGGCGTGAACCGGATCGTGGACCGGGAGTACGACGCCCGCAACCCGCGCACGGCGGCCCGGGAACTCCCGCGCGGCGCGCTGACCATGACCCAGGCGTGGGGCTCGGTCCTGGCGGCGGGGGGGATCTTCATCTGGACCTCCTCGCGACTCAACCCGGTCTGCTTCGTCCTCTCCCCGGTGGCGCTCGCCTGGACATGCGCCTATTCGTTCGCCAAGCGCTTCACCTGGTGGCCGCACCTCTGGCTCGGCATGAGTCTCGCCATCGCCCCCGTCGGCGGGTACATCGCGGTGGCGGGAGCCTGGAGCGAGCCCTGGTGGGTGCTCGTGGCCGTCACCGTCGGGGTGGCCACCTGGGTGGCGGGGTTTGACATCTTCTACGCCCTCCCCGATGCCGCCTTCGACCGCGCCGAAGGTCTCCACAGCGCCGTGGTCCGCTTCGGGGAAACCCGCAGCATCCTCCTGGCCAAGATCCTCCATGGAATCACGGTTCCCGCGCTCCTCCTCTTTGGCTGGGGCGCCGGATTCGGAACGGTGTATGTTGTGGGGGTCGGGATCGCGGCGCTGCTCCTCGTCTACGAGCACCAGCTCGTGCACCCGGGGGACCTCTCGCGGCTCGATGCGGCGTTCTTCACCATGAACGGGGTGATTTCGGTGACGGTGTTCACCTTTGCACTCGGCGATCGGCTGTTCGGATGAAGAAGCCACCCATGCCCGAACCACGGCCGGAGAAGCCCGGTAGGGCACCGACCCCTCAAGGGCCCGTCCGCCAACCGGTGCGACCCCCGGCACCACCGAAGCATCCGGTCCGGGTCCCCACTCCGAACCGCAGGGGCCGATGACTCCCCATCCAATCGTCCTCGGGATCACCGGGGCATCGGGGGCCCCCTATGCCGTCCGGCTCCTCGATATCCTCGCGCGCCACCGGGTGCCGGTCTGGCTGACGGTGACGAGCCACGGGTGGCGGCTCCTCGCCGAGGAGTGTGATCTCACGGACCTCGCCTCGCTGCGGGGAGCGACCGGAGGCGACTGGAGCACCGTCACCCACTTTGCCGATGGGGATCGCGGCGCCATGCCCGCCTCCGGATCCCAGCGCACCGGCGGGATGGTCATCTGCCCCTGCTCCATGGGCACCGTGTCGGCCATCGCCCAGGGATCGAGCCGGTCCCTCGTGGAACGCACCGCCGACGTGACCCTCAAGGAGGGACGCCGACTGATCGTGGTCCCGCGGGAAACACCGATGTCGGCGATTCACCTCCGCAACCTCGCCACGCTCGCCGAGCTGGGTGTGACCGTGCTCCCCGCCGCTCCGGGATTCTACCACCGGCCTGCCGCACTCGCGGATCTGGTGGACTTCATCGTGCAACGCATCCTCGACCACCTCGACCTCGACATCGAGATCAGCCCCCGCTGGACCGGGGAGACGGCCTAACCCCGTGCGGCTCGGCGTCCTCTCCGACACCCACGGGATCCTCCCGAACGAGGTGCTCGACCTCTTTGCCGAGGTGGACCTGATCCTTCACGCCGGAGACGTCGGCGATCCCGCCATCCTCACGACACTCCAGACCATTGCTCCGGTCCACGCGGTCTGGGGAAATTGCGATGGGTTCGACGTGCGACGCGTCACCACCGAGCGGGTCGAGGTCCGGATCGACGGGTTCGATCTGCTCGTCCTCCACGGGCACCAGTACGGACGCCCCGACCCGGAGAGCCTGGCGCTGGCCAACCCCGGGGCGGAAATCATCGTGTTCGGCCACACCCACCGTCCGGTGCTGACCCTGGTGGATCAGGTGGTGACCGTCATGAATCCCGGCTCCGCCGGCGACCCGCGACACGGACTCCCCCCCTCGGCGGGGATCTTGGAACTGGAGCCGGGCATCCCGCCCCGCGGGCGCCTGGTAGCGCTACAATGACGAATTGATCAAGGCTCACGCGAAGACGCGAAGCCCCGTCCCACCACTTACCGCAGGAGCCGGGTGCCACCTCAGCCACATCGGGGGCTCCTGAGGGCTCCCACTGCAGGGCATCTCTTCTTCGCGCCCTTCGCGTCTTCGCGTGAGCCTCCCTTGTCGGCCGTTGGATGTTGACAGGATTGCGGCAGATGCCCGAATGCCGTCGCCATCGTTACTGTCCCCGCAATCGCCCCCGCATGGTCCAGATCAGGATCAGCCCGCACCCGCTCTCGGTCCGGTACTGCAGCGGCGCCCCCGAGGCCGAGCCCGGATAGGTCTCGATACCGTAGATCTCATCGGGACCCACCGGGAGACCATTCCCCATCTGGGGATCCACCGTCACCTTGGTTCCGTCCACGTAGAAATCGGGCTGGCAGTACCCCGACGCCTGGGCCGCCCGCGAGGACACCACGGCGAAATCCATTCCGGACGACACCACGGTGAACCCCGGCACCACCCGGAACAGTTCCTCGGCCCGGATCGGGGAGCGCCGCTCAATCTCCTCCCGGGTGATGAAGTGCCCCCGGCCCTGGCTCCGGCGCTCCTCGAATTCATTGCGGAAGGCCCGCTCCTCGACCACGATCTCCGGCAGTTCCAGCACCTTGCCTGCCAGCTGGATGTCGAGTTCCGTCTGCTCGTCCGGGTGCAGCTCGACCATGTCGCGGCGACGGGAAAACCCGATGGCCCGGGATTCCACCGAGTAGGTGCCGGCGGGGAGCCCCTCAATTTGAAACCGGCCCGCGGCGTTGGTGCGCACCCCGTGAGGGAGCCCCAGGACCAGCACCTGGGCTTCGGGAACCGGAGAACCATCGGGCCCCCGGACCGTGCCGCGCAGAACGGCGCTTCCGGTGGCGCTGTCGCCCGCGATCGCGCCGGGAGCATCCAGGTCGAGCGCCAGCCCCCGAAACGCCACCGAGCGACCCGCCAGGTCGAGCTCCAGGGGGGGACCCACAACCCCGTCCGCCTGGGCGCGCAGGAGAACCGGAGTGTCGTTCGGCACGCCGCAGATCTGGTACCGGCCCGCCGAATCGGCCGTGGCTGCCGCAGCGCGGGTTCCGCTCGTCACACCCAGAGCTGTGGACACCCGCGTCTCCCTCCACTCCACCCGAACTTCACCACCGATGATGGGGGCACCGGTGCGGACATTGGCCAGCCGGCCGAAGACGACGCCGGTCTGGGCCGCCTGGGGTCCGCGACAGAGCGCACCGTGAACCGCCACACCCGACACCGTGCTGAGAAAGATCGGATAGACCCCTCCCGGTTCCACCCGCAGCGACATCTCAGGCGGCGTGTACCCGAGTTGATCCAGAGCGGGGTGGGAAAAGGAGACCGTGTAGGCTCCGGGCGCGAGGCTGTCGAACACGAAACGTCCTCGGCCATCGGTGATCAGCGTCCGGGCCGCCGGCCCGCTCACCGTGACGCGCGCGTTCGGGAGAACAGCTCCGGTGAGAAGACTGTCCCACACGTAGCCGCGTACAATGGCGGTCGGAGGGGAAGCTTGCTGGGCCTGCACGGGCACGGCGGCACCGAGGGCAAGGCTCGCGAGGATCGATGACAGAGGGAAACGGAGCACGGCAGGACCATCTCGGCGACATGACATCAGGAACAATAGCGGCATCCTCCGGGAAGCAACACCGGCCCCCCATCATGCCTCCCGCTCCACCTTGCCCTCCCTGGATCATTCCCCGATACTCCGGGACCCCCTTCTGGAGCGCGGTATGACGTCCCGTCGTCACTTCGTGGCCTCCGCCGCAGGGCTCGCCGCCCTGCCGCTGTTCCGTTCCGACGCCCTGGCCCGCGCCTGGACTCTGCACCGGGACACGCGGTTCGTCCCCCCCGGCCCCCTCGCCGACGATGAGGCGTACTGGGGCGAGATCCAGCGGGCCTTCGACACCGACCGCACCATGGTGAACCTCAACAACGGAGGGGTCTGTCCCACCCCGAGCCACGTGATCGAGGCCATGATCCGCGACCTTCGGTTCACCAACGAACTCCCGGTGGAGCACATGTGGCGGGTCCTGGAACCCCGGGTGGAAAGTGTCCGGCGGGATCTCGCGGCCGACTTCGGCTGCGACCCCGAGGAGATGGCGATCACGCGCAACGCCTCCGAGTCGCTGGAGACGATGATTCTCGGTGTGGATCTTCGACGGGGCGACGAGGTGATCGTCACCGACCAGAACTATCCGCGGATGCTCACCAGCTGGGATCAACGGGTCCGGCGGGAGGGGATCGTCCTGCGGACCATACGCTTCGAGGTGCCTCCGCCAACTCCGACCCATGTCGTGGATCAGATCGCGGCGGCAATCACACCCCGCACCCGGGTGATCGAGATCCCCCACATCACCAATCTGACCGGGCAGATTCTTCCCATCCGGGAGATCGTGGCCCTGGCCCGCAGACATGATATCCGGGTCTTCGTGGATGGGGCCCACGCCTATGCCCATTTCCCCTTCACGCGTGAGGGGCTCGACTGCGACTATTACGGTACCAGTCTCCACAAGTGGCTGCTCGCCCCGATCGGCACCGGATTCCTGTATGTCCGGAAGGAGCGGCAGAAGGATCTGTGGCCCCTCATGGCGGCCCCCGCCAGCATGGACGATAACATCCGGAAGTACGAGGAGATCGGCACCCACCCCGCCGCCAACCACAACGCGATCGCCGCCGCACTCGCCTTTCACCGCGCCATCGGGTCGGACCGCAAGATCGCCCGGCTCCGCTATCTCCGAAACCGTTGGGCTCGCAGGCTCCTGGCCGAGAGTGACCGGGTTCGCATTCCGACGCCTCTCGAGGGGGAGAATTCGGGGGCCATCGCGCTGGTGGGTGTCGAGGGTGTGGACACCGGGAAACTGCACGGGTGGCTGCTCCATCAACACCGGATCGTGACGACCACGATCGGTCACGCGCAGTTTGGCGGACTCCGGGTCACACCGAACGTCTACACGACGATCGACGAGGTGGACCTTTTCGCCGACCGCATCCTGCATGCGATCCGGCACGGGATGGGGTAGGGACAGGACGAGGACGTAGGACGTAACGGGCCACAGTCTCGGGACTCGGAACGTGGGAGTCTCGAGGGGCGTCATTCCGGCGCACGCCGGAATCCATGCTTGGGGGGGGAATGGACCCCGGCGTCCGCCGGGGTGACGCTCCGAGCGGGGCAGGACCGTGCCGTTCCATGTCCCATGTCCTATGTCCTATGTCCTACGTCCTACGTCCTATGTCCTCTCCTACGATCCCACGATCCGGGCGAGCAGCCCCTGGGCATACTCCTTGTCCCACGTCGCCAGGTTGCGGCGGGCCGTCACCTCGATCTTCGAGGTGCTGGGGCTCTGCCGGGTGATCTTCACCGTCACGTCGAGGTCGCCGGTCTTGCCCTTGTACTCGCGTTCGTCCCCCTCGTCCTTCACAGCGGACGATTCGACCGTGATGTTCCGGGCCTGGAACTCCGCCTCGGTACGCTGGGCCAGGTCCGCCACCGTCCGTTCCGCCACGACCTCGGCGCCGCGACTGGTCAGATAAATGCCACTCGCTGCCCCCGCAGCCCCCGCTGCCGCGAACAGACATCCCTGCAGGAGCAGGACCGACAGTCCCGCGATCATTCGAACAGCGCGTGAGGACGAGTGACCCATGGCAATACACCTCCAACAGAATGACTCAGGACCGTCGGTCAGGAGACCGGATACACGAAGGAATTTAACGGCATGACCCGTGGTGAGATACCCCAACGGACCCTCCCCCCTAGTGCACCAACGGATGGATGTGTAGGTTCAAGGGATGAGACCATTCCCAGCACTTCCCGCCCTTGCGATGGCGGTCATGGCCTGCGGGCCGGGCGACTCCGCCCCTCAAGCCGGGCTCGACCCCGTGGCCACCGCCATCCTGGCCACCGACACCCCTGAAACGTTGAGCTACGCAGCCGACCTCCAGGTCGACCTCACCCAGATGACCCAGACGCCCACCGGACTCTACTTTCAGGATCTCGTTCCCGGAACGGGAGATTCGGTCGTTGCAGGCCGGACAGTAACGGTCCACTACACAGGATGGCTCCCGGACGGAACCCAGTTCGATTCCAGCGTCGGGGGCTCACCCTTCTCCTTCAGGGTCGGAGGAGGTAACGTGATCCAGGGGTGGGACGAAGGGCTGATTGGAATGCGGGCGGGTGGCAAGCGGAAGCTGGTGATTCCGAGCCATCTGGGCTACGGGCCGGAGGGGATCGGCCCGATTCCGTCGAACGCCACTCTGGTGTTTGACGTGGAACTCCTCGAAATCCGCTGACAAAGCGGGAGGGACGTGCGTGCGCTGCCTAGCGCCCGCCCCGTCCCCCCTCCTTGCGCGTCCCCCGCGTCTTTTCCCTCTTCTCGGCTTCCAGGGCGGCCTTCCGGATCATTTTTTCCGGAGGGAGGGGGTTGGCGCCGGGACGCGGAGTTCCGAGCGTCAGCGTCGTTTCCCCTTCCACCGAACCGATGGTGATGGGCCGTCCCCCACGCACCTCGTAGGCACCGAGAACCTCCTCCCCCATTCCCGACCTTTGTCGCAGCCGGGCGAGCAGCAGCTCCCGCGAGGCCAGTCCCTGCAGCGAATGGTAGGCCGTCCCGGTGACACTGGCGATCTTGAGCAGCACCGCAAAGCGCGCTCCCGACAGGTCGGTGACGGAGCGCAGGTCGGTCCCGGCTATTTCCCGGGCCCACTTGGTGGCCTCCTTTTCCTGCACGGTCAACCCAGCCACGGCCGGGGCTCCGGCGGAGGGGGCGCCTCCCTTGTGACGGCGGGCCTTGCTGCTCTGGCGCAACATTTTCAGGTAGGCAGGTTCATCTGCCATGAGCGTCCTCCCGGATGGTTCGACACGATCTTCGTACCGTAGGATACCCGTCCCGCGCGTGACAAACAAGCGAACCCGTCAGGAAAGCAGCATCACCATGTACACGCCATAGGCCGCGAGGAGGAATCCCCCCTCGACCCGGTTCAGGTTTCGCCGGATGTGCATGAGCGGAAGGAGGAGTAACGAGGTCCCCAACATCCACCACACGTCACTGGCGATGATCGAGGGGGAGATGGCCACCGGGACGATCACCGAGGTGGTTCCGAGAATGCCGAGCAGGTTGAAGATGTTGGAGCCGATCACGTTGGCCACGGCCACTTCGGTGTGATGCCGGTAGGCGGCCACCACCGACGTCACAACCTCCGGCATGCTGGTCCCGATCGCCACCACGGTGAGCCCGATGACCCGTTCGGTCATGCCCGCCAGTTGGGCCAGGGCAACGGCTCCCTCGACCAGCGCCTTTCCCCCTCCGACCAGCAACCCGATGCCCGCCGACACGGCGAGCACGGAGGGCAACAATCCCCGGGCCCGGTCCAGGACACCCCCTCGAGAAGAAACTCCGCTCGCGATGCTCTCCCGCTCCTGCGCGGCGACCTCGGTGCGGGACACCATCACCATATAGCCGGTGAACAGCACCAGGGCGATGAGAAGGAACCCCCCCTCGAGCCGGTCGAGCAGCCCATCCCGGACCAGGAGAACGAACACGGCGCTGGCCAGGAACATGAAGGGCCACTCGAACTTGACCAGGGATCCGGTGACCGGGAGCGGAAACAACAACGCCGCCAGGCCCAGGACGAACGCCACATTCACGATGTTCGACCCGACCACGTTGCCCACGGCGATGTCGGGGCGGCCGTCGAGTGCGGCGATGAGGCTCACCACCATCTCGGGCAGCGACGTGCCCAGCGCCACCACGGTGAGGCCCACGACGGCGGGAGTGATACCTGCTCGCCGGGAGAGCGTGACCGCTCCCCGAACCAGCAGCTCTCCTCCTCCACCCAGAAGAACCAGCCCGAAAGCGGTGAGGCCAAGCGCCGACAGGAGTCCCATCGGATCAGCGCACCAGGTGGAGACGGTCCTGACGACCGAGCACCCAGTGCCGGCCGCCATCGGCATCCAGAAGAAAATCCTCCTCCAGGGCCATCCGGACCCGCTGCCCCTTCCATTCGGGGACCGCGCTGGTCACCTGCAGTTCACTCGAAAACCAGGTGCTCGCCATGACCCGGTGATCCCCCCGGCCGGGTACCCCATCCTGGCGATCCCAGAGACCGATCAACGGCCCCGCGCCGTGGCCGTGCATCCCGATCGGGTGGGTGTATACCGTCCCGTCGAGACCCTCCCCTTCCATCCGCGCCCGGGTCGCAGCCAGAACCTCGTTGCCGGTTCGGCCCGGCCGAATCTCCTCCAGCAGCAGATCCTGCAGCCGATTGGCCCGGGTCAACGCTACCCGTAGACCGAGCGGTGCGTCGGTTTCGCCCGGAAGGAGCACATAGGCCTGGTGTTGCGTGTCGGTGTTCAGGCGAAGCGCGGTGAGACCCACGTCGCAGTGGAGAACATCCCCTCGCTGGATGACCGGGTCCTCTCCCAGGTCTCCAGTCACCCCCTGCCGCTGCACGCTGACCGAGGGCTGAAACCAGGTGTCCAATCCCAGGTCAGTGGTCCGCTGCCGCCACCACCACACCAGGTCGCTGGTGCGCGTCACCCCGGGGACGATCACTCGCTCGGAGAACATCTCGCCGATCATCTGGTGGACGAGCAGCATGAGCTCGCGGTAGAATCGGGCCTCGTCCGGAAGCCGCGCGGCGATGAAGTCGACCGCGAGCGCCTCGGCGGGCCGGAACCGGGACACGATCCCGGGACCCAGCGCGTCTCGCATCCCCTCCTGCTCCCCGGCCGTCAATCCATCCGCAAAGGCGAAGGTGCGCGACGAGTTGATCGCGATCACCCGGGGATTGCGGGCCTCGATGACCTCGCGAAGCAGGGCCCATTGTTCTTCCCCCCAGAGCTCCGCCTGCCGACCATCTCTCGAGTCGGCTCGGCGGGAGCTCCGCACCGCCTCATAGACCCCTCCCTGGCTGGTCCCGCCCAGGGCGAGACGCTCCACGCCCCCCCCCGCGGGCCCCCGGTCGTGGAACACATAGATCGTCCGGCGCCGGGCGGCGAACGTGGTGGGGCTTACCAGCGAGGTGAAGGCGGGATCCTCGTTGTACTCCCGCATCGGGAGGATCCACATGTCCACCCCCTCCCGGCGCATCAACCCGGGCAGGACCGAGTCGAGGCGCTCGGCAAGCCACGCCTGCTGACGCTCGGCCTGCTGCCGAACCGTGCCGAAGGGACGGGACTGGGCACCGCAGGGGGTGGCCAGGATGGCCAGCAAGCCCACCAGGGCGAGGGGGTGGCGCATGAGAAATCCTCAGGGTGGCGATGAGAATACCGGTGACAGCCGGGGGACAGGTCCCGGCCCCCGCGTACAATGCCACCGATCGATTCTTCCGGCAAGAGAGCAGGTTGATTTTGCCCCCCGACAACGACAGCATTCCCCCGCACTCGGTCGGCGCGAGTGTCCTCTCTATGGAGCTGCCATGTCCGGCCCCCTGGTGATCTCCGCTCTCGCCTCGGCCCGCGTCGCCGAGACCTCCCTCTCGGCCACGACCGACCCCGTTTCCCAGATCCTGGTCGCGGTTGTCCTCGTGGGTGTCTTCGCCCTCCTCGCCGTGGAGGCGGCCCACCGCGTCCTCGTGGTGTTCAGCGCGGTGGCCCTCCTCTGGGTCATCACCTACCTGACCCCGTGGCACCTCATCACCTTCGAGGAGTCCCAGGCGGCCCTGGATCTGAACGTTCTCTTCCTTCTCGCCTCGATGATGGCCATCGTCGGAGTGCTCAAGTCCACCGGCGTCTTCGGATGGTCCGTCGCCCGTCTCGTGGCCCGCGCCGGGGGAAACGCCCGTCTTCTGCAGGCCCTCATCCTCTGGTTCACGGCGGCGGTCTCGGCGGTGGCGGACAATGTGACCACCGTCATTTTCATGACGCCGATGGCCCTGGTCATGGCTCGGCGGGTCGGCCTCAGGCCGGAGATCCTGCTCCTTCCCATGATCCTCGCCTCCAACATCGGGGGCACGGCCACGCTGATTGGCGATCCCCCCAACATCCTGATCGGGTCGGCTGCGGGCCTCAGCTTCCTCGCTTTCCTCACCAACCTGGCCGTTCCGGTGGTCCTGATGATGTTGCTGCTCGACTGGTACTCCCGCCAGACCTTCGGAAAGATCCTTCCCGGTATCGTGGAGGGAGACGGGACCGCCTCGGAGACAACCATCTCCGACCCCGTGATGCTCCGGGCCGCCCTGGTCATCTCCGGAGGGGTCATGCTCGGGTTTCTCACTCACAGCATCACCGGGATGCCCGCGGCCATTCCCGCCGTCGTGGGAGCCGCGGCCATCCTGATCGTCCAGGACATCCTCTATCTGCGGCGGTCGCACCCCTCGACCACGGAAAGGGTTCATGGCATGCTCCGGGTCATCGAACGAGAGATCGAGTGGCCCACGCTCAGTTTCTTCGCCTTTCTCTTCATCGCCGTGGGTGCGGCGACCCAGACCGGCCTGATCGCCACTCTGGCGAATGGATTGGTGGGGATCATCGAGTGGAGTCAGGACACTTTTTCTCTCACCGACCAGGGGACCCTGCTGTTGGCAAGTCTCCTGCTCCTGTGGGTCTCCGCCATCGTCTCCGCCTTGATCGACAACATCCCCTTTGTCGCCGTCACCATTCCCATCGTGGCCCTGCTGACCACCCGGCTCCAGGGTGACACCGTGGCCCTCTGGTGGGCCCTCTCCCTCGGAGCCTGCCTCGGCGGGAACGGGTCTCCCATCGGGGCCTCCGCCAACGTCACCGTTCTCGGACTCGCGGAGCGGGCGGGAGTCCGGATCGGCTTCGGGGCCTTTCTCCGGTACAGCGTCCCCATGACCCTGCTGACTCTTCTCGTCTCGACGCTCTTCCTCGTGGGGCACGTGCTCCTGGGCCAGGGACGCACCCTCTTCCTCGGTGCTCTGGCGGCAATTCTGACCATTGTCTATCGAAGATTTGCCGGACAGGACATCGGATTCCCACGCGAACGAATCGGCGTAAGCCATTGACTATCAATACTATACACTTGCAGAACCCGCTCGCAATTGTTTGGTATGCCTCTTGCTTTTGAACCCTCCAGACCCCAAGGAGGTGTGCCGTGTTCCTGTCTGATTACTCCGTTTGCTCCAGGGCGTGGATCCCCGGTCAGAGGATGGCCGTCTGTCCCCGCCCGGGACGGGGACACCCCGTGGCGGGGCAGCATTCCGTCTGGGCACACTCCGGATCGGGGCGGATCCACCTTTCCGGTCAGGCAGCATGATGCCCTCCAGGCGACGCCAGTGTGCCTGGGTCTCCGGGTCCACAGTTCACGGCAAGTACGAGCTGCTTCGGGGAGTGGGACGGGGAGCATCTTCGGTGGTCTACGCCGCGCGAGAGCATGGCACCAACCGCGTGGTTGCCCTCAAACGGATCGCCTCAGGCTTCCGCCTCACTCCACTGATCCTCGAGCGGGTGCACCGGGAAATCCGGAGGATCCAGGACATTCGTCACCCGGGAATCGTACCCATCCACGAGTTTCTGGTGGAGGGGGAGGATGGAATCATCATCACCGAATTCGCTCCGGGTCAGAGTCTCGCCGACCGCCTCCGGCAGCGTGGAGCCTTGTCCGTGGATGAGGTGGTGACCCTTGGCATCGCCTTGGCCGGCACGCTCGCCGTGGCCCACGACGCGGGCATCGTTCACCGGGACATCAAGCCGGAAAACGTCATGCTGGGGCAACTGGCAGGACCGCGCCTGACCGACTTCAGCAGCACCTCTCCGGCCGCTCGCCACGCGAGTCCTGTCTCCGTCCCCGATCATCCGTTGTCCCCCGATGCCGTCCGGGACAGGAAGGCGGGCCGCCCGGGGGACGCCCGGGAGGACATCTATGGTCTGGGCCTCACTCTGTATGTCGCCCTGGTCAACGAAGTGCCGCCGGGGATCGCTCCGGGTGTCCCGGCAGTCCCGGGCCCCTCGGGGTTCCACCCCAGCCAGGCGGCGGCGGGATCGTCGGTCCCGCGCTGGCTGGATGAGGTGATCGCGCGTGCCACCGCAGCCTGTCCCGGTGACCGGTACCCCGATGCGCGCGCCTTTCTCCACGCCCTGGAGGGGGTGCGGTCCCGGAACGTCGCCACCCGGCTTCGCGTTCCGGGTGACGCTCGCGGGATCCCGCACGCAATGCCCGCCCCGCGGCCCCCTCTCGCTGACTCAGCCCCCCTGCTGATCGCCTGAGACGGTGTCAACGCGGCGCGCGCGGCGTGGTGCACCCCGTCGTCTGCCGCGAATCAGCAATCTGGGTGATCCGCCACCCGTCGGACAGACGAGACAGCTGGAACGCGTCAAACCCGCAGTGGCTGAAGGCCCCGTCGATCGTGAGGTCGTACGCCACCCACACGGAGGCAAGCCGGTCGGAGACGCGAACCTCGGGATCGAAAACACGCTCATCCAGCACCTGCGGCCGTCCCACCACGTTGCGGATGAAGTCGGCCATGGGAATCGAACGGGCTTCACCCGCCGGGGTGACCGCGATCAGGCGTGCCATCGGTGCCAGGGTGCGCTGCATCACCAGGGAGTCCTTGGCGCGCATTCCCTCGAAGAACTCCTCCACCACCTGAACCACCGCGGCCTGGTCCTGCGCGGCAACGGGACCCGGTCGCCCGGCCACGACCAACACGACAATCAATCCGGCGACGGAACACGCGCGCATCTTGACTCCCTGGGTGAAAGGTCACCGAACGTGGAGTGATCCCTACCCTACGACTCCGCCGCCACCGTCGTTTCAGCGAGATGCCGAATGCCGGACGGCCCCTCAGAGGTATTGCCACCGATCGGTGAACAGCACGTACCCGACCAGGCAGGCGTTGGTGACCGCATGGCAGAGAACGAGATCCCCCAGGGATCGCGTGCGCCACATCCAGGCATTGTACACCAGCCCGGCCGCGAGCCCCACGTCCCAGAAGGAACCGTGCTCCAGGGAGAACAGGACCGCCGTGGCCCCGAAGGCCATCGGGGTGAAAGTCCCGAGCGGCACCCGGTCGACCTCCGGGTTGATGACATAGCGCGGAAGCCACCCTCTCCAGAACAGTTCCTCGACCACCGGAACGAGCACGACGGCCCGAAGGAAGCGGAGGGAGAGCAGGAGAGGGTCGGTCCGGTGCGCCTCGGGCATCGAGGAGGCCACTCGCCCCACCACCTCGTTCTGAAAGAGGGCGATATCCCGGTAGCCGGGGACCAGCAGATCCGGAGCGACCCACAACGCGAACACGGCGATCCCGACGCCCACGCTCGCTCCGGGCGATCTGATCCGCCGCGGCAACACCGGCCGGGAGACCAGAGCCACCACCAGGCTGACCACCGCCAGCCGTACGATCGTGTCGACGGGCTCCGCGAGACCCACGGGAGGTCGAACCACGAACACCAGCAGAAACGTCACGAACGGCAGGGCCCAGGGAATGGCCTGCCTCACCGTTCCCTTCCCCGAACCTCCCGAAACCGGCTCGGCCGTGGCGCTCATCAATCAGGTCTCCTCGACCTGCTGATTCCATCCCTCGACGGCGACGTTCCGCCGCCGGGGCCACACTGCATAGATCAGCGCGGGTGAAAAGAGGAGCAGTTCCGCGAGAATGACGCGCACACCAGCCCCGGTCAGGAAATCCCGCACCTCGACCACGGCGGGAATCGGCTGCCAGGAAAATCCGGTCACCGTGCCGCTCAGGGGCCAGAACCAGGGGACCCCGCGCGATCCGACATTCATGCTGTCCAGAATCAGATGACTGAGCGCCACCAGACCGGCCAGGACCGTCACCTGTCCTGCCGGCAACCCCCATCGCCGGGCCACCCTCTGAGCCAGGACGATGATCACCAGCACGGCCGCCAGGGAATGACTCGCCCCGCGGTGTCCCCAGGCCGATCCGTTCGGCGCGCCGAGGAGGAGCCCGATGACATCGAGGTCGGGGGCGAGGGACACTCCCACCAGGAGAGCCGCCGTGAGCCATCGACGCGGCGCGCTGGAAACCCCGGCGGCGCGGCCCGCGGCCAGGCCCACGATGGCATGTCCGATGGAAGGCATGGGTTCTACGGTTCTCCCCGCGGGCGCACCACCACCCCGTCTTTCATGACCCAGCGGACCCGGCGCAACGCCCCCGGATCGGCACGGGGATCGCCGTCCATCGCGATCAGATCGGCCAGGGCGCCACTTCGGACCACACCCAGCACCCCCTCCTGGTGCAGAATCCGGGCATTCACCGAGGTTGCCGACCGCAGCACTTCGATGAGGGGGATGCCGTAGTCCACCATGAGCTCCACCTCCCGCATGCTGTCCCCGTGGGGGAATACCCCCACATCACTGCCGAGACAGAACGTGACCCCCGCGGCCCGGGCCCGCTGCACCGACGCCCGCTTCGCCACCAGCCGGGCCGGTTCCGGCTCCGCACCGGCGCGCCACCCCTGGTACCGGGTGATGGCGTCTCCCGCGGCGAGCGTGGGGCAGAACGCGACCCCGCGTTCGGCCATCAGACGGAACACCTCGTCCGTTCCTCCGTCCCCATGCTCGATCGTTTCCACCCCCGCGAGCGCCGCACGACGCATGCCTTCCGCCGTGGCCGCATGGGCCACCGCGGGGCGACCGGAGGAGCGGGCAGTCTCGACGATCGTCGTCAACTCCTCCAGGCTGAAGGTGGGCTGTGCCTCCCCCGCGGGACCCCACCGGTAGTCGGCATAAACCTTGACCCAGTCGGCTCCGTGACCGATCTGGTCCCGGACGACGCGCACCAGGGAGGCTCCGTCGGCTGCCTCCGCTCCCAGGGGTGCGGGAACCGCCTCCACCAGACCCGTCGGACCGTACGAGCCGGTCGCCACGATCGCCTTCGAGGAGATGAACACCCGCGGACCGGGCACGATCCCCTCGGCGATGGCCCGCCGGAGTCCCGCGTCGGCGTAGCCGGCCCCTTCGGTCCCCAGATCACGGACCGTGGTGAATCCGGAGTGGAGCGTGGCTCGGGCATGTGCCGTTGCCCGGGCCACCCGGAGCGCTTCGGACTCCCGCAGGACCTGGTCCTCCCACGACGTCTCGTTGTAGGGGTGCAGGAAAAGGTGAGAGTGATTCTCGATCAGTCCCGGCATCAGCGTGGCGCCCGGGAGGTCGATCCAGCGGGCCTCCGCCGGCACCGCCACCGACCCGGCCGGACCGGCGGCGGCGATGCGATTCCCCCGGATCACCACGACCCAGTCGCGGTGAAACGCATCGGACTCGCCATCAAAGACCAGGGCCGGCCTCACCGCCATGGTCTCCCCGCGTTGGGCGGAGAGGGAGAGCGGAAGACCAACCATCAGTGTCACGGCCAGCAGCACCAGGCCCCGGGGATCAGTCATGCGGAAAGTCCTCCCTCGTTCACACGCTCAGAGTTGCGCCACGGAAACACGCAGGCATTATTCAGGGGTCCCGCGTCCGGAGAGCACATGCGGCCTGCCATGGGTATCCCTCTGATCCTCGCCACGCTTGCGCTGGGAGGGTGCGAGGGCGGCATGGGTGGAGCCGCGGGGATTCCCCGGGATTCCCTGGAGATTGTCCGGGCCCGGCTTGCCCAGGTGGAAGCGGTCTCCGCGGAGAAGGATAGCCTGGTCCGTGAGCTCTCGGAGGCCACCAGTCTGATCGTGGCTGTCGGGACCGAGATCGCCAGTGTCCAGGCGCCCGCCGACGCTGTGGGCCCCCGCTTGGCCGGCGCCGAGGGCTCCGCGGCGGATGACCGCGTGGCCCTCCTGGGTCAGGTCCGCGACCTCACCACCCGGGTCCGGCGCAGTGAAGCCCGCCTCAGCGCCACCCGGCGCCGGCTCGATGCCCTCATTTCCCGATCCGACAGCCTCAGCTTCACCCTCGGCGCCTATGAGCAGAGCCTGGCCGACCTCACCGCCATCGTCTCGTCCCAGAAGGAGACGGTCCTCGCCCTGGAAGCCCGCATCGATTCCCTCCAGTCCGAAAACATCCGGCTGGCGGAGGCCAACCTCGAGCTCGCCGACACCCTGACCGAAATGGGCCGCCGGGAGAGAACCGCTCATTTCGTGGCCGGGTCGAAGAAGGAGCTGCTCCAGCGTGGTATCATCGTGGAGGAGGGAGGCACCCGATTCCTGCTCTTCACCCGAACCGGAGAGACGCTGCGACCCGCCGAGTCCCTCGACCCGGCCGATTTCACAACCATCGACTGGACGGTGATCACCGAGATCCCCCTTCCGCGTCCCGACCGGCGCTACCGCCTGGTCAGCGCCCACGACACGGCCCACCTCGATCCCGCCACCGTGAGCAAGGGGAAAATTCAGGGCACACTCCGGATTCTCGACCCCCGGGCATTCTGGGCGGTCTCGCGCTTTCTCATTCTCGTGGAAGACTAGGTGAATCTGCTCCTCATCCGGCACGCCGCGGCGGAGGACCGCGATGCCTTCGCCGCCACCGGGGCGCCGGACGAGGACCGGCCCCTCACCGACCGGGGCAGCCGCCGCATGCGCGCCGCCGCCCGCGGTCTCGTCACCCTGGTTCCCCGGATCGATCTCCTGGCCACCAGCCCCTGGCTCCGCGCCCGCGAAACGGCGGAGATCGTCGGTCGCGCCTGTCGGCCCCGCATTTCGACGCCGGTGGTGACCGACCTGCTCGTCCCGGGGGCGGAGTACGACGCGTTGCGCCGGTGGCTCGCCGCCGAACCGGGAGCGAAGGTGGTGGCGCTGGTGGGGCATGAGCCCCATGTGAGCCACCTCCTGGGTTGGGTGCTGACGGGAAGCGCGTCGCGGGAACTCACCTGCTTCAAGAAGGGCGCGGTGGCCAGTCTGCAGCTCGACCCCACCCTGCCACCCGGGCACTCAACCCTGGACTGGTTCCTGACTCCCCGCCAGCTACGCGCGCTGGATCCGAAGGGGAACTGACTCCGCCCGGTCCGGGGGAGCTCACGGCACCAGCGCCAGCGGGTCCTGGACCTCGACTCCCAGCACCATCTTCGAGAAAAACGCGTATTCCCGCTTCATCTTGTCGAGCTGGTGGCGGGGTTCGCTCAGACCATGCCCCGCCCGCGGGTAGAACACCAGGGTGACGGGGACGTCGTTCTTCCGGAGCCCCATGTACAGTTCCTGCGCCTGACCGATCGGCACCCGCTGATCCTGCTGTCCATGAAGGATCAGCGTGGGTGTCTTCGCCTGCTTGATGAACCTCATCGCCGACGCGCGACGGTACGCCTCCTCATCGTCCCAGGGCTCGGCGCCGAAATAGTCCTCCAACACCGTCTGGAGGTCGTTGGTCGAGTACATCGAGTACATGTTGGTGAGGCCCGCACCGACCATCACCCCCTTGAACCGGTCCGTCTGGGTGAGGGTCCACGCCGTCATGTAGCCTCCGTAGCTCCAACCCGCCTGCCCCAGGCGGTCCGGGTCGGCGATTCCCCGGCGGACCAGCTCGTCCAGGCCCGTCTGGATGTCCTGGTAGTCGCCGCCGCCCCAGTCGCGGACATTGGCCTTGAGGAACGCCTCCCCGTAGCCACTCGAGCCCCGCACATTCGGGTAGAAGCTGACCCAGCCACGGCCCGCGTAGACATGGCCGTAGTTGCCCCACGACCCCGGGAACGACTGAGTCCAGACCCCGGAGGGGCCGCCGTGAATGAACGTCATGGTGGGGTAACGCTGGCCCGGCTGGTACCCGACCGGGTAGACCACGATCCCCTCGATCTCCATTCCGTCTCGGCTCTTCCAGCGGATTACCTCACCCCGGCCCAGAGCCATCGACCGGACGCCCGGATTGTGGTCGGAGAGCCGCACCGGTGTGAACCGGTCGAGCCCCCCGACGACGTGGACATCGGACGGATTGCGCACGTCGGCAAGAGTGAAGGCCGCCACCCGCCCATCCGCGGAGAAGCTCGGGGCCGACATCACCCCGTCCACCCGCGAGAGTTGCCGGGGAAAACCGCCGGACGCGGGCACCGAGAAGAGTTGGGACGTGGTCCCGACGGTCGAGGAGAAGGAGAGCGTCCTGCCGTCCGGACTCCAGGTGACGGGGCCCGGTTGCCACCGGAACTGCGGTGCGATCCGCGTCGGGGGGCCACCCCGTGCCGGAATGGTCCGAATCTCGGTCTGACCGAACCGGTCGTCCCTCGACAGGTATGCGATCGTCGTCCCGTCCGGAGACCAGCGCGGGGACGCGTCGGGGCCCGGGTTTTCGAGCAACTTCATCCGCTCTCCCCCGGCCACGGTCACGACCCAGAGATCGGACTGGCTTCCATCGTCCGCTTTGGGCGTCGGTCTGGCGCTGAAGGCGATCCGGTCGCCGTCGGGGGACCACTGGGGATCGCTCAACTGCAGGTCGGCCGCCACCAGCTCCGTGCCCTTCCGCGTGGCCAGATCGAAGATCCAGAGCCGGTTGTACCGGAAGTTCCGGTCCACCACGATCGCATCATCCTTCGCCTTTTCCTTCTTCTCCTCCTCCGGCGTGGGTGAGCGCACCGCCAGATAGGCGATCGACGCCCCGTCGGGCGCCCAGGAAAACGACTGCACTCCGGTTTTCGACTCCGTCAGGAGTTCCGCTTCACCACCCGTGGGGCGGATCCGCCAGATCTGGGATCGGCCGTCGCGGGACGACACGAACCCGATCCACTTTCCGTCCGGGGACCACCGCGGTTGCGCATCCGACTTGGGGCTGCGGGTGAGCTGGATCGGCTCGCCCCCGCCGATCGCCACGAGCCAGAGATCGGTGTTGGCCGCATTCTGTTCGAGGTCGGCCACGCTCACGACATAGGCAACCCAGCGTCCATCGGGAGAGACCTGGGCATCGCTGACCTGCCGGAGCGCCAGGACATCGTCCGGCGTCATCGGCTGCTGGGCGGCGATGGGGGTGAACAGGACCGTCACCGCGGCGACGGGAAGCCAGAGGAGGCGGCGCATCGGGTACTCCTGGAGGGGGGTGGTGAGAGTGTACACGGGAGGAGCCCGGCACGCCACACAGTAGATCGGCCCTGGAGGTCGCAGGGGAATAGCGAGAGCCCGCCCCGGAGGCGGTGCTTGTGAAAACTTTCACAAGCACCCCTTCCGGGCCGCGCTGATCAGAACGTGTACTGCACCTTGCTCGACACCAGCCGTCCGATCTTCGGAACGCCCACGAAGGTGGCGTGGTCGCGATCGAAGAGGTTCTGGGCGTTCAGGGAAATCATCGCCTTCTTCCGGGCGAATCGATACGCCACCTGCGCGTCGAACAGGACGTACCCGTCCGACTCACCCACAAAGACACCCGAGTTCACCGGAAAGCTCTCGACCCCCCGCACCCTCGCCTCGGCGCTCCACCCGCTCTCGTCATCGCGGAAGCGGGCGCTGAAGGACCCCTTGTTCTGGGCCGAATTGAGCGCGATGTCCGACACACCACCCACTTCGGACCGGGGGAAGAAGTCGTCGCTGACCCAGCTCCAGGTTCCCGCCAGGGTGAAGCGACGATCGAGCGCCACCTCTCCCGCGAAGTCGAGCCCATAGAGATCCACGTCACCAAAATTCCGATAGGTCAGCACGATGTCGGGGCTGTTGGCGAGGGGGCTGTCGGGCACCACGGTTCCGAGCGGCACTCCGGTGGTGCCAGCCGCCGAGGTGCCTCCGGGAAGTCCGGCCATGGCGGTGCCGATCTGGGCGGCGCCGGTCGGGCCGAAGAAGGGCGTGAGGTAGGCGATGGTCTGCTGAGTGTTCAGGAACACGTTCGGCGTTTCCACGATCAGAGGACCGACAAAGTTCTCCTTCTTCTCGTACCAGGCATCGACCGTGATGCGGGCCCGCCCCCCGACGATGGCCTTGTACCCCAGCTCGAGGGTGTTCGTGATCGTGGGCTCCAGACGGCTCACATCCACCACATCCCCCGGGACCACATCCGCGAAGGTCCCCGCCGAGGGATTCAGGACCCGCAGTTGGGTTCCCACCTGGGCGGACGTGGGGGCCGGGATGTTCATAAGGGGGGTACAGGCGGGTCCGATCGCGGGACACACCGCTCCCACAGCCACGGCCCAGAGCGACGCGGCATTGGCCGGAAGCACGCCGAGATTCGGGACGAACGGAGTGCGCATGCAGAGGTTGTCCACGCCGCCAGCTCCGCAGAAACCGCGGAAGGAGAATCCGTCCTTCGGGACCCCCAGGGCACGCACGGTGAAGGGGCCGGCTTGCCCCCCCACGATGTCGAGGAAGAGGTTGTTGTTGGACGGCGTGGAGAAGGCCCGATTGTAGGTGAACCGGATGTTCTGCTCTTCGGAGGGCTTGAAGACGATCGCCGCCCGAGGGGAGAAGACGGCATCGCTCAAGCGGCTGTGCTTGTCCACGCGCAGTGCACTGACCAGCTCCCACTGGGGACTGAAGCGGGTTACCGAGTGCAGGTACCCCCCGATTTCCTTGATGTCGTCGTCCTCCTCATTCCGCCCGTTGATCGTCCCGCCGGTGCGGGCATCGGTGAAGATGTAGTCGGCGCCGTAGAGAAAGGTCTGGTGCCGCCCGATGTCGAAGCCGTGCTGGAACTGCGCGGTCCAGAGCCGGGACTCGTCCACGATCCGCTCGCCGCTACGGAGGAGCCGGGTGTCTCCCGCGTCACTGGTGTTCAGGAAGGCCTGTACGAACAGCCGCTTGTGGGTGAGGCGGGTGTGAAAGTTCTGGTACTTCCACCCCTTGACCTGCCCCGCGCCGAGACCGGTCAGATCGATCAGGTTAACCGCCTTCGAGAGACCGTAGGTTCCGGTGATCAGGGTATTGGCATCGGGGCGTACGTCCACGCGTGCCTCGCCGCCGAAGCGCTTGATCCGAAAATCCCGCCCGGGCGTCGCGGGCTCCGCAGGGTCGGTAAAACGCCAGTCATCCCCCGTCATCCATTCGCCGCTGATCTTGTAGGCGAACTTGTCGCTCGGCGCATAGGCATGGCGGAACCCGGTCCGCACGAGGTCGCGCTCGCCGGTTTCGACGGACACGGTGGTTCCCTGGGAGGCGAAAGGCGATTTGGTGATGATGTTGAGCACCCCATTGGCGGCATTGGGACCGTACAGGGCGGCGCCCGGGCCGAGCACCACCTCGATCCGCTCCACGTCCTCGTTGGTGACGGGGAAGAAGGCGGGAATGTTGACACGGAGGGAGGGGACCGACGCGTACCGGTTGTCCACCAGCATCAGCATCGCCCCGCTGAAGACGTTGTTGAACCCCCGGGCTACCACGTTTGATTGCAGCAACCCGCCCTGGGAAATGTTGACACCGGGCACCTCCTTCAGGTAATCGGTGATGGTCAGCGCCGGTGTCTCCGCGATGCGGGGTCCACTGACCACCGCCACCGAGGCCGGGGCGTCCAGCACCTTCTCCGCCGTGCGGGACGCCGTGGTGGTGACTTCCGGGATGATGTAGGCCTCGGGAGTGAGGGTGGCGTCCACCGTCACCGTGGCCCCGGCACTCACTACGACCCCGGTCTGCTCGAACCGGCTGAATCCGATGCTGGTAATCCTGACAGAATAAGTCCCTGATGGAATCCCGGTCAGGCGATAGACGCCGCTTTCCCGAGTCGTCCCGCGGGTCACCTCGGCACCATTCGCGCCAACCACAAGAACAACGGCGAGTTGCAGAGGTGTCGAGGATTGGGCATGGAGCACACGCCCGGTGATGGTGCCCGTTTGAGCGGTCACCGGCACGGTCCAGGCCAAGGCCAGGATCACGGTGCCATACAGCACTCGCAGTTGCATGGAAGTGCCTCGGGGGAGGAGGAGGTTGCTGACCACGGTGGCCGACTGTCGAAACAGCCGGTGACTCCAAGTTGGCGTGCGGAACGCCGGTGTCAAGTGGCTGAACGAGGAAGACCGGCGCCTTACCTTTCCCTCAGAAGTTTGCTTCGGCGCGGCACGGTGCGTCGCCACTCCCGGACAAGCGCTTCCCGTCCGGCCAGGATCGCCCCCACCGCCTCGCGCGGAGAATCGGTGAGGGTGATGAGGTCGAGATCCCCCGGGGCGATGGTGCCCGCTTCCACGAAGGTGTGTCGGAAGAAGGCGAGGAGCGGGCTCCAGTAGTCCCGGCCCATGAGGATCACGGGGAAGGCGTGGATCTTCCCGGTCTGCACCAGAGTCAACGCCTCGAACAGTTCATCCATCGTCCCGAAGCCACCGGGAAGAATGACGAAGGCGACGCTGTACTTCACCAGCATCACCTTGCGCACGAAGAAATACCGGAAGGTGACCCACCGGTCGAGATAGGGGTTGGGTTCCTGCTCCATCGGCAACTCGATGTTGCAGCCGATGGACATCCCCCCGTGATCCCGCGCCCCCCGGTTGGCCGCCTCCATGATTCCGGGTCCTCCCCCGGTCATCACGGTCAACCCGCTGGCACTGATGCCCCGCCCCACCTCGCGCCCCAGACCGTAGTACGGATTCTCCTCCCCGAATCGTGCGGAACCGAACACGGTCACGCACGGACCCACGAAGTGGAGACGGCGGAATCCGCGCACGAACTCCCCGGCGATCCGGGCCACCCGCAGGGCCTCCGACAATCGCGACCGGGGTCCGCCCAGGAATCTCTCCACCTCGGGGTGGCACGGGCCCGCGGCCCACTGGGGCCAGGAGGAGGTTGTCTCGCTGGTGGCGTTCATCAAGCATGTCCTTGCGTGACAGGGTGGGATGCCACGTCGGCATCAGGTCCGGCGGTGGTGCGGTCCCCCTCGTCTCCGGGCAAACCGTGAGGAACTCTCTCCCCCCGAACCCGGTGGAGAGAAGCATGTCACCGCCGCGTTCCCATCCGACCTCACTCCCGGTACATTTGAAGAGAAGAATTGAACACCATCGTCTCGAATTCTCCATTGCTCAGGCCACCCCGGAAAGACATGCGTCGCGCCCTGCTCCTCTTGCCTCTCCTCCTGAGCATCCCCTCAGACGGAAGGACCGCGCCCGGTGATGCCACCCGGTGGTCTCCCCTGGGACACCGCCTCATCGCGACCCTCGCCGAGGATCAGCTCACCGCCCGGACGGCGGAGCGAGCCCGGGATCTCCTCGGAGGACTCTCGCTCCCCGACGTCGCGGCCTGGGCCGACTCCATCCGCCCGACCCATCCCACCACCGCTCCCTGGCACTACGTCAACGTCCCGATCGGGGATCCCGGCTACGACGCCGCCCGACACTGTCCCGCTCCACCGGGATGCGTCACCTGGGCCATCAGCCATTTCTCCTCGGTCCTCGCAGATGCCAGTGCCCCCCGCGCCGAACGCGCCGTGGCTCTCCGCTACCTCGTCCACTTCGTGGGGGATCTGCACCAACCCCTCCACGCGGGAGATGACCATGACCGCGGTGGCAACGACGTGCGAGTCACCTTTCTCGGGCGCCGGATGAACCTCCATTCTCTCTGGGACCGCGCCCTGATCGAGAGCCGGGGACTCCGTGAGTCCGAATGGATTGCCCTGCTCCGGGCCCGGCGGGAGTTCCTACCGCTCGACTCGATCCGGGCGGGCACCGTGGAGGAGTGGACCTCGGAGAGTCATGCCCGGGCCCGCCAGTCGGCCTACGACCTCCCCGCCGATCGTGTCCTCCCTGCAACATATGCGACCAGCCGAACGTCCTTGTTGGAAGAGGTGCTGATCCGCGGCGGGGTCCGCCTGGCGCATCTCCTCAATGTCGCACTCGACCCCGACCCCCGGAGGCCGGGACAACAGGGACCGGAATGACCGACGTTTTTCAGCAGGAATTGCAGCAGACCCTGGGAAACGCCTACCACCTCGAACGGGAACTTTTCGGAGGCGGGATGAGTCGCGTCTTCGTGGCGCGGGAAAGGGCCCTTGATCGCCAGGTCGTGGTGAAGGTGCTGCCGCCCCACCTGGCGGCGGGCATCAACGTGGAGCGCTTCCGCCGGGAGATCCAGGTCGCCGCCCAACTCAACCACCCTCATATTGTCCCTCTCCTCTCGGCGGGAGATCAGCCCGGATTCCTGTACTACACCATGCCCTTCATCGAGGGCGAATCCCTGCGCACCATCCTGGAGCGGCGGGGCCGCCTGTCGCCCCGCGAGGTCAAGCGGATCCTGGCCGATGTGGCCGACGCCCTCGCCTATGCGCATGACCGCGGAGTGGTCCACCGGGACATCAAACCGGGCAATATCCTCACCCTCGGCAGTCACGCCCTGGTCACCGACTTCGGGGTCGCCAAGGCCCTCCGCGCCGCCCTCCCCACCGGGGAGTCCTCCACGTCGAGCGGGTTCGCCATCGGTACCCCGGCCTACATGGCCCCGGAGCAACTGGCCGGAGATCCCGCCGCCGATCACCGGGTGGATATCTACGCCCTCGGCCTCCTGGCCCATGAACTCCTGGCGGGGTCCTCCCCCTTTCAGGGTGCCTCGCCCCAGGCGACCATGGCGGCGCAGCTCACCACCGTCCCCGAGCGCCTCGACCGGACCTTTCCGGACGTCCCGGCTCCTCTGGCCGCTCTGGTCACCCATTGCCTCCAGAAGGACCCCGCCGACCGGCCCCAGACGGCGGGAGACCTCCTCCGGGAGCTGGACCGCATGGCCACCCCCGGGTACACCACCTCCACGGGTACAACCTCCACCCGCCGAGACAGGATCCTCTGGGTCGGAGGAGGAATTACCGCCGCGATCGCCCTGGTCGGCGTGGGAATGGCGCTGGGCCGGGAGACCGGAAACCGGGAGCCCATGTCGCGCAGGGTGGGCACCTTCACGGCCACCCCCGCGGATTCCGCCGTCGCCTCCGAAGCGGAGCTGCTCTCCCGAAGAACCGACACCGTCGTCGTGCGGGAAACCACACCCGCACCGACCCTCACCGAAGAAGATTCGCTCCGGATTGCCGCTGCGGTGGAAGCTCGCAATCGCTCCCTCGGCATCGAGGAGGTATCACCCCACGAGCTCGATTCCGCCCTCAGTTTCCTGCGGGGACAGCTGGCCGATTCCATTCGCACCCAGGTCCAGCGTGCGGTGCGCCTTGCGGAACGACTCTCGGAATCCGCGGGTGAACGCCGATCGGGCCGCCGGGAAGCCGGTCCGCCCCGTCCGCCGGAGCCGGTCTACCCACCGCCGACCACTCCTCGGATCACCATCGGCCGGATCGGCGCTCGGACACCCGAGCTGGAGTCTCTCGCCCAGGCCCTCCACGACACTCTGGTGGTTCGCCTCGGTGCTCACGCCGACGTATACGCCGCCGACTCCGCGCGAAGCCTGCGCGAGTTGATGCTCATCGCCCGGGAGCAGCACTCCACCGCGGCCATCATCGGAGCCCTCCGGGCCGAGGGACCGGGAATCACGGTGACGCTCAACGTCCTCCAGGCGGGAGGCCAGGCCATGGTGATCAGGGAATACGCTCCTGCCGCAGACCCGTTCCTCCTCGTGGACCGTCTGCTACAGAGGCTGGGCGTCTCGGGAGGTTGGAGTTCCCCCTGACCCGGAACTTGTGTAACATTCTGAAACAAGTACTGAGAAGCGCTCGTCCTGACTCCACCAAGACGGGAGTCCAAACGTGGCAAAATTCATCTTCATGTTCCTCGCCGAACGGCTCTGGAAGTGGCTGATCCGGATCTTCGGGTAATTTTGACCACATACTCCACACGATCCACATCGTCGCCTTCCACATTTTCCACGGATGTGGAGAGACAGAGAGGAGGTCGTACGCCATGAATGACATGTACGTTGCCTACAGCTGGTTGGCCGTTTCTCTGGCGGGCCTGGCGGGATTCTGGCTGCACCTGCATTACCGGAGCAAGAACCCGCTGAGGAGCCCCGAACAGGAACAGCTCAAAACGGCGATCCAGGATCTGGAGACGGAGCTGGCATCGGTGACCGATGCGATGCAGGACCAGCTTGACCAGGTGCACGAGCGGCTCGATTTTGCGGAACGACTTCTGGCCTCCCGCTCCTCCGCGTCACCTCAGGCAAATGAGCCTGCGGAGATCCCGACCCCGGTCTGAACCGTTCTTTCGTGATGCCACCACCTTTCATGAGGATCACCATGCCGCATTCACATCTGCTCGGGGTCGTGGCGGCCCTCGTTCTCGCCGCCCCCACGCCCCGGGCCCACGCCCAGGTTCCCACGCCTCCGCAATCCGCTCCTTCCATCGAGGGACGGTGGAGCGGCACGGTGCAACTCAACGACGGTCAGTCCCTGCAGGCGGTCTACGCCTTTACCCGGGGCTCCACGGGACTGACCGGAACCGCCTCCTCGGCGGAGCAGGGTTCCACCGACGTCACCGACATCAAGCAGAATGGAACGAGCGTTTCCTGGACGGTGATCCTCCCCGGCCTGGGCGCCTTCCTCCATCAGGGCACCCTTGGAAGCGGGGAAACCCTGGAAGGCACCGTCACACTGGAAGGAGTTCCGATCGGACGGTTCTCGCTGACCCGGGTGTCGTAGGGGGACCTCGTTAGGACAGAGGACAGAGGACAGAGGACACATAGGACATAGGTACGGGCGAGGATGGCGCGTCGCCCCTACCGCTTATTCCCTATTCCCCAAGCCGGCCGAGCCGGAACCAAAGAGGCGCGTCGGGGTCGCGTGGGTTCCCCGGGGCCTTCGCCCAGGGGAACGCCAACCGCTTGGCCACGGAGCAAGTTGACTCGGGTTCACCAGACGTGTCCATCCACTTCAGGGTTGGGCTCTTCCAGCTTCGGCATGGGTTCCTGTCCCTCCGGAGCCCTCTCCCCGCCCCCAGAGCCAACCACAAGAAGCACAAAAGGCACAAAACCTCTCCCCCCCCTGGTGGCAGAGGGGCGTGCCTCTTGTGACTTCTGTGCTTTTTTGTGGCCATTCCCCTCGCCCGCCTGACCATCCGAATCCCCAGGGCGGGTCCCCGGAATCCGGGGCGTCCCCTCGCACCGTGCGCACAACGCCCGATCGACGTGTCTCTCACCCACGCGAAACCCTGAAGAGCCCCAAGTGGGATGCCGTCACAGACGCCGTCAAACGCACGGCCGGAGCGGGGTTTCCGGGGGGCGCCCAAAATATTGTTGCCGTTTTGTGTTCAATCTTGTCCGTAAGGGACTAAGCCGGCAGAGCCGGGACCAAAGAGGCTTACACACTCGGAGCCACAGATACTGCCCGGGTATGCTCGCGGTCTGCGGGGTTCCTGCTCCCAAGACCAGATGCGGCCCGACACCTGGCCTTCGTGGTCCGGTGTGCCTCCCTCC
>JBDIWC010000007.1:0-114675 GCA_039794085.1 Gemmatimonadales bacterium
GAAGCCGGAAGAGCCCAACCCTGAAGTGGATGGACCCGTCTGGTGAACCCGAGCCAACTTGCTCCGTGGCCAAGCGGTTGGCGTTCCCCTGGGCGAAGGCCCCGGGGAACCCACGCGACCCCGACGCACCTCTGTGGTTCCGGCTCGGTCGGCTTGGGGAGTAGGGAATAGGGGGGACTGGGTGTTGGGAACTGGGAACTGGGAACTGGGAACTGGGTGCTGGGTCCCGGGGAACGGCCCCGCCAATGCCCAACACTCAACACCCAATACCCGCTCCTATCAGTCTCGCGTTTTACGAGGCATCGTCCTATTTTGGGACAGCGCCGGAGCAACCATCAGGGTGGCGCAACCATCAATGGCAACTCAAGTCTTTTCAAGACAATGCATTACAGCCCAACCTCGTGGGGCAGTGCGAGGCTTTGCGTCATAGCACGGGGCTTGCCGTACTTGCTCCCGTCCCACCGGCTCGCGCCGGACCAACGCTCGATCATACCGCGTCGCCCAGATGGCGTTTTTCTCCAGCGGAGGTTTCCCCGATGGCCCTGAGCACCCGTGTCCTGTCCACTGTTGCCCTCGCGATGCTGGCGGGTGGGAGCATCGCCCACGCACAGCGGGAAGACTCGTTCCGGTGGTACCTTGGCGCACAGGGTGGCGTCTTCATCTTTGAAACGCCGTCCCAGACCAGCACGTCGATCCCCTCGGCCGGCATCCAGGCGCTGATCATCGCCAAGCGAACCGGCCTCCTGATTTCGGCCGAGGAGGGTATCGGCTCCAACGAGACTTCCATTTTTTCCGACCCGACCTCCGCCACCGGAACTCGTTCCGTGGTGTTCGACGACATCCGACGTTTCTCCGCAGTGCTCATGGCCTTTCCCGTGACCGGGAAGGTGGAGCCCTACCTGGGTGTGGGCGTCGGCTTGATGCATGTGGTCCGTCCCGACGTCCCCGGAGTTTTCGCATCTCCCACCGAGGCCGCAGACGCGATTGACGAGGCGGAGGACCGGGGGAGCACCGGGTTCGGCACCGGCGTGGCGGGATTGCAGTTCTGGCTCACCCGCGGAGTGCGCGGATTCGTTCAGTATCAGATCACCACGAGCCCCTCGGACAGCAAGCTGTTCACCTCCTCCTCGCACACCATCGGGGCCGGACTGCGCTTTTCGCTGGGGAGCGCCCGCGAAGGGCCGCGGGGCGGCGGCTACTGAGCCGTCTTCCCGGTGGTATCTTCCGACTCCCGCACCAGGCGGGAGTCAGGGTCCGGGGAGACTACGGAATCCATTCAGGTTCCTCCGGGTCTGGCACTCTGAAAGCCAACCGCGTTCGTGGTTGGAACCACGAAAAACACGAAAGACACCAACGGATCATCTTCGGAGAACCTCTGTGGTTCTTCAGGGGTGTGGCATGGGATCACGTTCAGGGCGAGGCGGTGGAAGTGGATCGCGATGCGCCCCGCCTCACCAGGGAGTCACCTTTCGTGTTTTTCGTGTCGTTTCGTGGTTGAACTTCCAGGACGTAGCGCAGGGGCCAGTCCACCGCCTTGCTGATTCCAATTCGGGGAGTCTCCCGGATCGCTCCCGCCACCGGGAGAGACCCATCCCGCCTCACCACCACCTCGGACGACGCCATCGGAACGCCATTGAGCGCGCGCGTGATGCCCAGGGCCTGGCAGAGTTTGCCAGGTCCTGACGTCAGGTGCCTGTCGGGCTGACCCCGGCGCCGGAGTCGCATCGTGGGGAGACCCTCCCGGGGCATCACGGCGCGCAGCAGCACGGCCGCCCCGGCGTCGGGGGGGCCGGTCACCAGATTGCAGCACCAGTGAATGCCGTAGGAGCGGTAGACATACCAGGATCCGGGAGGTGACCAGATCCCGGCGTTGGCTGCGGTCCGCCGTCCCCTGAAGGCATGGGAGGCGGGGTCCTCCCTCCCGAGGTACGCCTCGGTCTCCACGATCCACCCCGAGGTGGTGTCCCCTCCGCAGCGGGACACCAGCGTCATGCCGAGCAGTTCCCGCGCGATGACGGGGGCGGGCCGTTCGAAGAACCGGCGGGGTAGCGTCATCCGTTCCCGGAATCAGCCGCCTTCTTCGTGACCGCCTTGGACCGCCCCCGTCCCCGGGTCCCCCGCGAGGGAGTGGGAGCCGCCTCCTTCCCCGGAGCCGCTTCCGTCTTCGGGGACGCGGCCGCCGGGCGGGAAGACTTCTTCTTGCGCGCGGGCCTTGCCGCCGTGGCTGGAGTGCTCCCCGCCGCGGCCTTTTCCCCTTCGGTCGGTGAGGCCGACCCCACCGTCTTCGTGTCGGCGCTCTTGCTCTTCCGTCCCCCCCGTTTCCGCTTGGCCTTCGCTCTGGGTGCCTCCGCTTCAGCACCGGACGCCGCCGGGGAATCGGAGGGTTCCCCGGTCGCGGGTGCCGGAGAGGAGGAGACCATGCCCACGAGAGGCACGTCGGCCAAGGATCGTGGCCCCCTCGAACCCCGCCGGAACCGGAGCGCGGCGCGTCCCTGAGTGACGGGAGCGGAGGGAGAGGGAGAGGGAGAGGGACTCGGAGCCTCGGCCGCCGACGCTCCGGATGTCTCCGCCTCGGCCGGTGCCCTGGTGGCCGCGGGCTCGCTCGCCCGCGCGCCCCGGGAGAGCGCCGCGTCGGTCCGATGCGGGTTGACCTCGAAGCTGTCGTCCGGGGTCCGCCGTACGTCCGCCACCTCGGCATCGTTGGCTTGCCGCAGCAACCGGGAGAAACGATCCTCCTGCAGCAGGGGGTCATCACTCCCGTGCAGGTCCCGCATCCGCGACCGGAGCGCGGCTTCCGGCGCGGGGAGGTCGAGTTCACCCAGCGCGCGGGTGAGCAGATGGAAGGCACTGGCCAGACTCAACCCGCCGGGCGCGCGCGGTGGTTGTGTCGGCCGAGCCGCCGGAGCAGCGGCGGCGCGTTCCCCGTCGGCGGGGCGACGCTCCTCCTCCCCGGCACGACCCCGGCCCCGGCGGCTGCGGCTTGGACGACGGCGGCTGGAGGGCGCCTCCCCCTCCTCCTCGAGCGCGGAAGTCGACGCGGCGGCGGTGGACGCGGCCGCGGCGGGGCCTCCGGAGCGGGCCACCTCATACTGACCGTTCTCGAGGCGGGTCACCGCGATCAGCCCCTTGGTGGCGGCTTCGGTCACGAAGCGGCTGAAGCGGCTGAATCCCGCGTTCCGCTCGTCGAAGTTGGGATCGATCTGCTGCATCACCTGCTTGAGCCGGTCGGACCGCATCACGTCCCGGTTACGGGCCATCTGGTCCACCGCCTCGACCACGAGTTCCCAGGGGTCGCGCTGGACCGACGGCGTGTCCGCCTCGCGGGTGAGCCCGGCCAGGTCCGAGTAGCTGTAGTACTCGTCGCAATTCTGGATCAGGAGGTCGCTCGCCGACTCCCGGATCCCGACCCCGATCACGTACTTCCCGTACTCCTTGAGCTTCAGCACCAGGGAGGAGAAGTCGCTGTCGCCGCTGAGCAGGATGATGGTGCCGATTTCGGGACGGGTGAAGACGAGCTCGATCGCATCCACCGCGAGGCGAATGTCCGTGGCGTTCTTCTTGTTGGTTCCGAAGGCGGGGGCGAAGATCAGGTCGATGGACGATTCGGACAGGGGCACGATGTACTGCGGGTAGCGCCGCCAGTCGGCGTAGGCCCGCTGCACCGCCACCTTCCCCTTGATGATGTCGCTGTTCAGGAGGGTGCGGAGTTCCTTGGTCAGGTCGGACCGGACACCAAGGGTGACGTTGTCGAAGTCGATGAGGAGGGCCGCATGGGGTGCCATCGGCACCGGGGACGGCAGGGGATATCGTCCCGGCCGCGAGGGAGGTACGTTCACAGGGGTGTCTTCTCTCCGGGGCGCCGACCAACTGGCATCCGGGCCCGCGTCCCGATCGGGACGAACAGGTCCAGGACCGGCTGGGCCGGCGCCCTCACGTGTTGTAGCACCGCGGCGCCCATCGCCGCGGCGGGTGCCATTCCGATCCGGGGACATCCCGGCAGGGTGTCGGATGGCGGGTGATCCCGGCACGGGGCATGGCCCCACCGGGATCTGCGCGGTCAGAAGATAACAGGACGGGCCGCCAGCAGCGACTCCATCACCCGTTCCCCCGCCTTGCCGTCCCACCCCTCGGGACGCCGGAACCGGGCCGGGCCCGCCTTCCGGACCGTCTCGAATCCGGCACGCACTTCCGCCGCGGTGGAGCCGATCAGCCGGTTGGTGCCCTCGGTGATCGTCACCGGCCGTTCGGTGTTGGGGCGCGCGGTCAGGCAGGGCACGCCCAGGACGGTGGTCTCCTCCTGGAGTCCTCCCGAATCGGTGATGACCAGGGCGGCGCTCTCGACCAGGGAGATGGTTTCGAGGTAGCCCAGGGGGTCCCGCAACTGGACGGCCCCGGCCCGGGGCACCAGGTCGTGCTCCACCATCCGCTGCCGGGTCCGGGGGTGGACGGCGAAAATCACCGGCATCTGCCGCGCGATGGCCGCGAGCCCGTCGAGCAGTTCGCCGAGGACCTCGGGGTGATCCACATTGGACGGCCGGTGCAGGGTCACAAAGGCGTACCGGCCCGGTTCGACACCACAGTGAGCCGGCATGGCCAGTGTCCCGGCCCGCCCCCGGAGGGTCAGCAGGGTGTCGACCATCACGTTGCCCACGAAATGAACACGTTCGGGCGGAATGCCCTCGGCCTCCAGATTCCGGTCCGCATCGCGGCTCGGCGTGAGGAGGAGATCGGCCAGTTGATCGGTGACGATGCGGTTCAGTTCCTCGGGCATGCTCCGGTCCCGGCTGCGAAGGCCCGCTTCCACATGAGCCACGGGAACTCCCTTCTTGGCCGCCACCAGGGCACACGCCACCGTCGAGTTCACGTCGCCATACACCACGACCCAGTCGGGACGGTGCCGGTCCATCACCGGCTCGAAGCCGAGCATGATGCGCGCGGTCTGCTCGGCGTGGGTGCCGGGTCCGACCCCGAGGTGTTCGTCCGGATCGGGCAATCCAAGATCGGCAAAGAAGCGGTCGCTCATCGCCGCATCGTAGTGCTGTCCGGTGTGCACCAGGACCTGCCGGACCCCCTCGTGAGCGCGGCCGGCCGAGAGAACGGGGGCCACCTTCATGAAGTTGGGGCGGGCCCCCACGACGTGCATGAGGGTCACGTCTTCCCCGAGGGTCGGAGGGATCATTCGGGGCCCTGCGCGGTCTCCGGGAGAGGCAGCGTGAAGGAGAAGCGGGTTCCTTCTCCTTCCCGGGTATCGACCAGGAGTTCGGCGCCCATGGCTTCCACCAGTTTCCGGCAGATCGAGAGGCCCAGCCCCGAGCCGGAGAAGGAGTACTCGCGCTCGCGCTGGCGGCGCCGGAACGGCTCGAACAGCATGGCCATCGCCTCGGGAGGAATGCCCCGGCCGGTGTCGCGCACCATGAAGGTGACGTCCTCTCCCGCATGCTCCTGCGCGGTGATCTCGACCCGGCCCTCATCGGTGAACTTGAGGGCGTTGGTGGCGAGGTTGAGGAGGATGCGATTGAGGGCCACCGGGTGTCCGATGCGAAAGGGCCGTGACGGGGTGACCAGGTCGACCTGCAGGCCCTTTTCCTCGGCAATAGGAAGGACGATGTCCCGCACCGCGACCAGGATGTCCCGGAGGGAGAACGGGAGGGGATCGAGGCCGACCAGACGATCCCCTCCCCGGGCCAGCTCGATCACGTCGCTGGCGACCGTGCTCAGCCCGAAGGCGGCGCTGTAGATCAGCCCCAACTGCCGTTCCTGCAGGGGAGTCACGGGGCCGCTGCGACCCCGTTGCAGCGTTTCGGCGAGAAAGAGGATCGAGGTCAGCGGGGAGCGGAGGTCATGGGCCACTTCCACCACGAGTTCGAGCCCGTCGGGGCTCTGGAGCTGGTCGGCAAATCGCTGGTCCCAGGCGGGTTCCAGCGTCGCGGAGAGAGCCTCCATGGCGCGCAAAAGGTTCAGAATATCGGCGGCGTCGGGTGGTGGCGTCAACGTGGCCGCCGCACGGACCACGGCGCGCCGCAGCAGCGTCACCAGATACCGCGACAGGGGAGTCGGGGACACCACCACTCCCTCTGGCGTCCCGGTGTCTTTGTCGAGGCCTACCAGCGTTAGACAGATACTCTCCACTGCGTGCTCCACCTCCGTCGCGGAGGCGGCATGGGATTGCACCGGGGTCCAGTCCGCGATCAAGCGTTGGGCAGCCTCGTGCAGGAGCCCCCGCAGGACCGGGGGGATGGATCGGGTGTCACTCTCCATCACCGGAGCCGGCGCGAACCACGTTGTGCTTGTCCATCAGGCGGTAGAGTGTGGTGCGGTCCACGTTGGCGAGGCGGGCGGCCTTGGACATGTTGCCCCCCGCCCGGGCCACCAGTTGCTGGAGGTACTCTCGCTCGAATTCGGAGATCACCCGTTCCTTGGCCACATGATAGGGGTCACCTGAGACGGTCACCCTGACCGCCGGACGGTCGGGGATGTCAGACGGAGAGTCGTCGTAGAGGGGGATGTCCACCGGTTCGATCACCTGGTCCGGCTCGACGAGGACGGCCACATGTTCGATGGTGTTCTGCAGTTCCCTGACGTTGCCGGGCCAGGGGCGCGACCGAAGAAACGCGAGGGTATTCTCGCTCAAACGGGGCGCACGATCCGGCATCTGCCGGTGCCGGTGCCAGTAGTGGGTCAGGAAGTGGTTGGCCAGGAGGGGGATGTCCTCGAGGCGCCTTCTCAGGGGGGGGAGCTGGATGGGCACCACCCGCAGGCGGTAGAAGAGATCGCCCCGCAGGACGCCGCTCTCCACCGCTTCCTGCGGATCCCGGTTCGTGGCGGAGATGAACCGCACGTCCACCGTGGTGTCGTTGGATTCCGACCCGACCCGGCGCACCACCCCGTCCTGGATCACCCGGAGCAGTTTGGCCTGCAGGGTGAGCGGCATCTCGGTGAGCTCGTCGAGGAACAGGGTCCCGTTGTTGGCGGACTCCAGCAGACCCTGCTTTTCCCGGTCCGCCCCCGTGAACGCCCCCTTCCGGTGCCCGAACATCTCGGATTCGAGCAGGGGTTCCGGGAGGGCGGCGCAGTTGATCGCCACCATCGGCCGGCTGGACCGCCGGCTGTGCTGGTGGACGAACTGGGCGATCACTTCCTTCCCGGTGCCACTCTCCCCGGAGATGAACACCGAGGCATCGGTCGGGGCCACCTTGCGGGCCAGCTCCACCGCCCGCCGGAACAGGGGCGAGATCCCGATCAACGGGAATGTGTCACTATGCGAATGGTGCTGCATCACCTGGAGCCGGAGGTCGTTCGCCTCCCGGCTCATCATCACTGCGTGCGACGCCCGTCCGATCAAGACCTGGAGATGGGTGGCCGAAAACGGCTTGGGGAGGTAGTCCCAGGCCCCGGCCCGCAACGCCTCCACACTGTTGGTGACGCTCGGATTGCCGGTCATGACCACCACAATCGTGTCCCGATGATGCTTCAGTGCGGTTCGAAGGATCTCCAGTCCGCTCACCTGAGACATATACAGATCAACCAGGATGATGTCGAAACGCTGATTGGCCGCCAGATCCCGCGCTTCCTCGCCGCGCCCCACCACCATGACCTTGTACCCATCCATCTGCAGGACCGACGCACAACTTTCCCGGAGGGTGCGTTCGTCGTCGACGACCAGAACACGGATGCCCGCCTTGACCTCCGCTGGAATGGACAAGGGGTCCCGCCCACCCGGGGTGCTTTCGGCTGATTCATTGGCGCCGTGGGCGCTGTCCTGTGCCGTCACTGTGTGCCACCTGTGGTGTACAGTCATCAAACTGTGGTACGATGTCTCTACCCCGGTGGCAGAAAGCGTGCCGGGATCCGTGCACCGACCCTGTGAACCGACGCAAACATGCACCAGCAACAACTTACCACCATTGCCCAACCGCAACGAGGTGCAGCATGACCGCAACACATCGTGCAAATCGCCAGCCGATGACCGGTCTCGAGTCGATCCGACGTCCCAAAGCCCCCCTCCCGCCGGGGGTAGAGCCCCGCGGTCCAAGTATTGCATTTGTCCGACAGGAACCCCCAAGTTACCGTGGATGCGGGCGGCAATCCTGGATCCGCGTTCCGGCACTTCGGAGGAGGCCTTCCGGCCAGCAACAAGAGAGCATTCATGACGACCAGCATCATCCCGAACGACCCCGAATTTTCCCGGACACCAGCCGGGCTGGATGCAACCACGCCCGCGCTCCCGGCCAATTTCGCGGACCCGCCGCCCACGGAGCAGGGGAATGTCCTGGTCACCCGAATCCTCTCAACCATCCGCCGGTTCAAGTGGATGCTCCTGGGAGTCACAGTCCTGGGCACCGTTGGCAGTGTCGTCGCCACGCGCTTCATCCCCGCGGAGTACGAGGCGCGTGCCACGATCTGGGTGGGAACCGATGCGGGGCGAGGCGGACCAATCCAGGCCCCCGGACTCCTCCAGGGCCTGGCCTGGCTCGAGTTGATCAACACCTACCAGGTGCGGGATCCGGTGGTCCGGCAGCTCAAGCTCTACCTGACCCCGCGGGTACCGGCGGACTCCGTTTTCTTCCGGACGTTTGATCTGGCGAACCAGTTTGCGCCGGGGGACTACGAGCTGAAGATCAATGAGAGTGGACGAGAGTGGGCCCTCGCTGGGTCCTCCGGAACGGTCATAGCGAACGGGGCCGTGGGGGACTCGATCGGCCGGGAACTCGGTTTCCGCTGGGTTCTCCAACCCGGAGAGGTCAAGCCGGGTCAGTCCGTCCGATTCTCCCTGGTGACCCCGCGTGACGCCTCCAACGCCATTGGGGACAAGTTCCGGGCTCGCATGAACGGCGAGGACGGGAACTTCATGAACCTGAGCATGGTGGGAACGAATCCGGTCCGGACTGCCGAGACCCTGAACGCCATTGCAGACCGCTTCGTGGCCCTGTCCGCCGAGTTGAAGAAGGAGAAGCTGACGGAGCTCTCCCGCCTGTTGTACGAGCAGGTGGAGTTGCAGGACTCGGCCGTGAAGGCGACGGAAAGTGCCCTGGAGAGTTTCCGGATCAACACCATCACCCTTCCGAACGAGACGGCACCGATCGCCTCAGGTCTGGTCATGACGCAGCCGACCGTGATCGGGAACTTTTTCAACGACAAGATGGCCCTCGACGCCCTCCGTCAGGATCGAATGGCCCTGCAGGCCGTGCTGGAACGGGCGGAGAGCGGGACCTTCGTGGTGGATGCGTTCCTGACGGTCGGGGCGGTGCGGAATGCTCCGGACCTCAACAACGTGCTGAAGGAGGTCTCGACTCTGGAGACCGATCTTCGGACGCTTCGCCAGAAGTACACGGACGATTACCGTCCCGTCAAGGAGATGAAGGATCGGCTCGACACGCTCCGACTCGTCACGGTTCCCCGATATACCCGGGCAGTCCTGGAACAGGTCCGGATTCAAGAGGAGACGCTCGACCGACGCATCAGGGATGCCTCGCGTGAACTGAGCCAGATTCCGGTGCGGACAGCCACGGAGGCCCGGCTCCGCCGGGATGCCACGGCCGCCGCCGCTCTCTTCCAGAACCTCCAGCAGCGCTACGAGGAAGCCCGGCTCTCGGAGATGTCGGCCATTCCGGACGTCCGGACCCTGGATCCCGCCGTCGCTCCCACGCGACCGACTCGGAACACCGCTCCCCGGCTCATCTTCATGGGCTTCGGCGGAAGCCTCGCCGCGGCCCTGATGCTGGCGCTGCTCCTCGATCGCCTCGATCGGCGATTCCGCTATCCCGACCAGGTGACCCGCGAGCTTCGGCTTGGGATCCTCGGGGCGGTGCCGGCCATCCGGCGTTCCGGAGGGAACGGGCTCCTCGCCCCGGATGAGACCGCGCAGATCATCGAGGCCTTCCGTTCGATCCGACTCAACCTGGCACATTCGTTCGCCGATGGTCCGATCGTGCTCACGATTTCGAGTCCCGGACCGGGCGACGGCAAATCGCTCATCAGCTCCAACCTTGCCCTGGCGTTCGCCGAGGCGGGGTACCGTACTGTGCTGGTGGACGGGGACACTCGGCGGGGCGAAATGCACCGGACGTTCCAGACCGATCGTCGGCCTGGACTTCTGGACTACCTCGCGGGACACGTGGAGTTTGATTCCCTCCCCCGTCCCACCTCGCACAATGGGCTCTCGTTGATCCCCGGCGGTACCCGGCGTCAGAACAGCCCCGAGTTGCTGGGATCGTCTCGCATGGGCCGGTTGATGGCCCACCTGCGGCAGACCTACGAGGTCATTCTCGTCGACTCCCCCCCCCTCGGCGTCGGCATCGATCCCTTCGTGCTGGGAACCGTCACGGGCAACATGCTCGTGGTTCTCCGGAGCGGTGAAACCGACCGGGAAATGGCCGAGGCCAAGCTGCAGACCCTGGATCGCCTCCCGATCCGGGTTCTCGGTGCGGTGCTCAATGACATCCGTGCCGGAACCGGAGCCTACCGGTACTACTCCTACCTCTATGGCTATTCCGCAGAAAACGAAGGCGGGGAATCCGAGTCGAAGGAGCGCGCCGGAATCCTCACGGGATCGATTTGAGGCCACCCTTCGTGGGAAATGTGACAGAGGGAGTAGGGAGTAGGGAGTAGGGGGAATGGAGAGTAGAGGCGAACGGCGTTCGCCCGGGGGAATGACGGGCCATGGTGGGCCCGTCAATTGGGGCTCGTCAGGCAGCCCGAACCGGGGTGGCCGCGTCCGTCTCTCGCGCGGCGGCGCCGGCCCGGGCAAGAAACTGAAGGCAGTCAATCTGGTCTCCCTTGGGAGGTTCCGCCACGCAATACCCCGCGCCAATCCTGACCTCCCCTCGTTGCGCCCCGTCCTCTCCCCGGCACGTCGCCGCCTGGAGCTGCAACTCCTGAAACGCCGTGTCCAATCGGGTCACAAGGCGATGGACCCCCTCACTCTCCGTGCGCGGAGCCACCAAGGCGAACTCGAGGTCACCCAGGTGGCCCGCCGCATCGGCCCGTCGAGCACTGGTCTGAAGCAGCCGGGCCATGGACCCTTCCAGCGGGGCGGGATCGGGATTCCTGGTCGCCTTGCCCCCCTCCGTCACAAAGGGCCGGAGAACCACCCACGCAACGGCGTGGCCATGCCTCTTGGCGTCCGCAATCATTTCCTCCCCGCGTCGGACCAATCCGTCCACGGTATAGAGGCCTGATGACGCATCCACCATCTGGGCCCGGCGAAGTTCCCGTGCGGCCAACCGTGCACTCATGTACACCCGAAGCTTCGCCAGCAGGATGTCCCGGTCAATCGGCTGATACAGGAAGTCCCAGGCACCCGCCTCCAGCGCCTCGAGTCGGGCCTCCCGGCCCCCGGTCCCCGCGGTCGTAATGAGTACGGGAACTGTTGGGTCGAACCGGCCTCCTTCCCGTACCAGCCGGCAGACGTCAATCCCGGAAATATCGGGCATTTGGAGGTCCAGCAGTACGAGGTCCGGCGCGGTCCGGGATATGGCCTCCACGGCCTCGCTTCCGCTCTTGGCCCGGACCACCGCGTAGCCCTCGGGGAGGAGAATGCTCTCGAGGGACCGCGCGCTCCATTCATGGTCATTGGCGACCAGAATGAGTGGTGAGTGATCCTCCGGCATGTTGTTGAGCACGCTCAACACCTCGAATCAGTAAGGTGGGATGCTGGCGGAGATGGCATCAGACATTGCATCCGATAATATGTTGTCTCATAAACGGTTAGATCACTCGCCACCGCCCGGAGGCCGGTCCTGTTCTCCGTCGGTCCGAGGCCATGGCACCACTCACGGCTGCCCCATCATGCAATTGTCTCGCCGAAACGGTGATCCTTTAGCACCTCCTTTCCTGAGGCTGGCATGCTTTCCCTGGGAACCCGCTCAGTCTCGACTTCCGCAGTGGACCGAGAGCCTAGGTCATCCGCTGCACACACGCAACACACGACGTTTGTCAACATGCGCTCAATTGATGGCGCAGGTCCAAGCCGGGCGTGTATTTGCGCGACAAGCGGGGTCAGGTGACTCTGGAACGGTTTTCGCTGGGGGGGAGGGCATGACTTGGTCTACAGTTTCTGATTTCCCACGGTTCGGGCGGTACTCGATGACAGGCGCTCCCTCCCTTTGGCTCTCCACCCTGGTGCTGTGTGGCGCACTGGCTTGGTTCCCCACCTCCGAGATCCTGGCTCAGGGGAGTGACGCCCGGCGCGCCCAGGCCACCCGGGCGGAGCTCGAGGCATCACTGGTTGAGATTGACCAGATCCTCGCCTCCCCCGGCTACAGCGGCCGGGTCAAGAGCACTCGGCGACGGGAGGCCGAGCTGGTGCGGGAGCGGCTGGTCAAGGGCGACTTCCAGGCCGGCGACCAGGTCGGGCTCTTCGTCCAAGGTGAAACCGCCTTGACCGCCGTCTTCACCGTGCGGGCGGGGCAGATGCTGGTCCTGCCCCAGATCCCCGAGATCTCCCTGCGCGGAGTGCTGCGCTCGGAATTGAAGGATCATCTGACTCGGGAGCTCTCCCGTTTCATCCGCGATCCCCAGATCGACGTGACCGACGCGGGAGTCCGGATCGCCATTCTCGGCCAGGTGGGATCGCCGGGGTTCTACACGGTTCCCTCTGACAAGCTCGCCAGCGAGGCGATCATGCAGGCCGGCGGACCACTCCCGACAGCCAACCTCGATGGAGTGGTGATCCGCCGAGGGGGGAAGACCATCATCGGCGAGGCGGAGCTCGGACAGGCGATCGTGTCGGGACTGACACTCGATCAACTCAATATCCATGGAGGCGACGAGCTCTACGTCCCGGGAACCAGATCAACGGGAACGAGTTTTCTGACCGGACTCCAGATTTTCAGCGGCGTCGCCCTGGCCGCCTTCTCGCTTTCCCGGATCTTCTGATTCCCATGACCCTCCCCTCCTCCATGGAGCACGCCACTCCCACCAGGCCCGGGATCACCCGCGTCGCGGTGCGTCCCCCCGTGGGAGCGACGCGGGTGGTGGTGGCATCTGACCTCCCTCCCGAGGGACCACGACGGGTTCTGAACGTGGTCGTGGCGTTGGTGTTGCTGGTTCTGGCCGCTCCCATCATGCTCCTTCTCGCCATCGCCGTGAAGGTCACGTCGCCGGGGCCCGTTTTCTACACCCAGACCCGGATTGGCCTTGACCGACGGCGGGACCGGTCGAGCCATCACCGCCGGGTGGACGACCTGGGCGGGAAACCCTTCCTGATCTACAAGTTCCGGACGATGCGAGTGGATGCGGAGCGGTCCACCGGAGCGGTCTGGGCCACCCGGAATGATCCCCGGGTGACCTGGATCGGGCGATTCATGCGCCTCTTCCGGCTGGATGAGTTGCCGCAACTTCTCAACGTGCTGCAGGGCGAGATGAACCTCGTGGGGCCTCGGCCGGAGCGGCCGGGAATCTTCCGGGACCTGAAGCAGCAGATCGAGGACTACCCGGCCCGGCAGCGAGTCCGACCGGGCATCACGGGCCTGGCGCAGATCAACCAGCAATACGATTCGTGCCTCGAGGATGTGAGGCGGAAGGTGGAGTACGACATCGCCTACATCGCCCATCGCCAGAGCGTCTGGGAAGACATCAAGATCATGCTGAAGACATTCCCCGTGGTGCTCTTCCGCCGCGGATCCCGGTGACCGTTCCGAACGCGTTGCCGCGCGTGAAGGGTATCGCCATTCCCGGACTGCCCACACTCCTCCTCACCGCGGTCGCGTTCCTCATCCTGTTTCAGCGTCCCCTGCGGCTCCTCCTTGTGGATTGGTGGACCGATCCCGACGCGGGGCACGGATTGCTCCTCGCCCCGGTGTCGATCTGGCTCGCCTGGAAATCGGGATGGCTGCCCACACGCCGTCCGGCCCCCGTCCTCGGGGGAGCCGTGCTCGTCGCCGCCGTGCTCCTGCGCTTCGCTTCCGAACTGGCGGCGGAACTGTTCACGATGCGGTTCAGCATGATGCTCGCCGGGATGGGGCTGGTAATCTTCTTTGCCGGCCTGCGCCAGCTCCGGCACTGGTGGCTGCCCACCGCCCTGCTGGTGCTGTCGATTCCCCTCCCCGACCTGATCACCAGCACGATCGCGCTTCCTCTCCAGTTCCTGGCCTCGAAGTTCGGCGCCGCCCTCCTGACCTGGCGTGACGTCCCCGTGGCGCTCACCGGAAACATCATCATGCTCCCCGGGCACAAGCTGTTCGTATCCGAGGCCTGCAGCGGCCTTCGATCCCTGACCGCGCTGCTCAGCCTCGGTTTGATGATCGGCTGGCTCACGCTTCGGACGATGCCCACCCGGCTCACGCTGCTGCTCGTGACCGTGGGCATCGCGATCGCGATGAACGGATTCCGGGTCTTCCTGACCGGGTTCCTCGTCTACTTCGTGAATCCGGGTCTTGGGGAAGGGTTCATGCATGTCACGGAAGGCTGGCTCCTCTTCGTGGTCTCGCTCGGGCTGGTCTGGCTCGCGGCGATGGTGATGGGCCTGGCGGAAAAGAGATTCCTGACCCCTTCGACCTCACGGGAGGCGTCGTGAGAGTCACCCCCGTTGTGCCGGCGATCATCCTGGCGGCGGGGAGCCTGCTCCTGGTGGCGGCCCGTCGCCAGGAGGTGGCGGAATTGCGGGCTCCGCTTTCCACGATCCCCGCAGTTCTGGAGGGCCTGTCAGGCCGGGACCTGACCGTCTCCCCCGAGGAACAGCGGATCGCGGGGATGACGAGTTATCTGATGCGGGTCTATGAGCGCGACAGTGTGCCGCAGTTCTCTGTCTATGTGGGCTACTACGAGGCGCAACTGCAGGGCCAGAGCATCCATTCACCCAAGAACTGCCTTCCGGGGGCGGGGTGGGAGCCGGTCGCCGTGTCGAGTGTGACGATTCCGGTTCCGGGCGGAGCCCCTGCTCCCATGGTCAACCGGTACGTTCTCGAGCGCGGGGCCGACAACAGTCGTGCCCTGGTCTATTACTGGTATCAGGGCCGGGGGCGGGTGGCGTGGAACGAGTACCGCGTGAAGTGGGATCTGCTCCGGGACAAGGCGCTGGAGGGACGGAGCGAGGAGGCGCTGGTCCGGATTGTGGTTCCGGTCATTCCGGGGGGGGAAGCGACAGCGGACTCGACCGCGTCGCGGATCGCCGCAAAGTTGATTCCCGCGATCTCCACGATTCTGCCGACCCGGAGTTGAGCCACCACCCTTTTAGCCACCTCCGCCACCTCTGTGGTGCCCCGCCCGCCACCCCGAGTGAACCACAGAGAGCACGGAGGACACAGAGGGTTGACGGTACCCGCGACACGTTCCTCGTCTCGGTTGGCAGGCATCGGCAGGATGGGGGGCCCTTCCACCCCCCAACAACAAGACCGGATCTCAGCGCGCAAGACGTGGAGCGACGGGAATCATTCGGAGACCCTCCGCGACCTCCGTGTTCTCTGTGGTGAACCCTTCCCACCTTCCCGATCCCGGACCCCGGGCATCGGCAGGAATGGGGGCCCTTCCACCCCCAACAACAGGTCCTGATCATGGCGCAACCTCCGTGGCCCCTGTGGTGATCCCCACCTCACCCCGAGTGAACCACAGAGAGCACGGAGGACACAGAGGGTTGACGGTACCCGCGACACGTTCCTCGTCTCGGTTGGCAGGCATCGGCAGGATGGGGGGCCCTTCCACCCCCCAACAACAAGACCGGATCTCAGCGCGCAAGACGTGGAGCGACGGGAATCATTCGGAGACCCTCCGCGACCTCCGTGTTCTCTGTGGTGAACCCTTCCCACCTTCCCGATCCCGGACCCCGGGCATCGGCAGGAATGGGGGCCCTTCCACCCCCAACAACAGGTCCGGATCATGGCGCAACCTCCGTGGCCCCTGTGGTGATCCCCACCTCACCCCGAGTGAACCACAGAGAACACGGAGGACGCAGAGGGTTGACGGTTCCCATGACACGCTCCTCGTCTCGCGCGGCAGGCATCGGCAGGATGGGGGGGCCCTTCCACCCCCCAACAACAAGACCGGATCTCAGCGCGCAAGACGTGGAGCGACGGGAATCATTCGGAGACCCTCTGCGACCTCCGTGTTCTCTGTGGTGAACCCTTCCCACCTTCCCGATCCCGGACCCCGGGCATCGGCAGGATGGGGGCCCCGCCACCCCCCACAAAAAACAAGCTCCTGATCTCGGCGCGCGAGGCGTGGAGCCACGGACATCACACGGAGGACACAGAGGGTTGACGGTTCCCATGACACGCTCCTCGTCTCGCGCGGCAGGCATTGGCCGGATGGGGGGCCCTTCCACCCCCCAACAACAAGACCGGATCTCAGCGCGCAAGACGTGGAGCGACGGGAGTCGTTCGGAGACTCCGCCACGGGCCACGCGGGCCCTCGCGATGACGGAGGCGCCGCGATTCTTCAGGGGGGGGTGTCCTACGAATCGCGTTGCCGCAGCAGGACCAACCCCGCCCACAGCATCGCGACGGCGCCGATCGTGCCCGAGCCGAGGGCCCGCATCGACGCGCGCCGGAAGGCCTCCGGAGCACGCAGGTCGATGTGCTCGAGGGCCGCTGGTGCATCGAGGAGGACCACAATCGTGGCCACGCCAAGGAGCAGGCCCACCGCCATCAGCACCCCACCCCAGGATCGCGTGCGGAGAGCTCCCACGCGAGCCCCCGCAATGGCCAGCAGGGCCACCAGCACGAGCGGGGAGACCTGGGTCGTCAGGATTTGTGCGGCAGTGGCCCGCCAAGCCACCTCCGCGGGTTGGACCGGGAGCACGGCGAGGAGATACTGGCTCACCAGGTCAAAGAGCACGATCGCCGCGACGGACAGGCACAGCAGAGCGGTCATCCGTTCGGGTGTCAGGGTCCGGCCCGACACGGGACCAGGGGAACGCCCGGGGAAAGTGTCCGTCATGTGCCGTGTCCGGTCGCGGTCAGCACGGAATCCCGTTGTCCCACGATCAGCGGCCGTTTCCCTTGCGCGGGTGGCCTGGTTGACCTCAGCAATGACAGCATCCGCCATCCGGCCCACACGCTCCAGATGACCATCGCGAGCAGCATGATCCCCACCCGGGACGCGCCCAGCAGCATCCCCAATTGCGCCTCCGGGATCAGTTGCTGACGCACCTGGATGGCGTCCAGAGCGAATCCTCCAAGAACGAGAAGGAGAACGGCGACCAGAACCAGATGCAGAAGGGCCCAGGTCCGGAGCACGGCCCTGTGTCCGAGCCACATGGCCGCGAGGATGACGGCCGTGTCGGCCAGGAGGAGCGGGGTGATCCGACCGGCGGCGAGGCCCACGGCTCCGAATCGCCATTGCGCCGCGCCGGGACTGAACGGCATGATGCTGGAGGCCAGAATCAGGCCCTGGTCGAGGATCAATGCCACGCCGGCGAGGTAGAGCAGCCCGAAAAACGGGCGGGTTGTGGTCGAACTGGACATGGCGGTACTCCGACGGGAATGAGCCGGTTCGTCTGGTGGATCAACGGGATGTTTCAGAACCTTGCAGAGACCGTGCCCGAAAGGCAAGCCGCCCCGGAAGAACGATCCTCCGGGGCGACGAAAGGTCCAAGGCGGCTCGGATGAGCCGTGGTCCGGGTGTTACTGGTTCCCGTTCTGTTCCCGGCGGCGGCGGATGTATCCCACACCGGCGAGGCTCACCAGCCCGGTGGCGAGGAGGCCCATAGTCAAGGGCTCCGGGGTGGCGGTCACGGAGATCAGGTAGTCGTTGTAGTCGGAGTCCCGGAAGAAGCCGTTCGGGAGCAACTCCAAGCCGTTGTCCTCCGCACCGACCAGATACTGGCCCAAGCCAGCGTTCACGTTGGAGGTGGAGAAGAGGGCGAACTGCTGGAAGGGAGCGGTGGTGAATCCCCCGGTTGCGTCGGAGCAATTGGTGAACGCGGCGCATGAACTGTTGGGGTTGAAGGCATTCTTGATGAAGAAGCCCCAATCCTGCCCCGGAGCAATCGTGTAGGTCGACCCGACGGTTTTGCTGCCGAAGGCCGGGATGTTCTGGAAGGTGTAGGCCCCGGTGGACGACCTCGTGAAGATACCGATCTGGCTGGCCCGACCTGCCACGGCCCCGAGAAGCGTCAGGTTGTACCCGTCGGCGCCGGAGAACATGAAGGCGGGAGATCCGAACCCGCTGGCCCCGTTGCCCCAGTAATAGCTATAGCCGCCCTGGTTGGCGAAGGTACCGGAAGTCTGGTTGACGCAGTTGGCGTTGAAGTTTCCGGTGGCAAAGAAACCGACGTTGCAGTTGGTGGCCGCCCCGGAGTTGTCAGCACTGACATTGTCCCAGAAGGCACCGACATTCCGGGTCACATTGGCGGGCACGGCCAGGTTGGTGAACGCCCCCCCATCGCCGAGATCCAGAATCTGGGCGGTCGCCGGTGTGGCGGCCATGGCAAGGCCGAGAGCCGAAAGGGTGATGACGGAAAGTGGGCGCATACGTTACTCCAGAATTTCGAGTGGTCCAGCGTTTCAAGAATCTTCGGAGCAACCGGGGATCCGATGACAACGCTGGTCGTCAGGAATCTGGTCACTGTCGAACAAAACGGCTCGCAACTACTGTGCCGGGAACCAGGATCAGGGCGTGCTTCGCAAACTACTGATAGAGAATGACTTAGGGACAATTGCCATTTCTTGCAGTCGTCGCATTACCGCTCGGGGATGTGGGGATACCACGAACCTTTGTGGTGTGACCGCAACAATCACGGGGTTGCCGCCCCATTCTCCGGTCGACGGGTCGGTTCCCAGACGGGGTCGAGCTCTCCCCGCAGGGCGCGAAACCATGCCACCAGACCTGCGACGGCCGCACTGGCCGCGAACGTGACCATGGCGACAGGCCGGGCCAGTCTCGCCCCCCTGGCCTCCAACCACAAGCCCGCGGCGGCTACCACGACCACGATCCCCATCATTCCCCAGAGAACCCGGGCGGGGGGCCAAGCCAGGCCCAGCACCCCGAGGCCCGCAAGGGCAAGAGGCAGGGCCAGGAAAACCATCCACCGGAGGAGCTTGTGGACCAGGAGCATCCAGGCGAACGAGCCGTACTCCCGGGGATTCAGGAGGTGTCGCTTGAACCAGAGAGTCTCGAGGCCCCGGGTCATGGTTCGCACCTTCCTCCGGTATTCCGCCCGCAGCGTGGTCGTCCGGGGAACGAGGGCCGTCGCCTTGTCGACGGACACTGATCGGAATCCATGCTCCCGCGCGATCAATGGGGACGCGAAGTCCCGGCTCAGCGCCTCTGGAAAGATGGAATCGAAGAGGCCGCGCCGGATACCATAGAAGCACCCGCTCGCCCCCACAATCGAGGAGACGCGGGTTTCCATCCGGCGCACCCACATTTCGTAGCCCACATAGCGGGATTCCCCTCGGTTGGCATCGCGCTTCAGGGAACTCACACTGATATCCCGTCCCGAGGCCACGCCCACGGTCGGATCCCGGAAGGCCGCCACCAGGGCCTTGAGGGAACCCTGCTGGATCCGAATTGTCGCATCGGTATTGACCACGATGGTTCCCCTGAGCGCCGGGGCCACCGCGTTCTCCGCCGCGGTCTTCCCTCCCCGGCGGGGGAGCCGAATCAACCTCACTCCCCGGTCGGCGAACTCCGCCACAATGTCATCCGTGCCATCGGTGCTGGCGTCGGAAATCACGACGATGTGCCTGCGGTCGGGAGGATAGTCCAACGCCAGCAGTGATTCGAGCGTCCCCCGGATGGCCCCAGCCTCATTGTAGACCGGCACCGAGATCGTGACCTCCGGCCACTCTTCCCCACCACTCCCGTGATTGGACGGGGGCGCGACCCGGTGCCGCGCTGGCACCAGCGCGAGCACCATGGGGTAGACCATGTAGGCCGCCGCGAAAAGGAGCACCGGCACGGAGATGAGGAGCAGGGCCACCCAGATCATGCGCGCGGAACTCCTGGTCGGGGCACAACATCGGTGTAGAGTGCCACATGGGAATCCAACCATTCGCTGTACCGCACGCTCCCGTCCCGGTCGGCCACCTCCCGTGCCCGGACCCGTGCGGAATCCATGTGTTCCACTGTTTCGCGAATCGCCCGGGCCAGGGCCTCGGGATCGGCTGGTGGAACCAGCACGCCGTCCTCACGGATCAGGTCGGGTACGCCGCCCACGGCCGTGGCCACGACCGGCGTTCCCGCGGCAAGCGCTTCGAGGACGATCATCGGGGTCCCTTCGGTTCGAGAACTGAGCACCAGCATGTCAAACGCCCGAAGAAGGCGGCCGGCGCCCGGCACGGCTCCGTGCCAGGTCACCCTTTCCGCCAGCCCCAGACGCCGCGATTCCGACAGGAGAAAACCCCGCTCCGGGCCATCCCCGAGAACCGATACCTGCACCGGGAGGTCGGGGACCCGGGACAAGGCCTCGAGCAGAATGTCCGCTCCCTTTTCCCGTCCCAGTCGTCCCGCCCAGCCGAGAGTGAGTCGCTCCCCCTCTATCCCGAGACTCGACCTCGCCTCCTCCCGGGAGAGAAAGGTCCCCGGAGAGAGCGCGTTCGGTATGCAGCGCAGTCCCGCCGAGGGGACCCCAGCCCGGGCCAGCCGGTCCCGAATGGCGCGAGATACCGCCACCACGCCGTCCGCCCGCCGAAGAGCGCGGAACTGGAGCCACTCGTACATCCGGTTTTTCCAATCCCCCCCCGTGAAACCGTGCACCGTGCTCACCTGGGCCCACCCGGCCCTCCGGGCAGCGATGCCTCCCACTACGTCGGAGCGATGCCCGTGGGTATGGAGCACACCTCCCCCCGGGGGCAACACACCCACGAGATCATTCACCTCCCGATCATACCGGCGACGGGGAGGGGTGATCGGCAGCACCTCGAGCCCGAGGGCTCGCGCCCGATCCACAAACGGGTGGCCCTCCGCCCCCCCCCCGTCCAGCACCGCCACCACCCGCACTCGAATTCCCCGTCCGCTCTGCCCGGCCGCCAGCCCGAGGACGACCTCCTCCAGCCCACCAAATAGGGCCGGGGCAAGGAGATGCACTACAGGCCAGTCAGACCGTTGCATTGATCCAACTTACCGTTGCGACACCGCAACATATCACGAGCTTCCCTTTCATCACGGAATTCAAGCCGGGTCTGGGGGATCAGGTCCACCAAGACTCGTTCAACCGGCACGGGTCTGGCAGTTCGGGAGCGATGGAAGATACGTACCACCCCGAACGCCCCTTCACTCGATTGGCAAAGCGGACCATGTCTCCAGCCCACACGCTGATCACGAGGGGTCCACTGTCCATCGTCATGCTCGGCACCGTGCTCCTGGCCATCGGGGTCCTGCATCCAGTCTTCCAGTCCGCGGACGGGTTTCGCGCCGAGATCATCCTCCCCCTGGTGGCGGGGCTGGGGTTGGTGACGATCGGAGCGACCTCCCGTTCAAGCTTCGCCCCTTGTGCACGCTGGGCCGTCCTTGGGGGTGCCGGCCATGCGGCGACCCTCCTGCTGACGAAGGCGGGGCCCGCCCTCCGGTACCAGCACCTCTCCACCTTCTCCGAACTGGTGTCCTCCCCGGAGCGCGCCGGGCTCCTGCTCATCCTGGTCACCCAGGCGCTCGTGGTGGGTTGGGCCGTTCACCGGCGTCGCGCCGGGTGGCCCACGCTCGTGACGGGATGGAGGCTGGTCCTGTTCCTCGGGATGTGGTTTCTCTCCTCCGCCACCCTCGGTCGGCCGGTCATCACGTACCCTCAGGAACTGCTGTTCGCCTTCTCTCTCCAACTCCTGCACACCGCCACTCTCCTCCTCGCCATCCTTTCGCTCCCCGCCGACACCGCCGAGCGGCTGGCATCCTGGGTTCGGCGCGGATCCGATCCGGGGAGGGAGGAAGACCACGCGGTGTCCCCCCCGTTCCTTGACCGGTTCATACTGGGGTGCGCCCTCTTCTCCACTGTGGCCGCCGCCACACTCGCATGGTTCGTCTACGAGCGGCACCCCCACGTTCCTGACGAGGTGGCCTACCTGCTGCAGGCCCGTACGTTCGCCGAGGGCTGGCTCGCACTCCCGTCCCCTCCGGTGCCTGAGGCGTTCGAAACCTACCTCTCGGATTTCGGATTCCGAGGGTGGACCATCGCCGTGCCACCCGGGTGGCCCGCCGCCCTGGCGATCGGCGTCGCGGTCGGCGCGGGCTGGCTCGTCAACCCGCTCCTCGCGGGGGTGAACGTTGTCCTCGCGGGCCTGGTTCTGTCGCGACTCTACACCCGAGGGACGACGCGGTGGGCCGTTCTCCTCCTGGCCACCTCACCCTGGCATCTCTTCCTCGGCATGAGCTACATGACCCACATGTGGACCCTCGCCTGCGCCCTCCTTGCGACCCTCGGTGTTCTCCAGGCACGGGACACGGGGCAGGCACGGTGGACCTGGCTCGGGGGCATCGCCCTCGGCGTCATGGGGGTCACGCGACAACTCGATGCGATGATCCTGGCCCTCCTGCTCGGGATCTGGGCCCTCGGCCTGGGCGGGCGACGTCTCCGCACCAGCGCCATCGCCGGACTCGTTCTGGGCGGTGCCCTGGGGGCATCGCCCGTTCTGGCCTACAACAAGTACCTCACGGGGAATGCCCTCACCTTTCCCGTGATGGAATTCATCTCGGCGCGCTTCGGGCCGGGGGCCAACGCCTACGGATTCGGACCGGACCGGGGAATGGGGTGGCCCCTGGACCCCCGCCCGGGCCACGACGTCCTCGATGGGCTGCTGAACACCAACCTGAATGTCACCGCGATGCACGCTGATCTCTTCGGGTGGCCGATCGGGTCGCTGGTGCTGGTGTTTCTGGTGTTGGTGACGCGCATTCGCGGATCGGACCGGCTCATGGTGGTGGCGTGTGCGACGGTCGCGGCGGCGTACTTCCTCAATTACTTCTCGGGGGGACCGGACTTCGGAGCCCGGTACTGGCACCTGATGGCGGTTCCTCTGGCGGCCCTCACAGCGAGTGGCATCGGAATTGTGGGGCGCGGCCTTGGAGGTCCCGCGGGTGAGGGTCGGGCACACCTCGGGCTCGCTTTCCTGGTGATCAGCGGTCTTGTCCTCTTCGTCCCCTGGCGATCCCTGGACAAGTACAGGGATTTCCGGGGCATGCGTCCCGATATCCGCCAATTGGCGGGCGAGTTCTCCCCCGGACCCTCTCTGATTCTGATCCGGGGCCGGGACATGCCCGACTATGCCTCCGCCGTCATCTACAACCCCGCGTTGGTGGCGGGCCCGGGTCCGGTGTACGCCTGGGACCGCTCTCCCGCAGTCCGATCCCGGCTGCTCGACGCCTATCCCAATCATCGCGTCTGGGTGGTCTCGGGGCCATCCGAAACCGGAGCGGGATACCGCGTGGACATCGGGCCCTTGTCTCCCAGCCAGGCCCGGGCGGTTCTGCTCCGATGACAGCACCACCCGAGACGGAGTCGTGGATGACGGTGTACCGCGATGTTCCGGTCCTGATCCTCGGAGCCACCGGCTTCATCGGCCGCTGGGTGGCCAGGTATCTCACCGCCGCGGGAGCTGAGCTGCACCTGGGGGTCCGATCCAGGGAGGGATTGAAGACTCTCGAGCGGGAGTACGGGATTCGAGGACATCCCGTGGAGATGGACCTGGAGCGAGACCGATCCGTCGCAGCTACCGTGCGCGGCTGTCGACCCGCCATCGTTTTCAATCTGGCCGGGTATGGAGTGGCCCGGGAGGAGACCGATCCAGGAAAGTCACAGCGAATCAACGCGAACAGCGTGAGTCATCTGGTGTCCGACCTGGTAGGGGCGAGTTCGGCTCCGGGGTGGCCTGGTCTCCGCCTGGTTCAGGCAGGTTCCGTCCTGGAATACGGGCCGGTCGGGGGAGACCTGGACGAGGCAACGGTGGCGCGTCCCAACACGGTGTACGGGAAGAGCAAACTGGAGGGGACCGCACACATCGTGGAGGCGGTCACTCGTGGCACCCTCGACGCCGTAGTGGCCCGGTTGTTCACCGTATACGGCCCGGGAGAGCATCCGGGACGGCTGCTCCCCACTCTTATCGCTGCGCGGAAGACCGGGGGGCCGGTGCCACTGACCCTGGGTGCTCAGCGGCGAGACTTCCTCTGGGTGGGTGATGTGGCAAGCGGTCTCCTGCGCCTGGGGGCAACACCCCCGCGCTCTCCGGCGGCGGCGACCCCGGAGCCCATCGTGAACCTGTGCACCGGACGCCTCACCGAAGTGCGGACCTTTGTCCGAGAAGCCGCGGGGCTCCTCGGGATTCCCGAGGAGCGCCTGGGATTCGGGCTCCAATCCGACCCCCGCGTGGAACTGGAGCACGCACCCGCCACGGCCGCACGGCTTCGAGCGCGCGTTGGCTGGGTGCCGGGGACGCTCCCGAGAGAGGGAATCCGCCGCACTCTGGACTTCCTGGGGGGGTCCTGACCGGCACGGGACTTGCTCCTGAGTGTCCCGATATCGAGACCCACCCGATCCTGCAACATCCCCTCGTTGCACGGTTCGCCCCTGACCCACGGGAGCCATCGCATGCTCGTGTATCTGGCCGACCTTGGGCACAATCAGGTCACCCTGAGCTCGGACATCTACCCGATCTCCGTGGCTAACTGCGCGGCCTACGCGCAGGCGAATATCCGGAGTCGCCACCGAGTGGACTTCCGCGTCTTCCGGGAACCGGAAGATCTGATCGCCGCCCTGGACGCACAGTCCCCCGACGTTCTGGGGCTGAGCAGCTTTGCCTGGAACCATAACCTCTCCCGCCACTTGGCCCGCCACGCCAAGCGCCGGTCAGCCGGGACCGTTACGCTGATGGGAGGTCCGAACTATCCCCTCACCGCACCTGAACAGCAGGAATGGCTCGCGGGGATGCCCGAGATCGACATCGCCGTGCGGGGACCAACCTACGAGGGGGAACGGGCCTTCGTCTCCATGTTGCAGCGGCTGGTGGACGTGGACGGCCGGCTGGCGGAGGCGCGGGCCGAGCCGGTGCCCGGCAATCATTGGATCGATCCGCACGACGGACAACTGGTGTGTGGCCCGGCACTGGAGCGGATCCGGGACCTGGACGAGATCCCATCGCCCTATCTGACCGGGTGGATGGACCCCTACTACGCCAGTGGATATTTCCCCATGCTGCAGATCGCCCGGGGGTGTCCCTTCACGTGTCAGTTCTGCAACTCCTCAGTTCGGGACAACAGCAAGGTGTTTGCACATTCGGTCGAAAACGTCTGTGCCGACCTGGACCACATCGCCGCGCGGATCCGTCCGGAGATTCCCCTCTGCTTCGCGGACGACAACTTCGGGATGTATCCTCGCGACGAGGAGATCGCGGACTACCTGTCCCATTTGCAGGATCGCTTCGGGTGGCCGCGGTACATCCGGACCACGACGGGAAAGAATCAGCCCGAGAGGATCATTCGGGTCATGCGGAAGGTGCGCGGGGCGATGCCGATGACGTCGGCCGTGCAATCACTCAACCCGGTGGTTCTCGAGAACATCAAGCGTTCCAACATCAAGCTGGAGACCTACTCCGCGATCCAGGAGGAGGTCCTCGCGCAGGGGATGCAGAGTTACGGCGAGCTCATTCTGAGCATGCCCGGGGAGACCCGCGCCTCCTTCATGAAGGCCGTGGAGGCCCTTCTCGCGACGGGGGTCAAGCGGGTCTCCGCGCACCAGCTGATGCTGCTGCATGGGGCCCCCCTGGCCAGCCGGGAGAGCCGGGAGCGGTTCGCGCTGGAGACCCGTTTCCGGCTCGTGGCCCGCAACATCGGAACCTACCTCGGAGAGGTGGTGGCGGAGGTGGAAGAGATGGTCGTGGCCACCCCCGACTTTCCGATCGAGGATTACTTCGAGGCCCGCATCTTCCATCTGCTGCTGACGATCTTCCATTACGAAGGAAATTTCGAGGAGGCCTTTGCCCTGGCCCGGGAGAACGGGGTCAGCGCGTACGACCTCGTGGTCCGCCTGCAGCACCTCCTTCCCGAGGCTCCGGAAGCATTCCGGCGCCTGATCGCCGATTTCCGGCGGGAGAGCGAGGAAGAGCTCTTCCCCACGGCCGAGGCGTGCGAGGCCGCGGCCCGGGAGCGGTTCGCGGAGCTCCTGGATGGCAGCCTGGGAGGCAATCTGCTGAGCAAGTACTCGATGATCGGCCGGTTCTTTGTCACCCCGGACACCCTCGCGTTTCTGGAGAGCGGAGTCGCATCCGTTCTGGGCCTCACCCGCGCCTCGGAGTCACCCGAATTGGGCGACATCATGGCATACCTCCGGGCCGCGCTTCTCCACGTTCCCTTTGCCGAGGAGTTGGCCCGGACTCCCTGCTGGACCGGCCGATACGACATCGAGGCCTGGCGCGAGGACGGCTACGCCCGGCCTCTCGCAACCTATGTCCTTCCGGATCCCGTGACCTTCGGCACCACGGTGGAATCCGGGCGGGCCGAGGCGATTCTCACGCGGCTCCGCACCTTCGGAGAGCACCCGCAGGGCATGGGAAAGTTCACTCGCACCATGTTTGCACGGGAACTGCGGCGCACCGTGACCGTCGGGGGATCCCCATCCCTCTCGGGCGAGGTACCGTCAACGCATGGAACCTGACGTTGTGCCGGGTGCGCCTCAGTTGTCCCTCATCGTCCCCTGCTACAACGAAGAGGAGGTCATCGGTCACACCCTCCCACGGCTCGCCGAAGCCTTTGCGGACGCGGGCATCCTGTTGGAGATGGTGGCGGTGGACAACGGATCGTCCGATCGGACCGGCGCCATCCTGCAGGATCTCGCGCGCCGGATTCCGTCGATCCACCCCCACCGGGTCCCGATCAACCGGGGCTATGGCTATGGTGTGCTCCAGGGCATTCCGCACGCCCATGCCCCGTGGCTCGGCATCATCCCGTGCGACGGGCAGGTAGATCCCGAGGACGTGGTCCGTCTCTTCCAGGCGGTGGCCGCCACCAACGGGAAGGTTCTGGGCAAGGTCCGGCGCCGGTTCCGGATGGACGGGCTCTCCCGAAAGGTGATTTCGGTGGCCTACAACCTGTTTGTCCGCCTGCTGTGGCCGCGCCTCGAGTCGATCGACATCAACGGCAGCCCCAAGATTCTTCCGCGCGACGTGGTTCTGGCGATGGATCTTCAGTCCCATGATTGGCTTCTGGACCCCGAGATCATGATCAAGGGACACTATGCCGGTCTGCGGGTGCTGGAGTTGAACGTGTTTGCGAGGATGCGAAGCGGGGGACGCTCGCATGTGACCGGAGGCACGGCGCTCCTCTTCGCACGGCAGCTGGTGCGATCCCGCCTCGGGGGCGAGTGGCACGGTTCGCACTCGACACCGATCTCCGCAGGGGCGGCCGAGTCCCCACGCGGGCCCCGATCGGAGAGCTCAGCCCCATGACGGTGCACACCCGCCGGTCGGAGTGCCGGGTGTGCCAGTCCGCCCTGCCGGCTCCTTTCCTCTCCCTGGGACCCACTCCCCTGGCCAACAGCTTCCTCCGCCGTCTCGAGGATGCCACCGGGGAGCGCTCGTTCCCCCTGGATGTCGCCTTGTGTGGCGAGTGTGGATTGGTTCAGCTTCTGGATGTCATTGATCCTGAGGTCCTTTTCCGGGATTATATCTACGTGTCGGGCACCTCCACGACGATGTCCAACCACCTCGAAGCCTACGCGCGGGATGTCACCTCGCGGCTCTCGCTCGGCCCGAACGACCTGGTGGTGGAAATCGCCAGCAACGATGGAACGCTGCTCCGGCATTTTCGCGAGGCCGGCATCCGGACCCTCGGTGTCGAGCCGGCCCGAAACATCGCGGCGATCGCCCGGGAGCGCGGCATCGAGACGGTGGAGGAGTTCTTCGACTCCCGCGTGGGCGGCCACCTGCGGGACATCCACGGGCCCGCGCGGGCGGTGCTCGCCAACAATGTGCTGGCCCACGTGGACGACCCCCGCGACTTCCTGCGCGGTGCTGCCAACCTCCTGGCGCCCGACGGCATGGTGGTCATCGAAGTTCCCTCCCTGGCTGAACTCGTGGCCCGTCTCGAGTACGACACGATCTACCACGAGCATCTGTCCTACTTCTCGATCACCGCTCTTTGCCGTCTCTGCGATGCCGTCGGGCTGCGAGTGGTTCACGTGGAGCAGGTTCCGGTGCATGGAGGGAGTCTGCGCGTCTATGCCACACTCCCCCACGGAAACAACGGTCACGCCGCCGAGGTGTGCCGACTGGCCGAGGAGGAGGTGACGGCTGGCCTGACGTCAGACAACCGCTTCGCCGCTCTGGCGCGTGATGTACAGGCCCACCGGGAGGCGGTGCGAACCCTCCTGCAGGACCTCGCGTCCCAAGGGGCAACCCTGGCGGCCTACGGGGCACCGGCCAAGGGGAACACCCTGCTTAACTATTGCCAGCTCGACTCCGAGTTGCTCCCCTTCACGGTGGATCGCTCTCCCTTCAAGGTGGGCACCTGGACGCCCGGGATGCACCTGCCGGTCCGCGCCGTGGAGGACCTCGATCTTGTGCAACCGGAGTACATCCTGATTCTGGCCTGGAATGTCGCGGAGGAGATCATGGCCCAATTGCCGCAACACCGTCACCGGGGGGGGCGGTTCATTCTTCCAATCCCGCACCCCCGGATCGTGTGACGATGCGCGTCGTCATTCTGGCCGGCGGGAGGGGCACCCGCCTCGCGGAGGAGTCCACCACCAGACCGAAGCCGATGGTCGAGATCGGGGGACGTCCCATTCTCTGGCACATTCTCCAGCTCTACGCGCGTCACGGTCATCGGGATTTCGTCGTGGCCTGCGGCTATCGGGGAGAGGTGATCAAGGAGTACTTCCATGGCTACGCGATCCAGAACAGCGATTTCACCATCGACCTGGCGAGCGGGGCCACGGAGATTCTGTCCCGTCCCGCCGAGGGGTGGCGCGTCAGTGTGATCGACACCGGCTTGGACACCATGACGGCGGGGCGCATCCGCCGACTGCGGGCCCACCTTGGTGAGGAGCCCTTCATGGTGACCTATGGGGACGGTCTGGGCAGCATCGACATTTCGGCGCTGCTGGCGTTTCACCGGGCGCAGGGGAGACTCGCCACCGTCACGGCGGTGCGCCCGCCCGCGCGCTTCGGCGATCTCCTCCTGTCGGGCGGCGCGGTGACGGCCTTCACCGAAAAGCCCCAGACCGGAGCCGGGTGGATCAATGGAGGTTTCTTCGTTTTCGAGCCTGGCGTTTTCGATTACCTGACCGGTGACGATGTGAGCCTGGAACGGGAGCCGCTGGAGCGGCTGGCAGCCGATGGTCAGTTGTCCGCCTTCGAGCATCACGGTTTCTGGCAGCCGATGGACACGCTGCGGGAGAAGCAGCTTCTGGAGCAGCTCTGGGCCTCGGGGCGAGCGCCCTGGATGGTGACACCATGAGCAGCACAGGCTGGGATCACCGCCGGGTGTTCGTCACCGGCGCCACCGGCCTCCTCGGGAGTGCGATGACCGAAGAGCTGGTGCACCGCGGAGCCGAGGTGACCATTCTCCTCCGGGATTGGGTCCCGACGAGTCGCCTGGTCCGCACCGGATTGTTGGAACGGGTTCAGGTGGTGCATGGTGCGCTCGAGGATGCCGACACCGTGCTCCGCGCCCTCAACGAGTACGAGATCGACACGGTGTTCCACCTCGGGGCACAAACTATCGTGGGCACGGCCTCGCGGTCGGTCCTGTCCACGTTCGAGGCGAACATCCGTGGCACCTGGAACGTGATGGAAGCGTGCCGGATCTGCCAGCGCCGGGTGGAGCGGGTGCTCGTGGCCTCCAGCGACAAGGCCTATGGGTCGCACGACCAGCTCCCGTACACGGAGGAGACACCGCTGCAGGGCCGCTTTCCGTACGACGTCTCCAAGTCCTGCGCCGACCTCATCGCCCTGGCCTACTACCACACCTGGGGGGTTCCGGTGGCGGTCACCCGCTGCGGCAACCTCTACGGCCCGGGAGATCTCAACTACAACCGGCTGATCCCGGGCACGATCCGATCGGTGCTGCGCGGGGAGGCCCCCGTGATCCGGAGTGACGGGACCTTCATTCGCGACTACTTCTACGTGCGGGACGCGGTCACAGCCTATCTGGCTCTGGCCGACCGCATCCCCGGGGAGGGATTCACGGGGGAGGCCTTCAATTTCGGCAACGAAACACCGGTGTCGGTCGTCGAGGTGGTGACGCGGATCCTGCGGCTCCTGGGACGGGAGGACCTGCACCCGGTGATCCTCAACGAAGCCACGCACGAGATACCCCGGCAGTTTCTCAACTGCAGCAAGGCTCGAACACGCCTGGGATGGCGGCCCGATCATGACCTGGATACCGGCCTGCGGCACGCCATCGAGTGGTATCGAGACGCGTGGCCCGATCCCTCGCGCGGGCCATGAGCCATGCATCATCCGAGGGTGCCGGGCCGCGTCCCTTGTGTGTCGACCTCGATGGAACGCTGGTGGCCGGAGACCTGCTCGTCGAGTCCCTGCGGATGGTGGCGGGTTCCCCGCGGTTCCTCCTCGGGTGTCCCCTCCACCTGGCGCGGGGACGAGCCCCTTTCAAAGCCTGGGTGGCGCGCCAGGTCCTGCCCGATCTGGAACTCCTGCCGTGGCACCAACCATTTCTCGCGTGGCTTCGCAGCGCCCGGCAGGCGGGCCGTCCCCTCCTCCTGGCCACCGCAGCCGATTCCCGGGTGGCCCACGCCGTGGCCGAGTTTCTCGGCCTCTTCGATGCCGTCCTGGCCTCGGATGGGGTCACCAATCTCAAGGGGTCCCGCAAGGCTGCTGCCTTGGAGTCCCGCTATGGCAGTGGTCGGTACGTGTATGCGGGCAACAGTCGAGCCGACCTGCCGGTGTGGCGCTCCGCCCGCCATGCGGTGGTGGTCAATTCCTCCGCGAGGCTGCTCGCCCGCGTGCGCGCCCTCGCGGAGGTGGAGGCCGTATTCCCGCCCCCGATTCCGTGAGACCATGATCATGGCCCGCCGACCGCGCGTCACCCCAGCCACCATCCCCTTCCGACCGCGGTGGTTCGAGAAGCGTCTGCCGGACGCCCCACGCTGATGCTGAAAGTTTTTCTCACCATCGGCCTTCTCCAGGTGCTCACGATGCTCGTCCAGCTCGTGAAGACCAAGTCGCTCGCCCTGCTCCTGGGTCCCGACCTGGTGGGCGTCATGGCTGTCATCGACAAGCTCCTCGCCGTCGTCGTGCAGACAGTGTCGCTGTCGCTGCCCTTTGCCGCACTGCGGTTCCTGCCCGCCCTGTGGGCAAAGAACCCGCTCGCCTTTCGCGTGCAGTTCCTCCGCATGCGGAACGTGCTGGTTGTCACAACCGTCGTCGCACTGGCGGCGACACTGTTGGTGACGGCGGTGCGGCCGGCCACATGGGGCGCCCAGCTGCTCCCCTACCGTGAGATCCTCCTGTATGCCTTGCTCGGTCTTCCGGTTCTGGCGCTGATCCCCTTCCTCCAGAATGCGATGGCGGGGCGCCTGGAGCACAACCGCGCCATGCTCATCGCCCTGGGGCACGCATCCGTCCTCGCCGCCGCCTCGGCCGGGGTTCTGTGGAAAGGACTGTCCGGGTTCTACCTTCTGTACGCCGGACTGGGACTCGCGCTCGTGGTGGCGGCAGGGCGTGCCGTGCTCCGCATGCCAGCGGGAACTCCGGCGTCAGCTCCCGGGGGCCCCCGGTTTCCCCTTGCGCTGCCACGACCCGTCTGGCGGTTCTCCGGGGCCCTGTTCAGTCTGGCCGTCATCGCCCCGTACGCGGCCCTCTTCGTGCATTACCGGGTCTTGCAGGATCACGGGGCCGAGACGGCGGGATGGATGGCGGCGGCCATCGGCATCGGCCTGGCGGTCCGCGGGGTCCTGGGATCGGCCCATCCGGTCTTCCTGACACCCCATATCAACCGTCCGGGCTCGGCCGCCGACCGCATGGCCTGGGCCAACGCCTTTCAAACCACCCTCTGTTTTCTGGCCGCCCTGGCTCTTCCACCGCTGTTGCTGTTCCCGGCCCTGGCGGTGCGGATCCTCTACTCGGGGGCGTTCGTCCCCGGCGCGGTGTTTGTGGGTCTCTTCGTCCTGACCGAGATTGTGACGCTGCTCGCCGGCACCTATGGCGGCCTGGTGGTCGCCCTCGACGACTTGCGTTTCCACGTCATCCAGAATGTCGTCGCCCAGGTGCTGATCGTGGTAATCGCCTTCGGGTTGGTCGCACCGTTGGGCATTCTGGGAGCGGGACTCGCCTTGCTCGCCGGACCCGTGTTCCTGCTGGGCGCGACCACAGCCTTCCTTCACCTCCGCCACGGCATCACGGTTCCTGCGCGCGTATTCCTGCTCATGGGGCTCCTGGTGGCGAGTGTGGTCGCGGCGGGCTTCGCCGGGGCATCGTGGCCGGAGTTCACAGGGCCGGTGCTGGCCCTCAAGGCCGGCGTCTACCTGGTCGTCCTGGGGCTGTTTACCGCACTCCTGACCGCGGAGGAGCGGTCGCGCGTGCGCCTTCTGTTGTCGAAGCCACCGATCCGATGAACAGGTTCGGGCAGGGCCGGGGAAGAGAGCCCCGGCAGCGTGAGGAGGGCCCCCGGGAGGTGGTGTCCGTGACACGCCGTGTCCGATTCTTTCTCTGGATCACGATCCACAAGTGGACCGGCATCGGGATGGGAGCGGTGGTAATTGTCTGGGTCCTCAGCACGTTCGCGCTGCTCCTCGATTCCGAATCGTCCGCACCACCTCCCGCTGCCGAGCTGGTGTCCGCCCTGGTGATCTCGCCGGCGGAGGCCATTCGGCGCTCGGCGCTCCCCGAGGACACCGCTGTGGTGACCGGCCTCTCCCTCCAGCCACTCGGTGACCGTATCGTCTGGCGGGTGCAACGCCGGGGACGGCCCGCGGTCCTGGTGAACGGGGCGACAGGCGATCCCGTCACCATGATGTCCGATCTGGCCGCGGTCGTGGCCCGGCGCGCGACTTCCGGAGAAGTGAATTCGGTGACTTTCCAGGAGACCCATTCGGCCGACTACCCCGCGGGACGGATCCCGGTGTACCGGGTGGATCTGGCAGACGGCCGGTCCGTCTTCGTCTCCGCGAGTGACGGATCCGTGGTCGTGCGACACCGGGGATTCTGGTCCCGCACCCGGATCGGCGACCTGCACACCTTCGACCCGATGCGCCTCCTTCCTCGGGGCAACGAGATCCGGGTGGGATCGCTGCTCCTGACGGGCGGGATCTCCCTCCTGCTGTCGGTAACAGGATTTGTCCTCTGGTCTCTGCGGCTTCGTCCGTTCCGACGCCGGAGGTCCATCCGATGACCTACCGGGCATGGTTTCAGGTGCACCGCTGGATCAGCGTGGGTCTCGGTCTGCTGCTCGTGTTCTGGCTGGCCAGCGGCATGGTCATGGTCCTGCCGATGCCCGGACTCTTCTACCGTGGACCGGGAACCTCGGGCGTGACTCCCCCCTTCGACGACTATGGGATGGCCCCGGCGACCGCGGCCGACGGCGCCGGGACGATCACCGGAGAGAGTCCGGTGGGCATCACCTGGGAGCGTCTGCGGGATGGGATGGTGTACGTGGTGCGCTTTGCGGGGCATTCCCCCGTGGTGCTGGATGCAGCCACCGGAGAGCGCGTGCATCTGACGCCCGAGCTCGCCGAAGCCATTGCCCGTGATGTGCTGGGTCCGGAGGTACTACTCCGACGGATCGACACCGTGACTCGCCAACACACGGCGTACGCCTACGGCGAGCTGCCGGCCTGGCGGCTCCAGTTTGGCGATCGGAAGGGCACAGTGGCCTACGTGAGTCAGGCCACCGGGGCGCTGCATTTCACGACCCGGGACAGCCGGTTCAAGACGTGGGCAGCCGAGTGGCATCTGGGCCGTCCCCTCACCTATGATGGCGCGCCGGAGTTCTGGCGTCAGCTTGCTCTCTGGAGCACCGGGCTCATCACTCTGGCCGGACTTGTGGCGGGAGTCGTTCTGGTGCTTCCCCGGCGCTGGTTGGGTGAGCGGCCCCGGGCCTTGGATTGACGGGGCAGATCAGTTTTGCTCCCCGGACGAGCGATCGACGTCTCAGCGCGCAGCTCCGAACGAATGGGGCGCAGGGCATGACACTTGCGTCTCGACAGTCTTTCACTCGCAGGCCAATCGCCATGGTTCCGCCACTCGCCCAGTCGCATGTCTGCGTGGTTTGTCACGGACCACTCACCCCCCTCCGCCGGTATCGTCGCGACGGTGGACGGGGCCGCGCCCTGTTCGGTGGAGCCCATGTGAGCCGGTGTGCCGAGTGCCTGCTGGTCCAGGTCACCCCGCTGCCAAGTGCCGACCAACTCGAGGCCTATTACGCGCAGACCTATCGCTCCGGCGGTCGTCATGGGGCTGACGAGGCGGATCTTTCAACCTTTCCCCGCGACAACCTCTTCTTCTATCATCGCGGCCAATCGGTGGTGGACCTGGTGTCCTCCCACCTGCGGCCCCCCCCGAACCGCCCCCTCCGGGTGCTCGATGCGGGGGCCGGCTTCGGGCACACGCTGGAGGCCGTGGCCGAGCGATACCCCACCGCCACGCGAGAGGCCGTGGAAATTTCCGGAGTCTGCATCGAACACCTGCGCGCCCACGGCGTCGAGGTGCACCCCCGGCCCATCGAAGACTGGGCCGCTGACGAGTGCGCAGCCGAGGGAAGCGGGATTCGCTACGATCTCATCATTCTGTCGCATGTCCTGGAACATGTCCGCGATCCCCACCGGGTGCTGACGCTCCTCGGTTCCCGGCTCCGGGCCGGCGGGCTGCTCTTTGTCGAGGTTCCGCATGTGCCTCTGGAGACGCTGGAGAAATACCCCGACCATCCCTGGGCCCCGCGCTGGGACGAGCCGCACCTCACGTTCTTTTCCCGATCCTCGCTGACCTACCTCATCCGCGTGACCGGATTCGACCCCGTGCACCTCGGGGCGGCGGGACCTGCCTATCGTTTCGTTTCTGCGCTCCGATTCCACACCCCTTCCCTGCGCACCGTCGCCCTGCGCGCCCTGCCGGCGCCCCTGGTTCGCTTTCTTCGGCGTCGGATGGTGACCCGCCCCCTCCAGACCTTCGCCGCGCGAGAGCCCTTCGACCGCCAGGCCCCCGACGGCATCTGGTTGCGGGCCCTCCTGCGGAGCCCCTCGTGACCCGTTTCCTGACGTCCCGAAGGGACATCCTCCCGATGGTGCTGGTGGGCGCCGGAGCTCTTCTTCCGCCCGCGGCCCTGGCCTCCTGGCTCCGCGGCGGGGAATCGCTCCCGTCACCCACCGTGGTCCTGGGCCTGTGGCTCTTCAAGGGACTCCTGATTCTGCACGGGGTGGCGGGGCTCGTCCTTCCCCGCCTGCTGCCTCACCCGTCGGCTCGGGAGGAGGCCGAGGGGGCCGTGCCCTGGCGCTGGCTTCTCGCCCTGGTTCTCGGGGGTGTCGCGCTGCGCCTTCCGGGACTCGGAGCCGGCCTCTGGTATGACGAGATCCAGACCCTGGTGCAATATGTCCGCCAGCCGATGGGGATGCTCGTCACCACGTTCGACAGCACCAATCAGCACCTCCTCTATTCGGTGCTGGCCCGGATCTCCATTCTGGTCGGGGGAGAATCCGCGACCACCCTCCGACTGCCGGCCGTGCTCCTCGGGGCGGCGAGCCTGGCCGCCCTCGTGGTGTGGGGCCGGCGATGGCTCCCCCCGCGCGAGGGGTGGCTCGCGGCGATTCTCCTGCTCGTGTCCTACCACCACGTCTGGTTTTCCCAGAATGCGCGGGGATACACCGGTCTTCTGCTGGGCACCCTGGTCGGAACCACCGTGTTTCTCGACCTCCTGCGTCGACCCCCCACTCCCCGGCTGGTCTGGACCTACGCCCTTATCATGGCTCTCAGCGTCCTGACCCATGTGACGGCCCTGGTCGTGGTGGCGGCCCATGCGGCCGTATGGCTCTGGCAGATCCGGACGCTGGAGCGGGGCTCCCACCGGTGGGGACCCTTCGCAGCCCTCGCCCTCTCCGGAAGCCTGGCACTGCTCTTCTACAGCCCCGTGCTCCCCCAGCTCGTGGCTGCGCTCACCACGCCGAATCCCGATCCCGTGGCGCCGCAGTGGAAAGAGGCCGGCTGGTTCGTGCGCGAAGCCATCGAAACCCTGGTGCGGGGCGTTCCGGCGGGTGTCCTGGTGGTGCCGGTCGGACTGGGCATCGGCGTCGCCGGCGTGGTGAGTTCCTGGCGACACGACCGGGTGGTTACCGCTCTTATGCTCCTGCCGATGGTGGGAATGGCGGCCCTCCTCACAGTGGCGGGGCACAACCTCTGGCCTCGGTTCTTCTTTTTCGGGGCGGGATTCGCCGTGCTCCTGGGGGTGCGAGGAACCTTCGCAACCCTCGCAGCGCTCCTTCCCGGGGCGGGCCCCCGGCTGGGTCAGACCCTCCTGGTCGGAGCGGCCCTGGCGAGCGCAACCCTGCTGCCCCGGGCCTGGGCTCCGAAACAGGACTATGTCAGGGCCGCCGCCTGGATCGCCGAGAATCGCGCGGCGGGCGATGTCGTGGCGGTGACCGACATGACCTGGCTTCCCCTCACCCAATGGCTCGGCCGCGAATGGCCCCGCGTGGACGAGGCCGACGCCCTCCGGATCCTGGAGACCGATTCGGCCGCCACCTGGGTGCTCACCGCCTTCCCGATCCGGCTCGCCGCGGTGGCCCCCTCCCTGGGGGCCTATCTTGCAGACCGTTATACCGCCGCGACGGTGATTCCCGGAACGGTCGGGGGTGGCGCGATCACCATTCATGTCCTTCGCCCTCCCACTCGTGAGCCAGCCCATGATTGAAGCCCTGGTGGAAACCCTCGCACCGCGGCCCGCACCCACGGCGGTGTCGGTCGTGGTCCCCGCCTACAACGAGGCGGCTCACATCGCCGCGGAGATGCGGACGCTGGCCGCGGCGATGGAGAAAACAGGCTGGGACTGGGAAATTGTCGTCGTCGACGACGGATCCACCGATGGGACCGCCCAGGCGGCCGCGGCGGCTGGGGTGCGGGTTCTGCGGAGAGAACAGAACCGGGGGTACGGCGCCGCCCTCAAGGCGGGAGTGCGCGCGGCAGCGCATCCCTGGATCCTCATCACCGACGCGGATGGAACCTATCCGGTCGAGGCGATTCCGGCGCTCCTCGCCGCGGCGGACACGAGCGACATGGTGGTGGGCGCCCGGACCGGAACCACGGTCCGGATCCCTCTGGTTCGGCGACCGGCCAAGGCCTTTCTCCGGTGGCTCGCGAGCTATCTCGCGGGACGTCCCCTCCCGGACATCAACTCCGGGATGCGGCTGATGCACCGCGCGCTTATCGAGCGATACCTCCACCTTCTTCCGGACGGCTTCTCGTTCACGACGACCATCACCCTCTCGGCGGCCTGCAACCATCACCCGGTCACCTGGCACCCGATCGATTACCGGGCCCGGCTCGGCTCGAGCAAGATCCGGCCCCGCCATGCCTTCGACTTCACCCTCCTCATCCTCCGGGTGATCGTGGTGTTCAATCCGCTCCGCGTCTTTCTGCCTCTCGGGACACTCCTGGCGGTGGGGGGCCTGGCGAAGTTCGCCTACGACATCACGCGGGGCAATCTCTCCGAAAGCGCGGTTCTGGGAATCCTCGGGGCCCTGATCGTCTGGGCCATCGGGCTGCTGGCCGATCAGAGCGCGCGGGCGATGATGCGGCCATGAGACTCTGGGTGCGCATTGCCATCAGTGTCACCCTGCTCGGGGTGATCCTGTGGCTCCTTCCCTGGCCGATGGTGCTGAGCGCCGTGGCGCGCCTGTCGCCGTGGCACTGGGGCGGAGTGGTGCTCGGCTTCCTCGCGGGCCATGCCGCCGGCGTGTTCAAGTGGCGGGCCTTCGTGCAGGCGGGACGGGTGACGTTCGCGATTCGCGACGCCGTGCGCTGCTACACCGCGGGACTGTTCGCCAACCTCTGCCTCCCGAGCATCGTCGGGGGAGATCTGCTGCGCCTGGTCATGGCGGGCCGCGCCACGGGACGCCCGGAGGCGGCGGTTCTTGGCGGCGTGATGGACCGGCTGACCGACACGACCGCGTTGGCCCTGCTGGCCGGAGCGGGAGCCGCGATGGCGGGGTCGACCCATGGGAGCGCCCTGGTGCGGACCGTCAGTCTCGCCCTTCTCGTCGGACTGGGTGGTGGTGTCCTGGTGATCGCGATCGCGGGATCCCGACCCCTGGCCCGCTGGCCCGCGCGCCTCCGACGCCCGGTGGGGAGGGCTCTGGTGGGAGTGCGGCACCTGGGGCGCAGCCCCGGGCTCGCCCTGCGGGGGCTGGTGCTTTCCCTGCTCATCCAGAGCGGCTTCGTGATGCTCAACGCGGGGCTGGGACGGGCGATCGGCATCGAGGTGGCACTGGGCGCCTGGTTTCTGGCCTGGCCGCTCGCCAAGGTGGTGAGCCTGGTCCCCATCAGCCTGGGCGGACTGGCCGTACGGGAGGCGAGCATGGCCGGGTTCCTGGCGCCCTTCGGCGTTCCGCTGGCCCTCGGAGTCACGGTGTCCCTCCTCTGGCAAAGCGTCCTGATCGTCGGCGGGCTCGTGGGGGGCGGGGTGTGGCTTCTCCTCTCACGCGGTGTTGCGCCTGCTCTCCGCCCCGGATGCACACCGGCGGGTGAGGTGCTCACGACGGGACGCTCCCATGGATAAACCGCACCTGATCATTCTCGGCGCGGGTCCCGCCGGACTGGGGGCCGCCTGGCGGCTGCGGCAGGAGGGGAAGGCGCGGGTCACTGTCCTGGAGCAGGGCACTGGCGTCGGGGGAAACGCGGGGAGCTTTCGCTGGAATGACCATTGGCTCGACCACGGGAGCCACCGTCTCCATCCGGCCACTGCTCCCCGGATTCTCGCCGACATCCGATCGCTGCTCGGACCCGATCTCCTCACCCGCCCGCGTCACGGACGGATCCGGCTCCGAGGAAAGTGGGTTCACTTTCCGCTCCACCCGATGGATCTCCTCCTCCGCCTCGACAAGGGCTTTGCCGCCGGGGTCCTGCGGGACCGCCTGCGTCCGGCCCAGATCCGGGGGACGGGAGAGGAGAGTTTTGCCTCGGTGCTCCGGGCCAGCCTCGGCCCCACCATCTGCGATTCGTTCTACTTCCCCTATGCCCGGAAGATCTGGGGCGCCGATCCCGAGGCGCTCTCAGCGATCCAGGCCCGGCGACGGGTCGCGGCCGGCAGTTTCGCCAAGTTGCTGCGCAAGGTGCTCAACGCAGTGCCCGGCTTCCGGCCCCCGCTGGCGGGAACCTTCTTCTATCCCGCCCGCGGGTTCGGCCAGGTGTCCGAGGCCTATGCCGAGGCGGCCGTGCGCGGCGGAGCCGAGTTGCACCTGGGATGCCGGGTGACGGGCCTCGAGGTCCCCCCGTCCGAGGGGGATCCGTGGAGAGTGCATGCGGAGCAGGGGTCGGAGCCGACCGTGTTCGAGGGAGACCATGTCTGGTCCACGCTGCCGATCCCTCTCCTGGCGCGGATGATCGGGGCGCAGGGCGGGCATGTCCCGGGCGCGGTTCATGCAGCGGTGGACCGGATCCGGTATCGGTCGATGGTGCTGGTCTACCTTGAGCTGGACCAGGACCGGTTCACCGAGTTCGACGCCCACTACTTTCCCGACGCCTCGGTCCGGATCACCCGGCTCTCCGAAACCAAGAACTATGCGGCCCGGACGGAGCCCGCGGGCCGGACGGCCCTCTGCGCGGAGCTCCCCACCGGGCCCGACGAGGCGGCCTGGTCGCTCTCCGATGGTGACCTCGCGGCACTCGTGGCGGACGATCTGGCCCGGAGCGGCATCCCCCTCTCGCGTCCTCCCGTGGCCGTGACCGTGCGGCGTCTCCGCCAGGCCTATCCGATCTATGACCGGGGCTATGAGATTCCGTTTGGCGTGGTGGACCAGTGGGTTGGCACCCTTCCCCGGTTTCTCACCTACGGACGACAGGGGCTCTTTGCGCATGACAACACCCACCACGCCCTCGCCATGGCCTATGCCGCCGCCGAGTGTTTCGGGCCCTCCGGCATCGACCGGGACCGGTGGGACACCTTTCGACAGGAGTTCGCGACCCATGTCGTGGAAGACTGACCGAAGCCCCCGGGAGGCGGAATGACATCCGACCGGCTGCCACCGCACTGGAGGATCCGCCTCTTCCTGACCTGCTGGGTGATCTATGTGGCCCACTTCGCCACGGATGTGGTCCGCGAACACTACCTGGTCATGAGCATGGTGGAAAACCAGACCTTCGCGCTCGATCCGTACTATGGGCTGCACGTGGACATTTTCCAGAACCCCCCGGAGGCGAAGGTGCAGGGAGCGCACCACGGGGCCAATCCCGGCATCTCGATGATCGCCGCCCTCCCCTACGCGGCCCTGCGCCCGCTGGTGGATGTCGTAGTGGCACGCGAACTGGCCAGTCGCCCTCCGGCAGACACCGTGATCTATCGGGACAACCGTCCCCGCCGGGTGGCCTTCTACGGGGAAATCCGTGAGCGCGGGCTGGATATCCGGTTCGGGCTCGTCTCGGCGATCACGCAGGTGTTCACCATGGCCCCCCTGACCGCCGCGATGGTGGTCGCCATGGCTGACATCCTCCTGATTCTCGGAGTCACCGCTCCCCTGGTTCTCACCGGAGCCCTCCTCTTCGCCTTTGGCACTCCGGTCTTTTTCCGGGCAGCCTACCTGAACCAGAACCTGGCCATCGCCGTTCTCGCCTTCGCGGCATTCCTGCTGTTGTGGAATCCGGGCCGCCGGGTCCGATGGGGACCGACCGGCCGAGTGGTGGTGGCCGGGTTTCTCGGCGGGCTCTGCCTGCTCAACGACTACAGCGGCGGACTCGCCCTGGCCCTCCTGGGTGCCTACGCGTGCTGGACCCGCTTCACCACCGCCTCGTTCCCTGCGGCGATCCGGACCGGCCTCTGGTACACCCTGGGCGCCCTCGGACCGATTCTGGCGCTCTGGTACTATCAGTGGGCAAGCTTCGGCCATCCCCTCTACCCGCCCCAACACTGGATGGCACCGGTGGAATGGATCGAGGTGGGATATCAGGGGGTCGGGGGGTTCGTGCCTGACCTGTTCTTCCAGCTCCTGATCGACCCGCGATTCGGCCTCTTCGTGGTCGCCCCCGCTCTGGTCCTGGCCCTGGCCGCTCCCTTCCTGCGGCGGTTTCCGATGCCCCGGACCGAGCTGCTGTTCTGTCTCTCGATGGCGCTGGCCTTCGTGCTCTTCTTCAGCACCGTCCAGTACACGCGCCTCCAATGGGTCACCGGATTCCGGTACCTCGCCCCCATCGTCCCCTTCCTCTTTCTCCCCGCCTTCCTGGTCGGGATGCGCCTGCCGCGACTCGTCGCCATTGCCCTGGGGATCGGCTCGCTGGGCCTGACCTGGGCTCTGGCCATGGTGCGGGATCAGGGGACGGTTTTCCGGAATCTCATGCGCCTGGTCGTGGAGGGGTTCCAGTTGCCCTGGCTCACCACCCTCGGAAAGCTCGCGGCGCAATATTCCCCCTGGTTGGAGGGACGCCCCTCCCCGTGGCCGGCGTTCGCCCTCACCTCCGTCGTGGTGGCCGCGATCTGGATGATCCGATCCCCATGGACCCCGGTGACTTCCGACCCGGCTGGTACCGAAATTGCCACCCCACCCCGGCTGGAGTAGGCACCTCACAGCCGGGAGGATCGGAGGGCATCCGCAGTAGTGGCTGTTCGATCTTGCCGGGTCGGGTGTCATCACTCCACGTCCATCCACTGTTGCGTTTATGCAACTATTGCATCAGCACAACACCACAGGAGCTTCATGGATTCCTCGGGCCCCCGCAGCGAGACTGGAGCCTCTGACCTCAGGGTGGACCTGGTGATCCCGGTCCTCAACGAGTCCCATGTTCTCGAGCAGAGTGTGTCCACCGTCCGGGTGTTCCTCGCGGAGAACCTGCCCGGCACCCACCGGGTGGTCATCGTGGACAATGGATCGACCGATGGCACCGATCGCGTGGGTCGGCGGCTGGCCGAGACGTACCCTGACGTGCGTTTCCTGCAACTGCCGCACCGGGGCCGGGGCCGGGCGTTGCGCCACGCCTGGACCACGAGCGATGCCGACGTCATGTGCTACACCGACGTGGACCTCTCCACCGAGCTCGCGGCTCTTCCCCGGCTGGTCCATGCCATCGTCGAAGAGGGGTACCACGTGGCCACCGGGAGTCGGTTGATGCGGGCCTCCCGCACAACCCGGTCCCCGAAACGCGAGTTCATTTCCCGAGCCTACAACCTCTTCGTCAAGGCGGTCCTCTGGACCTCGTTCAGCGATGCCCAGTGCGGGTTCAAGGCGGTGAGCCGCCGGGCGGTGGCGGAGATCATTCCCGAGGTGAAGGATCAATCATGGTTCTTCGACACCGAGCTTCTGGTTCTCGCCGAGAAATGGGGCTACGGTGTGAAGGACATTCCCGTCCGGTGGACGGAGGACGACGACAGCCGGGTGAAGATTCTTCGCACCGCCTGGGACGACATCAAGGGAGTGTGCCGAGTGCGGTGGCGGCTCTGGCGCGAGGGCGTGACCGCCGGCGCTCCCGCCGCCTCCCGCCGGGCCACCCTCTGACCCGCCGCCGGCCGGACCCCTCGCCCGACCGCACCCATGCGTGACCAGGCGGGTCCTGACGAGCTCCTGACCCGGGAGTGTGTGCACTTCTGTCGCTACCTGGTGGACCGGGCCCCGGACGAGGCGATCCTCCAGACCTGGCGGCGGGTCCAGGCTCACCTGCCCGCGCATCCCTTCGACGGCAACCTCTCCGACCAGTGGCTCCTGCGCCTCGGACGACGTGGTGGCCTGCGACTTCGCCTGGCGGATGCCTGGTCCCGGCTCTTCTGTCCCGGAACGCTGTTGCGGCGCAAGCTGGTCCTCGCGGCGGCGGTGCTGGAATCGAGCCGCGGCACCGCTCCCCTGGTTCATGCCGGCCCCGTGACGCCGGGATGGCGGGCCCTCCCGGGAATCGGGATGGCCGGACTCTCGCTCGCGGGATGGACGGTTCTGGCCGTTCTGCTCCTCGGTCCGGTGCATCTCCTCCGCATCCGGGGCCGGAGGACGGTGGATCGTGGCTGACCTGCTGGTGGTGGGATCGGGGGCGTCCGGAGTCCACTTTGCTCTCACGGCACTGCAGCGGGGTCACCGTGTCACCATGCTGGATGTGGGCCATCCCCGCCCCGACATTCCAGCTCCCGACATCGCGTTCCCCGACCTCCCCGAGGCCCTCGACGATCCGGCGGCCTGGTTTCTCGGTCCGGGAGGGGAACAGGTGGTCTATCCCGGTGACGCATCCTCCTACTACGGGCATCCCCCGAGCAAGGCCTACGTGTTCCGGCCGGTCCCGGGCACGCCCACCCGGTCTGACGCGATGGTACCTCTCTTCACCTTTGCGCGGGGGGGCTTCGCGGAGGCGTGGACGGCCGGATGCTACGCCTTCAGTCCGACCGACCTCACCGGCATGCCCGTCACCTCGGAGGACCTGCGACCCCACTACCAGGAGGTGGCCAGGCGGATCGGGATCGGCGGCGTGGAGGATGACCTCGCTCCGTTCATCCCCCTGGACGCGGAATACCTCCCTCCCCTTCCCCTCGATCCTCACTCGGCGCACCTGATGGCCCGGTACGCCCGCCGCCGTGCGATCCTGCACCGACGGCACCGGTTCTTTCTCGGGCGGTCCCGGGTGGCCACTCTCACCGGCGACCGGGAGGGACGCCGGGCCTGCAGCCAGCTCGGCCGGTGCCTCTGGGGCTGCCCCTCCCGCTCGATCTACACCCCGTCGCAGACCCTCGATCAGTGCGAAACCTTCCCGGGATTTCTCTATCGCCCCGGACTCCTCGTGCGGCGTTTCGAGTACGACGGGGACGGACGCATCGGCCGGGTCGTGGCGCAGCCGGTGGACGGGGGCCCGCTCCTCGCCGTCGCCACCGACGCCGTCATCCTGGCGGCCGGGGCGCTGGGTTCCTCCCGCATCGTGCTGGAATCCGTCGCCCACCGGACCGGTACTGCTCCCCGCCTCGAGGGCCTCATGGACAACCGGCAGATCCACATGCCCTTCGTGACCCCCGGGATGCTCGGCACGGCGCCGATGCTGGCCGCCTATCAGTTTCACCACCTGGCCTTTGCGGTGACCCGGAACCCGGCAACCGACCACGTGCATGGCCAGATCACCACACTGAAGGCCGCGTCGGTGCATCCGATCCTGGCCGGGATCCCGGGCGACCTTCGATCGGCTCTCCATCTCTTCCAGGGGGTTCGCTCGAGTCTCGGCATCGCGAACGTCAACCTGCACGATACCCGCCGGAGCACCAGTTACCTCACCCTTGATTCCGCCGGGGATGGCGCCCCCTGCCTCGTGGTGCACTACGACCCCGATCCCGAGGAACCGGCCCGCATGGCGGCGGCCACGCGCGACGTGCGGAGAGCCCTCCGACGGATCGGATCGTGGGTGCTTCCGGGCCTGGTGCGCGTCCTCCCGATGGGGGCCAGCGTCCACTACGCGGGCACATTGCCGATGACCCTCGATCCCACGCCGCTCGCGGTCGATCGGTCCTGCCGGAGCTGGGACTTTCCCAACCTGCACGTGGTGGACGGCGCCGTCCTGCCCCGGCTCCCCGCCAAGAACCTGACATTCACGCTCATGGCCAACGCGGTCCGGGTGGCAACCACGGCGTTCTGAGGGGCAAGGTCCCGTAGAGGGGGTCGACCCGTGAGCCGCCGTGGCGCCACGCGACGCGGGAGCGATGGGATCACGCGGAGATCCTCCGTGTCCTCCGTGTCCTCCGTGTCCTCCGCGGCCTCTGTGGTGCCCCCCCACGTCACCCTGGATTGCACCACAGAGGACACGGAGGACGCAGAGGGGTGACGGCATCCGCGACACGCTCCTCGTCTCGGATTGGCGGGCATCGGCAGGAGGGGCGCCCCGCCCCCCCCACAAGGAACAAGTTCCTGATCTCGGCGCGCGAGGCGTGGAGCCACGGACATCACACGGAGATCCTCCGTGTCCTCCGCGGCCTCTGTGGTGCCCCCCACGTCACCCTGGATTGAACCACAGAGGACACGGAGGACGCAGAGGGGTGACGATATCCCCGACACGCTCCTCGTCTCGCTGGGCGGGCATCGGCAGGATGGGGGCCCCGCCCCGGGCCCCGCCCCCCCCCCGATTCAACCACAGAGAACACGGAGGACGCAGAGGGGTGACGGTATCCCCGACACGTTCCCGATCTTGCGCTCCCGGCATCGGCAAGGAGGTGGCCCCACCACCCCCAACAACAAAATCCCAGTCTCGGCGCGCGAGGCGTGGAGCCACGGACATCACACGGAGACCCTCCGTGTCCTCCGTGTTCTCTGTGGTGATTCCTTCCGACCTTGCCCGATCCCATACGCCCGGGCATCGGCAGGATGGGGCCCCTCCACCCCACAACGCCAAGGCCCTATCTCAGCGCGCGAAGCGAGGAGCGACTCCCTACTCCCTACTCCCTACTCCCTGCTTTCCGGCGTCCGATCACGACGCCGATTCCCATGGATCCGAAGATCAGCAGGGCCAGTGCGGTCAGACGGGCCGGACTGTTGATCGCCTCCCAGAGGCGTTCCAGCCGGGGGCGGGGCGGAGGGCGGAATTCGTGCACCTGGCGGTAGTGGTGCGGGGTGAAGTGACCCGACGACACCTCGCCGGTCGTTTCGACGCCCACGGTAAATGCCGGCCCCTCCACCTGGACGCGAAGGAAGGCATCGAACTGGGCGGCAAGGGTCCGGCTCGCCTCCCGGTCCCGCAGGATGCCAAGGCTCGGATCCCCTCCGATCGAGACCTGGTAGTAGGCGATGCCGTCCCGCTCCAGGTGGGAGAACTTGAGGGGGCCATGGTCTCCGGAAAAGACCGCACGCACGCCAGCCTCGCGCAGCAGCGGGTGAATCTCACGCCACCACGGTTCGTCGTCGCCCTGCCACCAGAGGAGGTGATGGAGGACGACCACCGTGTGGGCCGGCGCATCCGGGCGGGCCAGCTCCTCGCGAAGCCACCGCACCTGGGCCGAGTCGAGATCCACGCCGCGGATGTTCCGAGCGAGGGTGGTATCACCATCCTCCGGAATCCACACGCTGTTGAGCAGCAGGAACCGCACGTTCCGCATCGTGAAAGAGCGGGGGAGTTCTCCGAACCGCTCCCGGTAGACGTCCCGGGTCACCAGATCGTTGATCTCATGGTTCCCCGGCACCTGGATTCGAGGCACCCCGACGGTGGCGAGAGCGCTGTCGAGGTCGACCCACTCCTTTTCCACCGCGGCCCGCCGTCGTGGCGCCTGACCCATGTCTCCCCAGATCTGATCACCCGCCAGGACCACGAGATCGGGTTGGAGGGTGCGGACCTCGGCGAGCAGTTCCCCCAGGCGGGGGTGGAGCGCGTTGTCCCATCCGCGGATGTGACCCAGAACCACAAAGGACCAGGGGTCGGCGTCCTGGGCACCCAGGGGTGCCACCGCGAGCATCGCGAGGAGAGCAGACAGCAGGCGCCGGGGAGGACGGGTCATGGAGACTCCGGTCGAAGGGGCGGGGGCCGCTTCACGAGAAGGAGGCGATGCAGCAGCAGGTGCCCGCGTTTGAGGTCGGTGAGCCCGGTCGAGGTCTGGACCCGCTCGATGCGGTCATCGGGGATCGCGTCGAGCCGAAGGGTGCGCCAGGGTCCCGGGGGCACCGGAACCACCACCTGCTCGTACTGGGCACGGCCCGGCCGGTGGGAAAACACCACCGGCTCCCCATCACCCGACAGCGTCACCACCACCCGCTGGAGGTCGCGGCCGCCGAGATCGAGGATCAGAAGGTGTTCCTCGGTGAGGGTCCAGTCGACGTCCCGCTCCATGGCCCCCGCGCGCTGGCTCACCAGATCGAGCAGGTCGGTGCGACGGGCCAGGCGCTCACCCTGCACCAGCCGCCATCGTTCGAGAGGGGCAAAGGACGCGCTGAAGGTCTCCTCCTCGACCGCGGGCACAGGCGGGACGGGACGCCAGTCCGGATTCCCTTCCCGCGAGACCAGCTCCGCCCCGACGATCAGGCCCAGGGCCCGATCCACCTCGGAGCGGTGGAGGCCCCCGAGGGCGAGCACCGACTCCACGGCGAGGGTATCCAGGGGACCCGGCAGGATCACGCCGGAGACCGAGTCGAGTGAGAAAGGCAGCAATCCCGTGATTTCGACTCCGAGGACGCGGGGCCATCCGCCGCTCCCGTAGCGCCAGTTCTTTCGTTGGAGTACGAGTCCGGACCCATTGTCGAGAAGCCGGTTCCAGAGCAGCAGAGGGGTGGAGCGGTCCTTCACCTCGATGCCGCGGAAACCGCTCTCGATCGTGTTGGCCACCACCACCGGGGCGCTGGCCTCCCCGACGGAGATCCCCTTGTCTCCCGACCCCCGGAACGTGTTCCCGGCGATCAAGGGCGAGGAGCCCATCAGGTCGATGGCATCGCCTCCACTCCCGAGAAAGCGGGAGTCGACGATGGCCCCGGTGGACATGTCGTAATCGATCGCATCCGAATTGGCGTTCACCAGGTCGCTCCGGACCACCCGGGCCTCGCCCATCAGAACATGGAGGAGGTCATCCGACCGGACATTGTCGGCGAACCGGCTGTCCTCGAAGCCCACATTCCGGGCCGCGTGGACGTTGATCGCCCCGATGTACTCCACGCCGTCCACGAGGGCCCCCCCGCCGCCCTCCACCTGCAGGAACCGGAACCGGCTCCCGCTGGCTCCCCGTCCCTGCAGGGCAATCGTACCCCACGGTCTCGCCGGATCGAGACGGAGCACCCGGATGGGCCGGTCCGCCGTTCCATTGGCCAGAATCGGGGCCCGGCTCACGAGGGAGACCTCGGGACCGAGCCGGATCGTGGTCCCGGGCTCGATCCGGAGGGTATCGCCGGGGGGGAGCCGCAGGGTTTCGGTGAGCCGGATATCCCCCGACCAGCGCCGGGGAGTGGAGGTCGGAACCGGAAACTCCCAGGGGCTGAAGGAGGTCCCGGGTTCGATGAGGGACCCCATCGCCCATTCCCGAGGTTCCACCGGGGTTCCGGTGATCCGGTTCTGCAGCACCGGGATGAGGTGCCGCGCACCGGCTCCCTCGACAAAGATTCGATAGTGGACCCGGCCCGCGGCAATCCCCCGCTCCGGGGTGCTCCACCCCGGAAGAAGGGCGACCGGGGTGCGCGCCAGGAAACTCCACCCCGCGCCGTCCCGCTCCCACCGTCCGGCGACTCGCCGGTCCGAACGATCGAGCACTCCATTGCGATCAGTGTCCAGAACCACGTCTCCCGGCGGTGCGCCGGCGGCGAGGCGAAGGGACACGAGGTCCGCCCCGGTCATTCCCCTGCTCTCGACATCGAGCAGGGCCAGCGACCCCGCGGATCCGCCGGCCACCACCATGTGCACATCTCCGATCCAGCGATCGAGGACCGCGAGGTTGTGGTGCAGCAGGGTGCGCGAGGAGTCCACCGATCCCACCGGCGGAATCACCCCGGCCCGCAGAGTCTCGAAGCGGAGGTAGGGGTGGAAGCGCGCGGTCACCCCGTCGAGAATCGAGTCGGCGTGACTCGCCAGCCCCGCCTGCATCGCGTCATGCGTCCGGCGCATCGCGGCGTCCACCAGGAACGGATCGCGCAGGGCCTGCTGCCAGAACTCGTTCACGCCGATGCTCGGCCGTTCCAGGTCGAGGAGCCGAAGGTCCCACGGAAGGGGAGAGAGCAGGTTGTCGGTGGGGTCCTGGTACCAGAACTGGTTGTGGACATCATCCATGTGATAGGGGTCGCCCACCACGAGCAGGGCCGCCAGGAGCGCGCCGAGGTGGGCGGTGTCCACCACGGCCATGAGATCCCGGTGTTGGTCCGCCGTCGTTCCGCGGAGCCGTTCCAGCAGATCGAGGATCCGGGTGGGGGGGGGACCGGAGGGTCGGTCGTTCAGGGCCACCCGGTCCCAGATGTACGGATTGCGGAAGAGACTCCGGGGGAGCCCCTTGTAATACTCGCTCCGTTCCGCGGCGTCGCCGCGATAGATGTTCCCGGGCATCCGTCCCTGGAGGCGGAGCATCGATTCGTCAGCGATCTCGATCATCCGGTACAACCCGGCAAAGCGCTGGTTCACGAAGACCGGCACGATCTCCTGGCGCGACCCGGGAAGTCCGAAGGTCTGGGCCACCTGCGCCGCCAGATATTGGGGCACCACGTCCTTCACCGAGAATCCCAGGGTGCGGTATCCGCGCTGGAGGGATTCCCGGGGGGTCCGCAACGTGAAACTGACCTTGGGGCTCAGCCAGTGGATGCTGTTGTCACCGCGTTTGCGCAACCGAACCCGATCGAGCCGTCCCTGATGCACCACCGTGGCGTCGGTCCAGGCATCGAATCCCTCCTGCGGGTTGCCGGCCAGGGCGCGCCAGTCGGCGGCGGGGAGAACGAGAGTGAGCACCGCGGGATCATCCTCGTCCGCCTCGAGGTCGCGATCGATGCGCACCAGCGACAGGGTGTTCCTCATGACGGAGGCCCGGGCCCGGAACTCTCCCGACAGGCTGCGGGAACGGGACCAGAAATCGTCGAAGTGCAGGGCCGTCGCATAGGACGCCACGGATTGCAACAGGAGGTAGGCCCCGGCCGTGACGGGAAGCGCGGACGCGAGCACCACGTCGATGAGCCGGAGCCTCCGCCACCACGGGGCCCGGCTCCCGGGAAGCCCCCGGCGAGGAAAGCGGCTCACCCGGGGACCTCGATGCGGTCGGCCACCGTCTGGTCCGGTACCACCACCACCCGGGCGGCGGACCGACGCGGGCCGTCGGGGTCGAGCCGGTTGCGGTAACTCGTCTCCACCATCGTCCAGGTCTCCTCGTCCACCGGCCGCCGGATCCGGACTTGGAAGCGGAGACGGACGCCGTCCGACGTCCCGGCCGGGACGGGCACCACCACCTCGGTTCCGGGACTGCCCGGCCCGGCGACCACGGGATCCCCCGTGGACCCTCGGGTGGTCACCGGTCCGGGAACGCCAGCCCGGAGCGGCAGATCCACCCGCACGTTCCGGATGTCGAGGGGAAATCCGGCCGTCCCCAGACGCACCGACGAGGAGTCGGGGAAACTCCCGGTGAGGGTCACCTCATGCCAGACCCCATCCACCGGCACCACCGACCAGGTGGTACTCGTCCCGACATGCACGGCGAGGGCGAGATACTGTTGTGCCTCGAGGAAGGATTCCCACCGGGTGATCACCTCGGCGAAGGCACCGCGATCGAAATCATAGCGGAGCACCCCACGCAACGAGGGGAGATGGGTCGGGTGAATCTCCAGCACCCGGGCAAAGGCGTCTCTCGCCTCCACCGGAATGGTCCAGGTGCCCTCCAGGCGCTCCCACGCGGCGCCGAGTTCGTAGCTGTTGCGATAGTTCCGGGGGTCGTACGCCTGCGCGGCCTGGTAGGCCAGGAGGGCCCGGTTGGGGCGTCCCTGGGCCTCATAGGTGCGGGCCAGCGTGTGGAGGAGTCGCTCCCGTTCGGTGTCCCGTCGTCCGCGCGCCGTGCGGGCCGGGAAGCGGCGATCGAGGTCGAGGAGATGCGCCTCGGCCTCGTCGAGCCGACCCTCCGCCAGGAGAAGCTCCCCTCGGTCCACCGCGCGGACCCACCCCGTCTCCCGGTCCCGCAGGAGGCGCTCCACCCGCCAGAAGACCCGGTCGCGGAGGGGCGGAAGCACCAGGAGGGCGAGTCCGAGAGCCAGGAGCGCCACCCAGGCCGTGAGAAAGCGGCGTTCGTGCCGGTAGTAGAAGGTCCGCACCGGGGAGGACTCGCCGGGATGGTTCATCACACGTTGATGTTTTCCTGGCCGACGAGAATGGCCACCTTGTGATTCCTCACCAACGGCCGGAGATCGTCGAGGAGGGTGGCCTCCGAGACCCGCGGCCTGAGCTCCACCGAGTACACGAGTTCCACCACGTCGCCCTCACCCAGGGTCTCCACGCTCAAGAGCGAGGCCTCGCGCAGATGGCGGTGGAACACCTCGGTGAAGACCGTGTGATAGTCGAGGTCGGAGGGGAGGTGCACCTTGAGGAGGGCCTCGCGACTGGTCGCCGCCCCGATCTCGAACCGGCTCAGAGTGTAGATCATCCCCCCCATCGCCAGGGCAAAGATGACGGCGGTGAGGTAGAACCCGGTGCCGGTGGCCATCCCGACGGCCATGGCCACGAAGATGAAGGCCACGTCCCGGCTGTCCTTGACCGCATTCCGGAAGCGAATGATCGAGAGGGCCCCGACCAGGGTGAACGCCCGCGCAATGTTGCTTCCGATCACGAGCATGATAAGGGAGATGGTGACCCCCATGATGATCATGGCATGCACGAACGACACCGAGTAGGAGAGCCCGCGGTGGGAGATCCGGTACACGTACGCCAGGAGCAGGTTGAGCACGAAGCTCAACCCGAGGGCCACCACGGTTTCCCAGACGCCAAATCCCCCGACCTGCGAGGCGCCCGACGTCAACTGTCTGATGAATTCGTCCACCACGCCTCCTGACAGGAGTTCAGGTGAGTGCGCCGCCGTACACGGCTCGATCCACGGCGGAGCAGTACTTGGACATGCGCACCATCGGTAGCCCGAGCCGGGCGATCGACTTGGTGAGCCAGAGCGGCGCCCCTCCGGTGAACTTCACTTCCATGACCGCGGTGCGGGGATCGAGCACCGCGGCCCCGGTGTCGAAGGGGGTGACCAGATCGAACCCGGTCGTCCGGTACTGGATGCGGGTATCGAAGTTGACCCGCAGTGCCGGCTCGTAACGCCCCATGAAGGCTCGCCGCCGATACCGGATCGCGCACCGGGGCGCCAGGTTGTGACGCCGAAAGAGGGTCCAGGCCTCCCGCATCACCGGATCGGTCACATCGTCACCCGGGTGCGTTACGAACCGTTCCCGGGCCTCCGCCACCGACATCCGCAATCGGCGCTTCTGCTGGGTCCGGTCCACCCGCTGCTTGATCTCCAGAAAGAGTTCCTCGCTCCCCACATAGCGCCGGAGACGCACCTTGCGCCGGACCATGAGGCCCTCGACCTTTTCCCAGAAGAGGGAGTACTCGGGGGAATCCCAGTAGACGCTGTAGACCGCATACCCCCACTCCGGATCCCCGTGCTCATCGGCCGTGAGGTACTCGCCGAGCGCGGCCCGGATGGCCGAGACCTCCCGCGCCGCCACGAGATACTTGAGCTCATAGCGGTTCCGGGTGTCGGTCAGATGTGGCATGGCACCGCTCCCTGTCGGAACGTGCTCTGCATCGCAAGTCCCATGCCCTCCGGGACCTCACACAGTCTGGGCTCCGCGCCCAGTGCGCACCAGGCGCAGTCCTCCCCCCGGAGCCAGCGCGAGCAGGTAGACCAGTGCTCCCGTGGGCACGCCGATCCACAGCGGAAGAGGAACCGCCCAGAGGACGAGGGCCATGACCCCGGCGGCGAGTGCGGCGTGCCATCCCGCCGACACAATCCGGGCCTCGTACCCTTCACGGTGGGCGCTCCGCAGCACCAGGGCTGTCCGCACCAGTTCGGTTCCGAGGGTGGCACCGGCCGCCCCGAGGAGTCCCCACCGGGGGATGAGGAGGACATTGAGGACAAGGTTGACCGCGACGCCCCGAACCGAGGCCGCAAGCACCAGCGGATGGCGGTCTGAGGCGACCAGCCCCGCCTGTCCCACGTTGCGGAGGAGGGAGATCGGCAGGGAGAGGAGCAGCAGACCGAGGGCGGGGCCGCCACGCAGATACTCGGGCCCGTACAGAGTCTGCAGGAGGGACCCGGTCACCAGCACGCCCCCCACCGCCACGGGAATCCCGAGCGCCAGCACCTGCCGTACTCCGAGTTGGAAAGCGCTCCGATCCACTCGTCCCTCCCCGTGAGATCGGGCCAGGGTGGGGAGAAGGCTGTGATAGTACGTGACCCCGATGTTCAGGAAGAAACTGACCGGGGCGTAGACCGCCACATACACGCCCACCGCCGCCGTCCCGTGAAAGCCCCTCAGGAAGAGCACATCGGCGTTGAACATGACGAGACCGAGCAGGGCATGGAGGGCCAGGGGACGTGCCGACCGGAGAACGGGGAGGGCCCGGTTCCACCATCCTCGCCAGCGGATCGGACCGATCACACCGGCGAGCCCGATGCCGAGCGAGGCGGCCCCCGCACCCTCCGCCGCCAGCTGAAGCAAGGGCACCCGGGTCAGATCGGCGCCTCGGCGCACCAGCAGCAACACCAGGAGGAGAAAGAGGCCGTCCGCGAGGATCCGGGCCCCGGCGGCGCTCCGGGCCCGCCCCAGCCCCAGGCAGGCCCAGCGCAGGTTCAGAGCCAGGGGAATCAGGGTCAGGGAGATCAGGGCCAGGATGGTCCCATCGGGGGCCGGCAGGAGGAGAATTCCTCCGAGCGATGTCACACCAATCAGGGCGAGAGCCAGCACCACCCGGGCGATGATCAGGGCGGGAGCGGTGTGTTGGAGGAAGGTCGGGTCCAGCGCCACTCGTCGCACGCCGACCGAATCGAGTCCGCCTTCGACCAGCACCACGAGATAGAGACGGACCGTGAGGGCGAAACCGATGACGCCGAACCCTTCGGCGCCGAGGGTCCGGGCCAGCACGATGGTGGCGACAAATCCGAGAATCCGTGCCGCCACTTCCCCCGAGGCGAGCACGGAAAAAAGCCGCCCCGGGGAGGGTCCTGGGGCGGAGGCACTCGGAGAGGTCAGAGCCGGTACTCGGTCAGCTTGTTGTAGACCGTCCCGATGACTCGGCCGAAGCCGTACCCCACCACGAATCCGTACACCGCTCCGATGAGGCTCCCGGGAAAGGACACCGAATACCCGGGGAAGAAGACGGCCAGAAGCTGGAGATGCTGCCCGGCATCGGGCCCCCCGCTCCAGACCAGAAAATTGGTCGCCAGGAAGAGGACACCCGCGCACACCAACCCGAAGGCGACACCCCAGGCCCGCCCGTTGAGCCGTTGAATGACCGCGGCCACTTCGGCTTGTTCCGTCGTCATGAGGTCCCCCCCTGCGGGCGCCGGATCACAAGGCCCGGCTCAGATGTGGTCAAGAAAATCACGAGTCCGGGCCAGCTCGGCTCGGGTCCGAATGAGGAACACCTGGGTGGCGATCACGACGTTCCGGATGAAGGCCAGGAACCATCCCGCCACGGCCCCGACCACGAATCCCCACCCGAATCCGATGAGCGCTCCGGTCCAGGAGACGGAGTAGCCGGCAAAGTAGGCCCCGAGCAGGTCGAGGGAGAACGTCGGGTCCGTGGGCACTCCGCCCCCCTCCACGAGGAGATCGATCACGGTCAGAAGGAGAATAAGGGCACCCGTGGCCGCGCCGACGGCGATGCCGAACCGGCGCTTGTGCAGGGGAGCGAAGGCGAAGGCGATCGCCTCCAGCGCGGGGGCGTCCGAAGCGGGGCGGGCTGGTGTCATGGGTCACTCCTCACGGCCGGTGGCCCAAATATGGGAGATTGTCCCGGCGTCATCAACCGGACCCTCCCACGACGCCCGGACGCGACCGCCGCCGCGGCACCTGGCGCTTCGGGACCGGTGGCCAATGCTGGAGCCCCACCTCCGCATAGGCTTGCACCCGGGCCGAGGGCTGGGGGTCACCCACCACGTGGTGGAGCATCCATCCGAAGATGGCGGAACACGCGTTCAGGGCGTAGTACAGGAAGTTGAGCGGCACCACCCGCACCGCGAACCAGAGCCCGCGTTCGCGGAAAAAGAACCGGTAGAGCGACCGGTTGAGAAACAGCATGACGGCGACGATCCCGGTGGACACCACTCCGTACCAGGAATGACCGGTGACGACCCACCCGAGGAGAAGCAGGATCAGGAAGCCCACCAGGGCGGTCTTCACCTTCTCCACCGGGCGCAGGTTGAGCGACTGGACTGTGCCGGAGCCTCCGCGGCGGATCAGGAGCCGGGTCCAGGGGACGCCGCGATCGTTGAGGTCGGAGGTCACGACATCCCGCAGGCGCCACCGTTTCAGATGGGTCCCCTGGATCTCGGGACGCAGCAGGATGATGGCCCCGAGATCCCGCAGCCGGTTGCCGAGCTCGATGTCCTCGATCTGGGGGCGGGAGAACTGCCACTCATCGTACATCCCCGCGGCGCGGAACGCCTCGGTCCGGACGGCGCCGCACCCGGCCCAGAAGGTTTCGGCCTCGCCCCGGTCCCGGGCATGGAAGTGGTGATGGAGAAGGTTCCGGTACTGGGACACGAATCCCGGCGCCCGCGGGGTGGTGTCGTAGGATCCGAAGATGGCGCTGGCTCCGGGCGACTCCGCGAAGGCCCAGGCGAAGCGACGCAACGCATCCGCATGCACGCACACATCCGCATCAACGAACACGAGGATCTCCCCTCGCGCCACCTCGGACCCGCGATTGCGGGCATAGGAAGGCCCGTGGGGATCTCCGGGAAGCCGCACGATCACATCGGCATGGGTCGCGGCAATCTCCACCGTCCGATCGGTGCTCCCGTCGTCCACGACGATCAGTTCCCAGAGGTCCCGGGGGAGATCGCTTCCCCCGAGCGCGGCCAGGCACTCCGGCAACACACGCTCCCCCTGGTACACCGGGACGATGACGGACAGGATCGGTGCCTCCCGCGGGGACCGCACTCAGCCCGCTCCCCCCCCGCTCACCGCGCGCCGTACATCGCGCAGGGCGGCGCGCCAGCGGAGACGCAGGTGAAACTCCGTCCCCCCCCACCCATGCAGGGCTCCGATGTCCCGGACATACCACATGTCGAGCCGCGGCAGGCACAGCGCATCGGTCCCGTCCCGCAGGGCGGCGTACCGGGTGGTGCACCCCACCCGGTGGACCCGGGCCGCGACGGCAGTCACCGTTTTGTTGACCTCCCCGTACGGGTAGGCGAAGGCAGTCGGACGCTGGCCGGTCCGGTGCTCCAGCTCGTCGGCCGCCCCGCGGATTTCCTCCTCCAGTTGCTCGCCGTCACACGCCGTGAGGTCGGGATGGGTCCGCGAATGGGACCCCAGGGTGACCCCCCGGGAGGCCAGGTCCGACAAAGAGTCCCAGTCGGCCAGGGGAAGCGTCGGGATGCCGCGCACCGCGCGCCCCCCCCATTCATTGGTGCGTCCCACCGCTCCGCTGACCACGAAGGCGGTGACCGGCAGCCCGTGCTCCAGGAGCAGGGGAGCGGCGAGAGTGGCGAAGTTCTGAAAGGCGTCGTCGAAGGTGAGGGACACGGCGTCGGTGTCATCGGGCAGAGCCAGCAGCTCCTCCAGGGACACGACCTTCACCCGGCCCGACGCCAGCCACGCCACGTGCTCCCGGAACACCTCCTCCGAGACCGAAATCGGCGAACCGGATCCGTCGATCGAGTGCCAGGTCAGAATGGCGCGCACCGGTTACCTGCCGGCTCCGGTGACGTGGAGGGTCCGCTGATCGGCCACGACATCCGCGATGATCTGCTCCAGGGAGGTCCGGGGACGGTATCCCACCACCCGTTCCAGCTTTCTCACATCGGGCACCCGTCGCTGCATGTCCTCGAAGCCGGCCGCGTACGCCTCCGCATAGGGGATGAGGCGGATCTCGGACCGGCTCTCCGCCGCGGCCCTCACCATCTCCGCCAGCTGGAGCATCGTGACCTCGCGGTCCGACCCCACGTTGAAGACCTCGCCGACCGCTCCGGGCGTTCCGATGAGCCGCAGCGTTGCCTCCACCGCATCCTGCACATGGCCAAAGCAGCGCGACTGGGTCCCGTCTCCATAGACCGTGATCGGCTCGCCCCGAACCGCCTGGGCGGCGAAGGTCGGAAGCACCATGCCATAGCGTCCGGTCTGCCGGGGTCCCACCGTGTTGAAGAAACGGGTGACAATCACCGGAACCTGTTTCTCGCGCCAATAGGCGAGCGCCAGCCACTCATCGAGCGCCTTGGAGCAGGCATAGGCCCACCGGGAGTGGGTGGTGGGGCCGAGGGTCAGGTCGTCCTCCTCGCGGAAGGGAATCCGCAGACCCTTCCCGTACACCTCCGACGTCGAGGCGACCACCACGAGCTTCCCCTTCTTGGCCGCGGCACCCAACACCACCTCGGTGGCGCGCACGTTGGTCTCGATGGTGTGCACCGGACGCTCGACGATGAGGCGCACCCCCACGGCCGCCGCGAGGTGGACCGTGACATCGCACCGGTCCACCAGTTCCGCCACCAACGGAACGTCCGTGGCCGACCCGATCCGATACTCGAATCCCGGGCGCCCGACACAGCCGGCGATATTGTCCATGCTCCCCGTCGAGAGATCGTCGAGAACGAGAACCTGGTCCCCGCGGGCCAGCAACCGCTCCGCGAGATGACTTCCGATGAATCCGGCTCCGCCGGTCACGCACACCTTCATCCAGCCTCCTGACGGCGCGCCCGCCGGGCCGCGGCGCGCGCCACAATGTCGAGATACTGCGGAATCACGGCGGCCTCCGACCAGTGGGTCAGGAAGGCCTCCCGCGCAGAAACGGCCCGCCGTTCCCGGTGCCCGGGATCGGCCTGGAGCCGGTGCAGAGCGGCGCGAAGCTCCTCCGGCGTGTCGAACAACTCTCCCCCCCCGGCTCGCTCCACGATCTCCGGAAAGGGGCCGAACCGGCGCGCCACCACGGGGACCCCCTGCCGGAACGCCTCGATCAGGATGATCCCGAAGGTTTCATAACAGACCGAGGGCACAATCAGTGCCACCGCGTGACGATAGATGCGGGAGAGCGTCTCGGGGTCGACCCGTCCCAGGAACCGGACCTGGGGCATCCCCTCCGCCAGCTGGCGGAGGTCGGGGGCGTACTCGCCGTCTCCCGCGACCAGCAGGTCGGCATCGGGGTAGTCCCGGAAGAGGGGGATGACGTCCTGAAGCCCCTTGATCCGCTCCAGTCGGCCCACAAAGAGGAAATACGGGCGGTGATGCACAGCGGGGGACCGGTCCCCCGAGTCCGGTTCCCCTCCCTCATCAGGGAGGAAATACGGCAAGACCTCCATCGGACGGGGAAAGCCGAATTCGGCGTGCTTCCGCCGGCTGAACTCGCTCATGGCGATGAAGGTGTCCACCTGATCCAACGCCCGCTCGAGAGTGCCGAGGCGTCGCCACCACTGCGGGGGTCTCCGATAGCTCAGTTGACAGCGAATGCAGGCACGCTCGGGACACGGCTCCCGCCCGAATCGCCACAGCACGTGCGTGGGGCAGACGAGCCAATGTTCGTGCGCCATGTACAGCTTGACCCCTCGGCCGTACCGGAAGAGCCCGGGCCCTCCCACCAGGGAGACATTGTGATAGTTGATCACGTCGAAACGGCCCTGGTCGAGAATCCGGCGGATGCGGGCCCCGGTCAGCACCGGGCGGCCGAATTGCTGGGTGAGCAGCGGGGAGAGGGTGCCGAAACCGCTCCGCAGCGGGATCACGTCGAGTCCCGGGGTCGGTCCCGGGCTCTCCGGGAGGGGGCCTGGATGGAGGGCCGCGAAGGCATCGACGTCGTGGATCACGGTCACATGATGGCCGGCGCGGACCAGCCCTAAGGCCAGTCGCTCGACTCCGATCGCGTCCCCCCCGAAGTGGTAGGGGGGATAGAAGGTGGTCAGGAAGGCGAAGCGAAGAGACTCGGTCATGCCCGCGCCGCTTCCCGGATCGCCCCGAGGGTGGCAGCCGCCGTCCGGTCCCACGAGAGGGCTCGCGCCCGGATCAACGCCACGCTCGCCAGGGCCTCTCTTTCCTCCGGGTGGTCCACCAGCGTTCGGATCGCCTCGGTAAGGGCGGTTCGGTCCCCCGGGCGGACCCAGATTCCCCCACCGTCCAGGAGTTGGGGGAGCGGGCTCTCCGTGGTGGCCACAACAGGGGTGGCGCAGGCGGCGGCCTCGACGGCCGGGAGGCCAAACCCTTCCGCCTCGGAGGGGAGGATGCACGCCACAGCACCGGTGTAGAGGTGACGCAACTCTTCGTCGGGCACGAACCCGGTCCAATGAACCAGCGGACCGGTCCCGAGGGTCACGATCGACCGGAGGAGAGACTCCCGGTGCTCGTGGAACACGTCGCTCCCGACCGAGCCGACCAACAGCAGGTGCACGGGTGTGGCCCTCGTCACTGCGGCGTGGGCCTCGAGGAGGACATCGAGTCGCTTGTGGGGATTGAACCCTCCGACATAGATGATCCAGGGAGTTCCGGCCGGCACCCCTGCTGCCGCACCCGCCCGGCGGACCTCCTCGGCGGGCGAGGGAGTGAAGACCGGGGCCGGGGCTTCCGGGGCCACTCGAAGGCGATCCCGGCGGACGCCGAGCACCCGGACCAGATCCTCCGCGGCGAAGTCGGAGACGGTCAGGACCCGGGTGGCCTGGGCGAGGGCGAGGCGCACCTTGAGGGTCCAGAAGAGGCGGGCCCGGCGCCCGGGGATGGTGAGTTCGGGAAACCGTTCCACGATGGCGTCGTGGATGGTGACCACGGAGGGAAGCCCGAGAGGGAGGGGAAACCAGGTGTAGACTGTCGGCGCGAAGAAGACATCGAGGCGGGCCCGGGCCACGGCCCGGTGCATCCGGAAAAGATCGCGGGGCGACCGGTAACCCTCCGCTGACGCGGCACGGGTCGGTGCGGCCTGCAGCGGGACCTCGCGCACCTGGACGCCCGGCAAACCGGGAAAGTCCCGCCGGGACTCGGCATCGAGGAAGCAGACGAACTCCTCTCCCGGGGCGGTCCGCACCAGGCCGGGGAGCACCTGACGAAGGAAACGTCCGTACCCCCGCCCGTTGGCCCAGGAGGTGGCGTCGATCCCGATCCGCATCGGGCGTCAGGGCGACGCGGGAACGAGGGGGGGGGGGGGCGGGCCGGTCGAGGCGCTGCTCCTCGTGATACTCGAAGTCGGTGTTGACCTCCCAGACGTCGTGGGCGGCGCCGAACATGTTCCAGACGGCCATCATCGCCGTGAGCATCGAGTGGTCCTGGTTGTTGTACTTGTGCATCCCGTTCCGGCCCACGGTGTGCAGGTTGGGAATCGGATCGATGAACCCGCGGATGGTGTCGAGATGTCCGCGATACGCGGCGTCATAAATCGGATAGGCCTTGGGCATGCGGATCACGGTGCCGTCTCTCACCCGGGAAGCGGTGGCGATGCCCAACGCATCGAGTTCCCGGGTGGCAAGCGCCACAAGGTCGGCATCGGAGGTGGTCCAGAGGCCGTCTCCCTCGAAGCAGAAGTACTCCATGCCGAGACAGGTCATCCCCGGTTCCGGAATCATGGCCCGGCTCCAGTTGTTGAAGTTCTGGATCCGCCCCACCTGGACTCCCGGGGTGTGGATGTAGATCCAGTTGTCGGGGAAGAGATTGTCCCCTTCGAGCATGAGAGCCACCACCAGGAAGTCCCGGTAGCCGAGCCCCCGGGCCGCGGCCTGCACCGGGGCGGGCACGGCGGGCGCGAAGGAGTGTACCAGCTCCCGCACCGGCATGGTGGAAATCACATGGCGCGCCGGGAAGAGTTGTTCCCCGCCCTCCGCGTTCCGGGCCCGGACTCCCGTCACCCGTCCCTCCTCCAGTTCGAGGGCGGTGACCGGGTGCCGGAGGAGAACCGGGTTCCCCATCTCCACGATCCGGTCCCGGCAGGTCTCCCACATCTGCCCCGGACCGAGTCGGGGGTACTGGAACTCATGAATCAACGTCTTGATCGCCGTGCTACGCCGGTTGAGCGAGGTGGCAGAGAGGATCGCCCGGGCGAGCGAGAGCCCCTGGATCCGCTGGGCCGCCCACTCCGCCCGGATCTCGGTGCAGGGCATGCCCCAGACCTTCTCGGTGTAGGTCTTGAAGAAGATCTCGAAGAGCCGCTTCCCGAACCGATTGGTGACCCACTGTTCGAAGTTTTCCTCCACCGGGTGGGGACGCCAGTGCCAGCGGAGGTAGCTCAGCACCATCCGCACGGCCTCGATCACGCCGAGCCCTCGAAGCGCGTTGCCGGCCTTGAGGGGATAGTCGAAATACTTCCCATCGTAGAGAATCCGGGACATGCGCGGCACGGAGATGAACTCGTCCCCCAGAATCTCGTTCCAGAGGTTGAGCACCGGAGTGATCTTGGTGAAGAAGCGATGCCCCCCGATATCGAAGCGGTATCCCTTGTATCGCGCGGTGCGGGAGATGCCTCCGACCATGTCGTCGGCCTCGAGCACGGTGACGGGATATCCGTCGCGGGACAGGAGATAGGCTGCGGTGAGCCCCGCAGGACCCGCACCGACCACCACGACCGGATCTCCCGGCCGGATCGGATCGACTTCCCGTGGATGCGTCGTGATTCCCATTCCTGTCCCCTTCAACAGACCTGAGAGAGAGCGGTGCCGGGCCCGCACCAGAATCCCACCATTTCACCCGCCGCCCACCCGAGGGCGAAGAGCGCCAGGAGGGGCAGTGACCGGAGCAACTCGCGGCGGTGGCGGCCTTTGTTCCAGATGGTCCTGACAATCCGCAAATAGAGTACCGGAGGGAGGGCCACCCGGGCCGCGCCGGCCACAAAGCGGGCCGCGACAGGGGTTCCCGAGGCCCGGACACCCGCCCAGGCCCGGGAATAGAGGTATCGCTGCGACAGGTACTCTCCCACAGAGTAGTGTTTCTTGTGGCCGACACGAATCTCGGGATGGGAGACCAGTACGACACCGCCTCGCTGCATGGCCGCGTGGAGGTGATCCTCCCACCGACCGGCTCGCCAGGCCTCGCGGTGGGCGAGCAGGAGTTCCCGGTCGTAGCTGGTGTTGTTTCCGGTGATCCCCGGCACCGGCCCCGCCGGAAGGGGGGGGATCAGGTGATGGTACTCGCAGAGAAATGCGGCCCAGTCCACCAGGCGCTCGGTGGCCGCATTCTCCACGGCGCCGCCCACCACCTGTTCCCCCCGGGCGTGCGCCTCGAGGTGGGCGCGGGCCCACCCGGGCGGCACGATCACGTGGTCCTCGATCACGGCCACCACGGGCGCCGTGGCCGCTTCGAAGGCGAGGGCGCGCAGATCGGGAATCGAGGTGTCCACCGGCGCGGCGAGGACCAGCACGGACGGGAACCGGCCCGCCACCTCACGCCGGAGTGCCTCACCGACCCGGTCCACCACCAGAATCTCCAGTGGCGTCCGACCCGATTCCTCCACCAGAGCAACCAGGCATCCCGCGAGATCACCCAGGCCATTGACCGAGGGCACCACGACAGAGAGCTGGGCGCCGGAAGAACCCGTCACGGGCCCGGTCATCCTGCTCGCACTGTGCGGTCGGCCGTGGCATACCCCACGAACTCTCCCGCCGACCAGGCGGAGAGGAACAGCATGGTCCAGGGGAGGGCGCGCACGAACTCCCGGGGTGCTCCCCGTCCCCCCCGCCTCGCCACCCGCAGCAGCAGGACCGCCGGGAGAACCAGAGCCATGAGGGCCCGGAGAATCCAATGCCCCCCCTCCTCGCTGAGCCGGGCCCGGGCGTAGGCACGGCCATGGTCAAACCGGTCCTTCACGAAGGGCGCCACGCCGTACGTCAGATCCTGAGCCACGACCGCATGTTCGATCCGGATCACCCGGTCGCCTCGGGCACGGAGCCGGTCGTGCACGACGTTTTCCCAGGCTCCCTCGCCCATCCACCGGGCCACGTCGTCCACGATCTCCGAGGTATAGAGCACGTTAGCTGCGGTGATCAGCCTCGGGTCGGTTCCCGCGCCTGGCGCCACCAGGCCGTACTCGGCAAACCAGGCGCCAAGGTCGACCCCTCGCTGCCGGTGGGTCGTGTCGACCGGGCCTCCCACAGCGGCGGCGGATCCGGACGCAGCCAGAAGCCCGGCCAACCATCCCTCGCAGGCCAGGCAATGATCCTCGGTGAGGGCCACCCGCGCCCCCCTGCTCCGGGCCAGCCCCATCCCCCGTGCCCGGGGCACGCTCGGGGCCCCGTCCACGGGAACGAACACCGCCGAGGGCCAGTGGGGTGCCATTGCCTCTTCGAGCGGAGTTCCCCCCGAGTGGGCCACGACGAGCTCGGCGCCATGGCGAGCCGCCTCCGGTGCCACCGAGCGAAGGCACGCCTCGAGACGCTCGGCGCTGCGTACGGAGGCAACGACCACGGAGATCCCCGTGCGCCGATCGGTCGACTCGATCACCCGGTTTCCGGGGGCTCGGGCCTCTCCACCCCAGCGGACCGGAGCCGCTCCAGGAGATCGGCAGTGCGTGGAGGGCATGGCTCCCAGAGGGGGGGCAGGCCGAGATGAGAACCCCGGGCGGATCCGATCTCCCGGAACACCACCACATTGCCCACGGCCCGGGCCACCCCGCGCACCCGGGGGCAGAGCCCGGCATCCACCTCACCCTCGGGACATTCGACGACGCTCACCGGGCGAAGAACCCCCACCTGGGCGGGGAAGCGGTCGACAGGGACAATCACTTCCACGCCCGGTTGGGTTGCGAGATCCTCCAGGTGGGAGGTGACCGTGGTGGTCCACTCCACCGAAGTGGCATCGGTCAGCACAACGGACAGGGAGGGTCGGGGCCACGGTACCGCATATGGCTCCGGGACCCCGGGCATCGGCTCAGTCACTGGTCACTCGCGGAAGCGGTCATGGAGATGGAGGGAGCCGGAGCAAGAGGGGTGCCGTCTTCAGGGAAAAAGGCGGCTCCCCAACCGTTGCTTGTTCACTACAGTTGTGTTGTATTATTGCAACACTGGGGTATTGTTCCATCAGTTCACCCCGACAGGTGGTGGGGCCCACGGCTTGCAGGCCGGATTGCCGGGAAGGCGCTTTCGCAATCGTTTCGGCGGTCTCACCCCGGGGGTCTTCCGTGGATCACGGCATCGCAGCATCACAACCCGGGTCGGAGCTGCACGACTGGGTTGCGCTCCTCCGGCCGTCCCACTGGGTCAAGAACGGATTCATTCTGGCCCCCCTCCTCTTCTCCGGCAAGGCGGGAGACCTTGAGCTGGTGATCCGGACAGGACTCGGGGTTCTCCTCTTTGCCCTCCTGTCCAGCGGGGTCTACGCGATCAACGATGTGGTGGACCGGGAGGCGGACCGGGCCCATCCCGACAAGCGGCATCGTCCGGTGGCTCGGGGGGCCATCGCCCCGGGGAACGCCCTGGCGGCGGGCATCGGGCTGGTGGTCGCGGCGTTGGCGGGGGGAATGGCACTCGACACCGGCTTCGCCACCGTGGCCGCGGTATATCTGGGCCTGAACGTTCTCTATAGCCAATGGCTCAAGCAGGTCGTCCTGCTCGAGGTGTTCGTTCTCGCCGCCTTCTTTCTTCTTCGCCTGGAGGCGGGGGCCACTCTGATCGGAGTGATCCCGACGGTGTGGCTTCTCCTCTGTGGCGGCCTCCTGGCCCTCTTTCTCGGCTTTTCCAAGCGACGTCACGAGCTGACCCTGCTCGGAGACGGATCGGCGGGCCATCGGGCGGTGCTGGGGGAGTACAGCCCCGCCCTGCTCGACCAGATCACGACGGTCCTGCTCAGCGCCACGGTGATTTCCTACATCATGTACACCCTGGCATCGGACACGGCCTCGGTGGTTGGATCGAGCCGACTGACCTGGAGCACGGGGTTCGTGCTGTATGGCATGTTCCGGTTTCTCTATCTCGTGCACCGGCGCGAGGGCGGCAGTCCCGCCGAGACACTCTGGAGTGACCGTCCCCTCGCGGCAACCATCGCCCTCTGGGCGGTCTACTGTGGCTGGGTCATCTATCGCGCGGCCCCGATGGCCTCCTGACGACCGGCGGCGTGGCCCGTCAGCCTCCGGGCGCGCCCTTCACGGCCTCCGCGGTGACCCCACCCCACCCCGGATTGAACCACGGAGAACACGGAGGACGCAGAGGGTTGGCGGCTCCCACGACACGCTCCTCGCCTCGCACGGCAGGCATCGGCAGGATGGGGGCCCTTCCACCCCCCAAAAACAGAATCCGGATCTCGGCGCGCGAGGCGTGGAACGACGGACATCACACGGAGACCCTCCGCGTCCGCCGCGTTCTCTGCGGTGATTCCTTCCCACCTTCCCCCTCGCCGACCCCCGGGCCTCGGCAGGATGAGGGGCCTTCCACCCCCCAACGACAAGACCAGGGCCTGGTGCGCACCCCCCGCCCCTCCCCGGTTTGAACCACAGAGAACACAGAGGACACAGAGGGTTGACGGCTCGCACGACACCTTCCTCGTCTCGCGCGGCAGGCATCGGCAGGATGGGGGGCCCTTCCACCCCCCAAAAACAGAATCCGGATCTCGGCGCGCGAGGCGTGGAACGATTCTTTCGCGTCTTCGCGTCTTCGCGTGAACCATTGGAGAACCTGCCTTCTCGGCACCCTTCTCACTCCTCACTCCTCTCCCTTCACTCCTCGCTCCTCACTTCTCGCAGACGTACAGAACGTGGGGATACGGCAGGATGTCCGGCATGGGATAGACCTGGACCGAAAACCCCGCCTGCTGCAGCGCCGTGCGCAGCTCGTCCACCGGCCAGTAATAGAGCGGCTCGTCCCATCCCACCATCACCCGGTCGGTGATCCAGCTGACCCAGCGCTTGTACGCGGGAGTGTGGTCCACATCCTTGATGATGAAGCGCCCGCCCGGCTGCAGGCGCTCGTGAATGCCCTGGAGGAACCGGGGAACGGCCCCGCGCGGGAGATGGTGAATGATGTCGATGGCGTAGGCTGCGTCGAACAACCGATCCAGAGTGAGGTGAGCCGCGTCACCCACGGAGAACCGGACGTTGGGCAGCCCCAGGGACTCCGCCGCGGAACGGGCGGTCGTGACCCGCCGCTCGTCCAGGTCATACCCGTGGATGACCCGCTCCGGGTGCATGCGGGAGAAGTAGAGCCCGGACAGGCCAAACCCGCAGCCGATCTCCAGCACGTCCCCCCGCTCGGGCAGGTACTCTCCGATGACATCCAGAAATCTCGGGCCCATGATGAGAAGACGAATGCGGCAATACATCCGCAGGATCGGAGAGGGGAAGGCCCGCACCATACGGCGGAGGACCTGCCGTTGCGGGACAGCCGGGAGTCGGGACCCCTCGACCTGCGAAGCGGGGGAATTCATCGCGGGAGTCCGGGGTACGGCTTCATCGTGTTGCCCTCGAGCTCGAGGATGGTCCAGCGACCCAGGCTCACCCGTGGGGTCCCGCGAGTCAGAGCGGCCCGCGCCGCAGTGCCCTCGGGCAGCAGCACCCACCGGACGCCGTACTCCGACAGAAACTCGTTCGCCTCGGCGGCGTCCATCCGGCCCGCGTAGAAATCGTCGGAGAGTCGCGACTGCTCCTCGAAGGTGATGCTGAAGAGCCGGTTTCCGGCAAAGCTGTGCATCGGCACGGTCGAAAACCAGGTGGCCCGGTCCACCGGGGCCAACACGAGATCGGTGTGCCTGGCATTCTCCGCCAGCCAGTCACGGACCGCGACGTCGTCCTCGGCCATCAGACTGGTGAAGAGCCGCTCGGGGACGGCCGCGCGGCCGTCCTTCCAGGATTGCCGGTAGTACGCCGCGTAGGCGCTCACCGACAGCAGGACCAGCGTGACCAGTGCAGCCCTTCCGAGGCGGCGGTGCCGGGCCCAGAGACGCCCGACCGCGGGCGTTTGCCCCAGTTGTCGCACCAGCAGCATCGCGACGCCGTAGTGGAATCCGTCCAGAAAGTGCTGGGTCCACGGGATGAAGGGCAGATAGATCCCGATCAGGGCACAGGCGATCCAGCTCTGGAGGAGCAGGTCTGTGGGTGACGTCATCCTGCGGCGCACGACCAAGAGGAGACACGCCAGAGTGGCGGGCACGCCGAGGATGGCTGGAAGGAGGAGCGGAGGGGGGGGATCCCACCGGGTGATCGCTGCGGCGTCCCTCACCCAGGGATGCATCAGGGCGAGGGCCGCCATCGGCACAATACCCAGACCCCCCAGGAGGTTCAGGACAGCCACCTCCGGAACGGATCGCCGCCACCGGGCGCCCCGCCAGATCAGCAGGGCGAGTGACCCCGCCGCCAGTATCAGGAAGGGCTCGTAGGGGTGGACCAATCCGCAGAGTACCACCGAGACCCCGGCACCGACCAGATATCGCCTCTTCTCCGTCTCCATGTACGCCGCCAGGAAGGCGAACGATGCGAGAGTGGCCACGGTGCCGTAGGTGACGAGGATGCTGCCGGCGATCCCGTGAAGGAACCCGTCGGAGGTGTACCAGACGAAGAATCCCAGACCCGGGAGCGGCGGCACCCCCAGCGCCTCGAGCGGCAGCAGGAGCGACGGGAGGACCAGCAGGCTGGGAATCGGAATGGCGAGCACCATGACTCCGAGCGCCATCCACCGTTCCCTCGGCGTTTTCAGAAAGAATCCCAGGGCGGCGGACAGGGCATAGGCGGCCAGGACATAGAGCCCGAGGTGGGCGAGCAACCACCCCCAGGCGAGGGGAATGCCCGCGAACTGGGAGGACCGCGCCACCAGAAGGAGGAACGGTTTGAAGACGGCGGGTTCGGTCAGCCAGGGCGCCTGGAAGTTGGGGTGGAGCACCCGGCTCTCACTGGAACGAAGCCACGACTCGTAGATCGAGTTGTCGGTGGCGTTCACGCGCAGCAGGTGCACGGAGCCCTCCGGGGTCTCGAGCCCGCCGCTCAGCACGGCAAGGTTGTTGAGTGTGAACAGCGCCAGGGCCAGGGCCAGGGGCAGAAGGCGTCGGATCAACACGGGTCGCCCTCCCTCCCCGGCCTCGCCGGATCACGAGTCAGCGCCGCTTGATAGTGCACCGACCATCCCCGGAGCGGGCTCCGTTCCAGCGCCGCCTCGACGCGGAGAAGCGGGGCGAGCAGGGCTCGGGGGAGAAAGTCGGGAAGGAAGGTGAAATAGGCCAGGTCCGACAGGGTGAATCCCTCCGTGGCGCGCCACTGCCGCGGGGCGATCCACCACTCGGTGCCATCGTCGATGGTGCGGAGCAACGGGAAAAGGTAGCCCATGTAGAACCGGAAGAGCGGGTTGCGGGGGTTGCTCTCCTGCACGATGAGACGGCCTCCCGGCCGGAGCACCCGATGCACCTCGGCCACCGCCCGGGCCTGGGCCCGCGGATCGCCCACGTGATGCAGCACCCCGACGGTGTACACGAAGTCGAACGTCCGGCTCCGGAATGGAAGGGCGAGGGCGCTCCCGGCCGCGGCCCCTCCGTCTCCCACCCTCCCTTGCCGCAGGAGCGCCCGCGCCGGATCCACTCCGATCACCCGGAACCCGGCTTCGCGCAGGGCGAGCCGCTGGCGTCCGAGCCCGCATCCCAGGTCGAGGCCGAGGGGGCTCTCCGGGGCGCACTCCGAGGCGGCCCGCACCAGGTGGCCCACCCGGCGCCGGAGGAGGAGGTCCCAGACGTGGCCGGCAAACTGGTCCAGGTACTCCCCGGCGATCTCATCGAAATGCACCGCCGCATCCACGGCGGGCCGGCGCCGGCGGGATCGGATCAGCCCCACTCCCGCGACAACCGCTCCTCCGAGCACCGCCAGCATCCAAGCCCCGGCCACGAGCCGCGTCACCCGCTCGGGCCCGCCGAGCTCGGCCACCGGGTTCAGGGCCAGGAGACCGGAAAGGAATCCGCTGCTCCCCGCGTCGACGAGAGACCGGAGGGGCAGCGGCACGCCGGTCACCAGAGCCGTCACCCCCACAGCGCCAAGAGCCGGAAGCCACACCAGGAGCGAGATCCCCAGAGCTGCCCCCAGGGGAAGCGGCGTTCGGAACCGCTCGGCGGCGGGGGAGAATCGGTCGACGGGGTTCAAACGAAGCAGGATCCACAGCACGATCCAGAGCGCGACTCCTCCCGTCAGGACGGCGGCGACACTCGACCAGGAGCCAAGGGCGAGAGCGACCAGAACGGTGAGGGCCCCAACATCGAGGACCCGTTCGAGCACCCAGGCGGGGAGCACTCTCCTCCATCCCGGACCCGGACTCCGGGCGCAGAGCCATCCGCGCAGGAGGGCCTCCCCCACCCCGAACGGGGTGAACCATCCGGGCAGCGCCGCGGCATACCGAACCAGACCCCAGCGGATCGGGGTCCGCAGGTCGAACCGGCGGAGGAGCCATTGCCAGCGGAGAAACCGCAGGAACCCCCAGACCATCATGAGCCCGGCGGCCGCTGTCACTGCCAGCGGCGACTGCCACGACCCGGCAGTCATCACCGGGGCCGTTCCTGTGCCTGTCGGCCCCGCTCCTCCAGGCCTCTCAGGAGCTCGCAGCTGTCCCCGGTTCCGTCGGTCCGCAGTTCCAGCAGGACCGTCTCCTCCCCGAAGGTGCGCACCACTCGGAGCTCGTGGCATCGGGGTGCGAGTAACGCCGGCATTTCGAACTGGTCATGTGGCGTGAGTGCCGCCAGCAGAATGTATGTCACCCCCGCGTTACGGAGCCCCTCCAGGACCCGGTCGGGCTCCACTCCCCGGACCCACTCGATCGAGTGCTCCACCGTCCGTCCCGAGTGCCAGGCAAAGGCGGCCTCCCGGTCCGCCAGCACCACGCCAGGCGGGAGACTGTCCCGGGCGTACCGGGCGGCGGCAAAGAAGCCGAGCTGTTCGGGGGTGTGACAGGTGGGAGATTCGTATTGCCGCGCGCGATCGCATGCCACGCCTCTCGCCACCAGGTTCCATGAATCCGGGACCAGTTGCAGGGGGATCGCCACAAGGAGCACGCCGGTGGCAACCCACCCACCCCACCGGCCCACGCGTTCGCGCAGAACCAGGATTCCGGAAAACAGGGTGAGCCACACCAGGGGTTGCACCGGATAGAGCAAACGACGCCGCTGCCAGGTCCACAGGATCAACACACCGAGGTACAGGGCAAGGTACACCGGCGCGATCCTGCATCGACGCCAGAGATGCCAGCACCCCGCACCCCCGACGACCAGGGCGACCAGAACCCAGAGCAGGTTGTCGATCAAAAGGCCCTGAATGCGGAGAAACGGCAGGATCGCGGGAATGTCCTGGCCGAGGAGGCCGAAGAGACGCCTCATCGCCTTACCGGCCATGGTCAGGGTCGCATCGAGGATGCCGACGGACGACCCCGGAACTGTGGCGCTCAGATCACCCCCGTAGGACCGGCCCAACCCCCGTTGCGGCCCGAACAGGGTCCAGGCCATCCAGGGCCCGAACCCCAGCGCTGCCACCACCACCATGCTCAACGCCGCGCGCCACCTCCGATCCAGCATCCACACCAGAATCACCGCCACCAGGAGCGCGATGCCGATGGTCCGAACATAGGCGGCGGCCAGAGCGGAAGCGCCGGCAAGGGCCATGATCCCCGGGGACCGGGATCCACTGGACACCGCCCAGATGGCCAGCATGCTGAAAAACAGGTAGGCGGCCTCCGCAAAGATCCATCCCCCCATCCAGAGCGCGGGGACACCGAACCCCACGATGAGCAGCAGGACGAAGGCCCAGGGTTCGGGCCCCAGACGCCGCCCCACGAGGAAGAGCAGCAGCAGACTGGCGCCGGTCAGAAGCGGCGGCAGGATGAAGGCGGCCCCGATGGAGTTCCCCGTGGCCAGCCCGTAGACCGCAAGCATCGCGGGCCATCCGGGCGGATACTGAACATGAGGAATCGGAACGTGCAGATAAATGTCCTGGTACCGGAACATCTGCAGCGCGTTGCGCAGGAAGAGATACAGGGCGTCATCGTTGCCCACCGACACGCCGGGATTGTGCGCCAGCCACGCGATGAGGGCGTGAAGCACCACCACAAGGAACGCGGCCCGGAACCAGACCGAGGTTGCCGAGAGCCATGGGACCAGGCGTCGCCACCCGGTGGCGGCGACCATGCTATCCGCCATGGCCTGCCCGGTCCCGTGTTTTGCCGCCGGATCCGTCCAGGACATCCCGGATGGCGGTGGAAAGCGTGGACACGATCGTGTCCCAGTCGTATAGCCGAGCCACCGCGCGCCGCCGTTCGACCTGTTCCGGTGTCCGGGCCGGGGAGCTCAGGGCGTCACGAATGGCGGTACTCCATTGGTCCACGGTCGTGGCCAACGTGATCACATCCGCGTGCGCACATACCGCGGGGACCGGCGTGGTGACGACCGGACGACCAGCAGCGAGATACTCATGCAGTTTCATCGGATAGATGTTGCGGGTGTAGAGGTTGAGCAGATAGGGCATGATGGCCACATCCACATGCTGCATGTAGGCTCCCAGTTCCGCACTCGGCTTCGCACCCAGCAGATGAAAGTTGGACCGCCCTTCCAGGGCAGCGACGGCGCGCAGCAGGTCGGGGTCGCCCTTGACCCCTCCCACGAACACCCATTGCCATTCCGGGTGCCGGTCGACCAGGGCCTCGATCAGCATCCAGTCAAGCTGCTCCTTGATCCACCCCACGTACCCGATGCGCGGTCCGGGGATCGGGTGGAGATCGGGGGGTTCAGGTACCGGATGCGCGAACTGCTCGAAATCGACTCCATTCGGCGCACGGACCGGGCGACGAGCGAATCGTGCCTTCCGCTCCCATAGCACGTCGGAGTGAATCGCGACGAGGTCGGCTCGCTGGAGGATGTCCATCTCGCGCGGATCCATCCCATCGTTCGATGGGTCGAACGTGTATTCATCATCCACATGGTAGATCACCGCATCCCATTTCAGGAGGTCAGCCGCTCGGGCGAAACCGGGCCGCCAGAGGTACAGCACATAGCGACGGCATCCCCTGCGGTGCAGGCGCCGACGGGCAAGGTACAACCGCAACCAGAGGAGAAGGTTCCCGACAAGACGAGGACGGTGAACGACTGGAAGTATCCAGCCCAGCTGGTCCACATCCAACCCGCGTGGAGGGGTCGACGCCGGGGAAGGCGCCCGGAACCCACTGCGGAGCGCCTCGCGCCAACCGGGAGCCGGTGAAAGCCACACGACGGGAGACCACCTCGCAAGTCGGCTGAGCACGTGATGCCGCGGTTGCCACATATGGCCCCATTGATCCGGCACCATCGCGACGATCCCGACCCCGGGTCCCAGGCCCTCGTGCCCCGCCTCCTCGGCCCGTACCCCTCCGCCTGCCGCCATTACCACCGGACACCTCCTGCGACCAGGGAGCGGGGAATTCCACGAGGATGACCCAAGGTTCCGGTGGGAGGTATCGGACGCATGGCCCTGCTCTTGCAACCCACGTTTCACGCCCTTTCCTGGGTGGCGGATTTCCCCTTGGGGAAGATAGCGGCTGGGACCGAACCATTTTCACGACGGGTGACGTCCAGTCCAAGGCACCACCCCCGTGAAGGGGTCAAGGGACGAAGGGGTGTCTCAGAAGTCGTCTCGGATGCCACGCCTGGAGCGCAAGAGGAATGCCACCGAAATCGCTTCTCATCAGCAGCACCTACTTTCCGCCCCAGGTGGGGGGAATCTCCGCTCTCATGCGAGGTGCCGCGAGCGCGCTCGGTCCCGACGCGGTGGCCTGCGTGACGGGTGTGAAGGGGGCCCCCCGGACACTCCCCGAGAGCGGGGTGCGGGTGTACCGGCGGCCCGGGATCTTTCTCGGTAACAGGGTGACCCAGTCACTCTGCGTGGGAGCGGTGCTGACCGAGCTCGTCGTCCGGGAGCGCCCCCGCCTCCTGCAGGTGGCCACGGTCTATGACGGGCTCCCGGCCCTGATGATGTCCCGGGTGACCGGGTGGCCGATCGTGGTCTGGGCCCACGGCAATGAGATACTGAGTCTGAGGGACGAGTCGTACTCGCGCCCCGGGCAGGCCCTCCGGACCGCGGCCCGGGTCATCGCCAACAGCCGATTCACCCGCCAGCTCCTGCTCGAGGCGGGAGTACGGGAGGAGCGGATCCGGATCTTCCACCCCCGCTGTGATGCCGCCACCTTCACACCGGGTGACCCGACCGCCACCCGCGCCTCACTCGGAATTGCCGCCGAGGGGCCGGTGATTCTCTCGGTCGGAGGGCTGGTGGAGCGGAAGGGCCACGACATCGTGCTGCAGGCGCTTCCCGCCCTCCTGCGGGAATTCCCCACGCTCCAGTATCTGATCGTGGGAGACGGCCCCCACCGCCCCGCCCTGGAGCAGATGGCCCGGCAACTCGGCGTGGCCTATCAGGTCCGGTTCGAGGGCCGCGTTCCCGACGAGCAGCTTCCCGACTACTACCGCGCCTCCGACGTGGTGGCGCTGGTGAGCCGCCACCGGGACGCGGAACATGATGTGGAGGGGTTCGGCATCACCTTCCTGGAGGCCGCGGCCACCGCCCGGCCAGCCGTGGGGGGGCGATCGGGCGGGATCGAGGACGCCGTGGTGGAGGGCGAGACCGGGTTCCTGGTCGATCCGGCGTCCGTGGAGGACACGGCGGCGGCCATCGGACGGTTGCTGCGGAACCGGGATTTGGCGGCGCGGATGGGAGAGGCGGGACGGCGGCGGGTCGTGGCCGGGTTCACCTGGGAGGGAGGGGCGGCGGAGCTGCGAAGTATCCTGGATGACGCCGTAGGGGCGACCCGTGGGGCGCCCTTGTCGCGATGACCGTCATTGCGAGGGCCCGCAGGGCCCGTGGCAATCTCGTGAGCGGTAGGCGGTGGGCGGTAGGCGGTAGGCCCCACACCACCCGATGCCGTCATTGCGAGGGCCCGCAGGGCCCGTGGCAATCTCGTGAGCCGGTGCCTGCCCGCAACGACGCCCCGTCGGCCTTCACGCCGGAACCGCATCGGGTTGCCGGTCAGACCCGGGCGACGCATGCGTCGCCCCTACGGGATCGCCACGGCGGCTGCGCCGCCTCGCGATGACATCCCGTCGGCTACGCGCCCCGCCTGCCACGCCTGGATACCGCCGACGATCCCGGCCGCCGATTGGGCGACCCCTTCCGCCGAGCGCAGCCATGCCTCCCGCGTGGGCATCACCAGGGCGGTGATCTCGACCAGGGCGGCGGGGAACCAGGTGGGCCGGAGAACGGCGAGGTTGGACTGGACCGTTCCCATGCGACTTTGCCCCGTGACCGCCGGGACCGAGTCCCTGAGGCCTCGGGCGAGGGAAAGGGCATGGGGATGCCACCAGTAGACCCGGGTGCCATCCACCGATTCGGGTGGGCGCCCGTCGCCCGGTGAGTTGGCGTGGATCGACACGAACAATTCCGCGCCGGCCGCCTCGGCGAGCGCCATCCGCGCCTCGAGCGACACCGGCTCCGGGGTACCGCGGGTCAGGATCGGTTGGGCACCGAGGGTGCGGAGAAGACGGGCCGTCTCGAGCGCCACCGCCAGGTTGACCGAATCCTCCGTCAGGCCGGTGGGTCCGGTGGCGCCTCCCGGGGGATGCCCCGGATCGAGGGCCACGACGAGTCCTTCGAGCCCGGTCCCGGCGGCCGCGAGGGGACGGATCTCCAGCGTGGCCCGACCCCGGCTCCAGGCGGTTCGCCATCCCAGGAGTGGAGCCGCGAGTTCCAGATCCACGACGACACGACCATCTCCCCGATCGCTCACCGACGCCTGACGGACCAGCGCCGCCGTGATTCCGGGCGCCGTGACCTGACCGGCGCGGGCCCGGAACAGGGTCCAGCGCAGGTGATCCTCGACCAGATCCACCGAGGTCGGGAGGAGGTCGGATGCGCCGAATGCCACGACCGTGACACCCCTGGCCTGGGTCAGGGTGAGCGGGCCCAGGGTCAGCAGGGCAGCCCGGGGCGCCGACGCCGCCTCCGTTTCGGCGCGGCTCACCCACACCGCGACCTTCCGGGCCAGGCGGACCCGTACCTCGCTCTCCGTTTCCGCGTCGGTCGGGAGCACGGTTCGTAGTGACATCGCGAGGGCCAGGTCGCCGCCCGGCGTCCAGCGCCCGAAGACCGGTCGGGCCAGCGTGGCCGGGTCCATCGTGTCACTGGGCAGGCGGCGCAGGCGGACCCAGCCGGGGGACGAGCGGACCCGCTTCGGTGGCGGGGACGCGGCGCCGTGGCGCAGGGTGACGGGAAACGAGCGGCGCAGGGTTTCGCTCCCCTTGCTCGCCTCGATCTCGAGCACCGGTGCGTCACCGGAGGGAAGGGGGAGAAAGGCCGCGAATCCGCCGTTTGCCGCCACCGGCACGGGGTGCCCGTTCACCCGGAGCCGCGCCCTGCCGGTACCCACGGTACCCCAGAGGGCGATCGAGTCGGTCACCGGCACCGGGTCGGAGGTGGGGTGGCGCAGCTCGACCACCAGTGGCCCATCCACCGGGGGGATGGTATACTCTGGCGGGCGGCACCCACCCAGGATCACCATGCCCAGCAGCGGACCGGCCTGAGTCATGCCAGAGAGCACGGCGAGAAGAGTACGCCTGGGCGTCCTGCTGGTACTGTCCCTGGGGCTGGGGTTGGGCCTCATGACCATCGCCGACCTTTCATTCACCTGGATTCGCCATGGCCCGCGGATCGAGGCATTGGCGCATTCGGCTCCGCCGATGACGGCCTTCATGGATCTGCGGGACCGGGAGGGCCACCCTCCACGCCTTCGCCGGTGGGTACCACTCGATTCCCTGCCGGTCCCGGTGGTCTGCGCGGTTCTCGCCGCCGAGAATGTCCGATTCTTCCAGCACGGAACCCTGGATTACGCCAATCAGAGGGCGATGCTCTCCCGGGTTCTGCACGGCGACTTTTCGCGGGGAGGGAGCGGCATCGCCCAGCAACTGGCGCGCAACCTCTATCTCCAGCCGGACCGCACGATCCACCGGAAGCTACGGGAGTACGTGCTGGCGTACAAGATATCCCATGCCCTCACCAAGGAGAGACAGCTCGAGCTCTATCTCAACCTGGTCGAGTGGGGAGACGGCGTGTGGGGTGTGGCGGCGGGGAGCGAGCACCTCTTTCAGCGCCCCCTCGATCAGCTCACGGCGAGCGAGGTCGTCCTCCTCGCCAACGTGCCCCCGGCTCCGGCCCGGGGGCTCGCGTTCGCGACGGCGCGTGCCCGCCGAGCCAAGGCAGTCACGGTGGCGGGCATCCTCTGGCGAGAGGGGGTCCTGGATGGTGTCCAGTGGAGCGCCACCGTGGCCCGGATTCGCCGCATCGGAGACTTCGTGGATTTCGGCATGACACCAGCCGAGGCAGCCCTCGCGGTCACGGGAGAGATGGGGGAAGAAGAGGTGGTCACGGAACGGGGGACCGTTCGGGAAGCCGCGCGAGACCGATGCGATCCGGGAAATCGCGGAATCCTGTAGGGGCGGTCCGTGGACCGTCATTGATCGCGGGATCACCGTTGCAGGGGCGGTCCGTGGACCGTCATTGCGAGGGCCCGCAGGGCCCGTGGCAATCTCGTGAACCGGTGCCGGCCCTGAATGACGCCCCGTCGGCCATCACGCCGGAACCGCATCGGGTTGCCGGTCAGACCCGGGCGACGCATGCGTCGCCCCTACGGGATCGCCACGGCGGCATGCGCCGCCTCGCGATGACACCCCTCCACCCATATCTTGCAGCCATGACCCCATCCGGTCCACCCGACACCCCGACCCAGAGCCCCACCCCCTCCCTCCCGTCCGCCGCGATCCCTCCGCGCAACGCCGAGCCGGACCGCGCGGTGGACCGGGCCCTGGTGCGCGGGATCGCCTGGACCGGCAGCATGAAGTGGGCAACCCAGTTCATCACCTGGGCCGGGATGATCGTGCTGGCCCGGCTCCTCACCCCCGAGGACTACGGCCTGGTGGGGATGGCCACCATCTATCTCGGCTTCATCACCATCATCACCGAATTCGGGCTCGGCGCCTCGATCATCACCATCCGCACCCTCTCCCGGCACCAGGTGGCCCAGCTCAATACCGTGGCCCTGGCCCTGGGCCTTCTCGGCGCCGCGGTCACCATCGCATCCGCGGTTCCGCTGGGTCTCTTCTTCCGGGCGCCGGAGCTCCCCTGGGTGGCCGTTGCGCTGAGCAGCACCTTCGTCATCGCCTCCTTCAAGATCGTGCCCACGGCGCTCCTGCAGAAGGCACTCCGGTTCCGTGCCCTGGCGATCATTGACGCGGGTTATGCGGTGCTGTTCACCGCGGCCAACATCGGATTTGCCCTCCTCGGCTACCGCTACTGGGCGCTGGTGCTGGGCGGGATCGTGGCCAACATCACCGCGGCCCTGGTGCTCAATTTCTATCAGCCCCACGGATACGCCTGGCCCCGGCGGAGCGACCTGGGCCCCGCGATGCGCTTCAGCAACGACGTGCTGATCGGCCGGATCGCCTGGTACTTCTATTCCAACGCCGACTTTGCCACCGCCGGCCGGATGCTGGGCAAGGGCCTGCTCGGAGCCTACACCTTTGCGTGGACCATCGCGAGCATGCCGGTGGAAAAGGTGACGAGTCTCGTCACCCGGGTCACCCCGGCGGTCTTTGCCCGGTTACAGGACGACCTCCCGGCCCTCCGGCGGATGACCTGTAACGTGACCGAGGGGCTCGCCCTCCTCACCCTCCCCGCCTCACTCGGCATTGCCGTGGTGGCGGACGATCTGGTGCAGGTGGCGCTGGGCCCGGGGTGGGAAGCCGCGATTGCTCCGCTCCGGCTCCTGGCCCTCTACGCCTCCCTCCGGTCGATCGTGACGATTCTGCCCCAGGCGCTGATGGCGCTGCACGACACCCGGTGGCTCCGCTGGCATGGGCTCGCCAGCACGCTGGTGCTCCCGGCAGCGTTTGTGGTCGGGGCCCGGTGGGGCGCGGTGGGAATCGCGATGGGGTGGATCACGGTCTACCCCCTCACCGTGATCCCCCTCTACTGGCGCACCTTCCGGAAAACCGGTCTCGCCGGGCGTGAGTACTTCCGGGCCGTCTGGCCCGCGCTCCGCGGCTCGCTGGTGATGGCGGCGGCCGTGATGCTGGTGAACCAGGGGCTGGGGGGCGTGGTGTCCCGTCCGGTGAGCCTGGCGCTGCAGGTCCTCGCCGGGATGCTGGTGTTCGGTCTGGTGGGGTTCCTCCCGGCCCGGGAGCGGATCACCGGACTGTTCCGGATTCTCCGGTCCCAACCGGTGGCGGCCGCATGACGCCGCGGGAGTGGCTCTCCGCCCTCCGGCACGAGCCTGACCGGTTGTTGCACCCTGCCCGGCGGCGGCGCGCGCTCAACCTCCTCCGGCGCACCCCCCGCCCCACCGCGATCGTGGTGAGCTGCCTGGGGAACATCTGCCGGAGCCCCTACGCCGAGGCGGTTCTGCGCGAACATCTCACCCGCCGCAACCTCTCCATTCCCCTCTCCTCGGCGGGGTTGATCGGCCCGGGGCGCCCCGCCGATCCGACGGCCCGGGAACGGGCCCGGGCCCGGGGGATATCCCTCGACGACCACCAATCGCGACTGATCACGCCAGTGCCCGCGGGGGCGATGCTGCTGCTCATGGACCCGGAACACCGGCCCCGGGTGGAGCCGGTTCTGCACCGCGAGTCGGTGGTGATCGTTCTTGGAGACCTCGATCCCCACCCCATCACTACCCGAGTGATTCCCGACCCATACGGCCGGACCCCGGAGGAGTTCGACCGCGCGTTCGACCGGATCGACCGGTGCCTGGAGGTGCTGGTGGAAGGACTCGGGTAGCCGTCCTACCCCGGCAGGGCATCCTCCGGAACCGGAACTACGACCCGCAGGCAAGCTGCACATGCCCCGAAGGGGCATCGTCCTCAATAGCCCCGGGTTGCGCCGCAGGCGCTACCCGGGGTTGGCGGCGCACCAATTCGTCACAACCCCAACGGGGTTGCGTCATCCCTCCCTCGCGAGGGCCCGCCGCCCGTGGCGATCTGTCCGGATGGAGGGGGCGGGCAGACTTTATGAAATATTTCACAATCTCATTTTCGGTACTGGAATTGTCGGAGGGAAGGCGCATCACGCTGTTTGAAATCGCTATTCTCGGGGCTGGCGCCCCTTGCTCGGCTATGCGGTGGCTCACGCCACCGGGGTGCACCGACAAGGCTCCTTGCCGAACGGCCCACACTCCGGGGCGCATCCAGCGGCTCCGGGCGGTGTAAACGGCCCCACTGCCGAGCCCGGGGCGAAAGCCCCGGGTGTGAACGGCCCCAGGGCCGAGCCCGGGGCGACAGCCCCGGGGATACAACGAGACGTCGTGCGTTTTTCGGCTCTCCGTCGCGTGAATCGGGTGATCCACCTCGGAGTCCTGGCTGCATCTTTCCTGCATGCACTACCGGGTCTGTTTCATCGCGCTCTTCCGCCCTCCCACGCACCCTGCGGCTGGCTGGCCTTTGTGCCTTGGTTCCAGGTCTTGCGCCTCATTCCCTGTTTGGTCGTTCCCGCCATCCGCATTAGCTTTGCTGGGCACACCCGAACCGGGGAGGATACCAATGTTGCGTACGATTGAGGCCATTATCGAGGCCGACGGACGGGTGCGGCTCCTGGAGTCCGTCGCGCTTCCCGGGGCGCGCCGCGCCCTGGTGACCGTGCTTGAGGAGCTTGGAGCGGAGGAGAGTGGCGACCTCATGGCCCAGTTGAGTGTGTCGGCACTCGCCGGCGACTGGAATCGCCCGGAGGAGGACTCCGCGTGGGCGCACCTTCAGCCGGGAGCGTAGTCCTCGTTCCGTTCCCCTTCTCGGACTTGTCCGAGACCAAGTTGCGCCCAGCCATCGTGCTGGCCGATGCGGGCCGAGGGGATGCCATTCTCTGTCAGGTCACCGGCAATCGTTATGGCGACCCCATCGCAATGGAACTCTCGACGTCCGACTTTGCCTCCGGTTCCTTGCAACGGACCAGCTATGTCCGGCCGGGGAAGCTGTTCACCGCGAGCGGTGGCCTCATCGTCCGGGAAGTGGGCATTCTCAACCCCGAATCTCTTTCACGCCTCATCGACCGGGTCATCGAGTTGCTGCGTCGTTCAACGCGGGAGTAACTCTCCGTCGTCGGCGTCGCCCTTCCCGGGGGTGAAGGGCGCAGCACGCTGTTTAAGATCGCTATTCTCGGGGGGAGGGCGCGCCACGGCGCGCCCCTGCACGCCCCTTGCTCGGCTGTGCGGTGGCTGGCGCCACCGGTGCATGGACAAGCATCCGGATCGTGTCAACTTGAGATCGCTATTCTCGGGGGGAGGGCGCGCCACGGCGCGCCCCTGCACGCCCCTTGCTCGGCTGTGCGGTGGCTGGCGCCACCGGGTGTGCGGACGACGCTCCGGGCCGATGAACCGGCCCCAAGATCGCATCGAGGGGTTCAGGGCCGTGTGAACGGCCCAAGGTCACATCGAGGGGTTCAGGGCCGAGTGAATGCCCCAAGATCGCATCGAGGGGCAGGGCCGTGTCAACGTGGAGATCGCCTATTCTCGGGGCTCACGCCCCTTGCTCGGCTATGCGGTGGCTGGCGCCACCGGGTGCATGGACAAGCATCCGGGCCGAGTGAACCGGCCCCAAGATCGCATCGAGGGGCAGGGCCGTGTCAACGGCCCCTCTGCCGAGCCCGGGGCGAAAGCCCCGGGGTGCACGGACGACGCTCCGGGCCGAGTGAACCGGCCCCAAGATCACATCGAGGGGCTCAGGGCCGAGTGAATGGCCCAAGGTCGCATCGAGGGGCAGGGCCGTGTCAACGGCCCCATGGCCGAGCCCGGGGCGAAAGCCCCGGGTGCATGGACAAGCATCCGGGCCGAGTGAACCGGCCCCAAGATCGCATCGAGGGGCAGGGCCGTGTCAACGTGGAGATCGCCTATTCTCGGGGCTCACGCCCCTTGCTCGGCTATGCGGTGGCTGGCGCCACCGGGTGCATGGACAAGCATCCGGGCCGAGTGAACCGGCCCCAAGATCGCATCGAGGGGCAGGGCCGTGTCAACGGCCCCATGGCCGAGCCCGGGGCGAAAGCCCCGGGGTGCACGGACGACGCTCCGGGCCGAGTGAACCGGCCCCACGGTCGCATCGAGGGGCATCCGGGCCGTGTCAACGGCCCCACTGCCGAGCCCGGGGCGAAAGCCCCGGGTGCACGGACGACGCTCCGGGCCGATGAACCGGCCCCAAGATCGCATCGAGGGGTTCAGGGCCGTGTCAACGGCCCCATGGCCGAGCCCGGGGCGAAAGCCCCGGGGTGCACGGACGACGCTCCGGGCCGATGAACGGGCCCCAAGATCGCATCGAGGGGCAGGGCCGTGTCAACGGCCCCACTGCCGAGCCCGGGGCGAAAGCCCCGGGACACCGACCCCGAGTGGAGGCAGCTTTGCACCGCTAGGTCGGCCGTGATCGTTCTGCGCGACCTCGATCCCCACCCGATCACCACGCGAGTGACTCCCGACCCGTACGTCCGGGCCCCGGAGGAGTACAACCGTGCGTTCGACCGGATTGACCGGTGCCTGGAGGTGCTCCTGGGGGCGGGGCGATAGCTATCCACCGCGAGCTCCCGTAGGGCCGATCGGGCGCTCATGAGAGGCTCGCCACGATCCTCCGGAAGGAGTTTACGGTTCCTTCAATGTTGTAATCGCGTGCTACAACCTTCGCAGCGTTAGACCCAAGTAAGGCCCTGAGTTCAGGGTGTTCAATCAGATGAACGAGATATTTGCAAGCAGAGGCCACACTGCCCTCCTCATAAACAAGACCAGTGTCCCCGTGAATCGTTGCTGCACTGACTGAAGGGTTATCGGGCACGAGAGTCGCAAGACCAGCGCTCATGTATTCAAGGATCGAAAGTGAGAACCCGACCTCCCCCTTTGCTGCATGCATGCCAATATCGCAGGATATAGCCAGAGCACCCACATCATCGTACCGACCGAGAAAAAGAAATCGTCGCTGGAGCTGATAGCGAGCCACAAGATCCCTGCACCGCGGCAAGTCCGGTCCATCACCACAATACACGAAATGCACATTGTCATACTGCATGGCATTAATAAGAACGTTGGCACACTCAACAATGAAATCAATTCCCTTGTAGGCACTAGCCCGCCCTGACGTAAATACAACCACGCTGCTATCTGGGATCCCGAGCACCTCCTGTACCCTGGGTCGAGGTCGGGCTATGTCGATGGGTTCGATCCCATTGCGAGCAACGAATGATTTTCGTTCTGGGATACAAGACGTTGTCCTATGTCTGTTTTGCACGTATTCACTGACTGCTATGATTCCGTCAGCCGTAATTAATGGGATTCGATTCTTGACCGCCTTGAGCACCTTGAAAACCCCAGTCTCTGCGTCACGCCGACCCGGGGAGTGATCGTGGACGAGGATGATCTTCACACCAACCATGCGAAAGAACAGATACCTCAACGAGAAGAACGGCTTGTCGGTAAGATAGATGAATCCGATATGATTCCGACGAAGATAGATCAGCATACGCAACGACCCTCTCGGCGACCGGTCTTCGTAATCAAGCAAATCGACGATCATGCCATCCTTATGGACGGGCGACACCGTCTGGGCATCAACCGATCTACTGGCATCGCCTAGATCCGGATAGATCAGGTAGGCCTCCCTCCTGCGGGACTGCGCGATGTCCGCCACTTCACTCCAGAAGCGCTCCATAAGCCACCACGCGTAGCCAACGTTCGGGGAGTAATTGGCAACTAGGAGATAGTTTGTCATCGTACGGAATCTGCCGTCCTTGTTGATTGGAGGCCCGGTAAATGTCAAGGTAGTTGTCGCATGAGTCTTCATGCAGCGGCTTCGGGAGTAGCCGGGCGGTTGATTCCGGCTTGGGTGGATCGAGGGCCACCGTGTCGACCGGGGTCCAGCCTCACGTGCCTGGGTGTATACCATCCGCCGGAGTTGAGCCACAGCAAGCAACATGCCGACGGGTCACCCTACGCGACTTCCTACCGGAACCTCGGGGACGAGCTACGCACCCCTCGAGTAGACACCCTCATACGCCCGCACCATCGCATCGAGACTGAACTCGGCAACCACCCGTTCCCGTGCCGCTGCGCCATCGCGGGCACGCGCAGCAACATCCTGGATCGCCTCTGACCACGCCGCGGCCAGGGCGGCGGGGTCGGCGGGAGGGACGAGCCGGTGGGCCAGATCGGGACCGAGCACCACCCGATTCCCCCCGACGTCGGTCACGATCGGGCAGAGCCCGGTGCTCATCGCCTCCAGGAGACTCACCGAGGTCCCCTCCGAGTGGGAGGACATGGTGAAGATGTCGAAGGTGGCGAGGAGTTCATGCACGTCATCCCGCCAGCCGAGAAAGTGGACGCTGTCGGCCACACCGAGCGACTCGACCATCGCTTCGAGCCGGGAGCGTTCCGACCCGTCCCCGGCGAGCACCAGCACTACCGGATCGGGGATCCTCTCACGGAGGTGGGCCATCGCCTCCACCATCACCTCGTATCCCTTGATCGCCTCGAGCCGGCCGATGCTCCCGAGCACCACCGCTTCCGGCGGGATACTGAGCGTGGCCCGGATCCCGTCGGAACGACCCGGCACAAACCGCTCGGTGTCCACCCCGTTCCGGACCACCACGATCCGGGTGCCTGCGGGAACCACGGTGGCCTCGAGCCGTTGACGGAGCGCGTCGGACACTGCTATCACCACGTCGGTGCGCCGAGCCGCCCGACCGTGGAGAAACCGGGCCAGCCAGGGATCATGCGTCGGGCGCCCATGATCGGTGTGGACCAGGAAGGGAACGCCCGCAGCCCGTGCGGCCAGTGCCACCTTGTACCAGACCCCGCTGTGGGTATGGACCACGTCGGGGGCGATGCTCCGGATGCTCGCGGCGAGGCGCCGGGGCCAGAGGAGCGACCACTTCTCCAGCGGTGGGGCCTGATGAAGCGTCGCGACCTCGGCGAGTCCTTCACCGAACCGCCCGAAGAAGCCGAGCACCAGCACATGCAACTCGAACCGGGTCGGGTCGAACCGGTGCATCAGGTCGGAGAGGAGCCGCTCCATCCCCCCGTAGTGGAGGTTCTGAATGACGTGCAGCAGTCGGATCCGTCGTGTGTCACTCATCTTCCCAAGCTCCTCACCCATTGAGCCATCTCACGCGCGGCCGGCCCCGGGTCCCGGAGCCGGAACACTTCGTTCTGCCCTCGCAGGACGGAAGCGCCAAGGAAATCCCACAGCACTCGCATTCGTGATGGAGTTCCAGGTGGAAGGTGCAACGCCTCGGCGGAATGCCGAAGGCGGATGAGGACGTGGTCCAGGTCTCCCAGCCACCACCGGGTCCGCACTCCGATGCGCCAGGGCGGAGGCTCCGAAGGCGGGGAGCCGTTGGCGCAGGACACGAGGAGTGAGGGGAAGTCCACCCCGGCATCCACCGCGAGCTGCAGGGAGCCCCAGAACCGACCGTTCACCTCCATCAGGACGGGGGTGCCGGTGGCCCGGTTTTCCTTGAACTCCACCATCGCCACCCCGTTCCAATCGAAGTGATCGAGGAGCTCCTCGGCCAACCGCTGGAGGGCGGGATCGAGGGCCACGCTCTCGGCGCAGACGCTCACCCCCCCCGAGGGGGGCTTTTCGCGGATCCGCCGATGGGCAAAGGCCGCCACTGTTCGTCCCTCCCACCGGAGAAGAAACACGCCGAGACCATCCCCGACGATTCTCTCCTGCACCAGTACCGGCCAGGCGGCGGCGGGGAGTTGCCGCAGCGCCCGGTCCAGGGCCCCGGCATCCTCGGCGTGAGTCACGCCGAACTTGATGGCGGACCCACTGCCCACCGAGGCGTGGGGCTTGACCACCACCGGGAACTCCCCCGGATCGAGCGCCGGGAGGGGGTCCGCCGGGGAGGTGACCTCCCACTGTTTCGGAACGGCCAGGCCAAGTTCACTGGCGGCCCGCAGGACGGTGGCCTTGTCGGAGATGGCGGCGAAGCGGTTCGCCCCGGGCCAGGGGATGGTCACTCCGGGCCAGCGGCTCCGTTCGGGGAGGAGAGCCCGGAGCGCGGCCTCGGTGATGGGGAGAATGATGCCGGGCGCGAGCCGCGTCACCAGTTCATCGATGGCGGCCACATACCCTGAAGGGTCGGCGAGGGGATCGGGTACCCGCCAGGTGCCTGCCGCGTACCGGGACGCCCCAGCGAGGGGCCGCTTCTCGTGGGATGCCACATGTACCATGTGGCCCCGACGGCCGAGGGAACGGACCACCGCCAGCGCGGAGCGCTGTTCGCCGTCGGTCACCAGGATGGGTCGAGTAACTACCGGCACAGAAACCCCATCAGCCGGAGTGCCAGCCCTTCGGCGCTGAGCCCGGCAGGCACATTGTAGCGCGGCAGGCCGAACTGGTCGCCAGCCCCTTCGGATTCCAGCCACCCTCCGCTCACCAACAGGGCTCCCTCGAAACCCACCTGCTCCGCCATCCGGCGCACCCGGGGTGCTTCGAGGCCGTAGGGATACGCCAGCCATCGCACGCCCGAGGCCCCGAGCTCGGTGACCCAGGTCAGGCAATCGGTAAGTTCTCGGGTGATGTCCGATTCGGGGATTGCGGCAAGGTTCGGGTGACTCCAGGTGTGAGCCCCGATGGAGATCCCTGGTGCCAGCGTCGCGGAGTGGAGCAATTTCTGGTCCGCCGTCCGCATCCAGGGTGGGAGGTCGGTGGCGCTGGGATGGCCTGAGCTGAGCGTCTTGAGGACCGCTTCATCACGCCCCTGAAGCTCCATCAGAGCCCGGTTCCGCACTGCTTCCGAGAGCACCCCGCCATGCTGTGCCGCGAGGTGATCCCACCAGAAGGTCTGCCCGCCGAGCCTTCCGGGGCAGACGAAGAAGGTGGCGGGAAAGCCGAACCGGGCCAGCTCCTGTACTCCGGCGGTGAGGGCACCCACGTAGGCATCGTCGAAGGTGATGACCACACGGGGCCGGGTTCTGGCCGGGTCCGGCTCCTGCATCGGACCAGAGAGGGGTACCACCTCGGTCAGCCGGGCAATCACGGCCAGGTGTCTGCGGAACTCTCCCCGCGGAAGGTGCAGGGCACGTTCCCCGGCCGGCCGCTCTCCCTTCGGGATGATGTTATGATACGCCAGGATCAACACCCCATTCCGAAGCCGACGCCTCCGGAGGGCCCCGAACCCTGGGAGCCGGACGCCCAGTTCCACAATTCGCTTGGCGACAGATCTCATGGTCTGGACAGTTCCCGGCCCAAGGCACAAGGGAGGAGCACTTTGGTCATGGCGTACAAGAGGGTAACCCGATGCCATCCCTAAGCGAAAGCTCCCGGCCGAGCTGCCGGAGGTCAGGCGTGCAACGATGAGGCCAACAGGACGCACCCTGACTCTCCGAGATCCGGGGATGATGGTTGAAGGGAAGGCACGCCTTCTCCTGATTTCGTACCACTTTCCCCCCATGGAATCGGCCGGAGCGGTCCGATGGGAAAGCATGGTGCGACACGCCGAACGGTTCGGCTACGCCGTGGACGTGGTGACTGTCCTTCCTGATTGGTGGCGCGAGGGCATGGCCTCTCCCCGGGTCGACCGTCTGCCGGAGGGCACAGGGGTAACGGGTGTGAGTGTCGCGGCGCTTTGGTCTGAAGTATTGGAAGCCCGGCTGCATGAATGGTGGTTACGATTTCGAAGCGAGGCGCACCGTCCGAGGAAGAACTCCAGCAACTCAGGCTCGAGCTCCAGCCCTCTGCGAGAGGGCAGGGATCCCGTGAGCCAACAACACTCGCTGGCTCCCCATGAGTGCCACTGGTTCCGGTCCCGACGCGATCTTCTCCGCCACTGGTGGGTACTCCAGGAACACCGGCGCGACCTCTCCTGGGCGAAGGCCGCCGGAAAGGTTGCACGAGAGATCTTCCGGCCTGGGGTACACCGGACCTTGATCACCTGCGGACCCCCGCATGAAGTACACCTCACTGGGAGCCGGTTGGCGCGGAGAGTGGGCCTCCCTCATGTCATGGACCTTCGGGACCCTTGGGCGCTTCCAGTGCGAACCCCGGAGCATCTCGGCAGTCCTCTGCGGTGGGTGATGGCCCGACGAGCCGAGCAGGAGGCGGTGGGTCATGCAGCCATGGTGGTGGCCAATACGGAGCCGTTGCGAAAGGCCATGATCGAGGCACATCCGGGTACTGGGGCCAGGTTCATCACCGTCATGAATGGGTGGGACGATGACGAGGAGTTGCCCGTTATGGCGCCCCAGATGCCCGGCGATCCCTTCCGAGTGCTGTACACCGGGGAGGTATACCTCGACCGAAATCCCGATGGATTTTTCCGCGCATCCCGCAAAGTGATTGCCGACCTCGGGCTCGCCCCCGATTCGTTTGAGATCGTCTTCATCGGACCGAGCGGATCCGGAGCCGACAAGGTGAGGACGATAGCCGCGCGGGAGGGCATCGAGTCATTCGTGACCGTGCGACCGAGGGTGCCGCGCGAGGAAGTACTTCGAGAGATGGCTCGGGCCACAATGCTGCTGAGCCTGGGACAGGACAGCCCGTATGCAGTCCCGTCGAAAGTATTTGAGTACCTGCGGTTCGCAGCTTGGAATTTGGTGCTTGCCGCGCCGGAATCCCCAACCGGGACACTCCTTGCATGTACCGGCGTTGACCTGGCTGATCCCAGAGATGAGACCGCGGTGGGGGCAGTGCTCAAGCGGAGGATCGCTGAGCACATGGCGGGGGCCAGGGCCAGCGCCGTGGGCGGTGTGGGAAGATTCGCTCGGTCGGTCCAAGCGGACGCCCTGTTCTCCGAGTTGTCGCGGCTGAGATTGTCCTTGGTGGACGGGTGATTGGGACCGCAACCGTTGCGTACATGCAACACTTGTTGCACGCCAGCACCACGCTGGGCGTCATTCTTGGATCAAAGGACTTGGATCCAAGGACTCTGTCCGCAGGCTCCGGTGACGAACGGCACGAGGATCGCATGTGAATCACCCTGAACTGGTACGATCCCGATGGGTTCCCCGGGGAGACGTGGACGCTCTCCACCAGGGTTCATGGGAAGAAGCCGGACGGAGCAGCATTGTTTCCCATGCGACGGAAGCCTGATCACACGATGAATGTGTTGGAGAAGTCCTTGATCGAGCCTGTACCGGCAGAGGGTCAGGAACGTCCGGATTCCGGCAAGTGGAGATGGGGGTTTGTCCTTCGGCTTGTGGCGGCCTTGGGAATACTCACTCTCCTTCTGTCCTCAGTTTCCGTGTCTCACGTACTGGGCTCCTTCGGAGCGGGCCACCTCGGGGTGCTTTTCATCGCGACCGGTCTCCTCATTGGAGCACAATTCCTCAGCTCATGGCGATGGAGGCTGCTCTACGCGGCAGACGCCCCCCCGATCTGGGACCTTTTCAGGCTCTATCTTGCAGCCTCCTTCGCGAGTTCCTTTCTGCCGTCCACGGTGGGAGGGGACGCCCTTCGATGGATCGGGCTGTCCCGCAGGACGGGCCGAGGGGCCCGTGCATTCACGAGCGTCATCCTCGATCGAGTTTGGGGGGTCTTCGCGCTGCTCCTGATCCTGGCAACGGGCATGGCCCTCGCTCCGTGGGAGGCGGTACGCGTGGCAAGGTCATTGTCTCCTGCGCCGTGGATGACGGATGCACCCGGCTGGATGCCGTGGGCGCTCACTACATTTGGGCTCATCGCCGCAGGCGCAATCAGTGTGGCTCTCCACCGTTCGGTGCGGGTCCGCCAAGTGCTGGCCGATGCGGCATCTGTCCTGAACGATCTTCGGTCGAGTTTGTCGACCGCGGGCCTTGCCCTGGTGGTTTCCCTGATGGTTCAAGGGACCTACGTCTTGACTTGGATGCTGCTCGGTTGGTCCATGAACATCAAGCTCGCCACGGGCATGTGGCTCATGGGGGTCCCCTTGGTGAGCCTCGCCGCGATGGTGCCGCTCTCGATCTCGGGGCTCGGTCTCCGCGAGGGTGCTTGGATTGTTTTGCTTCAGAACCTCCCCCTGGACCCAGCCTCGATAGTGGCTTTTGGGCTCCTCTTTTCTGCTGCGTTCATCTCTTCCGGAATGGTGGGAGGCATTATCTTCGCCTTGAGTTCTGACCGTGACGACACGATCACGACACCGACCAAGGGACAGCTGGTTCACACTCCTCCGCCATCCCAATCACAATGACAACCGAGCCACGCTCCGCAAATTCTGAATCGGGAAATCGCAGACCAGATGTATCCTGGCTCTCGGCGGACGCCCTTGTCTCCGTGGTGATCCCGGCTTACAACGAACGCGGGACTTTGGAGCCACTCCATCTCGAGGTCACAACTGTTCTCGAGTCCCTGGGACGTCCCCATGAGATCATCTTCGTGGACGACGGCTCGACCGATGGGAGCGACGCCGTATTGGCAGAGATCGCGGCGAGAGACCCTCGCGTTCGAGTGCGTGCATTCAGGAGCAACCGCGGGAAGGCTGACGGTTTGAACCTGGGCTTTTCTCTCGCCTCGGGGTCCATCATCGTCACCATGGATGCAGATCTTCAGGACAAACCGTCCGAAATCCCGAAACTTCTGGAAGCCCTGGGCCACAGTGACCTGGTCTCGGGCTGGAAGTTCCGACGTCACGATCCCCTCGGAAAGACCATTCCGAGTCGATTCTTCAACTGGGTCACCCGGAAGGCATCCGGGGTCGACATTCACGATTTCAATTGTGGATTCAAGGCCTATCGCGCGGAGGTTGTCCAGGAACTCGACCTGTACGGTGAGATGCACAGGTTTGTACCCGTGCTCGCGGCCAGTCGTGGATTCAGGGTAACAGAGGTACCTGTGGAGCACGCCCCCCGAACGTGGGGCAAGAGCAAGTACGGTTTCAGCCGACTCTTCAAGGGTGCCTACGACCTCCTGACCGTGATTCTGCTGACCCGGTTTGAGAACCGGCCCATGCACTTCTTCGGCTCCGCAGGACTCATGGCAGGTACCAGCGGTTTCTTCATCCTGCTTTACATGTCGTATCTTCGCCTGATTCGAAATGAAAGCATCGGTACCAGGCCTCTTCTCCTTTTGGGGATCGTGTTGTTGCTCGCTGGATTGCAGCTTGCATCCCTGGGGCTGGTTACGGAGCTGCTCGTGGGGCGCACGAGAAGGAGCCGGACCCGAGCAACGGCCGAGCCCGAATCGAGGCGACAGTGAGCCGAGGCCCAACTGGTTATTGGAAACAGTCAGCGGTTCCCGCAGGTGTCCTGGCCATCGGTCTGGCGCTCCGGCTGCTCCACCTGGGATCGTGGGGCTTCGAACAGGACGAGTTGTACACGCTTCACGACTCCTCGAACCTGGCGTGGAGCCGTGATGGTGCACCCGGGATCGCGGCGCGGCCGGTGTACTACCTGGTCCAGAGAGTCCTTCTGGAGGTCCTTCCCGTCAGTGAATGGACCTTGCGGCTCCTCCCCTTTTTCTTCGGTGTGTTCGGCATCTGGATCACCATGAGGCTGGCCCGTGAGCACTTCGGTCCGACTGCGAGTTGGGTGGCAGGGCTCCTGGTGGCGTTCGCCCCCTGGCACATATACGCCAGCCAGATGGCGAGGTATTGGTCACTCGTCTATCTCCTCTCGGGGATCGCGCTTCTGCTGCTGCACCGTGCGTTTGAGCAGGGCACTATCCGGGCCTATCTCGGCGTCCTCGGTGTCTTCGTTCTTGGTGGCCTCACACACCCGACGTTCGCGTTCCCGCTGGTCGGAACCGTGCTCGCGATGCACATTGTCTCCACGGGCGGCACGCTCACCTGGCAGCGTCCGACACGCAATGCACTGGCAGGATTATGGATACCACTCGTTCTAATCGCGTTTGGCATCGCGGCAGTGCTCGAGGCGACGGGAATGACACGAGCTTACTCGAACAACGAGAGCAGGGGGATTCTGGCAACCCTTCGCCTCGTACCCGCCATGGTGCAGTGGTTGACGCCGGAGGTTGCAACTGCCTTCATCATCTCCGCCGTGCTCCTGTGGGTAGGGAAGCAGGGGAGCGATCGGCGCTGGGCTGGGACCGCGATCATGGGTACCCTCGGCGCCGGAGTTCTCCTCGTCGTCGCTTCGTTCCGCACCGGTGTCTACGCGGATTACGGCATCAGCATCCTGCCGCTGGTGTTCGTCACCATTGCCGGCCTCGCCGCCCGTCTTGCCACCAACATTGAGGGGGCAGTCGGCTCGATCGTGCCGGTCGGAGGGGCAGCCCTCATGATCTCAGCCATGTTGCCGGGGGTCGTGTCTCATCACTCCGACGGGTCACGACACGACTATCGCTCCTCACTCCGATACATCCAGGAACATGGACCTGACGAGCTGGTTGTCGGGTGGCCAATTGTTGTTCAGCGGTATTACGCGCCTGATCTCCACATGGTGGAGCGGTGGGCCGTCGAGACGCCAAGCCCTGCTGCAGGCCAATGGTTCCTCGTTTCGTACCAACGATCCAGAATATTGAAGGAGCCGCCAGGCCTCCGCGAATTCCTGGACATGCGATGCCGAAGGGAACATTCCACAGAACGCCCACGGCTTGACTATCGGAGCTACAGAGTGGAGGTGTTCTGGTGCGGAAAAGCGCGTGACGAAAAGATCACAGGCTAGGGAGGGGCTTATTCCCAATGGAACGGAGAATGCGGCATGGCCTGTCTTCAGCTTCGGCTTACGTTTGGCTGGAGTTCCCCTTGATCGATGAGCCAGGCTTTAGATTGTATTTGTAGCGACGCATCAGTGGCAAGGATCTACATCGCATGGAACAGAGTGCGGTCCCCCTTCAGTACCACGGAGAACGCTCGGAGCACCCATGAATGCAGGACGCCGAACCCTAACACTCGAGCGCGGTGGTCTGGCAATCCCTCGTCGGGGCCAGTTTGTGCAGCTTGCCGCCCCTGCTACGCAATCCCCCAGCGCTCCTGCCAGCGCCCTTGCGCACATGCCCAATATTACGCGCTGGTTTGTGGCCGGAGCGATCTTCATCGCGGTAAGCCGGGTGCATGGCTACTTTCCGATACTGGCGGTCATCCGAGCCCCACTGCTTCTCAGCGTTCTCGGGATGCTGATGCTCTTCGGCACCATGGAGAGTTGGCGCCCTGCCGATCTGGGAAAACACTGGATTCCCAAGACAATGGGATTGATCCTCCTGATCGCCATCATTGGGGTACCGTTCGGGATATATCCGGGAGAAAGTCTCCGGCAGATCAACGTCGGGTTCTCCCGGTCGTTGCTCCTTGCCGTCATGGTGTGGGCCTCCGCACGCACCCCCGGTGGGATCCGCTTCATGGTCAAGACCCTGGCCTCGGCGGCGATCGTCGCTGCGCTCCTCGCTCTTGCTGTTGGTGCGAGAGATTCTTCCGGACGCCTTGCAGGTGGTTATACCTACGACGCCAACGACATTGCCCTTGTGGCGGTGGTAGGCATCCCGCTTTGTGTCTGGTGGCTCCTCGACAAGGCCAACCGGCACCGCGGGGCCATGTTGGCCGCCATACCACTGCTCGTCTACCTGGTGATCCAGACCAGGTCCCGAGGCGGCTTCCTGGCCCTCGTGGCAGTCCTCGGCGCGATCCTGGTCCTCGGCTTCCGGGGCAAGAACCGGCAATTCCGCCAGGCGAGCGGTGCCATCGCCCTGCTCGTGGCTCTTTTCATACCGATTCTCCCCAGTGGTTACCTCGACACGATGCGCAGCATCAACGACGAGGATGACTACAACCGGACCTCCCCCACCGGTCGGATCGAGACGTGGAAGCGGGGTATGGGGTATGCCTTCAGCCACCCCCTCACCGGGGTCGGAATCGGCAATTTCGAAACTGCGGAAGGGACCCTTTCAACGATCGGGCGGGAACGTGCAGCGGCAACGAGAGGGTGGAAGTGGAGTACCGCGCACAACTCTTTTGTCCTGGCCGCCGCGGAGCTGGGGCTCATCGCAGGTGCAGCGTTCGTACTCCTGGTGGTCGGGTCGATCGTGTCGCTCCTCCGGCTTGGGAGGAGCAACAGCGACGGTACCGAGAACCTCCTTCCTCCCCTCCTCGGGATCAGTGTGCTCGGGTTCGCCGTGGCGGGGTACTTTCTCTCCTGGACCTACTTCGACCTCACCTGGGCTCTCTTCGGACTCTCGGCGGCAGTGCTCATGGGAGCCCGATCCAGTGGCAGCACACCGGTTCCGACTACGCCAGCACCGCGGAGACTCCGCAGTCGGTGATCATCGGAAAGATCTGGGACAGCGAATACCCGTGGGACGTCCGGGTGGAGAAGATCTGCCGCACCCTGACGGAGGCGGGTCATGAGGTCCACCTGGTGTGCCGTAACCGGGGGAATGCCCCGATCGAGGAGGCGCAGGGCGGCCTCACGATCCACCGGATGCGCCCCCTCCCGCCTTTGCTCCGCTCCCTGGAGGGGCCACTCTCCTTTCCGGCCTTCATCAACCCCCGTTGGTATTGGCTGGCGCGCAACGTCTTCCGCGACCAGAGCGTTGACCTCATCATCTGCCGCGACCTTCCCCTCGCCCCCCTGGCGCTGGCGGTGGGGCGGGCGCTCGGTCGGCCGGTGATCGTGGACCTGGCCGAGCACTATCCCGGGGTGCTCCGGGATCTCTACAACCGGCACGATTTCCGGTTGGGAAATCTGCTGGTCCGGAATCCGTGGCTAGCCGCCCTGGTGGAACGATGGGCCCTCCCCCGAGCCAACGGAGTCTGGGTTGTCGTCGAGGAGATGGCGAAGCGTCTTGAATCGCTTGGTGTTTCCCCGTCCCGCATCACCCTCGTCTCCAACACCCCCCTCCCGGAGCGCGTTGCCCGGCTCTCTTCGATCCGGAGCGAGCCACGAGAACCCGATACGATCCGACTTGTCTACCTCGGCAACGTCGAGTCGAGTCGAGGGCTCCTGACGGTTCTGGAGTCTCTTTTCCTTCTCACGAGAGAGCACCTTCAGGTGACTTTGGATGTGATTGGCGATGGATCCGGCCTCGCGCTCACCAGGGACAGTGCCTCGGATCTGGGCCTGGAAGGGAACGTGAACTTTCACGGCCGAATACCTTACGATGAAGCGCTGAACCTACTGCCGCACTTCGATGCCGGCCTCATCCCCCACCGCGCCACTGCCCAGTGGAAGTGGACCGTCCAGAACAAGCTCTTCGACTACATGGCCGCGGGACTTCCCGTGATCGCCACAAGCCTACCTCCAGTCCGCAGGATCCTCGCAGACACCGGGGCAGGGGTCACCTTCGTCGATCGAGACGCAACGTCGCTGGCCGGGGCAGTGAGAGCCCTGCTCCATGATCCTGCAGCCCGCATTCGTATGGGCAATGCTGGACGAGCAGCTGTACGGGGCCCGCACCAGTGGGCGCACGACGCGGCGCGCATGGAGAGATCATTGGCGCGGTTGACCCCCCGATCGCAACACGGGGTACGAGAATGACAGGATCCTCATGTGGTACCTGATGCTGGTTCTCCTCTTTCCTTTAGCCATCATCGTAGCTTTGCCGGCGGTGGCAGACATCATGGCACTGGTTGTTGCTCTACGGACCTCCAGACGGGGGACAGATCGTCATGCCCCCGCGGAGCCCGAGCCCCTGCTTTTTCTGGTTCCCGCACATGACGAAGAGCTTCTGATCGAGCGCTGTGTCCGCAGTCTCACGGGAATGGACTATCCCCCCGATCTCCTGTCCGTGCTGGTCGTGGCGGACAACTGCACCGATGCCACCGCGGAGGTTGCGGCCCGGGCGGGCGCCAATGTGCTGGTGCGGACGACCACCGACCTGAGGGGAAAGAGTCACGCCATCGAATGGGCTCTGGCCAGGGTGCACCTTGCCGGTCATGCCGCCGTGGTCATCGTCGACGCTGATACCATTGTTGAGGCTGATTACGCCGCCCAGATTGCGTGGCACGGGCCACTTCGCCACAAGGCGCTGCAAACCTATGATGGCATGAGCAATGAGTTCGAGAATTGGCTCACCCGCCTCGCCGGGCTCCTGACCCGGAATCGGTACCACCTCCAACTCCCCCTGAAGCAGCGGGCAGGCCTGAATGTCCCCCTCACCGGGGATGGCACAATACTGGGAACCAGCCTCCTGAGGGATGTCCCGTGGCAGATCGAGACGATCACCGAAGGATGGGAGCTGTACGCCCGGTACACCCTGATGGGACTTCCCATCACATACGTTGCTGATGCCCGGCTTTATGCACAGGAGGCTCGCTCGCTTGGGCAAAGCCATACCCAGCGGGCTCGATGGTCATCCGGTCGGTTCGCCGTTCTTCGTATCTATCTGTCCCGCATTGCGAAGACGCCTGGCGTCTCCATGCTGCAGAGGCTGGACCTGATTGCGGAGTTGACGCACCCCGGACCTGCCACCAGGGCGGTCGTGGCAATGCTCGGGATGTCGATTACCGCCCTGGCTCCGGTTCCGGCCAGCCTGGTGACCCTCCTGCTCTTCAGCACCGGGGTGCTGCATCCCATGGTATATTCAGTGATTTCCCTCAGGAAGCACCCGTGCCCAGGCCCATTGATCCTCGCGCTGACGATGTTCCCGTTCTATGCCGTGTGGCGGTTCTTCATCGGATTGAGGGCGGCCTTGCTCTCTGGAACCGGCCGTTGGGTACGCACCAAACGTCATATCGAGTAACTTCGCAATAACCAGGATGGGGGGAAGCACGGCCCACCCGGCCGCCGCCGCGTGTCGCCCACGATGCATCTTCCCCGCCGGGAGCTTCTAACCTTTGGCCTGCCGCTCCCTTTGCGGTCGGGGTGGCGCTTCCAACTCTTGATTGCGCTCGAGTCCTACCCGGCGAGTGCATTCTCGAGGGGCCATGATCCCCACCCCAGAACATCGAACACGCACTCTCGACGTCCTTCTGGTCAGGAACCGTGGCGGCGGCTCCCTACCGAAGTAGGACCTCCCGCGACAGCACCTCAGTTGCTCAAGTCACTACGGGTCCGGCGGACAGAGGCGTTGGTTCAAATCACTTCCTACCCTGCCCGCAGGAGGAAGCCCCGAGGCCGGTGCCTCCGCGATCCTTTGGGCTACCGTACGCTTGTATACCATTCATCGATGTCAATCCACTGGTCCTGCGTATTTGCAATGCCAGGGTTCGTGCTGAGGGCAGCGTACTGCCAGAACGTGACCATCCGATCCCATTCTGTGCTATTACCGGCCGTGACGTAGCCGATCCCCGTCCTTCTTCCCCAGAGCGTTCCGTTGAGATAAATGTCGATTGACCCGTTCGCCACACCTGCCGTATTGGCCGCGAACACAACTTCAAGGTCATACCATATCCCATTCTTGATGCTGGGGGATGAGGGCATCATGAAGTTCTTGCTACCGAAGTCCGGACCAGTACCGCCCGCCTGCTGTGCAAGAAAGAACCCCCAATCGCCATTTGTGCTACGGCGCTCAAACATGAAAAACGTGTTGTTTCCCCCTGACTGGGCAGGGTTCTTGAACCTAACGGCAAACCACTTGATGAAACTGGCGTCCTGCGACCTATGGTTGTCGCTGAGCCGGAAGCGTATCCGGGTGTAGAGCAATCCTGTGTTGGAAGGAAAGTTGATCCCTGAGTCGTAGTTGAATACGGAATTGCCGATTTGTGGCATGCTCCCTGGAGTAATCCCTCGCAGGAAGGTTTGTGTCCCCTCCGTTACGACAGAGAGCCTCGAACCGTTGGAAATCACTCCGAAACCGTTTTGATCATGGAGCGGGAGCTGAGGAGGCACCACATCCATGGGGTTGTCAAATACCGGCGTCATCCCGGCCGGCTGATTCGGTCCCGGGCCGGTTGATCCGACTTGCTGCGGGGGCGCGGAGCTCGTGATCGTCACGAACGACGTGTCGGCCTTGCCGCTGGAGAGATGCCGCGCGATCACCTGCGCCGAGCCGGCGTTGGAGGAGGCGGTGTAGAGCCCGCTCGGGCTCACCGACCCTATCCCCACGACGCTCCAGGAGAGCGACGGCTCGGTGTGGCTCCCGTCGGACCAGGTGGCGCTCACGGTGAACTGTTGGGTGGCGTTGGCCGTGAGGGATACCGACCCCGGTGCAATGGCGAGTGAGGTGAGAACGGGCTGCGACGCGCTGGGCGAGGTCAGCGTGACCGCCGAGGTGTCGGCCTTGCCGCACCCATTGCACGAGGCGATGACGGAGAAGAGACCAGCCACCTGGCCGGCCGTGTAGAGCCCACTCGAAATCATTGTCCCTCCGGATGCCGAATAAAGTACCACAACCGGCCGGGAAGTGGAACCGTCACTCCAGAGGACCGAGGTGGTGAACTGCTGGGTCTTGCCGGTCTCCAGGGTGACCGACCCCGGGTTCAGCACGAACTGTGTCACCGACACCACAGTGACCTCGGCGGTGTCCGCCAGCGTCCCCCCCGACATCCGGGCAATCACCCGTCCCGATCCCCCCGCCAGACCCGCCGCATAGAGACCCCCATCCGTGATGCTCCCCCCCGTGGCGCTCCAGATCACCTGTGGCGTGGTCACCGCACCATTGGACCAGGTGGCCCGGACGGTGAACTGCTGCGGCTGGCCCGCGATCACGACCGCTGACCCCGGTGTCACCGCCAGAGAAGTGATGGTGGCCACGGGACTCTGCACCGTCACCAGCACCTGGGCCGAGACTCCCGACGCCGACGCCGTGACGGCCCAGGTTCCGGGCGTGGACCCCGCGGTGAAGAGCCCCGAGGGGGTCACCGTGCCCCCGGTGGCGGTCCAGGAGACGACCGGGGCGGGACGCGACACCCCGTCGGACCAGGTGGCGCTCACGGCAAACTGCTGAGTGCCTCCCGGCGCCACCGTTGTCCCCCCGGGAGAGACCTGCAGACCGGTGACCGTGGCCGCCGTGACGGTGACCGGCACCGTGTCCGCCAGGCCACTCCCGTTCGCAGCCACAGCCACGATCTGGAACGCCCCGGCCTGGCTCCCTGCGGTATAGGCCCCCTGAGGAGTGATGGTGCCGCCGGTGGCGGTCCAGGTGACCGGCAGCGTGCTGGTGCTGCCGTCGCTGTAGCGGCCCTGGGCGGTGAACACCTGGCTCCCGCCGGCCGGGAGGGTGGTCGAACCCGGCTCCACCTCGACGCCGGTGAGGGTCGCGGCCGGCTGCGCAATGGTGACAGCCGCGGTGCCGGAGAGCGAGGTGCCGGACACCGTCGCGGTGACCTGGGCCGTGGCCCCGGACCCGGCGGCGCCGGCGGTGAAGAAGCCCTGCGGAGTGATGGCCCCATTGCCGCTGGCGCTCCAGGTGACCTGTGCCGGGGCGGTGGCGCCGTCACTCAGGGTGGCGGTGGCCTGGAAGATCCGCACCGACCCCGGGCTCATGGTGATCTGGCTCGGCGTCACGGCGATCGACACCGGGGCCGCGGCCCGAACCTGGACCGTGCCACTGTCTCCCACGGCACTCTTCCGGTGACGGACCCGAACCTGAAAGGTGCCGGCCACGGGACCGGCCACGAAATGACCCTTCTCGTCGATGGTGCCGCCGGTGGCGCTGAAGTCGATCTGGGGCTCCGGCAACCCGGGTGCCTTGACGCTCCACTCCGCCTGCACACTGAAGTCGGCGCTCCCCCCGGCCTCGAGGGTCACGCTGCGGGGGGAGAGGGTGAGCGCCTGAAGCACGGCGCTCACCACGGTGATGTCGGCGGAGTCGGAGAGAACGGGGTTGCTGCGGACCCAGGCCACCACCCGGTACTCGCCGGCGCCCGCAGGCCGGAAGATGCCGGAACTGGTGATTGCCGCCCCGGAGGGGCCACTCACCCGCCAGTCGACGTCGGCGGTCACGGGGACCCGGGCCACGTTCAGGACCACGACCGACAGCGGGAGGGAGTCGGCCTCGAAGATCGTCGACTGCCGAGGGCTCAGCACGATCGACGCGGGGACCGGAGAGGACGAGGGCGGGGGGGCGAGGAAGTCCCGCTGCTCGCTGGCACCACCACCGCACCCGGCCGCAAGCACGAGGGCACCACCCAGCAGAATGGAACGAAGACCGGAGGTCGGGAACCCGAATCCCTGAGAGCGCATCGAGGACAGCCCATCATTGCCATGCACCGGCCCAACCAGCCCAGACTCCCCCCCACCCTTGGACTGGAACCCACGCGAAGCAAGTTCCGGGCTATTGTGATCGTCTTATTATGATACGGACTTGATTGATATGATGCGATAGCTACCAGATAAATAATTGAAATACATAATGTTATATATGCTGCAACTTATTGCGTATTTTATAGAGATGGCGAATTATCGTACAATGTCTTACTTGATTCTGTCGGTTCGCTGTCGTTCTGGGCCGGAGAATTCGGGATGGGGGGGGTGTCCCGGATGGTCTCTCGTCACAGAGATGCAAGAGGGAAGGCAGTTTGCGGACCCACAACCCTGGTCGGATCGGTGCACCGTAGGGGCGGGCCGTGGGCCGCCCTGGGGTCCCGGAATATCATCGGCGTTTCGGGGCGGGCCGTGGCCCGCCCGTTCACGTCGGCTCAGGCCGACGCGATGCACGCTGCGCGTGAATGCCCTGAAGGGCAAAGAGAGGACCCTCTCCCTCCGGGAGAGGGTGGCGCGAAGCGCCGGGTGAGGGGCTCTGGACAATGGACAATGAGCAAATGGAACGGTGCCGCTATCTTGACGTCCATGGTTGCGACCACGCCAGTCCCGGTGTCACGCCGTCGATCCCGGCGGCTCGGCCACCACCTCACTCTGGCGGCGGCCAGTGCCATCGCGCTCTCGGCGGGATTGTGGTTCCTGGAAGGGGACCTCCGAAGCCGCACCAGCCTCGCCCTCGCGTGGGCCGCCATGGCCGGATTCACGGCGACGCTGAGCCTCGGTCCCCTCAACCTGTTGCGCAGACGCCCCAATCCGGTGAGTTCCGACCTGCGGCGGGATCTCGGCATATGGACCGCGATTCTCGCGCTGGCCCATACCGGAGTGGGACTCACGGTACACTTCCGGGGACGGATGCATCTGTACTTCCTGGCCCCCCCGGACCAGCGGCTCCCGGGACCGCTGCGGCTCGATCTCTTCGGGATCACCAACCACCTCGGCCTGATTGCGGCGATCCTCCTTCTGGGTCTGGCCCTGATCTCCAGCGACCGTTGGCTGGCCCGACTCGGCACGAGCCGGTGGAAGCGATGGCAGCGGATCGCCTATGTCGCCGCCGCCCTGACCGTGGTCCACGGGCTGGTCTTCCAGTTTCTCGAGGGGCGAGCGGTGGGGTTGGTCGCGGGACTGCTGCTCCTGAGCGTCCTCATCGCCGTGGCCCAGATCCTCGGGGTCCGGGTATATCGAAGGCGGCGCGGCGCGGTCAGGGAGTCCTGACGACGGAGAGTCTCTCCCCCAGCTCCGCCACGGCCAGGGTCTCCTCCGGTGCCAGTACTCCGAGTCCCCCGCTCCCGTCCCCTCCTCCGCCCTCCCCCTCCCCCTCCCCCTCCCTCTCCCCCACCGCCCGGTGGAAGTGCCGGACCAAGGCGTTCAACCCCGGATAGGCCCGCTCCCCGCGCACCGCTCGCGCCACCAGGTTGGTGCTCGCACGGAGGCCCTGCCGTGCGGCGAGGTCGAGGGGGCGCAGGATCTTCCGGGTTCGGGACACGGCGCCGGGTTCGGTCACGGCATACCCGTGGAAGAGGTCCACATGCACCGTCCCCCGCTCCCCGATCAGGCGCATCTCATTGACACTTGGCCGGCCACCCATCGACACCACGATCCGGACCCCCGCACCGGCCGCGACGCCATTCACCAGCCACTCCCCCGGAGCGGGCCGCTCAACCGTCCACCGGCCGTGGGCCAGTGCCCCCGGAAGGAAGAGACCCACCAGGGACAGCGGATGGGGGAGGATCTCGGCCGCGATCCGGTCCGCGCTGGACGAGGGGCCGCCTTCGGCCCCGGCGGAACAGATGGTCAGGAGCAGATGCCGGAGGGGACCGATCTGGCCCCGGCGCCGGAGGGCCTCATCCACTCCCCGTTGGAAGAGGAACTGGTGGACCGGAGCGGCGAGACATCCCCGGGTCCGGGCGAGGTCGAGAATCTCCCTGGTGGCGTCGGTCGAGGGGGCGAACGGTTTTTCCATCAGCAGATGGCGTCCGGATTCGAGAGTGGCCCGGGCGATCGGCACATGGGTCGAGAGGGGGGTGCAGACGTGGACGATGCGCACCCCCGGGTCGGCCAGGGCGGCATCCAGCGAGGTCACAGCCTGGGCTCCGGAGTACCGGGCCGCCAGTGACGCCGCTTTCGTCGGGTCGGAATCGACCACCACGAGGACGCGTCCCCCCCCCTCCACTTGGCGCACCGCCCGGGCGTGCCACGACCCCATGAGGCCGGCTCCGACGATCGCCACCCCGGCCGGCGTCATTGGGAGGTGCCTACCCGGATGCCGAGCCCGGCCAGTGTCAGGTCGATACCCTCTTCCAGAGGGAGGGGGGTGAATCCGAGCGTGGCGCGGGCGCGGCTGGTGTCCAGGATCCGGCAGATGGCGCCGGTGGCCAGGCGCTCCAGCAGCGCCGGGGGGCGCGCACCGACGACACGCCAGGGAGATGAGAGGAGCCGGGGGGGAATGCCGAGCCACGAGGGCGCCCGCCACTGACGGGGGGACCGACGTCCGGCTCGTCGTGCGATCAGGGCGACGAGTTCGGGAAAGGGAAGCGCCCGCTCCCCCCCGATGTTGCACACCACGACGCCGGACTCGATTACCTCCGTGCTCCGGACGATGGCGTGAACGAGATCGGTGACATGGGTCGGGTGGACCATGTGCACCCCGGGCCCGTGCAGCCAGAGCCGACGGTGCAGGATGGTGTCGAACAGAGCCCGTGTCGCGGGGCGTTCCGCGCCGTACACCCCCGCGGGCCGGAGCAGGACGACGTGCGGCACCCGGCCACCGAGCACCTCGGTCACGATGGCTTCCGCCGCGGCCTTGGAACGCTCATAGGGGGTGAGCGGGTGACAGGGGGCATCCTCGGTGAGGGGCCGGCAGGTACGGTCCGGGCCATAGACTCCGGCACTGCTGAGATGGACAAACCGCCCGACACCCGCCGTCGCCGCGGCGGTCGCCAAGGCGCGGGTTCCTTCGACGTTCACGTGATGGAGAGCGGGATGATCGCCGCTGTCGGCGGGGACATGCGCCGCGAGATGGATGACCGTGTCCACTCCGCACAGGGCGGGGGAAAGGGTGCGGGGGTCCTGAAGGTCACCCCGCGCAACCTCGAATCCAGCCGGAAGCCCGCCCGGGATGTCGCGTCGGGAGAGGATCCGGACCGGACGCCCCTCGCGAACCAGAGTGGGAAGGAGCTGGCGGCCGATGAATCCGGTTCCGCCGGTGACCAGGATCACCCCGAGGCCCGTCCCATCCGCATCGGGGTCGCCCTGGGAGCCTTCGGGGTCACCGTGGCGGCTCCCCGGCGGGTTCCCCGGATGGTGGCCCTCAGCACCAGGCTTCCGGCCAGGAAGAGGAGCCGGCCGGCGAGGCTGGAGACCGCATCCGCCACGCTGTGGGCACAGCGATAGGGCAGATCGTGGCGGCGCTCGTTCTTGAGCACCCCCCGGCGATTCATGACGTTCCGCTGGAGCACCTGGGCAAACCGGTGGAGGCGGTGGACCTGGCGCGCCGAGAGATGTTCATTCCCGATCGAGCCCTCGTGGCTGCTGACGATCCGGTAGTGGTCCGGCGCGATCAGGCCGAGGTCGGCGGCCCAGTCATGGAGCCGGGTTCCGATGAAGGGAGTCGCCACCGTGAACTGGACCCAACTGGGCCGGAGCCGCAGGGCGAAGCGGATGCTGCGGAGAATGGTGTCGATGGTGTCGCCGGGCAGGCCCACCACAAAGAACGCGAAGGTGGCGATGCCGTGGCGGCGCAGGGTACCCATGGTCTCGATGAACCGGGCCTCGGTGATCGGCTTCCGCTCCACGTTCTTCTGGACCTGCGGGTCGATGCTTTCCACGCCGAAATTGACTCCGGTGCACCCCGCCTTGGCCATCGCGGCGATCGTCGGCTCGTCGAGGCAGTCGACCCGGGTTTCACAACGCCACTCCACCGTGACTCCCCGTCGGACGATCTCCTCACAGATCTCCACGACCCGCTGTCGATTCGCCGAAAAGAGGGGATCGCGGAAGATCACGAACTCCACCCCGAGGTCGCGCACGAGATGCTCCAGCTCATCGACCACGTTCCCGGGACTGCGGTGGCGCCACAGGAGGCCCTGGCCCACCGGATAGGGGCAGTAATTGCAGCCGAAAGGACACCCGCGCGACGACAGCATCGGCAGGAAGCGCATGGTCCCGCTCACCGACGAGCGCGGCATCACATACCGGTCGATAGGCAGCAGATCCCAGCGCGGGAAGGGGAGGCGATCCAGGTCGCGCTCCGCCGTCCGGGGGGGCGTCTGACGCCACTCATCCCCCTCGCGCCAGGCCAGTCCAGCCACCTCGCCCGGGGGCAGCCCGCGTGCCAGATCCAGCACCGGCTGGTCAGCCTCTCCGAGCACAACGCGGTCGACCGATCCCACCGTCTGGATGTGGCGGAGAAGAGGACCGACCGCGGGACCGTACAAGACCAGCGTGGCCGCGGGAAGCCGCCGTCGCAGCTGTTCGCAGAAGGCCAGGTCGGCATCGATGGTCGGGAGCGATGTGCGCACCACCAGCAGGGTCCCCGGTTCCCCGGCCTCCGCCGTGACAGCCGCCACGGCCTCCGCCGACGACAATCCCAAGGCCACCGCTTCGACCACCGCCACGGAATGACCATGGGTGGAGAGGGTGGCAGCCAGACAGGGGAGATCCAGGGGGGGAAAGGGGGGTGCTCCCTTCGGGTAGAGCTGTCCAAATCCACCCATCGAGTCCTTGTTGGACACGTAGCCGGGGGGACTCGGCGGGTTGATCAGAATGGTTGTTGAGACTCGCAAGGCGTCTCCATGTCACACAGCGGGTTGGTCAGTACCGGATTCGGCGGAGTCACCACCACCGGGCCATTCGGGGTGCTCACCGGGAGCCGCAAGTTGTGGGCCCTCTCGGCCCGGACGAGGAAGGCTCGGCGCAATCGGGACCGGTCGTTCGCCACCAGCCCCCTACGTTATTATCACAATGGCGGCTCCCCGCGGTATGATTCCTGCAACTCCGCGGCGATCGCACTCTAGTGACCGTCAGGGACCGCAGGGTGTTGCGCCTGGTCAGCACTCTCCTCTTCCCCCGGCGACGAGAACAACGGTGATTCTGGGCATCAATGGCATTCGTCTGGTGGTGGCGCGATCGGGGGTCGCTCGCTGCCTGGAGAACCTGTTGCGATGCCTCGGGGAACTCGATCACCCCTTCACCGACATCCGGGTTTATTCGCCCCTTCCGCTGCCGGCGGACATTGTGCTCCCCCCGAGGGCACGGAATGTGGTCGCACCCTCCCGGCTCCCCCACGGGCTGTGGGAACAGCTCGTACTCCCGCGGGTCCACGGACGGGACGGCCTCCTGCTCTGCCCGAGCTACATCATCCCGCTCGCCACCCGCTGCCCGACCTTCCTCATCCACCATGGGTCGTATGAGGGGTTTCCGCAAGCCTTCCCCTGGTGGACCCGACAGAAGACGCGCCTCATGTACACGCTGAGCGCGTGGCGTGCCTCGGGTGTCTCCACGGTGAGCGAGTACAGTCGCCGCGACATGGTCCGCTACTACCGGATGTCCCCCGGGCGGATCCAGGTGATCCCGGAAGGGGTGGACACGACCCGATTTCGACCCCTGTCCGACCCGGCGGTGGCTGCGGCATGGCGTCGGCGCCGCCTGGGCGGGGATATCCCCTTCCTGGCATATGTCGGCAAGCCCACCGAGCGCCGGAACCTGTCGGCGCTCATCCGGGCGTTTGGCCGGCTCAAGGCGGAGGGTCTTCCCCATCGTCTCGTCATCGCCGGGGCCGCGCTCCCGGGAACATCGCCCTTTGCCCGGGTCGTTACCGACCTGGGATTGGAGCGGGAGGTCGTCGTGCTGGAACACCTGGACCACGAGGAGATCGTGCTGCTCTACAACGCCGCTGACCTGTTGGTGTATCCCTCGTCCTACGAAGGGTTCGGCATGCCGGTACTGGAGGCCATGGCCTGTGGCACCCCCGTCATCGCCCTCGACAACACCGCGTTTCCGGAGTTCGCTGGCGGAGTCGCCACGCTGCTTCCGGATGCGGGAGTGTCCACCCTCGCGGCCGGTATCCGCAGCGTGCTTGCGGATGCAGGCGTGCGGGAGCGCATGCGGCACGAGGGACCGCGACGGGCGGCCCCTTATGACTGGAGGCTGATCACTCGCCGTTATCTCGATCTCCTGGTGCCGCTCGCCCGGGGGGAGCAGCCCGCATGAGGCGGCTGGCAGTCATCGGGTTGGGCGCGGCCACCCGTAACATCCATCTTCCGGCGTGGCATCGGCTGCGCAAGCGCCTGAGGGTGGTGGGCGGGGCGGACCCCGACCCCGCCGCCCGGGCGTGGGCCACCCGCGCCGGCATCGGACCGGTCTTCGCCGATCCGGCCGCCCTGCTGGCCGGCACCCGGCCCGATCTGGTGGCGATCTGTACCCCTCCGGAACTTCACCGCCTCCACGCGGAGATGTCACTGGACGCGGGCTGCCACGTGTTCCTCGAAAAGCCGGCGGCGCTCACACTCGAGGAGATCGACGGCGTCATCGAGGCGTCGGCCCGGGCCGGCCGTCACGTGGTGATCAACAACCAGTTCCCCTGGATGCGCATCCACGCCGCGGCTCGGGCGCAGCTGGAGACGCCGGCGTTCGGGCGCCTGCTCCACCTGCATGCCACCCACACCATGCATCCGACGCCGGCCACCGAGGCGGGGTGGCGCGGCACGATGAGCCGCCGGATCGGGATCGAGTTCGGCATTCATGTCTTCGACCTGGTGCGGTTCTTCTTCGGCGCGACCCCGACTCAGATCTACGCGCACCAGCCCCGACCCCGAGGCGCGGAGGGCTCCGAGATGATCCTCCTGTCGATTCTGGAATTCGCCGACGGGCGATCGGCCTCGGTCGTGCTCAATCGCGCGAGCCACGGACCCGCCCGCTATCTGGATCTTGTCCTCGATGGTGAACATGGCTCGATCCACACCTCCATCGGCGGAGCGCTCCAGGTGACCACCGGAATCCATCCGGGGCGCAAGCGACCATTCGCCGAGGTCCAGGTCGCCGGGGGAGGGCGGGCGGTTCTCTGGTGCGGGGCCCGGTCGCGGCTCCTCGCGACCGATCCCATGAATCCCTTTGCCCGAGCGACGGCGCAACACCTGGGGGACTTCCTCACCGCCCTGGAGCGGGGAGAAACTCCCCGGGCGACGGCGGCCACCAACCGGGACAGTCTGGCCCTGGTCCTGGCGATGTACGAGTCGTTGCGCATCGGGGGACCGGTCTCCGTCCCCGACGGGGCGTCCCAACCTGAACCCGGCACCCCCGGGTGGCACGGGGATTGCGCCTCCGGTGCGTCATTTAATCTGACATCGTGAGGCGTGCCTCACCCCGAACGGGAGACACCATGCAGTGGACCGCGCAGAAGGTGCTGGTCACCGGCGGATGCTCGTTCATCGGATCGCACCTGGTGGACGCCCTGCTGGCCCGCGGGGCGACCGTCCGCGTCGCCGATGACCTCTCCAGCGGCCGCCGGGAGAACCTGGCAACCCACCTGGACCGGGGCGACGTGGAGTTCCTGGAGGTCGACCTCCTCGACCCCGGGCAGGCGGACCGGGCGGTGCGCGGGATGGACCAGGTGTTTCACCTGGCGGCGAACCACGGGGGCCGGGGGTATATCGACCTGCATCAGTCCGCGTGTGCCACCAACCTGGCCCTGGATGGACTGGTCATCCGGGCTGCCCATCGCGCCGGGGTGGAACAGTTCACCTACGCCTCCTCCGGCTGCGTCTATCCCGATCACCTGCAAACCGACCCGTCTGCCGTCCTGTACCTCACCGAGGACCTGGTCCGGCCACCCTACGCGGCCGACAATCTCTACGGCTGGGCCAAGCTGATGGCCGAGCTCACCCTCCAGGCCTATCACCGCGATCATGGTTTGCGGAGTGCCTCCCTGCGCTACTTCACCGCCTACGGACCGCGCTGCCTGGAAAACCACGCGGTGATCGCCATGATCGCACGGGCCTTCGTTGGCCAGGATCCGTTCGTGGTCTGGGGAACCGGGGAGCAGATCCGCAACTGGACCCATGTCAGCGACATCGTGGAGGGGACCATTCTCGCCGCCGAGAAGGTTCACGACGGAACCGCCATCAACCTCGGGACCATGGAACGCACCCGGGTGCTCGACGCGGCCCGCATGGTGCTGGAGGCAACCGGCCACCACGCACAACTGCTCCCGGACCCCTCCAAGCCGACGGGGCCCTACAACCGGGTGTGCGACAACACGCTCGCCCGAACCCGGTTGGGTTGGGAGCCCCGGGTGCCGTTCCAGAAAGGCCTCGAGAGTACCATCGCCTGGTACTATGAGACCAAGAAGCGCACCGAGGTCGCAGACCACCTGGAGCAATTGCTGACCGAACGGTGACCCGCAGTGGAGGTGCGGCCCCTCGTGGTTTCATCTCCCCGCGGAGGGGGTCCGGGCCTCGCGATACAGATCCGCCAATCGCGCAGTGGACGCCGCCAGACCATATCCCTCGACCGCCACACGGCGGAGCGTCGCCGGGGAGAATTCCGCCCGACGGTCCAGGACCCGGCGGATCCCCTCCGCCAGGGCGGCAGGGTCGTCGGGCGAAACGAGGGCCCCGGTGGCCTCACTGAGAAAATCCTCAGGCCCCCCGCAGCGCGTGGCCACCACCGGCGTCCCCGACGCGAGGGACTCCAGGGCCACCGCCGAGAAGCTCTCCCGCCGGGAGGGGACCACCAGCGCGGCGCTGCTCCGCATGGCGGCGGCAACCTCCAGAGGGGAGGCCGGACCGGCGAACGTGACCCGGTCCTCGAGACCCAGGTCATGGCAGAGCCGCCGGACCTCCGACTCATCCCCACCCCAGTGGGCATAGAACGGTTCTCCCACCACCACGAGCCGGAGAGCGGGCCGCTCCGTCCGCAGCAGGCCCAAGGCCCGGACCAGGACGTCGAGGCCCTTCACCCGCCGCACCGCCCCGACAAAGAGAAGCTGGTCCGCATCGAAGGACTCGTCCGGGCAGGGCAACGTGAACACGGTCTCATCCACCACATTCGGTAGCAGGCTGATGGCCGCACCGGAACCGAGGATGGTCCGGACCGTCTCCCCCACGGCCTGACTGACGACCGTGATCCGCGCGATCCCGGGAGCCGCCCGCAACACCTGCCGGCGGACCGCGGGCCAGGCGTGCAACCAGGGCACCCAGAGCGCATGCTCCGACGTGACAACCGGCACGCCGAGGGACCGCCCCAGCCGGACCGCCATGACACCCTCGGGGTAGATGAAGTGGGCGTGAATCAGATCGATGGCGTGGGTCCGGTGGATCCGGGCCGCGGCGGCACGAACGGCAGGGTATTGGAACCGGGCATCCAGCGAGTGGAAGCGGTGTCCGGGCGGCACCAGGATCCGGGGATGGAGCACCTTGACTCCCCCCACCCCACGCTCGGCAAGCGGCACCGCTCGAAACCGCTGGGCACCCCGGGCTCGGAGCAGGGGCGGGGCCCAGGGGACCGGCGCGATCACGGTGCAGTCCGCCACCGGCAGGGCGGCCTGGACCAGGCGCTCGGTCCACAATCCCAGTACCGGAAACTCCCGGTTCGGGTAGTTGCGCGAGAGAACCAGAACGTGGGTCACGTCACGACTCCGGCATCCTCCTGAATGATCCGGCGGAACCGGTCCACCCAGGCCCGGATCCGGAACCTGTCGAAGCGAGGCGACGCCAGGAATTCCCGGCCCGCGTCCCGGTATGCCGCGATCTCCCGCGGGCCGAGACCGTGGAGATATCGGCGCAACTCGTCGTAGCGGGGGAATTGCCGCATGTCGACGTAGACCGCCGGATCGACCCATTCCTCGACGTCGGTCGCTCCCCAGTAGATCGGCACCGTCCCCGCCGCCAGGCAATCGAACAGTTTTTCGGTGATCCAGCCGTCCAGGCGCATGTTCTCGAAGCACAGGGCAAAGGTGTACTGGCCCAGGGTGGCGATCTTGCGATCGACAGGTCCACGATTCGCCTCGCGGGTGGCCAGGTACAGGGGATGCGGTCGCACCCGCTGCCAGTGTCGCCAGAGCCACCCCTGGAGCCGCCGCGCGGTGGCGGGCACCCAGGTGTGGCCGACCCGATTCGGCATGCGATCCCAGTTCTTCCCGTAGAGGTGGATTTCGCCGAAGGAGTGGAAGAAGGCCACCGCCCGGAGCCGCTCGGTGTACAACTCCCGGTCGCGGAGGCGGGGAAGCTTGTTCGCGTTGATCATCACCAGGAATTGCCGATCGGTACGGGACCAGACCGGAAGGTCCACGGCGTCGACGGACTGGGGCCAGAAGAACCGGTGCGGATGCACCGGAGTCCCGGTGAACGGCAGAAGCGAGTCCCCCGTCGTCCAGCAGTACACCCGGGCGAAGAGGTCGGCCATTTCCGGCAGAGCCCGGTACAGGGTCGGCTCGACGATGGGACACTCCATCGCGAAGTACGCGCTCCGACGGAGCCGGGGGTCGTCCCGCCAGGTTCGGGCGGCATCTCCCCGTCCGAGGGAAACCAGGAGATTGATTCGGGTGGCCCGACGGGGAAAGGCGTCCGCGGTGTGCACGGCAATGCCGTGGGCGCGGAAGTGGTCGCGCACGGCGATGTGGGGCGCCAGGAGGTTGTCCCCCCCCAGACGAGCCGCCTCCGCCTCGAAGAGTCGATCCCCGAGAAAGTGGTGGGACGGAGGATCGATGAAGAGGGTCACCTCCGGCGTCATGCCGAGGCCGTCCACCACGGCAGCCTCCGATAGTACCGCCAGTGCAGAAGGTTCGCCGCGGCCTGGAGGCGGGGGAGGAGGAACAGGACTCCCAGAATCGCCCAGAGCACCAGGTGCCGGGGCCTCCTGATCCGGCGGCTTCCCAGGAGATCCCGCACCCGCACTCCCTTCCACACGGACCGACCCTGTTCCGGGCGACCGAGGATGTACGCGTTCACCGCCACCCGCAGGTGGTCCACCGCCCGGTGAGCGGCGTGGGCACGCCGGGCGACCGGCGTGACCTTCGCGGCACCGTGCTCGTCCAAGTGCCGGGCCATCACCGCAAAGTAGTTCTCCGGTTCGGTCCGAAGCGCCTGATAGGATTGTCCCTGGCTCCCCGCCGAGTGCCGGTAGCCGAAGAGATGTTCCTGCAGCAACCCCACCGGAGCGTGCCTGGCCATGCGCAACCACATGTCGAGGTCGGCGGCGCTGCCAAATTCGGTGCGGAATCCTCCCACCGCACGGTAGCACTCGACCCGGGCCATGGCACCGGGCGTCGGCAGAAAAACGTTCTTGAACTCCAGGATGCCATTGAGGACCGTGGGGTAGTCCAGGACGGATTTCCCGCGCAGGGATGCCGGCACGGCGAGGCGTCCGTACTCCCGGCCGGCGGCGTCGAGGAACCGATCGAGACAGAACACCACCCCGACCTGGGGGTGGGCATCGAGAAAGGCGACCTCCCGGGCCACGATCTCCGGGTGGTAGACGTCGTCGGCATGGAAGACCGCGACATAGCGTCCCCGCGCCCGGGCAATCCCGTCCTCCACATTGGGGAACTGGCCCCGGTTCCGCTCCTGCCGAACGTATCCGATCCGATCGCCATACGCCTGCGCGATCCGTGGTGTCTCATCGGTCGAGGCATCGTCCATCACCAGAATCTCCCGGTGCATCCACGTCTGAGCCACCAGGGAATCGAGGCAGGCTGCGAGGTGCCAGGCTCCGTTGAAGACCGGCACGACGATGGTGACCTCGGGCACACTCATGATCCGCGATCGGGGGTGGCCCGGGCCAAGGCCAGGAGCGTCCGTCCCAGAGGCAGGGAGAGTCCCCCCGCCACGAGGGCGCCCTCCACCCGGAGCCACCCACGCTTGAGCCGCCAGGACACTCCGGGCTTCGGCGCCTGCCCCAGGTGACCCACATACCCGTTGCCCGCCAGCCGGTGCGCACGGAGTTCCCGCGGAATCTCGGCCAGACCGAGCAGGGCGTTCAACCGTCCGATCCGAATGACCTGGAATCCGGTGGCGGCGAGCTTGCCGCGGAGTTCAGCGCGGGAGTACTTGTGAAAACTGTGTCGCGGATCATCGGCCACGCGAGGAACGGATTGCGCGTTCGTCCGCAGCAGAAGCGTCCCCCCGACCTGGAGCACGCGACGGATCTCCCGCAGGGCCATCACATCTCCTCCGTCCAGGGGGAGGTGCTGCAGCACATCGAGGCAGACGACGGCGTCGAAGTTCCGGTCCGGGAAGGGCAAGGTCAGGGCGGACGCCCCGCAGACCCTCTCGCCGTGCTCACCAGCGGAACGGAGGGCTTCGGGAGATACATCGATGCCCGTTCCCGTCCACCCGGGCCATGTCGCCTTGAACCAGCTCATGGTCAGTCCGGAGCCACACCCCACATCGAGCAACCGCCCCCGGCTCGGAAGGTGACCCCGCGCGAGCAGCATCTTCGCGACATCTCGCATCCCCGCGTTCCACCAGGACAGGGCTTCCAGCGTCCGGAGGTGCGCATCGTACTCGCGGGAAAAGATCATCGGTCCGGTCATCCAGGTTCCCTCATGGTGTGTCGGTGGCGCTCCATGCTCCCCGGACCTCCCCCCACGCCCAGGCGAGGCACAGGAGCAGGAGCGGCCCAGCACCCAGCGGGATGGCCCGACGGCCCCAGCGATTGCCGACCGCGCGCCGGATCGCGCGCCCGGTCAGAATCCAAGGCACGAACGGTGCCACCAGGGTGATGGCCCCCGGACGATGTCCGAACTGGCGCACGCGCGCCCCGCCGTACAATCTCGCATGCCGGTATCGCCGGGTCATGGCTGACATCAGCGCCGACGGCCCCGCAAGATCCGCCAGGACGTCGGGGACCCGCACGACATGTCGGCCCCGCGACCTCAGCCGGGCGTGGAATTCCACCTCCCAGAACCCCCGGGCGAGCAGGTCGGGATCGAGCAGAAGGTCCTCGCGCCGGTAGATCGCCGTGTCGCCCGGGATCTCCGCCGTGCGGACGGGGGGGGCTCCCGCCGGCCCCGGCAGAAACGCCGAGTACCGCGCCAGATAGACTCCCGCCGTGGCCGGGCCCGCACCGGGAGCGAGTCCGATCCCGCCCGCGGCGCCGCTCACCCCCTCCCCCTCCCCACGCTCGAGTTCGGTGAGCAGGCGGCGGGCCCAGGTGGGATGAACCAGAAAATCCGTGGAGAGAAACCCAACGTAATTGCCTTTTGCCACCCGCAGACCCTCACCCCACTGCACCGGCACCAGGGTCCCCGTGCGGGTGGGAATCACGGTCACCCGGGTCCCGTCGGGCCAGAGGAGGCCCCGGGTCGCCGAGTCGCCGACCAGGATCACCTCGAGGCGGGCGTCCCGGGTGGCGGCGAGGAGGGCCTCGATGGCACGCTCCGGACTGGCCCCCGGCCCGGGCGACGCCAGAACCACGGTGAGGTCGGGTCGATTACTCATTTCCTGTCCCGGAGACTACGCTCGGCGAAGGTCAACCAGGGTTCGCGTTCCCGGGCAAGAACCATACCCACGAAGGGTCCGCGAACCTCCCCCAATGCACTGATCACTCGGGTATACCGGGCCGGGTGGCCAACGGGGCGCCCGGTTCTCGTCGGCTGAAGCCGACGCGATCCACGCTGCGCGTGAATGCCCTGAAGGGCAAACAGAGGACCCTCTCCCTCCGGGAGAGGGTGGCGCGAAGCGCCGGGTGAGGGCATGACCACCTCGCGATGACAGCAGCCCTACATGCATCCGATCGGGGCGGTGCTCACCACCAGGTTGTCGAAGGTGCGGGTCTGGGTCCCGGGGGCGCCGTCGTTCCAGTAATTCTCCAGATAGAGCGCGTTGAGGCCGTACTCATCCCAGGGGCCACCCCAGTCGAGATCGGAGCGCCCCGCTTCCCGGCGGCCGTTGATCCAGGTTTCGAACACGCCATTGGCCTGGCCGGCGGTGTTGAGCCGGACATGGGTCTCGATGCAGAGCCACCGGCCCTCGACCCCGGGGGCGAACACGGGGGAGGTGCGGACCGAGCCGAGCCAGCGGAGATTGTCGAAGTCATTGTATTTGATGCTCACCAGGCGACCGCTCGTGGAGTATCCCGAGGCGGGATCGAGGACCAAGTGCTGGTCCCCCGGTCCACCGCTCCAGACGTGGGCAATCATCCCCTGGGCCCACGAGCGCGACGATGCGAAGTTGAAAATGCGCATGAGCTTGACGCCCCCGCCGCCGGTCCATTCGGGGCCATAATGGACCCAGGCGCGCCACCAGAGCTCCCGATGGACCGCAGTCCCGGCGTCGGCCGGGCGGGAGTAGGACTGGGGGGTCCTTCCCAGGGCCAGGTGAAGAAAGCCGGCATCCACCATGCCCCGGCGGAAGGTGACCCGCATCCCCGCTGAGCCGTCCTGCCCCGCCCCCTCGGTGCGAACGAAGGCACCACCGGCATTGCTCACCTCGAAGTACGACCCCAGCCGGTCGCGGTCGAAATCGTCGCACCAGACCCACTCGGCGCGGGCCCGGTCGCACTCGAAGGCGAGAGCGGGGCTCGGAGTTCCATTGTCCCCGCCTGAGACGCCCCCTCCCGGGGGGCGGGGAATCCCGACGATGGGATTGTCCACCGGGGAGCCGGCACATGCCAGAAATGACGCAATCAGCAAAGCCTGGGGAAATCGGATCATGGTCATGGGGCGGCCCTTCCTTGGGGTTCCGCATGAATGTGGGACGGCCCGTGGGCCCCCCCTTCCACCAATTCCAGCACGATCGGTGCCGGGGCGCCCTCACCTGGGCCCTCGCCCCCCCCCCCACCCACCCCGGATTGAACCACAGAGAACACGGAGGACACAGAGGGTGGACGGCATCCACGACACGCTCCTCGTCTCGGATTGGGGGGTATCGGCAGGATGGGGGCCCCGCCACCCCCACAAAAAAACTCCAGATCTCGACCCCCCCCCCCTTCTCCCCGATTCAACCACAGAGAACACGGAGGACGCAGAGGGTTGACGGCATCCACGACACGCTCCTCGTCTCGGATTGGCGGGCATCGGCAGAATGGGGGCTCCGCCACCCCCCACAACAAAATCCCAGTCTCGGCGCGCGAAGCGTGGAGTCATGGAGATCACACGGAGACCCTCTGTGACCTCCGTGTTCTCTGCGGTGATTTCTTCCCGCCCTACCCGATCCGGTGCGCCCGGGCATCGGCAGGATGGGGGCCCCGCCACCCCCCACAAAAAAACTCCAGATCTCGACGCCCCCCCCTTCTCCCCGATTCAACCACAGAGAACACGGAGGACGCAGAGGGTTGACGGCATCCACGACACGCTCCTCGTCTCGGATTGGCGGGCATCGGCAGGATAGGGGCCCCGCCACCCCCCACAACAAAATCCCAGTCTCGGCGCGCGAAGCGTGGAGTCATGGAGATCACACGGAGACCCTCTGTGACCTCCGTGTTCTCTGCGGTGATTTCTTCCCGCCCTACCCGATCACCTACGCCCGGGCATCGGCAGGAGAGGGGCCCCGCCACCCCCCACAAAAAAAGCTCCGGATCTCGGCGCGCGAAGCGTGGAGTCATGGAGATCACACGGAGACCCTCTGTGACCTCCGTGTTCTCTGCGGTGATTCCTTCCGACCTTGCCCGATCCCATACCCCCGGGCATCGGCATGATGGGGGGCCCTTCCACCCCCACAGAAAAAGCTGCTGATCCCAGCGCGCGAGACGTTGAGCCATGGACATCACACGGAGACCCTCCGTGTCCTCCGCGGCCTCTGTGGTGACCCCCCACGTCACCCCGGATTGAACCACAGAGAACACGGAGGACGCAGAGGGTTGACGGCATCCACGAGGCGTTCCCAGTCTCGGTCCCCGGGCATCGGCAGGATGGGGGCCCTTCCACCCCCCAAAAACAGAATCCGGATCTCGACGCGCGGGGCGTGGAGCCATGGAGATCATACGGAGACCCTCTGTGACCTTCGTGTTCTCTGTGGTGATTCCTTCCGACCTTGCCCGATCCCGTGCGCCCGGGCATCGGCAGGATGGGGGCCCCGCCACCCCCAACAACAAAATCCCAGTCTCGGCGCGCGAAGCGTGGAGCCATGGAGATCATACGGAGACCCTCTGTGACCTCCGTGTTCTCTGTGGTGATTCCTTCCGACCTTA
>JBDIWC010000008.1:0-108844 GCA_039794085.1 Gemmatimonadales bacterium
TCAGATCATAGCGCGTGTGCGGACCTGTACGGTAACGTTCCATGCGACAGAGTTTAAGGCCATATTGTAAAACCTAAAGGTGTCGCCTGAAGGCGAGGGTTTCAGACCCATCGCAGGGACAATGATGTGGGACGATGCACTCTACCGTCTCACGATTCAGGCTGAACTTGACGACGCCCGCCGGGGCCCTAGTCCACGCCGCTCTCGACCGTCCCGACGATGCCGTTGACGACACATTACGTTGGGCCTCGTGGTGGGGTGCGGGCTCCACGATCGATCCGATCCCGGGCGGGGGGATCGTCATCCGGTACCCCGGAGGAATCGAGGTTCTCTCGTCACCATCCCGATGCGGCGGCACGGGGGGCTCCTCGATGGAGCCGTGGTGGACGGGGTCCTCTTCCGGGACCGGTTCAGTCTGGTGGAAGGGCGTGCCGATCTCGATCCTCACCTCGCCGCCGTCCACCAGTTCATGCCGGGAATGACCCTCACGCGCCGGGGCGCGGTACGCCATTGCCAGGGGACGGTCCTTGCCGATTGGGTCGCCGCCGGCCCCGGGCGGAGCCCTCCCTACTACCGGCGGCTCCCCCCGTAGTTCAGCGCCGGCGGCACGACCATGTTGAGTGCCGTCGCCGAGATCAGCCCGCCCAGGATCATGACGGCCATCAGGGTGTCGAGCAGGACCCGGCAATCATGCCAAGCTCCGCATCCCCTGCACTGCCATTGTTAGGCGCACCGGACCGGTAGAAATCGCGCCTACTCCTCCCCTTCACCAGGAAGTCGCTGTTCCCATTCCCGCGGGTCCCGCGCGAAGTGCATGCACGCGAGGATCACCACAGCGGAATCGTCGATCTCGTAGATGACCGCATACGGAAAACGCCGAAGTAGCACCCTCCGTGCCTCCGCTTCGACGATCTGGTACAGCAGCGGGTTTTGGCGTGGCGGCGCGGTCGCAACGCGGAAGGCTCGCAGAAACTCCCGTCCGAGCCCGCGTTCGTGACTCTCATACCATCGGGCGGCTTCCTGAACGTCAACTTCAGCTTCCGGGCCGGATGACGAGCCGATATAGCGCCCGCGAGGTCAAGGAAGGGTCGACTCGATGCGTTCGAGTGCTTCGTCGAGAGGAGAGGCTGATGCAGGATTCGCTCGGTGGCCGGCGGAGCGGCGCCGGATCTCCTTGCGCTGCGCTTGGCTGAGCGGAAGTGACTCAGGGCGAGCCTCCGCCTCCGACGCAATGCTATCCCACAGATCCTCAACGAGCTGTAGGCGCTCTTCAAGGCTTAGGTGAAGGAGGTCAGAGACTCGGATCGCGTCCATGCACCAAACCTAGCACCGACGCACCTCGGTATTCAAGGTGGGCAGTGGAGCGCACGGCGCGGCACCTCGAATTCGCGTCGAACTTATAACTTATCCTAACACATAGTTATGTTTCCATGTCAGGGTAAACTCCCCTCAGGCATGGAGCGGCGGCATGCATTCATGGGAAGTGTCGGATGCGCTATGGAGGCGGGTGAAACCCTTGCTTCCGAAGCCAAAGGCGTCGTGTCGGAGGTGGGGACGGACGAAGAAACCGGGCGGTGGGCGTCCCCGGATCTCTGATCAGAGGGTGTTTGCCGGAATCCTCTATGTTCTGCGCACGGGCTGTCAGTGGAAAGCGGCTCCGAAGGAATATGGAAGCGGAAGCACTTTGCACCTTCGCTTCCAGCAATGGGAGCGGGCAGGGGTCTGGAAACGCCTCTGGAAAGCTGGGCTGGCCGAATATGATGAATTGGCAGGCATTGCCTGGCGTTGGCAGTCGGCGGACAGCTCCTCGGGGAAAGCGCCGCTGGGCGGGGAAGCCACGGGGCCCAATCCCACGGATCGGGGGAAAAAAAGGCGTGAAACGTCACGTCCTCACGGACGGGCGTGGGGTCCCGCTTTCCCTCGTCGTCACCGGAGCCAACGTGCACGACCAGAAGGGGCTTGAGCCGCTGCTGCGCCGGATGGTGATCCGGCGCCCGAAACCGGTTCCCGGCCGCCCGCAGACCCTCTGCCTGGACAAAGGATACGACAGTTCTCGATGCCGGAAGCTGTTGTTGCGGAGGGGATACAGGGACGGGATCAAGTGCCGCGGGGCAGAGAAGGCAGAGAAGCAGAGGGATCCCAGGAAGCGGGCCCGCCGATGGGTGGTGGAGAGAACCCATTCCTGGATAACCAGGGCCTCCCATAAAATGACCACGCTGTTGCGACTCGCTCCGACCCAGGCGAGCGCGCAGCGAACGGAGTTCAGGTGCGTCAACTGGCCCGCTTGGTGATCCCCGACCCCCGGACCGCCGCCGCCACGGCCCGCTGACCTTCGAGCTGCCGCGGCGTCAACCGCTCCCTGCCGAGCCGGGGCGTGAGCCCGGGACAAGCAACACCCCCCCGGGCTACGAGCCCACGCGAGCCACCAGTACGCGCCGTCAAGATCCCTCGCCGTCGCCTTCCGGCGACGTCTCGGGATGACACACCGGGATCCTGCCTGCCATTTCACCGAGCCATTCCAAGCCACTACCGACCGAGCCCGACCTACCGTGGCTCCGTGTCAGAGTCCCGCGGCAGAGCCCAGGCGAGCACTGCCATCAGCGCAAACATCACGATCAGGAAGAACAGTGCTGTCCTGGCCGTCCCGCCGAGGCTCAAACCGATCGCCAGGAGGGGCGGCCCGAGCGCGGTGGCGCCGTTGCGGACCGCCGTCACGGTGCCCTTGAGGCGGCCCAGGATCTCCACCCCGAAGTAGTGAGACCAGATCAACCCGTTTGCACCGCTGGCCAGACCGCTCGCGAACCCGATCGCGCCGCTGAACACTGGCCAGGACAGGTTCGGGAGCAGGGCGCTGCCGATCGCGGCGAGGGCGGCGAGGGCCGCAAGACGGAACCCCCACCGTGGGCTCCAGCGATCCAGCAACGCACCGGCGACGACCGTGCCAAACACCCCGCCAACGGCGAACACCGCCAGTGCGCCCGGAACGGCGCCTGCCCCCCAGCCCAATCGCTCGAACAGCGCAATCTGATGAAAGAGCACGCCGGTGATGGCCAGGGGAGGGATCGCCGAGGCGCCGAGCGCCGTCAGGAAGGTCGAGTTGCGGAGCACGATCCGCATCGTCCAACGCGTGGTGGTGTCACCCGAGGGGGCTCCGGCAGTGCCGGGGACAGCAGCGGGGGGCTCCGGCCGGATCAACCCGCGCAACCCCAGGAACACCACCGTCACATAGACCACCGCGAGGACTTGCAGCGAGGAGCGCCAGCCCAGCGCAGCGATGCTGGCGGCAAGCAGGACGGGAAAGATCATCTCGCCCACCGGGTAGCCGAGCGAAGCCACGGCCAGCGCCTTGGCCCGATGGTATGGGTAGAGCCGCGACACCCCGGTAATGGTGGAGAGCCCGATCGCGCCCTGGCCGAAGAGGCGCAGGCCAATGAGGGCGACGACAAGCCCCACGGGGCCCGAGACAAGCGACAGCCCGGCAAGCGAAAGGCCCAACAGTGCGACGGCTCCGGGAATCATCCGCCGGGAGGGCCAGCGGTCCGCAAAGGAGCCGATAACGGGGAGGGCTGCGGCCGCCAGCAGCGTCGCCAGGCCGTACAGCGCCGACAGCACCGTCCGGGAGACCGGCAGCTCGGCCAGGATCGGCTCGACATAAAAGGCGATCCCGAAGGACTGCCCAGGAGACGACAGAGCGGCCGCGAGCAGGCCCGCCACCACGAGGCGGTGACGTGGGTCCGTCACGTTCGGCGCGTGCAGCACGCAGGGCCAACCACGGTCAGCTCTTCCTGCCACTCGGCCCGCGACAGCGCCGTCTCCCGCACCAGCCAGATCAGCGCCATTGCCTCAAAGAGCAGCAACACGCCCAATGTGAGGCGGCACGGCCATGGTCGGTCGGGCCGTCATGCCAGCGTCGACACCCTGGCGCCCGCAGGCTCCAGCCAGTCCGGCGCCTCCCGCTCCTCAGCCGAGAGTACGGTTTGCTCCCCATACAGCCAGTACAGGGCCGGCAGCACCACCATGTTGAGCGCCGTTGCCGAGATGAGGCCGCCCAGAATCACGATCGCCATCGGCGTCTGAAGCTCATTGCCCGGTTTTCCGCCACCGAGTGCGAGCGGAAGCAGCGCGAGTCCGGCGGTGAGTGCCGTCATCAGGATCGGGGAGAGCCGCTCGAGCGATCCCCGGACCACGGCCTCCTGGAACGGGACTCCTTCGGCCAGCAGATGCCGGTAATGGGCGACCAGCAGAATGCCGTTCCGGGTCGCGATTCCAAAGAGCGTCACAAAACCGACGAGCGAGGCGATGCTCACGACACCTCCCGTCAGCAGCACCGCGACGACACCTCCGATCAACGCCAGCGGCAGGTTTGCCATGACGAGGGCCGCGGTGCGCCCGGAGCGGAACTCAGCGTAGAGGATGAGGAAGATCATCACGATCGAGAGCAGGGACAGAGCACCGATGACCCGGGTCGCCTCGTTCTGGCTCTCGAACTGGCCTCCGTAGACGATATGGTACCCGGGCGGCAGGGTCACCTGTTCGGCGACGACCTCCTGGATCTCGGCCACCGTACTGCCCAGGTCGCGGCCCGCCACGTTCGCCTGCACCACGATCTTGCGCTGCACATTCTCACGGGAAATGATGTTCGGGCCCCGCGTCACCGTCACGGTCGCGAGCTGGGAGAGGGGAACCCGCTGCCCGGTCGGGGTGTCGAACATGACGCCCGCGATCGTCTCGGCATTCCCTCGCAGCTCCGGAGGGAAGCGGACGACGAGATCGTAGCTCCGTCCCTCCTCCAGCACCTGGGAGACGACCTCCCCGTTGAATGCCACGTCGATGGCCTCGGCGAGATGCCCCACGGTCATGCCGTAGTGCGCCATGGCGCCTCGGTTCGCAAGGATCTGGAGTTGCGGCACGTCCATCTGCTGTTCCAGCTGCAGGTCCACCACGCCCGCCACGCCCTGGATCGCGTCCCGCACCCGAGCCCCTACCTGTCGCAGTTCGTAGAGGTCGGGCCCGAAGATCTTGACCGCGATGTTGGCCCGGGTACCCGAGAGCATGTGGTCGATCCGGTGGCCGATCGGCTGCCCGATGGTCACGTTGGTGCCTGGAATGGCCGAGAACTCACGCCGGAGCTCCTCGAAGAGTAATTCCTTCCGGATGCCCTCCTTGAGCGTGACGTCGATCTCCGCGGCGTTGACCCCTTGGGCATGCTCGTCGAGTTCGGCACGGCCCTGGCGTCGGTCGGTGTTCTCCACCGCGGGGTTGGCGAGGAGGATCTGTTCCACCCGTCGCCCGATCGCGCCGGACTCCGCGAGCGACGTCCCCGGCACGGTGACGACTGACACCGTGAGCGCGCCCTCGTTGAACTCCGGGAGAAAGGACGAGCCGAGCAGCGGGATGGTTGCCAGGGTCGCGACCAGTACCACGACGGCCGCGGCGAGCACCTGACGGGGCCGATGGAGCACCCGGTCGAGGGTCCGGGCGTACCGTTCCTTGAGCCAGCGCACCAGCCGGCTCTCCCGCTCCTCCTGCACGGCCCTGGCGTTGGGCAGCAGGTAGGCGCACAGCACCGGCGTCACCGTCACCGCGACGAGCAGCGAAGCCAGAATCGCCACGACATACGCGAAGCCGAGCGGCTGGAGCAGCCGGCCCTCGACCCCGCTCAGGAAGAACAGCGGCAGGAAGACGACGATGATGATGAGCGTGGCGTTGACGATCGACGCCCGGATCTCACGGGAGGCCTGGTAGATCACCGGGAGGGCGGGCCGACGCCGGTCGGCAGGCAGGTGGTGGTTCTCCTTGAGCCGCCGGAACACGTTCTCGACGTCGATGATCGCGTCGTCCACCAGGGCGCCGATCGCGATGGCCATGCCGCCCAGGGTCATGGTGTTGATGGTGATTCCGAGGAGTTTCATGGCGAAGATCGCGACGACCAGCGAGAGCGGAATCGCCACGACGGAGATCGCGGTGGTGCGGAAACTCCAGAGGAAGAGAAACAGGATCACCACCACGAGAATGGCGCCGTCGCGCAGCGCCTCGAGGACGTTCTCGATGGCCACCGTGATGAAGCTCGCCTGACGGAAGAGATCCGACCGGATGACCATCCCCTCCGGCAGGGTTCGTTGGACGTCGGCGAGCTCGGCCTCGATCCGCCGGGTAAGCTCCAGGGTGTTCGCTCCCGGCTGCTTCTGCACCGCCAGCACCACCCCGGGCTCGGCGTTGACGGACCCTTCACCGAACCTGGGTGCGGCGGCCACGACCACATCCGCCACCTGGCTCAGCAGCACCGGTACCCCGCCCCGGACGGCCACCACGGTCCGGGCGATGTCCTCGACGTGCTGCACCCTGCCGATGCCGCGGATCACATACTCCTGGCCACGATCCATGTAGACGCCACCCGACGCGTTCCGGTTCGAGCCCGCGGCGGCACCGAGCACCTCCTGCAGCGTCACATGCGTGGCGAGCATTCTGGCCGGGTCGGGATGGACCTGGTACTGCTTGACCTCCCCCCCGATGGGAATCACCTGCGCCACTCCCGGCACGGCCAGAAGCCGGCGCCGCAGGGTCCAGTCCGCCACCGTCCGGAGCTCCTGTGGTGACTGCGTCCCGGTGAGGCCGATCATCATGATCTCGCCCATGACCGAGGAGACCGGCGCCAGTACCGGTGGGCTGATTCCGGCCGGCAGGCCTCCGGCCACGGTCTGGAGCTTTTCGCTCACGATCTGGCGGGCCCGAAAGATGTCGACGCCCCACTCGAATTCCACCCAGACCACCGAGATGCCCTGGGCCGTCGAGGAGCGCACTCGCCGGACGCCGGTGGCACCGTTCACGGTCGTTTCGATCGGGAAGGAGACCAGCGCCTCGATCTCCTCCGGCGCCATGCCATGCGCCTCGGTCAGCACGGTGACGGTCGGTGCGGTAAGGTCGGGGAAGACGTCCACGGGCATCCGCGACGCCGTCCAGGAGCCCGCCACCAAAAGGATGGCAGCCGCGGCGAGCACCAGGACACGGTTGCGGAGCGACCACGCGATGAGGTTGTTCAGCATGATCGCTCCTGGTGCGGTTCCAACCTAATGGCACCAGTTAGGGCCAAGCATGACGCAAGCCGAGTCCGGAGATCGCGCCCTTTTCCGGGGCTGAAGCCCCGGCTCGGCACCTTCGGCGACAGGTCCTGAAGGACTGGCGGTGGCATCTGCCTTTCAAGGCCCGTCGGGCGGAGCCCGCCGAGCCCGGCTTTCAAGCCGGGGACCGTGGAGGACTTCTCGTCAGGCGCGCTCAACAGCACGGATGTGTAGTGCACTCGGCAATACCTCCCTTCGGCGGAAAAAGTTGGAACGCCACCTAGTGCTCGTGGCCGTGTTCGGGAACGCTGGTCGACAGCGAGGCGAGACGCACCTGGTACGCGGCGCCGGTGACGACCCGCTCGCCCGCCACGATGCCCGAGAGCACGAGGGTGCGGGTCCCACTGCTGCCGCCGAGCTGAAGGACGCGCTTTTCGAACAGTTCCCCCTCCAGTTGTACGTAGGCGATGGATCGCCCGTCCTCGTCGAGCACCGCGGTGGAGGGGATCACCACCCCGTCGACCTGGCGGCCGGTCCCGACGGCGACCTGCGCGTTCATGCCGACTTTGAGCGCCCGGTCGGGGTTGGGCACCTCGTAGATCACCGGCACGGTGCGCGAGACCGAGTCGATCACGCTCCCGACCGACACCGTCCGGCGCACCCGCCATGCCGCGTCACTTCCGGGTATCCGGAAGCTGGCTTCGCCCTCCGCACTCACCCGCGCCGCCTCGGCCGCGGGCACGTTGGCCTGGACCCAGAGGACGGACGGGTCCACTACGGTGAACAGTTCCGCGCCGGCCTCGACCCGGCTCCCGAGCGCCACGGTACGTGAGGCCACGACGCCGCTCAGTGGCGCGCGGATCGCAATCCGACCGTCCTCCCGTGCAACCGCGCTCCCCCCGAATGCCGTGAGGGCCTCGCGGGCCGCTCCCAGCCGGATCGTGGCCTCGTGGAGCCGTCGCTCCGGGATTGCCTCGACGGCGAAGAGTCGGGTCGCCCGGGCGTGCTCGTCCTCGGCCTCGCGGAGTTCGGCACGAGCCCGGGAGTATGCGCTCCCCGCTTCACCGAGCGCCGGCGTCAGCACGGCCAGCAGCTGCCCACTGGTCACTCGCTGCCCCGGTGCCGGGGACTGGGCCAGGCCACTGGCCTCGACTATCCCTGCCACCGGGGCCGAGATGCGGGCCATGCGGCCGGCGGCGGGGATGATCTGGCCGGACGCCTGGAACGACTCCGTCACCTGGCCCATGGCGGCGAAGGCTGTGGCGAACCCCGGCGTTTTCCACTGCTGCTCCTTGAGGAAGCTGATGCCACCCGCGTCACCGCCCTCGTCTCTGGGCGCCTCCTCCACCGTGCGGTACACGATCAGCCCCGGCACCACGAGGACGTCATGCACCTGCGGACTCTCGACGGTGATCGTGAGATCATAGATTCCGGACTGCGTGAATTCCGGCGAGGGACCATAGATGCCGGGTGAGCGTGGCGCCTCCTGGACGACGACCAGGGGCTCGCCCCCGGCCTTCGGTTCGAACCGCAGCGTGATGCGACCGGAGCGCAGTGGCGCGAAGTCCGTGAGATCGGTCAGGTGCACGGCGAACTTGTCGGGGGCACCGACGATCAGGGCCGGGTGCTCCATGAAGAGCTCGGTCGAGTCGGTCCAGAGGGTCACCGCACCACCGGCCGACTCGGCGGCTCCGTCCCCCGCAGCGCCTCCCTCCTGGGAGTCCGGGCCGCAGCCGTTGAGGAGAGCCGCTCCGAGAAGGAACACCACGAGGGGTCTGGTCCGCTGGGAAATGGATGGCATGGGGTTCCTCACAAGAGCGGGGCGCCGGTGGCGCGTTCGAGCGCGGCGCGGCGCGCGATGTATTCCGCCCGGAGGGCGGCGTAGGTTGTTTCAGCTTCCTGATAGGCACGCACCGAATCGAGCCACTCGAGTTGGGAGATTTCGCCTTCGGCGTAGGCGGCCGCGGCGGCCTCCTGGGCCTTTACCGCTTCGTCCCCCAGCTGCTCCTGCAACTCGGCCAGTTGCCCGGCAAGGGCCTGGTGTGAGGCGTAGAGGTCCTGGACCTCGCGCACCGCCTGCCGGCGGGCCAGCTCAACCTGCGCGTCGTAGCGGGCCGCCTCCGCCCGTGCCTCGGTGACGGCCCCACCCCGGCGGTCCCAGAGCGGGAGCGGCAGGCTCACCCCGGCGACAAAGCCGCGCAACGACTCCCCCGTGGCGGGATGCTCGCCCTTGTAACCGCCGATCAGGACCGGCGTGGGAGTGCGTCCCGCACCGGCCACCCGAATGTTCGCCGCGGCCGACCGGGCTTCGAGTTGGGTCACCCGGAGGTCGGTCCGGCTGCGGAGTGCCATGGCGACGAGGGAATCGACGGACAGGTCGAGCGGAGCCGGCGTCACCGTGTCGACCAGCAGGAACTCCCCGAGGGCGTCGTACCGGCCCGAACCACCAACCAGGAGCGAGAGGGCGCGGAGTGCGCTGTCCCGGGCGATCATGGCCTCCGATCGGAGCGTTGCGTAACGGGCGGCTTCCAGCAGGAGCCGCCGATGCTGGTAGCCTGAGACGTCGCCGTCGGCGAGCCGAGCCTGGCTGACCCGGCGGGCCGATTCAAACGCAAGCGCAGCCCCTTCGGCGAGGGTGGCACGTCGTTGGCCCGCCACCGCGGCGGCGTAGGTTCGAGCCACCTCGTAGTCCACTCGGGCCCTCGTCGCGGCCAGCCTGGCCTCGGCTGCCTCGCGTTCCAGGCCGGCCACTCGGCGACGGGCCCCGCGCTGGCCACCGATCTCGAACGGCTGCTCCAGCGTCACGATGTCCTGCGCGTTGGTCTCATTCGACCGGGAAGTCTGCTCGCGGGCATAGGAGAGGGTGGGATTGGGCCAGGCACCGGCCTGGCGCTCGCGTCCGACCGAGGCGGCGACGGCCTGACGCGCGGCGACCAGCTCCGGACTGGCCTGGCGGGCTCGGGCTCGCGCTTCGGCCAGGGTGAGCGGCCGGGCGGGCGCGTTCGCCGGGATTTGGGCCGCGAGGGGGTGGCCCACCATCACGATCATGGCGGCCGCCCACAGAGGCATGCGGTTCGGTAGAGTCATACCCATTTCTTTCCCTGACAAAAGGTGGCTGGCGGGCGGTGGCCCGCGACACCGAAACGCCCGGACATTCACCGGAGAGACGGTGTGGCCGTGGTGCGTTCGAAGTCATCGGACACTCGTGCGGAGTGCCCGACGCGTGTCAGGAGAGGGGGGGAGCTCGGCTGGGAAGTGGGGGTCCGTGACTTCGGAGGATCAGCACGGGCCGACTCCGGGAAAGCGCCACCGGCGATGCAGGTTCCGTCGCGTCCAGGAGGAACTCGGCCACGGTCCCGGCGGCGAGGGCGAGGAGAAGCGAAGGCTTGGTGGGGGCTATCGGGTGGAGCTCGAAGTGCGGGTGGACCGCCACAGTCTGCGTACCGACGGCCAGCATGTCTGGTTGGCCGTGGACCTCATCGGCTTCCGGGCCGTCGTGATGGTGGCCGTGACCACCGTGGCCGTCCCCCCCCGGGGCTTGGAGGTGGGCCTCCGAATGGCGATGCGCCAGACTGTGCCCGATCTCCGGCAGGAGAACACCGAAGCCGAGAACCAGCAGGAGTATCGCGCCGGGGAGGCGGGACCGGCGGAGGCGATGCATGGCAGGCAAGGTAACACGGGTCTCGACAGGATGTCCACACGAACACCCCGAGGGGCCGGGGGTGGGGCCGGGGGTGAGGGCCCCTACGAACCGATGTACGAAGGGATCCGCCGGGAACCGAAGGGAATGCAGTGGGCGATGAGGGGCTCGAACCCCCGACCTCGCGCATGTGAGGCGCGCGCTCTAACCAGCTGAGCTAATCGCCCGGCGGGACCTATCTTAATCCGGTTCCGGGCGTCCGACAAGCTCCCGGCCCTTCCCATCGGGTTCCCTTTCTGCCCAGCGAAGCCACTGGTTTACTTGCCCTTCACCTCGAAGATCTCGAAGGGACGCACGGTGCGGGCGGTGAACCCGTTGGAGAGCTTCGCCTCGACCACCAGCTGGTAGCGGCCCTTGGCGAGCCGGGAGAGGTCGACCCCGAGGGAGGACGCTTCGATGTCCCCCCACCGTTCCCGGTTGTCGGTCCAGTCGATTCGGAGCGGGGTCTTCCCCTCCGGCATCTCCCGGACCGCTCCCAGGTGCGAGTCCACCGGCTTCCCCGCCTCGACCGCCAGCAACGAGAGGGTGACGGGCCCCGCTCCGAACCCGTACATCTCCCAAAAGATTGAGATGTTGGCTCCCACGGGGACACGGGTCGTGGTGAGGGCCACATCCACCGCCTCCTCCAACCGGGTTGGCAAGGTGTCGGCTTCGAGAAAGAGAATGTCACTCATCCCGAAGGCGAGCCGTCCCATCTTGTCCCGCAGGGGTTCAACGAGGTAACGATCCCGGGCCAGGGCATCGGCGAGACTGTCGCGGACCGCCACATCCACCAGGAGGGGGCGCCAGGGAGCGGCGCCGATCAGACGCGCGATTCCATTTCGAAGCGGAGCGCGGTGGACGATGGGGGCGGTGTTGGGATCCCGGGCCAGTGCCAGGACCGCCAGGCTTCCGGGACCAAACCAGGGAGGTCCGGGGGAGGGGTAGACGGCTGCCACCAGGGTGGAATCCCCCCGTTCGAAGAGGGCGGCCTGGGTCTCCTTCGGAGTGACCATCCGGTGGATCCAGGTCGGGGCGTAGCGAAGGTGCGGTCGCCCGGCATCGAGATCCCAGAACGGGCCGAGAGGGGGTGGAGGACCATTGGGCTCCCACCACCACTCCTCAGGAGCGACCGTGTAGGCGGGACGCGGCTCGTATCCCTGGACCTGGGTCCGGTTTCCGCTCCCCGTTTTCGTGAACCGGATGGACCACCCGTACCGGAGGATCATGTCTCCCTCGCCCTGGGAAAAGGGCGCCCCATAGGCGGTGGCCGCATTCTCGAGAAGGCGGTTCATGACCTGCCGGGACCGGATCTCGGTTTCCAGGTCGTTGACCGTGTCGCCCAGAAACGGATCGGCGAGCCAGAGAAACTGCCGGTTCATGGCCCGCCGCTGGGTGCAGTCCATGTTGAGGTAGCGGCTGTTCTCACCCTGCCGGTAGAGCGGGCTGAAGTCCTCCCAGATGCACCGGCCTGCCGGGGTCATCCGCCGATATGCCCGATCATAGAACGCGGCCGAGGCGGCGTACCGGCCGGCCGCGTGGTGGGCCAGGCCGCGCAGCGCCTCGCACCACCAGGAGGGTGTCCTGCACGCCTCGGCCACGCGGGTCGCTTCCTCGGGATCCCCCGCTTCCACGAGATACCGCACCCGCTGGCCGGCGATCCAATCGTCCCCCGGGAGGCGTTCGGCATATTCGGCCAACCGTTCGAGCAGGGTCCGGCGGGCGGCGTTGACCGCGGGGGGTTCCTCGGGGAGAGGGGCATCATGCCCCTCGTACCAGTAGCAGAACCCTCCGAAATTCTCGTCGCACTTCCCGCCGTTCCCCTTTCCAGGGGGCAGCATGCTGCGTCGTCTCAACTCGAAGGAGGCCTGAGCCTGGCGGGCCTCGTCGTGGATATTGGCGGAGTCCCGAGCCGTACTCTGCGCCTGAAGGAGGGGCGACGACGGGGTGACCAGTGCCCCAGCCACCACGAGACACGCCCATGAGCGACAGAGGGAGACGGATCGGGCGGGAATCAGCATCATACTCCACGAAGAAGGTGGCGTTGAGGGGCTTGCACTGGTGGTGGAGACGAATCGTGGGTCGGCCGCATGCACAGTTTGGCCGACGGCGACTCCACTGAGGGACCCTGGAATACACGAGCCGGGAAGCCCGCTGGATGGGATGACACGACTCCCGCCCCGGCGCCGACAGGAACCGGGGCGAGAGTGCGTCTTCGACGGAGGCCCTACTTCTTCCGACTCGTCGCCTTCTTCTTCTTGGCGAGCTTCTTCGCGGCCTTCTTTTTCACAACCTTTTTGGTCGTCTTCTTCGGAGCCGTTCCGGCTGTTCCCTTGTACATGCCGGCCTCGAGCTCAGCCCGGATCCGCTTCGCCTCCTCCATGGTCTTGCGGTACCCGAGGTCCTTGCCGGAGATGTAGACCCGCTTGACCGGGCCCCCCTTCTTCGGCACATAAGCCACGGTGGCGGACTTGCGCTCGGCGTCCCACGCCACTCCGAGGATGCCGTGCTTGTTCCGGGCCTTGGAGACCACCATGCGGTCGGTGGCCGGCTTGCCGATGCGCGCCTCGGTCTCGTCCCGCCACTTGGCAGCCTCCTTCAGGGCAGCCTGCTTGCCCCGCTTGCCATCGGCGAACCACTTGCTGTGCAACCGCCCCTTCCAGGCGATCCGCACGAACCACCCGTAGTTGTTTTTCGACGGCTGGTCGATCCGGCTGATACCCTTCCATCGGAAAGCCAAGGACAACCTCCTGTGGGAGACTGAACGGAATGAAGGAAACCTGTGCGGAACAATATAACGCAAAGCCTGCTAGGTACCAAGCGTTGGAGATCTCCAGTACTGAGATTCCACCAATGGGCCCTGTGGGACTTGAACCCACGACCGACGGATTATGAGTCCGCTGCTCTAACCAACTGAGCTAAGGGCCCGCACTTCACGAAGTATAGCCTCCTTCCCCCCCCCCGTCCGCACCTGACCAAGCCTGACTCCGGGATTCACTCCTCGCGCGGGGGTTTCGGGGATTCCACAACTTCTGAGTAGAGGGCAATGTGCCGTCGGGCCATTTGCTCCCGGCTGAACTGTTCCCGCACCCGGGTGCGCCCTCCGCGACCCAGCCGTTCCCGCAGAGACGGGTCTCCGGCCAGGCGTTGCATCGCGGTGGCCAACCCCTCCACGTCACGAACGGCCACCTCGAACCCGGTCTGGTCCGGCACGTTCACCTCCCGCACTCCGCTCGGCACCGCGGTGGTGATGACCGGCCGGCCGGCGGCCATCGCTTCGAGAACCACCAGGCCAAACTTCTCGTCCACGGTCGTGGAGGGAAGCACGAGGAAGTCCGCGTCGGCCATCCGGCGCGGCAGGTCCTCATCGGGATACTCGCCGAACCACCGCACCCGGTCCTGAACCGCCAGGGCCTGGCTGAGGGTGCGCACGCGGTTGAGGTCCGGTCCGGAGCCGACAACATCCAGGTGGAGACCCGGTGTCCGCTCCAGCGCGCGCAGAAGAATGTCCACTCCCTTCCATCGAACAATGGGGCCGATGAAGATCGCCCGGGGCGGATTTCCCGGAACCGGAGCCGGGACCACTTCCCAGCGCCGGGTGTCGATGCCAAAGGGGATGACGCTCACCTTGGATTCCGACCTGTCCAACTCGCAGCACATGGCGATATGAGCCCGGCTGGGGACGACGATGGCGCGTGCTCTCCGAAGCACCAGGCGGGCCAATGGCCTCTGGATGGGGTGGGGATTGTCGGCGTGTTGGGTGACCACCACCGGGGTTCGTCCGAAGGACAGCAGCGACACCACATCGGCGAGAGCGTGCGGGTGGTGCACATGAATGAGATCGGCGCTTCGCCAGGCGGCCCGCAGGTAGCCCGGGGCGATCTCCGCACCCACCGCACCGAAGGAGTAGGCCCGGGTGACCCGAATCGCGCTCCGGGGTCCGGTATGCCGATCGAGGAAGCGCTCGACCGCCACCACCTCGACATGATGTCCCAGCTCACCGACCGCTTCGGCGAGATCTTGAACCACGCGGGCCATGCCGCCCGACCGGGGCCAATAGTACTTGGCCAAGTGAAGGATGCGCATTTGCGCTTGGAACTTAACCTCAAGGGTGCGATAATACCGCCCGTGCGCGTTGCCGTCCTTTCCCACACCTTCCTCGACCCGGTCGGCCGAAGCAAGCTTCGGGCCCTCGCCGGCCTCGGGGTCCACGTGACCGCCCTCCTTCCGGGAGGGATGGCTTCCACGGACGGCCATGTCCGGTTGGCCCCCGTCGACGTTGATGGCGACCCTACCCTCCCCGACTCGATCCGGTGGAGTGGTCGCAGTCTCCGGCGCCTTCTGTCCGACCTCCGCCCCGACCTGTTGCAGATCGAGGAGGCGCCGGATTCCCCGGGTGCCACCGTGGCCGCCGCCGAGGCCCGCCGTCTGGGCATACCGTACACGCTGTTCACGTGGGACAGCGTTCCCCGCAAGCGGTCACTCCTGGAGAATCGTCGCTATCGCAAGGTGACCCTGGGGGCAGTCGGCCTCATCGGCGGGAATCAGCTCGCCGCCGCCCTCCTCCAGGCCGAGGCCCCCCACACACCCGTGGTGGTTCTTCCCCAGACCGGCGTGACTTTCCCAGGCCACGCGGACCGGCGGCGTTCCTCCGCGGACGCAACACTCCGGATCGGTTTCGTGGGCCGGCTCGTCCCCGAGCGCGGCGCCGACCTCCTCCTCCGGGCCGTGGCCCAGGTCATGGGGCCCTGGCGCCTGGACGTCGTGGGAACCGGCCCGGCTCTGGAGGAACTGGAGACCTTGGCCCAACGACTGGGCCTGGCCTCCCGCCTCGTGTGGCATGGTGCCATGGACCGGGACTCGGTCGATCGCCTCTGGGGGGAGTTTGACTGCCTGGTCGTCCCCTCCCGGAGCACCACGACCTGGACCGAGACTTTCTCGCCGATGCTCGTACGGGCCATGGCCTCCGGTGTGGCCCCCATCGTCACCCGGACCGGCGCCCTCCCGGAGATCGTGGACACGGCGGGAGCCGTCGTGACGGGGGAGGAGGATCTGGCTCTGGTTCTCCAGACCTGGCTGGCGGAGCCCTCTCGTCACCGCCAGGCGGGAGAAGCCGCCCGGAGCCGTGTCCTCGCCGAGTATTCCGATTCCGTCATCGCGGAACGAACCCTGGGCTTCTGGGACTGCCTGCTCGGAGACGGGGCCTGACCCTCACCGGGTTCACTGCGGGGGCCGTCATACCCTCACTCTCTCCCCGTCCTCGTCCTGGTGCCCGATCACCTCCACGGGCGTGCCCTTGTCCCGCAGTCTCTGGACCTGCCAGAGCGCGAGCCGAACGGTGATCCGAATGCTCTCCTCCTCATCCACCCGCGCCACCACGTCTCCGAGGCGGTAAAGCTCCGCCAGCCCCGCTCCGTCGCCGGGAGCCAGCGTCACGACCACGGTGGGAACCCCGCGCCGAGCCTGCTCGCGCAGCCGGCGCTTCAACGTCAGCAGCCCGTCGGTTCGGACCGTCGTCGTGAACACCGCGTCGGGAAACCCATGCTGCACCGAGTCGGCCAGACCCCGCGCATCCGGCACCGCATCCATCTTGTTGAACAGGTGCCAGCATTCCACGTCCTGGACACCCAATTCCGCCAGGACCCCGTCCACCACCTCCACCTGTTCCCGCCAGTCGGGAGAACTCGCGTCGACCACATGCAGGAGCAGGTCGGCCTCCCGCACCTCCTCCAGGGTCGCCCGGAAGCTGGCCACGAGGTGGTGCGGCAACTTCCGGATGAAGCCGACCGTGTCGGTCAGGCGAGCCCGTATCCCGTCCCCCAGGTCCACTTCGCGGGTCAGCGTATCGAGCGTCGCAAAGAGGCGATCTTCCACCACGATCTCATGCACCCCGCTCAGGGCCCGCAGCAGGCTTGACTTGCCCGCGTTCGTGTAGCCGACCAGGGCGGCCGAAAGCATCGACCGGCGCCCGGATCGCACCGTTTCCCGGTGCCGCTCCACTCCCCGGAGTTTCTCCCGGAGCGAGGCGATCTTCTTCCGGATCATTCGGCGATCGGTTTCCAGCTGGGTTTCGCCGGGACCACGCAATCCGATCCCGCCGCGAATGCGGGACAAGTGGGTCCACATGCGGGTGAGACGGGGCAGGAGGTATTCCAACTGAGCCAGCTCCACCTGGAGTCTCGCCTCGTGACTCTGAGCCCGGGTGGAGAAGATGTCGAGGATCACCTCGGCCCGGTCCATGACCCGGATACCCAGTTCCCGTTCGAGGTTGGCGCCCTGGACCGGCGTCAGTTCCTCATCAAAAATGGCCAGCGTGGCTCCCCATTCCCCTATCCGTTCCCGTACCTCGGCGACCTTCCCTTCCCCGATCAGCGTCGCGGGACTCGGCGACACCACCTGCTGCGTAACCTCGCCGACGACCTCCGCCCCGGCGGTGTCCACCAGGCGGGTCAGTTCGTCCAGATGTTCCCGCATGTCGGCCACGTCCCGGCTCCCTTTCCTCGGGGCTGCCACCAGAACGGCGCGCTCAACCGGAGGCTTCACATCAATCAGATCTCGGATGGGTCCCCCTTGTCCGTCGAGTTCATGGTGTTGCTCTGCTCGCCCGCTTCCTCACCGGCCCCGGTGGAGTGCATCGTGCTCCGAGCCCGCCACGCCGCCAGGCGCTCGGCGATCTTCCGTTCGACCCCTCGATCGCCGGGAACATACAGGGGCGGGGACACCTCCTTTGGGAGGTACGACTGGTCGGCCACACCGCCGGGGAGGTCGTGGGGATACTGGTATTCCACGCCGTACCCGAGCGACTCCATCAGGGCGGTCGGGGCGTTGCGCAGGTGGAGGGGCACCTCGGCCGCGGGCGTGGTGCGCGCCGCGTCCCGGGCGGCGTGGAGGGCACGCACCACGCTGTTGGACTTGGGTGCCCCGGCCAGATAAATGGTCAATTCCGTGAGCGGGAGGTACCCCTCGGGAGGCCCGAGATGCTGCCACGCCTCGCGGGCGGCCACGGCAAGGAGAAGGGCATTCGGGTCGGCCAGGCCGATGTCCTCCGCGGCCATGGCGGTGGCCCGCCGCAGGATGACCAGAGGATCCTCCCCCCCCTCGATCAGCCGGGCCATCCAGTAGAGCGCGCCATCGGGGTCGCTCCCCCGCAAGGATTTGTGATAGGCCGACAACAGGTTGAAGTGCCCCTCCCCGGCCCGGTCGTGACGGGCGGGACGATGCGCCCGGCCGGCCCGCACGGTGTCGAGGTCGAGATGCCCGCCTCGACCCACATGCCCCGCGGCCGCCTCCAGGCCGGTGAGGGCCCGTCGAGCGTCTCCGTCGCTCTCCACGGCCAGCCAGCGCAACGCATCGTCCTCCGCCGTGAGTGCCGCGTCGCCAAGCCCCCGATCCCGATCGGCAAGGGCTGTCCGCATGAGGTCGACGAGCTGATCCACCGTCAGCGGAGCCAGGACCCACACCCGGGTCCGGGAGAGGAGGGCCCCGTTCAGGGCAAAACTCGGATTCTCGGTCGTGGCCCCGACCAGAGTGAGGAGTCCGTTTTCCACGTGAGGGAGGAACGCGTCCTGCTGGCTCTTGTTGAAACGGTGGATCTCGTCACAGAAGAGTAGTGTTCCCTGGCCCAGTCGGCGCCGTTCCTCCGCCTCCTTCACCACCTCCCTCACGCGCGCCACGCCATCGGTCACAGCGCTGAAGGGGACAAAGTGCCGGGACGTGTGACGGGCAACGAGATGCCCGAGCGTGGTCTTTCCGGATCCCGGAGGTCCCCAGAGGATCATCGACCCGGCATCGCCGCGACGAATCGAGTCGCCGAGCGCCTTCCCGGGCCCCAGGAGCTCGGCCTGCCCCACCATCTCCTCAAGGGTCCGGGGTCGCATCCGTGCCGCAAGGGGGGCGGGAGGATCGAAGAGCCCGCTCACTCGGGGGTGACCCACGACTGTGCCATCGCCAGCAGGGTCTCACGGGTGTTGAGTTGCGGATCGTCCAGAACGGCTTCGAGAAGGCGGGCGAGGATATTCCCCATCGCCGGCCCTGACCCGACGCCCGCTTCCCCTAAGTCGCGGCCGGTCACTGCGAGATCGGACCGGGACACCGGGTCGCCCCGCTCCCGGACCTCCGCGACGGTGTTCACCCAGATCGGGGGCTCCCCCTCGCGGAGAGTGGCGAGCGCCACCAGGTCATCGGCCGCCTCCAGGACCTCAGCGAGCCAGCGTCGCACACTTCGGACGGTGGCATCCCCCGGCGCAGCCGGTCCGCGGGACATCGCCTCGGCCCGGGAAATCTCCTGACCCGACCCCTTGAGGCGGCGAATCACGGCCCCCGGCTGATCACACAGTGCCGCGGTCAGGATCACGGGATCCCGCCCCCTCACCACCGGATTCACCTCGAGGGCGGCATCGCCCCGGAGTTCCGGGAGCCAGATCGCCGCCGCTCCCGAATCGCGCCAGAGTTGGACCAGGTCCGGTATCCGGCGAGCCGTGAGCAGTCCCTTGAACCACTCGTCCCGTACCCGTTCGGCCGAGAGGTGCCGGAGACCATCCACAGCCGCACACGCGGCGCTCCAGGTGTCGGGCTCGAGGGTGAAGCCGAAGCGGGCGGCGAACCGAAGGCCCCGGAGGATCCGGAGATAGTCCTCCTGGAATCGGCGCGACGGTTCCCCCACGGCGCGGATCGTCCCGGCGACCAGATCGGAGTACCCGCCGAAAGGATCCTTCCATTCGGAGGTGAGCGGATGGCAGGCCAGCGCATTGAGGGTGAAGTCGCGCCGAGCGAGATCGTCCTCGAGTGACACGCCAAAGACCACCTGGGCGTGGCGTCCATCGGTCACCACGTCGGCCCGGAACGTCGTGACCTCGTGCAACCTCCCCTCGGAATCCAGGACCCCCACGGTTCCGAACCGGATCCCGACCGGTACCGTGCGACGGAAGAGGCGCTGCACCACATCGGGGGTGGCGGAGGTGGCCAGATCGACGTCGGACGCTTCCTCCCCGAGCAGGTGATCCCGCAGCGCCCCTCCCACGCACCAGGTCTCCTGTCCGGCCTCGATGAGCCGCGTGGCGATGCTCCGAACCGGCTCCGACAGCGGCAGGGGTCCGAGGGGCCTCACCGTGGTTGTCATCCCGCGGTTCCCGTTCCATAGGGCACGCCCGCCGACAGGCACAGGGCGAGCTCCAGCCGGGCCTGGGCCGCTGTCCGCGGTCCGGCCGGGATCACTCCAAGCGCCAGCAGTTGCCGGCCGCCTCCCTCGAACGCATAGTCCGGACCCACCGTGCCCTTCGGGCATTGGCTCGCGAGCACCACCGGTTTGCCCTCGGCCAGCCATCGGGTGATGGCCGGCACGGCGGTCGGCGGGATGTTGCCCCGGCCGTATCCCGCGACCACAAGGCCGGAACTCCGGGGCCGGACCAGATCGAGGAGGGTCCCATCGTCTCCCAGGGCCATGACCATGAGGGCCACCGGAGCATCGCATCCCTGCGCGGGGATCGTTCCTTTCGGGCGGGGCGGCCCGTGAAAGACCACTTCGGCCTCCGTCACGGTCCCCATGACCTGCCCATGAGGCGCCTGGAAGGTGTCGAGCGCCTCGGTGTGGCCTTTCACGACTTCGGCCCCATCGAAGATCTCTCCCGCCATCGCAACCATGGTTCCTCGTCCCCGACTCGCGTCGGCCTCGGCCACCCTGACAGCTCCGCGCAGGTTACCCGCGCCATCCGATCCTTCGGCGGATGCGGAACGCATCGCTCCGGTCAGGACGATGGGAATCCCGGCGTCCACCGTCCGCCGGAGAAGGTAGGCCATCTCGGCCAGGGTATCGGTCCCGTGGGTCACGACGATCCCCGCCACGGCGGGGTCCGAAGCCAGTTGGGCGATCCGGGTCCGGAGGGCCCACATGCCGGTCGGGCCGTGGTGAACGGACGGCACTCGCTCCCATTCCTCCAGGCGGATGGGGAGGGTGGACGGGAGCGGACCGACACTCTCCAGGAGTTCGCTCCCATTCAGGGCGGGGAGATTCCCCCCCGCCGTCGCATCGTACCGCATGGCGATCGTCCCCCCGGTGGTCAGCACCACCACGGTGCGAGGGATCATCCCGCCAGCACGCTCCCTCCATTGACGCTGACCACCGAGCCGGTCATGTGCCGGGCCAGGTCGCTGGCCAGGAAGACAATCGGACCGGCGATATCCTCGGGCGTGGCGATCCGGCCGAGAGGAATTCCAACAAGGGCACGGGTTCTCTCCGGACCGGTGAGCGCCTCGGTGGTCATCTCGGTGTCGACCCATCCCGGGGCCACGCAGTTCACGGTCAGGTCAGGGGCACATTCGACGGCCAGCGACCGGGTCAGGGCGAGGAGGGCGCCTTTGGTGGCGGCGTAGTCGGCGTGGCCTCCCTCCCCCCGCTGTCCCGCGGTGCTCCCCACGAGGATGATCCGACCGGTTCCCGGACGGAGCACAGGGAGAGCCGCCCGAACCGTGTGAAACACCGCATCGAGGTTGGACCGGCAGGTGGACGCCCACTGCTCAGGGTGCATTTCACGCAAGGGGACAGCCCTCGGGGGCCAGACCCCCGCGTTGACCACCAGAATGTCGAGTCCCCCGAACGCGGTGGTCACTTCCCGGATCACCCGCGGCATGGTGTCCGGGTCTCCATGGTCTCCCATTCCCACGAAGGCCCTGCGGCCACGCCCCCGAATCTCCTGGGCGACCGCTTCGGCATCCGCCCTCCGGCTGCGACAGGTGACTCCCACGTCCGCACCCGCCTCGGCCAACATCAGCGCCGTGGCCCGCCCGATCCCCCGCGAGCCCCCCGTGACCAGCGCGGTCCGGCCCTCAAGCACGATCATCGAGACTCCTCGCGGAAGGGTCAGTGACCAAGGCACTCTCCAGATATTCCGCAATGGCATGCTGGACAGCGAGGTGCAGCTCCTGGATGCGTCCGGGCGAGCTTCCCGGCACCTTCACGGTCAGATCGGCAAGATCGCCCAGGGGGCCTCCCTCGCCACCCAGGAAGGCGATCACCGTCAGGCCCGATTCCCGAGCCACCCGGGCGGCGTGGAGCAGGTTGGGACTCTTCCCGGAGGTGCTGTGGAGAATCAGGACATCTCCCGATCGTCCGAGAGCCTCCACCTGACGGGCAAAGACCTGGTCGAAGCCGAGATCGTTCGCGGCCGCGGTGAGCAGAGAGGAGTCCGTCGTCAGGGCCACCGCCCGCATCGGGGGTCGGTGACGGGCGTACCGCACCACGTACTCCGCCGCCAGATGCTGGGCATCCGCGGCGCTCCCGCCATTCCCCGCAAACCAGAGCGTGGCCCCCGAGGCGAGCGCCATGTGGTACCGCTCGGCGACTTCGCCGCACGTCTCCGGCATCCCGGCCAGGGTCATCGCGTTCTCCGCCAGGGAGCGAAGGGCGGCCGCCACGTGGGCTGCGGGACCGGCACGAGGGGACATGGGGTCAGCCGTCCTCATCCAGCAGGGTGCGAACGCGGGTGAGAATCGAGGTGCGGATCGACACGGGGGGAACGGGGTCCACCGTCTGATCGGCCAGGATGGCGGCGGGGTTCCGGATGAGCAGGAGGTCCGCTTCCGCTCCCGCGCGCTGGGCATCGAGCCGATCGCGGGCGGATCCCAGCGTGCGGTCATCGCCATGATTGTCGGCGGCGAGAACATCCACGACACCGGCGGCCAGCAGGGCCCGGGCCCGGGCTCCACGCCCGGTGGGGCGCCAGGGGGTTGTGGCATCCACCTGCATCAGCGCTCCCAGACCGCGCCAGTGGGTGACCGCAGCCACACTGCATCCGGTGTAGCGCTCCGGATGGGCGACCAGAGGGACACATCCCAACTTGACCACATGGGCCACGGCGCTCGCCACGGTTGTGGCGGATGCGAGACGGGTGAATTCGATGAGCAGGTATCGGGTGCCACCCAACCGCAGTGACGGGTTCGCCGCGCCCCCCGGAGTCAGAGGACGATCCATCATCAGCTCGACTCCCCGGGAAAGGGTGGCCTCCGCCGGTGCCCGCGCGCGCAAGGCTTCAAACGCGGTGTCGTGGGCCTCGGGGATGCCCTTCTCGGCACGGCTGGCACTCAGGTGCGGGGTGAGGCAGACTCCGGTCACCCCTTCGGACACCATGCGGGTGAGGACCCTCACGGACTGTTCCACTGACCGTGAGCCGTCATCCACGCCGGGGAGGAGATGGCAATGAAGGTCGATCATCCCGGCTCCGCGGGACGTCGCGTGGTGCGGGCGAACCGGGCGAGCGACCCCGGAGAGAGCTCGGCGCACGCCTCCATCGCAAAGGTGACGAGAGCATCCGCGGCCAGCAGGTCGAGAGCCACGGGGCGGTTCCCCTCCGAGGCCGTCACATGGTCGAGGGCAACCCGCCCAGCCCGGGCCAGGACCTCGGGAACCGTCCCATCCTCGCCGTCCTCTCCGCAGTCCACTCTGTCCAGCCACAACCGCACCCGGCTGAACAAGTCGGGGGGGGCTCCGTCCCGGCGCTGTTCGAGCCACTCCGCCGCGGCCCTCATGGAGTTGCCAACCACTCCGTCACGAGGTCCGGAATGGATGCTTCCACCGCGCCCAGGGCCGTCGGGTTCCCGGCACCCGCCGACGCGAAGGTGGGACGTCCCCCCCCCTTCCCCCCACTGATGGCCGCCAATCGGGACACCAGGTCCCCCGCCTTCCACCCGCGCTGGACCAGATCATCGGTCACGGCCACGTGAATGGCGCCCCGCTCGGCACGGTTGAGAAGAATCAGCACTCCCTTGGAACGACCGTTGCGGAACCGATCTGCCACCGCGCCGAGTTCATTGCGGTCCTCGAGGTCGGTGGCGCCGTGCTGCACCTCGATTCCCGAGATGGACAGCGTGTTGAGGGAGACCGGCCCCGCCCCATCGCGCCGGGCCTCCGCCTGACGCTTCGCGAGCCGGTCCCGCTCGGCGATGAGGTGCTCAATCCGGGGCACGACCTGTTCGGGCCGAGTCCGCAGCAACTCTGCCGCGGTGGCGATCCGGTGGTCCATCTCCTGCACGAGATCCCAGGCTCGCGGACCGGTCACCGCCTCGATCCGGCGCACTCCCGCGGCGACACCGCCCTGGGACGAGAAGCGGAAGACACCCAACGCTCCCGTGCTGCTCACGTGGGTTCCCCCGCAGAGCTCGATCGAATCCCCCATCTGCACCACGCGCACGACGTCCCCATACTTGTCCGCAAAGAATGCCATGGCCCCGAGCCTCAGCGCATCCGGATAGGGCATTTCCCGGGTCACCACGGGATCGTTGGCCCAGACGCGCTCGTTCACCTCGTGCTCGATCTCGGCCAGCTGCTCACCGGCCACCGGCTCATGATGGGAAAAGTCGAAGCGGAGGCGGTCCGGCTCCACCAACGATCCCTGTTGACGGACATGGTCCCCGAGGCGTGCGCGGAGCACCCGGTGGACCAGATGCGTGGCACTGTGATTTCGCTCGATGTTCCGGCGCCGCCCCTCGTCCACCAGCGCCACCACGGGAGTGGGTTCGAAGGCCCCGTTCCAGGGGCCGCTCACCGCGGTCCCGCGCTCGGTGCGCGTCACCCGATCCACCACCAACCGCCATCCCTCCCCCTCGATCACACCGGTGTCGCTCACCTGTCCCCCCGACTCAAGGTAGAACGGGTTGTGATGCAGCACGAGCTCGAGACGGCCCTCCTCGTGCCGGTGGGCCAGGAGGTCGGTTTCGGCCCGGACATCGGTGTAGCCCACGAATCGTTGCCGAGCCCGGGATCTCTTGATCCAGGTGACGGAAGACGTCGCGGTGGGCCGCCGGGGGGACCCCGCCGCCGTGAGCCGGGCGGACCGGGAGCGGGAACGCTGGGACTCGAGGGCCGCTTCGAACCCCTCGAGGTCGACCCCGACCCCGCGTTCGCCGGCAATCAGTTGGGTCAGGTCGACGGGGAAGCCGAAGGTGTCATACAAACGGAAGGTCTCCTCTCCCGGGATGGTCGGAAGGCCCGAGGCGATGAGGTCATCGAGCCGGGTGAGTCCTCCCTCGATGGTGTCGAGAAACCGTTGCTCCTCGGTGGCCACCACGTCATGAATGAACGATCGCTTCTCAACAATCTCTGGATAGGTGGGCCCCAGAAGGTCCACCACCACCGCGGTGAGGGGCGCCAGGGTGGCCTCGCGGCGGCCCAGCAACCATGCGTGACGCACGGCACGGCGCAGAATCCGCCGAAGGACGTATCCCCGGCCCTCATTCCCGGGATAGACCCCGTCCGCCAGCAGGAAGGTCACCGCCCGGGCGTGATCGGCCAGCACCCGGAAGGAGGCTCCCTCCCCCGCCATCGACCGCGGGTAGGGACGGCCAATCAGGCGCGAGACCTCCTCCAGCAGGGGCAGGAAGAGGTCGGTGTGGAAGTTGTCATCCTCCCCCTGCATGACGGCCGCGATCCGTTCCAATCCGGCGCCCGTGTCCACCGATGGCCGGGGGAGCGGTGTCAACACCCCGTTGGCACTCCGGTCGAACTGCATGAAGACCAGGTTCCAGATCTCCAGGAACCGTCCCCCCTCGGCGAGGGCCTCGAACTCCTCTCGGGTATGGGTCACGGACGGGGATCCGGGCGACCATTCGAGATCGACGAAGATCTCCGAACAGGGCCCGCACGGTCCCGTGTCCCCCATCTGCCAGAAGTTATCGGCGTCGCCCAGGCCATAAATCCGGTCCAGGGGAAGTCCCGTCACCTCGTGCCAGAGCCGGCGGGCCTCGTCGTCCTCCTGGTGCACGGTCACCCGGAGCCGGTCGGGAGGAAGGTTCAGCCACTCCGCGCCGGTCACGAATTCCCAGGCGTACTCGATCGCCTCGCGCTTGAAGTAGTCGCCGAAGGAGAAGTTCCCCAGCATCTCGAAAAAGGTGTGATGCCGTCGCGTGAGGCCAACCTGTTCCAGGTCGTTGTGCTTTCCCCCGGCTCGCACGCACTTCTGGCAGGAGACGGCTCGGCGATAGGGGCGCTGGTCCTGTCCCAGGAAGGTGCGTTTGAACTGCACCATCCCCGCGTTGGTGAAGAGAAGCGTCGGATCATCGGCGGGAACGAGGGGCGCACTGGGAACATCGGTGTGACCCCGCTCCCGGAAAAACTCGGCAAAGCGGCGGCGAATGGTGGCAGAATCCATGGCCTGAATATAGGGGGAACCGGGCGTCATGTACCATCCGGCACGGGGGAAGTTTTGAAGTTCGAAGTTGCGGGTTCAGGGGACCGACTGAACGCAAGGTCGCGGGAGCACCGGGGCCAACAGAGGAACCACGAAAACCACGAAAACCACGAAAGGCACGAACGGAAGCCCTGCCCACCCCTTTCGTGTCCTTTCGTGACTTTCGTGGTTGAATCTCTTCGTCCGATGGACTGCCTCCCGGAGGGAACTACGGCTGCAACACCTCCCGCACCACCTTCCCCACCTGAGTTCCGGAGTACCCCCGGCGAGCCAGGTAGGCCGTGAGGCGCCGGATCTGAGTGCGGCGGGGGAGTCCCCGTACCTGACCCGCCCGGCGGGATGCCAACTCCCGGAGCTTCTCGCCCTCGACCTCCTCCGGGGGTGCATCCATCCTCAGCGCGCGCTCCACCAGGCCCGGATCGACCCCCCGGGCCAGGAGATCCCTGCGAAGGCGAGCAGGACCGTGACCCCGCTCCCGCCGGACCCGCACATACGTTTCCGCGAACTCCTGATCATCGAGGAGCCCCAGGGAGGCGGCCCTGGCCACCGCCTCCTCGGAGGCCTCGGGGGGGTGCCCCCGATGGACCAGGCGGCGGCAGAGCTCCTCCATGGCGTAGGGCCGACGCGCCAGAGCACGCAGAGCCGCCCGGAGTGCCGCCTCCGCATCCGCGGCCCGGCAGAGCCGCGCGTGCAGGGGGTCGGTCAGCACCATCCCTTCGGTCAGCCCCTCCTCCCTCACCACGGTCGCCGCCACGGTCAACAAGGGTCTGCCCTCCACACAGAGCTGGACGCTCCCCGCCCGGCGCGGATCCGGTACCAGACCGGTCAGAACCGGTTCATCACTCTCCATCACCCTCGTCACCACCCGGGACGGCCTTGATGCCCAGGAATTCCTTCACCCGCACCTCGATCTCGGCCATCATGTCGGGGTTGTCTTTCAGGAACATTTTGGCATTCTCCCGCCCCTGGCCAATGCGCTGGTCGCCATAGGAGTACCACGCTCCGGATTTCTGCACGATATTGGCCTCGGCCGCGAGGTCGACCAGGAGCGAGGCATGGCTGATTCCCTCGTCGAACATGATGTCGAATTCGGCCTGCCGGAAGGGGGGCGCGACCTTGTTCTTGACCACCTTCACCCGCACATGATTGCCCACCACGGTTTCCCGGTCCTTGACCGGTCCGATCCGCCGGATGTCGAGCCGAAGCGAGGCGTAGAACTTGAGGGCCTTCCCACCGGTGGTCGTTTCGGGGCTCCCGAACATCACGCCGATCTTTTCCCGGAGCTGGTTGATGAACACCACCGCACAGCGGGAACGGTTGATCGAACCGGCCAGCTTCCGGAGCGCCTGGCTCATGAGGCGCGCCTGGAGACCCACATGGCTGTCCCCCATCTCCCCCTCGATCTCCGCCTTCGGCACCAGGGCCGCGACCGAGTCGATCACCACGAGGTCCACCGCCCCGGACCGGACCAGGATGTCGACGATCTCCAGTCCCTGTTCCCCCGTGTCCGGCTGCGACACGAGCAGATTGTCCACGTCCACCCCGAGCTTTCGGGCATAGTCCACGTCGAGGGCATGCTCCGCGTCGACATAGGCCGCCACACCCCCCGCCTTCTGCACGTTGGCCGCCAGATGGAGGGTGAGGGTGGTCTTGCCCGACGACTCCGGCCCGTAGATCTCGGTGATCCGCCCCCGAGGGACTCCGCCCACTCCGGTGGCGGCATCGAGGTTGATGGCCCCGGTCGGGATTGCAGCCACCTTTTCGCGAGGACTGTCCGACCCCATCCGCATGATGGCTCCCTTCCCCAGGGTCTTCTCGATCTGGGCGATGGCAAGGCCCAGCGCCTTCTTGCGAGCCGGGTCCGTGGTTACCTGGGTTACCGTGGTTTCGTCCGCCATGGGGTGGTTCCTTCTGATAAAATGTGACCGATTTTGCTTCACTCGAAGACGCAATACAATCTACTACCGAACATTATCCGAAACAAGGGGGCATTTTGACACCGCCCCTACCACTCGCCCAGCCGCCAGGCATCGGGAACGTGCTCCACCTCCATCCCCCCGCTCCGGGTGGGTGTCACGCCTACCAGGTCGAACCGGTAGCTGTCCCCCGGTCGGCCGAACCGAAGGCACCAGAGGGCGGCCACTCGGCCCAGGCGTTCCCGTTTCTGCCGGCCCACCGCCTCGAGCGGGGTTCCGCAGGTGTCCGTTCGGCGGGTCTTGACCTCCACGAACGCCACCTGGCTCCCCTTTCGCACCACCAGATCGAGGTCATACCGGCCGAGCTTGAACCGGTGAGCCTCGATGGACCAGCCATTGGCGGTGAACCAGGCGAGGGCCTCCTGCTCTCCGGCGAGGCCGAGCTTCTGGCGTTCGTCTTCCCATTCGGCCTGGGGGGTGAACTTGCGTGTCATGGGAACAACTTCGCACCCTGACACGCGGCGCGCGGATCGAAGTACGGCGAGCCGGGTCCAGAAGACGCGAGACCGACCCGGCCGATTGTCGCGTCGACCGATCGTGTCGATATGACACACAATTGAGCCTTTCGACACGTGTCGCTTCGACACCTCGACGAACCGACAGGACTCCTTCTGCTCCAGAAGGATTTACCCGACTTGCAGTTCGCGTTCCGGTGGCTCGTTTCTTTCATGGTACCGATCATGCAGAGGTGCAGTCTGAAGCATGTGAAGTCTTGCGGACCATGCCGTTGGTGGCAGTCGTCCCTACGGAACGGAGGTGTCGATGCGATTTCACCCTCTCCTGGCCGCCTTGCTTTCCAGTACAACGATCTTCGCGTGTTCGAGCGACCCACAGGGGCCGACGCTGTCACCGCCCGATTTCTCGACGAGGCCGGTCAGGCCGGGTGTCGATCCGATCCCGGCATTGCGCGCCGCCGGCGAAGTGGGGACGATCGTCGTGGAGGGCGCCATGAATACACCGGAGCCTTGCTATGATTTCCGTGCGTCGGTGGATTCACGGGCCGGTCGAGTCTCTCTCGAAATAGTCGCCGCCCGGCAGCCGGTCTTGTGCCCCGCCGTGATCGCAGCCTTCGCCTATGAAACCATTCTCCGCCGCGTCGCTCCGGGCTCCTACTCTGTTCTCGTCACCCACGTCCTTGACGGCCGCCGCAGCCAGGTACTGGAATCCGTGGTCACGGTCCGTTGAGTGTCCTCCAATACGACCGTGGCTTGCGGCGTAGGATTGAACCGCGAAGAGCGCCAAGGACGCGAAGCCTTCGAACTTCGAACTTCGAACTTCCCTGCTGCTGCGGACGGTGCAGCAGAACCTCCGGTTGCGGCACTGTTCGCCCCGAACGGAGGAGAGCTATCTCCAGCGGGCTCGGCGATTCATCCGGTTCCGTGGCGGTGTGATCCGCGTGACCTGGGCAGTGCCGAGAGGCGGGCGTTCCTGACCTATCTGGCGGTGGAAGGGAGGATGGCGGGGGCCACGGCGGCCCAGGCCCGTTCCGCGCTCTCGTTCCTTCCCCGGCGGACCTGCTGGATCTGCCGCCCGCTGCAGGCTTTACAGATTACGTTGTGAGCGGTACACTCTTCGGGGATTCGGAGGTGCAGCGGGAGACCGATAAACAGGTTCGGCGGACAAGGGAGCAGGATGGTGAAGGTGGTTGGAGGTCAGGGCAAAGGAGCAAGGCGTGACTCGAGTTCAGATTCGTTCGTGCGCTCACTGAGTGACTCGCCTGCATGCCGTCCGTGTGGCGGCGCGAGTGCGGCGCGAACTCAGAGTTGAGGTAGACGTGGTCGGTGGCCCGTACGGGCAGTTCGGAGTGGAGGTCGACGGGAGGACGGTGCTTGAGGGCAGCCGGCTGGCGATGCTGGGCATCCTTCCGTCTGCGGACCAGGTGCTCGCTGCGGTACGACAGGAATTGGCGAAGGAGTCTTCGTGATCACCGACCGAGTCCATCTGTCGACTGCGTCGCCGATCCAAGGCATGGCCTTGGCAAGCCGATCCGGTTGTGCGCCTTGCATGTTCACCACCGAACAAGCCGCTTCAGCTGCCGGACGCCGCGCGACGGTTTGAGAAAGCTCGAGAGGTGGGCGCTTGCGGCGCTTGCAGCTGAACGGCAGGGCGTTCGGCTGCGGCTCGTCGAAGGAGTTAGAGCATGACTGGTATCGTCGCGTCAATCAGCGCCGAGTTCCTGCGCTACAAAGCCTACGCCGAGGGCGCCCTGGGCCAAGTGGACGACCGTGAGCTGACCACACGGGCGCCCGGTGGCGGCAACTCCATCGCGATCATCTGCTGGCACGTCGGCGGCAACCTCCGCTCGCGATTCACGGAGTTCCTGTCCACCGATGGCGAGAAACCTTGGCGCAACCGGGAGGAGGAGTTCGGCGAGCGGTCGGTGACCCGCACGGAGGTTGTGGCGCACTGGGAGGAGGGGTGGGCGGTCCTCCTCTCGACCCTCGCGGCGCTTACGGACGCAGACCTGGCCAGGACGGTCACGATTCGCAATCAGCCGCTGCAGGTGTCCGAGGCCTTGCACCGCTCACTGGCCCATTTGGCCTATCACGTTGGTCAAGTCGTCTTGCGGGCACGGGAGCTCCGTGGGGATGCCTGGCAGTTCCTGAGCATTCCCCCGGGCCAGTCGGCCGCGTACAATGCGACGCCGGTCTTCGAGAAGGCGGCTGCCCATGCAGCCCAGTTGCGCGGGCGCGCCTCGCCTCGCTGAGGGTCGCAGCAGCCTAACATGCGGCCGGGGTCCGAGCCGACCTCGGCGACGCTCCGGTACCGGGGCTGCATAACATGTGCTTCCTGCTGCCGCGGGCAGAGGCGACCTTTGAGGAGCCACCGCGGCTCCTCCCGGTGCCTCGCCGACCTCTCGCCGTGCGGGCGATGGCGGCACGCTCACCGGAGTGAGTCGAGATACCGGGCGGGAGTCAGCACCCGCACACCGAGAACCTCCCGGCCCAGGAACGGTCCGAAGTCCCGCAGGTCCCCCGTGATCAGGTGGGTGGCGCTCGCGGCGACCGCCCCCGCCAGAATCGGCCAGTCCTTTTCCCGGAGCTCAATGGTCTTTCGAAGCGCCGAGTCCAGGGTCAGGGCCCGCTTCACCGTCATGGCCTTGAGGAGACCGTCGAGTCGCGCGAGCTGGTCCGCCGTGGTGAGGTTGCGTCGAGCCTCTGCCACCGCGTAGTCCGACGTGAGCAAGGTGACCCCGGGAAGATCCCAGAGCCGCCGGACGCCGGCATCCGGACGCCAGGCAGCAGAGAACAGGACGTTGGCGTCCAGAAACAGCCGATCCAAGGGTCAGGCGTTCTCGGGACGTTCATGGGGAATGGCGTCGGGGTCGAGGCCCAGCGCCCGAACTTCGGCCACGGCGCGAGCATAGTCCCCGGCGTCAACGGCGTTGGAGAGGAGAAATTCCGCCTTCCGCTCGGGACCGTATATCTCCAGTGCGACCGTCATCGCGGGCCGCAGGAGAATGCCCTCCGGGGTCTCCTCGGCGATGATCTCGGATCCCTCTTCAATCCCAAAGAGCCGCCGAAGCTCGGCCGGAATGACCAGGGTGCCGCGCTTTCCGACGCGTCCATGTTCTCTGACTGGCATACCGTTCTCCTGATACTCTGAATGTAAGAATATCAGTCGATGTGGTCAAGGCCTCAGTGGGCACCCTCCACCTCGTCGGTGGAACCGTCCGGTGTCCACGCTGTTCAGGTGGACTCGCGGACATCGCGAGAGTTCAAGTTGGGTAGAGCTTTCGGGGGGCTCCAAACGAAGTCCGGCGGCGGGCCGGTCCTGGCCCTGGCAGTGGATCTTTCCGGCGGCACGGCGCTACACGGACCGGGAGACGGGTGAGCATCGCCGCCACCATCTGCATCCGTCGGCCATTCGACGGATGATTACCCGGGCCGTCCGGGCGAGTGGGCTCGGCAAGCGGGCCACCTGCCACACGTTTCGCCATTCCTTCGCCACCCACCTTCTGGAACGGGGTTACGACATCCGGACGATCCAGGCACTGCTGGGTCATCGGGATCTGTCCACCACGATGATCTACCGGACGTCCTGAACCGGGGCCGAGGGGTCCGGAGTCCGGTTAATGATCTGGCGGAGGGGTCGGATCTGGCCGTCTTGCGGAAATAGGTTGCGGATCGTACATTCTCTCACGACTGGGCTGTCGGGGGGCACGTTCCCCTGCAGCTCCAATACTTGTTAGGCATCATACCGAGGTAGCGTGTGACGACCACCTCCCCCTTCCCTAGAGCCGTTGAGGCCGCACAGAGCTACCGCCGTCGAGTTGGGCCGCGGCTTCGACAGAGTCAGACGGCTGCTCTTGACGAAGTGGATGCGCGGCTCCAGCGTCTAGACGCGGAATACGCGGAGCTGGTGTCCCTGAATAGTCTGCTGCTAGCTCAGGATGGGCAGGGACTCGTGATGCACCGCAATCCCGTCAGCGGAGAGGTCACAGTCAGGTTCGGCAGTGCGGGGCCGGGATTCACGCTCCAGCCTGCAGATCCAGCCGTACCAATCGAACTTGACAGCCACTCACGAGTTGGCGGGTATTTGCCGGGAAGCTCTTCTGCGGACGGTGCCGAGACCCCAGGTTACAAAAGGCGAATGGAGGAGTTGCTAGAGGCTTTTTACAGCGGTGCCCATAGGATTCAGAAATTGATGCGGGAGGTTCTGGGTAAGCCGCATAAAGGATCGATGGGCATAACGACAGTTCGGAACCATCTCGTCGAGCATCCCTCCACAGGCTCGTTGTATTCCTTTGGCTACTCCACTAATGGGCCCGTCGTGAAGCCTATCCAGCGCGGCCAGCCGGAATGGATCGACGCTGGCCTGTTCGCAAACGCCGAGGAATTTGTTACTTCGCTCGAGACTGCTTTTGGTGGAGCGATGCACTGATGCCTACCCCGCGCTTCCTGCCGACGGCGCGGTCAGGTTCAGCCCGTTGGCATTAGAATCCAGTGGCGCGCCGCAGCAGAAGCGCGCTGCGTTAGAGAGCGCCACAGCAACCGACAGTGTGGGCGAGGGCAATGAAGACGATCCTCGATATCGTGCAGGAGTTCCGGGAGTCTGACCCGCCGCTGACCTATTTGGGCCAGGACGAGTCAGTGGCCTACGGCAAGTTCCTTGAGTTCGAGGTGCTGGACTGGAACGGAACGACGCGGATCGTCCCGAGCGAGGCCCTGAATCTCCCAGGGCGCCCTGGCAACCGCTCCTTCATGTACAGAGGCCAAACGACTCGTTACCCGACTTGTCAGGCATCCCTGCTTCGAGGTGCACCGGACGACGAGTGGCAGGTCAAGGCGCTTTTGACCCTTGAGCGTTTCCGTGTGGCGGAACTTGAGCTTGTTCTTCGCGAACACCCCTTCAAGGCGGTAGTGGACAAGCGCGGATTCCACGTCGACTACCACGGTCTCGCTCAGCACTACGGCATCCCCACGTCATTGTTGGACCTGACTTCGAACGTGGAAGTTGCGGCCTTCTTCGCCGTCGCGAGGTGGGATCGCGAGGCGGGGTCCTTCCGTCCGATGGAGAGCGGAACCGGTGTCATGTATCGCTTCGACTGGGCTGCGTTCGGCCCGGAGTACGCGAAGTTCTTCGAGCCAGTCGGGTTCGGACCAGGACTGAGACCCGCCCGCCAGCACGCATGGACGTTTCGGCTGCGGCACGGCGTCGACTTTCAGAATGTCCCCCACGTGTCGGCGTTCGAATTCAGCCATTCCAAGGCAGCGTCTCTCGAGATGTTCGAGAGGTTCGACGGCGGCGCATGGCTGTACCCGCCGAATTGTCTGGCCTCGCTCGTCGAGAAGCTTCGGGACTTGCCATTCGTGACGATGCACGCGATCCGACACGCCGCGAAGCAGGACGGCCAGAGGTCGGAAGACATAGAGACGGGCGCGGAAAGAGCGGCCCACTTCCTCAACGCCAAGCTGGGCCTGGACATCGTGGACGGGTACGAGCTTCAACCCGAGGAGGAAGATCTTGCGGTCGCCCAGCAGCAAGCATCCGCGCTGGACGAGTCGCTTGGAACGTTACGCTTCGGGTGGCGGCTTGTTCGGACGGCGGGCAGCGACGACGAGCCGGCGCGGTGAGGCGCTATCTAACACACTGTTGCAGCGGACAGTCCGCTGCACGGCCCGCCGCTGACTCGGCGCGTTAGTCGTCAGCACTTGCCTGGAAGCAGCTATGGTCCTTGATCCCGAGACAATCATCGCGACTGCAGCCCTAAGCGAAGTGGGTAAGGGGGTCGTCAAGGGGCTCTCCCAGCTCGGTCGCAAGTGGATAACGGACCTGTTCGGAGACACCAAGGGCCCGGCCGTGGCGAAAGCCGAGAGCAACATGGCCGCGTTCCTCATTCAGCTTGCAACCAGGATTGGCCGTCTCGAGCAAGCAGCTGCTGATTCGGCTGCCCTCGAGGCCCGCCTACGTGACGCCCAAGCGGACCCGGACGTTCTCGTCACCACCAAACTGGCTGTCCTCGCTGCGGCCCGGTCCTCCGATTCTACCAAGCGTGATCTGCTCGTTGAAGTCGTCACCCGACGCATTGCCTCGGCATCGGAATCAGCAGAGGCTATTGCCGCGAACGTAGCGGCAGAAGCTGTTCCAAGAATGAACGCAGCCGACCTCGACACGGTTGGCCTCCTCGCCCTCGTAGCAGGGGTCCGACCGAGCATCCTGCCCCCCGATTCTCCCCCGCCCGATAAGCCTGACAACGCGCCTCTTGTGGGAATTGGCCGGTGGTACTGGGCAGCGACGCAGGAGCTAATCGCTGACCTTTGGTCCGGTCACGATCGACTCCTGCACTTGGCATCGATTGGTCTTTGCTCTATCCACCTTGGTCTCAGGCGCGATCTATTCGATGAACTGCGACGCGGAATACCTTCATGCCAAGGCCTTGCCGAGGGCCACCACATTGTTGACATCAATCGGTTCCTCACGTTCTTTGACGCAGGCAGGAATCTGAGGCGTGCATGGCTTCAAGGAATGCAGGAAGCGCTGTTGACCCCCGCTGGCATTCTCATTGGCAGGACTGTCGTTGACATCCGGCTGCCAACAGACGTTCCCAACCGGAGGTGGGTATCGGACGCGAGCGCGCTACGGGAAGCCCTAGCCAGGTCATCGCCCTGGGATGGCCATACCCTAAATAGGCGTTTTGTGGAACTCCTTGATCAGGAGCTTGCAAGGCGGGTCACCGAGGCGAAGCGCGCGCAAGGGCGGCTCTGACGGCTGCCGCCACACCCCCCGCAGCTCAAATCCAGCTCGTTACGTTGCATCCCGAGGTGCCTAGAATGACCTACTACGATATCGATCGCCTTCGTCGCCTACCTCTGACAACAGGTCTGCTGCTACTGACCTGGTCTGCGGCAGCTGTGAGTATCGTGGCGCCCGCGAACGTGCAAATCCTCGGCCTGCCATTCTCGATTGGCCGCCCGGAACTCCTTCCGATTGGCCTGGCCGTCGCGGCAGTCTACGGCGGGCTCCGCTACTACTACTATGCGATGATGCTCGAGCTGAGTCCCTATCGCCGCCGCCGCGACCTCCTTGATGGGCTTTGGGCAAAGGGGACAAAGAAGCCCGGCCTGAGTGGAACCTACTGGGGGCCAATAGCCTTCGAGGGATCGAGGTCGTTCGGGAAGTCTTCTGAGGCAGAAGCATACGGGAAAGAAGTAGCCTTGGCATTTCCGAAGTTTGCAGGTGCGCGAGTTACGTCACGAGCTGAGTATCGCCCAGGCGTTGACCAAGATGGGGATGAGTACACGAGTTTCGAGGTCTTTCTGAACATTCCCGTGCGTTGTCGCGCGGCCGCCCTTCTTCAAGATCTAGACTACTCCTCGCCAGCATGGCTGCCGTTGTCTAGCGTGCTGCTGTACGTCCTACGTTCTCTGCCGAACGCCACCTAGCAGAGGGTGACAGTCTGGCAGCCGGGAGGCGCTCCTCTTCCGGCGTCGCGGCCGTGCCCACATGTTGATTGGTGGATGGCGCGGCCGCTCAGTTCCCAGACGGCTGCCGCTGAAACCCAAAGTCGTTAGCAGCCCGGAGTGCCAGCGCGGGGCAGCATCGAAGCCTGGGGATCGCCGGTCAGGTGATCCCGGATCATCCGCCGCAACAGCTTTCCTGAGGGTCCCCGAGGCAGCATCGGCGCAAAGAGAACCCGGCGCGGAACCTTGTAGGGCGCGAGACGCCCCCGGCAGTGGGCAATAAGGGACTCGGCTCCGGCCTCCACGCCGGGACCAAGGACCACAACCGCCACCACCTCCTCATCGAGCCGGTGATCGGGCACGCCCACCACGGCCACATCGGCCACGGCGGGATGGCCCAGCAGCGCCTCCTCCACCTCCCGCGGCGACACATTGAATCCGCCATGGAGGATGAGATCCTTCTTCCGGTCCACGATGAAATAGTCCCCGTCCTCATCCCGCGTCGCGATGTCCCCGGTCCGGAGCCATCCATCATGAAGCGCCTCGGATGTTCGTGCGTTTCTGGGATGGTTGGCGGAGCAGCGCCGGGTGGCGGCCTCGATTCAGAACCAGGCTGGGGGTATAGCGGAGCTCCGAACGAAGTATCCGGCGGCGGGCCGGTCGTGGTCCGGGCAGTGGCTCTTTCCGGCGAGAAACGACGTCGCGTCAATCCTTCGCCACCCACCTTCTCGAACGAGGCTACGATATCCGGACGATCCAGGCACTGCTGGGTTATCGGGATCTGTCCAGCACGATGATCTACACTCACGTCCTGAACCGGGGAGGCCAAGGAGTCCGGAGTCCGGTGGACGACCTGGCGGAGGGGTCCGGTCCGGCCGTCTTGCGGAACCAGGCTGCGGACCGTACAATCTCTCACGAATGGGCTGTTCGAGGGCATGTTCCCCCGGCAGCTCCAATACTTGTTAGGCGTGTTCGATCGGCTGCTCGACAACCCGGCCTCAAGGGGATAATCAATGACGTACAAAGTGGTTCCGTTCAATGCAGCTCTCGGAAACTTGGAGGATGCCTCCCACCTTGCCGCACACATCGAGGGGATCATTACCAGCCATGCGGCCGACGGGTGGGAATACGTTGGCGTTCATCAGCTCCAGACGTTCAAGGCAGGGTCGGGTGGGTGCTTCGGTCTTGGGGCTACTCCACCGACGACCGTCGCGACGGAGTTCGTTGTGTTCAGGAAATGAGGCATCTTTTTCTCCTCCTGATTCGTGCGTACTGGGCCTTCTGGCCACACGGACTCAGGCGGCAGTGTCTCTATCGCGAGTCCTGCTCGCGACATGTGTACCGTGTCGCGAACGAGGTAGGAGCGTCTGCTGGTTTTCGAGCCCTGCTCTACCGCGTCCGGAAATGCCGACCTGGTTACACCATGTCCGCCAGTGAGACCGGAATGGGCCTTCTTCTGCGAGACGGGTCGTTCCTACCAGGGCACATGGTCGCCCCTGGTGTGATCACGAGAGTGCCCAGTCCTCGGCGCGGGGCCGACTGGCGCACTCACGGACGAAACGCTTAACTTCCAAATGGAGCCGACGAGCGCTGGCTCATAGACGCGCGCAGCTCATTTTTGCACGCCCTATGTCGCAGTAGCCGACAGCGGCGGCTAGAACCTCAATGAACCAGACCACCGGTTCAACGATCCGCCTGTGCACGCGTTAGCGGGCGCCTTCTTGCTCACCTAACCACTGTTTGGGACGATCCTGGAATTCCTGGGTCATCGGGATGTGTCCACGACGATGATCTACCCGCACGTCCTGAACCGGGGAGGCCGAGGGGTCCGGAGTCCGGTGGACAACCTGGCGGAGGGGTCCGGCTCGGCCGTCTTGCGGAATTAGGCTGCGGACCGTACAATCTCTCACAAATGGGCTGTTCGAAGGGCATGTTCCCCTGCAGCTCCAATACTTGTTAGGTGGACAGTCTGACATGACCCCCAGCACGCGATGAGGAGACGAGATGAAGGTATTCATCAGCTGGAGTGGTGAGCGGAGCCACCTTCTTGCGCAGGCGCTGCACGGCTGGCTGCCCCTCGTCTTGCACTATGCCAAGCCTTGGCTGTCCGAGGCGGACGTCTCGGCGGGCGACCGATGGGCCCAGGCCGTGGCGAAGGAGCTTGAGTCCTCGAATTTCGGCATCATCTGTGTGACCCCGGAGAATCTCGGCTCTCCATGGGTTCTCTTTGAGGCCGGAGCCCTTGCGAAGTCTATGCAAGGCGCCAAAGTCATCCCGCTGCTCTTCAACTTGGAGTTCAGCGATATCAGCGGCCCGTTAGCCCAGTTTCAGGCCAAGAAGGTCGAGCGAGGTGGTTTGGCTGAGGTCATCAACTCCCTCAACCAATCAGCGGAACAAGGCGTGCCTGAGGATCGGGCGAAGCAGCTCTTCGGTGCATTGTGGCCAGAGCTTGAGAAGCAACTGGAATCGATCCCGGACGAGGCGCCTACCGAGAAGCACATGAGGCCGCAGCACGAGATCATGGAAGAGCTTGTGACCGGTGTCCGAGGACTCGACGTGCGATTTCGAGACCTCGAAGCCTCCGTTTCAGAGCCGAGCCTCCGGTCGCGTCGCCGCCGATTCCGCCACTTCCATCCAATGATGTTTGACGAAATGGCGATGATGGTCTCCGAGGAAGGGGACGACCCCATCTCGCTTCTCATGTTTGGTGGACTCCTCCGAGACGATTTCCCTTGGCTGTACGAGATTATCGTTGAGGCCTACCGTGAGGTCCGAGATGGGGACGAGAAGGCGGCACAGAAGGCAATCGACCGCCTTCGTCGCGTCATGAAGGCCGTTGGCCGCGGTCAGTTTATGGAGGAGTTCGCCGGGTCGAAGGAAGGACACATGATGATGATGGAGATGCCAATGATGCTGGACCACTTTCTACATCGCTTCGAGTCTCGCCGGCTCAAAGGTAAGCCCGACACGGACGCGGGCGCGGCGGATGATTCCAAGGAGTAACCGCCTAACAGCAGCATGAGGAGGCCGGGCGCCGCGCGCCGCCGCTGATGCTGAGCGTTACGTAGCAACAACCTTCGGCGGACGGCAGCGCATGGCGACAATACTAGAACGCCAGAAAGCGGCTCAGATGCGCGCCGCCGAACGCGCCACGAAACGGGCGCTGTCGCTCTCAATTGCGCTACTTCGTGCCGACGCTCTCTACGAAGCGTTCACGACCGCAGCCAAAGACGTCGATGCGGCGGATGCCGGCGCGCGCGCAGAAGCGAGTGATGCAGCGCTCAAGCTGCGCAACACCGCATTCTCTCGCGCCGACGCAATGGCAACGGTGCATTTCGGTGCCCTCTACGCTGTCGCCGATAAATGGCAGGAATGGAAGTTCAGCGACCCAACGGTCGACAAACTCCTCGCCGATCCAAACCTCACGTTGCTAAAACAACATCGCCACGCGGTGTTTCACGCTGATCACTACGACCACGGGAGCTTCAAAGCTCTCGGAGAAAAGCCCGGCGCCTTTGAGTGGGCCGCGCGCACCGCCGCCGCCATCCGGGCGTACCTGAAGCGGTTTCACGCCGATCCGGCCAAGCATGTCATCGACCACATCAAGCGCACCGGCTGGTAGTGCGCGGTGCCGCGCGCCGCTTCCTAACAGGCGTTGATGCTGACCAACGCGGGTCTGTCGGAAGCGGTGGCTTGCGTTGCCGCATTTTGTTGATAAGCGTTGGCAGCATAACACTATTCGTTAGCAGCCCGGAGTGCCGGCGCGGGGCAGCATCGAAGCCTGGGGGTCGCCGGCCAGTTGATCCCTGATCATCCGCCGCCTCAGCTTTCCCGAGGGACCCCGCGGTAGTACCGACACAAACAGAACCCGGCGCGGAACCTTGTAGGGCGCGAGACGACCCCGGCAGTGGGCAATTAAGGACTCGGCTCCGACTTCCACCCCGGGACAAAGGACCACGACCGCCACCACCTCCTCGTCGAGCCGGTGATCGGGCACACCCACCACGGCCGCATCGGCCACGGCGGGATGCGCGAGCAACACTTCCTCCACCTCCCGCGGCGACACGTTGAATCCGCCGTGGAGGATGAGATCCTTCTTCCGGTCCACGATGAAGTAGTCCCCGTCCTCATCCCGTGTCGCGATGTCCCCGGTGCGGAGCCATCCATCATGAAGCGCCTCGGCCGTGGCCTGGAGCTGGTTCCAGTATCCCTTCATGAGCAGAGGTCCGCGGATTTCGATCTCCCCCCGCACTCCACACTCGCCGAGCACCTGTCCCCCGTCATCCACCAACCGGAACTCCACGCCGTCGAGCGGGATCCCGATGCTCCCCGCCTTGCGCGGCCGACCGATCCGGTTCTGCGACGCCACCGGTGACGTTTCGCTCAGGCCGTACCCCTCCAGCACGGCCACTCCGAAGCAAGCCTCGAAGGCGCGCATGACCTCCGCCGGCATCGGGGCCGCCCCCGAGATACACTGCCGAAGGGAGACGGGTACCGGAAGCCTAAGTTCCTCCACATAGCGGTACAGCGAGAGGTACATGACCGGCACGGCGGCGAGGAACGTGACCGCGTGACGATGTATCGCCTCCATCGCCGCGGCCGGAGTGAAGCGCGGCAGGAGCACGGAGGTGCCCCCCGCCAGGAGAACCGCATGCTGGATGACCGTGTGTCCAAAGCTGTGGAAGAGCGGGAGCACGCCGAGTGCCACCGTGGCCGGGCCATCCGGCAGGAAACCCGCTGCCACGGCACGCGCATTCCAGAGGAGGCTCCCGTGGGAGAGTTCCACTCCCTTGGGGCGCCCGGTGGTACCGGAGGTGTAGAGAATGAGCGCGGTGTCCTCCGGGCCCGCGTCGTGTCCCGTCACCACAGGTTCAGCGGCACAGGCCTCATCCCAGCGAGTCACACCTGGATCAGGACCCGAGGGGACGGCTCCCACCGCGATCACGGGCACCGCCACTCCCATCCGATCAAGAGCGCCACGCGCCGCTCCGAGAGACTCGACCGACGCGACGACCAAACGCACTCCCGCGTCGGAAAACTGCCACCCCAGCTCGTCGGCCGTGAGCTGCGGGTTGAGAGGGACGAGTATGCACCCCGCCTCGTGTCCGGCGAAACAGGCCACCGTGAACTCAGCACAGTTGGGAAGAAGAATCGCGAGTCGATCCCCGGGGTGCAGCCCGATCTGACGAAGATGGGCCGCGAGACCCACCGCCGTTTCGTGAAGCCGCCGGGCGGTCCAAATCTCGTTCCGGACGATGAGGGCAGGATGGTCGGGGGACGTGCGAACCCGATCCCGGAGGATGGAGGCGAGGGTCATGCGGGGGACGGGTGGAGCGGCGGGTCAGCCGCAGTATTCGTCGAGCTGTTCAAATCCGATCAACGTCTCGCGCGGCTTGCTTCCATCGGGCGGGCCGAGAATGCCGGCCGCGTGGAGCTGGTCGATGATCCGGGCGGCCCGGCCATACCCGATCCGCATCTTGCGCTGCAGGAGAGAGGTCGAGCCCCCCTGCTGCTGCAGGCAGATCTCGGCCGCCTCCCGGAACAGGGGATCGCGTTCCTCACCCGAGCCACCGTCCGCCGGCCCCCCCCCCTCCCGTTCCGCCTCCTGGGCCCGGATGAACTCCAGGATGTCGACCTCGGCCGCGGCACCCGCCTCCGCCTCCGCCACCCGGGCATCGCGCCGGGTCTCGAACCAGTCCATCACCCGCTCGGTCTCCTCGGTGGCGATGTAGGCCCCCTGCAGACGCATCGGCTCGCTCTTGCCCGGCGGGAGGAAGAGCATGTCCCCGTTGCCGAGCAGCGCCTCGGCGCCGTTCTGGTCGAGGATGGTCCGACTGTCCACCTTCGAGGCCACGCGGAAGGCGATCCGGCTCGGGAAGTTGGCCTTGATGAGTCCGGTCAGCACGTTCACGGAGGGGCGCTGAGTGGCGAGAATCAGGTGGATGCCGATGGCGCGCGCCTTCTGGGCCAGCATGGCGAGGGGAGTCTCGACCTCGCCCTGGACCGTCATCATCAGGTCGGCGAGCTCATCCACGATCACCACAACGAAAGGGAGCACTCCGTCGGAGTACTCGACCGGAACCGTCTCGGGAGGCGGGGTATCCGGAGCCTCCGCCGCGATCGTTTCGAGTGTGATCCGGGGCGGTTCGGGATGCCGGAGCGGCTTCCCCTCCACCACCTTGCGGTTGAAGTCTCCGATGTTCCGGGCCCCGTTGGCATGGAGCAACTCGTAGCGCCGGTTCATCTCGTGAACCGCCCATTTGAGAACCCGGGCGGCGTCGTGGTTGTTGGTCACCACCCGATGCCGGAGGTGCGGGAGGGCGTTGTACATCGACAGTTCGACCATCTTCGGGTCGACCATCAGGAACCGCAACTCGGCGGGCGTATACTGATAGACCAGGCTGGTGATGATCGTGTTGATCGCCACCGACTTCCCCGCCCCGGTGGCGCCGGCGATCAGCAGGTGGGGCATCTTGGAGAGGTCGGCGATGACCGGCTTCCCCTCCAGGTCCCGGCCCAGCGCGAGGGGAAGCGTGGCGCGGGTCCGTTGCCACTCCGGGGTGTCGAGCAGTTCCCGCAGGGAGACCATGCGCGGCGTCGGGTTGGGAACCTCCACACCCACGGCGCCCTTGCCGGGGATCGGTGCCACCCGGATGCTCGGCGCCCGCATCTTGATGGCCAGGTCGTCGGAGAGCCCCATGATCCGGTTGACCTTCACCCCGGCGGCGGGGATCACCTCGAACTGGGTCACCACCGGACCGCTGGTGCGCCCGGCGATCTCCCCGTCCACCTTGAAGGTGCGCAGAGTGTCCAGCAGCAGCACCCCGAGCCGGTCGAGCTGCGCGCTGTCTTCGGCCACGTTGGTGACGGGGGGAAGTTCGAGAAGTTCCAGCGGGGGGAGTTCCGTCTCGTCGTCCTCCACGCCCTTCCGGAGCGCGGGCGGTGCGGGTGCCCGCTTCGCCGCACGGGGGTGCGGCTCGGTCTCCGGGAGTACCGTCAGCGGCGCCCCCAGTGCCTCCACGGCGAAGGAGGCCGGAATCACCCCATTCCCCTCCTCTTCCAGGGTTACTTCGGTCGCCTCGACCGCAGGCGCTTTCCGGGCCCGGCGCCGCGGCACGGGCTCCGGATCGGGGTCGGGGTCGGCCTTTCGTTCCAGGCGGTGGAGGGGATGCCAGGCGATCGTCATCAGGGTCAGCGCCGAGAGGGCCAGAAATCCCACCAGGATTCCCCCGGGCTCCCCCACCACCTGCACCATTCCCCGGGCCACGAAGCCGGGGAGAATGCCGGTCAAGCGCGCGGCGAGGGACCATTCAGCCCAGGGTCCCAGAAAGGCTTCCGCATCGACCCCGGTCAACACTCCGGCCAGGAAGGGAACGAGCAGGCTCAGACCGAGACCGAGCGCTGCCGCCCGCTTCATGTCGAGGCGCGGGAGCCGATCGAACCCGGCGAGGCCCAGCCCCAGGCCCAGCAGGGGAACCCCCACGGCGCCGATACCGATTCCCTGCCAGAGGGTCCCGCCCAGGAGGGCCCCGAGCGGGCCGGTCGGGATGGCGGGTATCAAGGCAAGGCCGGCGAACACGCCGAGCACCAGGGCGGTGATCGCGCCGAGCCGCCGGCGATCCTCCGGTCTCATCCGGCCGCCGCCGTACCTGGGGACACCGGCAGGGTGACCCGGCGTTCCATGAACAGGGGAAGCACCGACAGGGTGCTCTCGGCCGCCACGGCCACGAGGTCCTCTCCCAATCCGTTTCTCATCAGGTCCCGGCCGGCCCGGGAGCGTTCGAGGGGTCGTGTCCAGTTGTGCCCGTAACGGCGGACCAGATCGAGGCCGACCTGCGCGGCATCATTCAGGCCCCGGCGGATCCACCGACGGCCCAACGCCTCGAACAGCAGGCGCCCCGCGGTGTAGGCATCCTCCAAGGCAAAGGCGGATTCCCGGCCGGCACAGAGGATGAGCAGGGACCGGGTGTCGGCGATCAGTTCCCGGGCCCGGCGGGCCGCGGTCTCGAGGTTGAGTGGAGAGGCGACGAGAACCACCGAGGCGCCCTGGGTGGCGAGCAGCGCCCCGGTCCCGTTCGTGGTGCACATGACGAGTGTCTTCCCCGCCACGACATCCGGGGTCATCTCGCGCGGGCTGTTTCCGAGAGCGAACCCCTCGATGCGAACCGTATTCCTCTCGCCGGCGAGGAGGACGTCCGCGTTCTCGAGGTTTTGCGCGATCCGGATCGCATCTTCGGTGGAGGCGGCGGGAATGACCGCCCGAGCCCCCGCCGCGAGGGCCGCGCAGATGGTGCTCGTGGCGCGAAGGGTGTCGATGACGACGACCGGTCGCCCATGCACGTCGTTGGCGGCCAGACCGTGCGGAGTGAAGGCGACGTCGAGTCTCATTCCTCGGGGCGGAGCAACTGGGACTCCCGCTCCAGGAACCGGGTGTCCACGCTCCCCGCGACAAAATCGGGGTGACGGATCACCCGCGCCAGGAACGGGATGGTGGTCATCACGCCTTCCAGGATGAAGCTGTCCAGGGCCTGCCCCATCCGGGCGAGCGCCTCCGGCCGGTCCCGGCCGTGTACGATGACCTTGGCCAGCAGCGAATCGTAATGGGGAGGCACCGTGTACCCGGCATACACATGGGTGTCCACTCGCACCCCGGGCCCCCCGGGAGGATGATAGGCCGTGATCACTCCCGGACAGGGCTGGAAGTTCCGGTAGGGGTCCTCCGCATTCACCCGGCACTCGATGGCGTGACCGCGCAGGCCATTCGGTTCCTGGATGCTGAGCGGTTCTCCCGCCGCCACCCGGATCTGTTCCTTCACGATGTCGCACCCGGTGACCATTTCGGTCACCGGATGCTCCACCTGGATACGGGTGTTCATCTCCATGAAGTAGAAGCTGCCGTCGGTGTCGAGCAGAAACTCGATCGTGCCGGCACCGACGTACCCGATGGCGGAGGCGAGCCGAACGGCGGCGTCCCCCATGTCGCGGCGGAGAGTGTCCGTGAGCGCGGGGCTCGGGCTCTCCTCGATCAGTTTCTGGTGGCGTCGCTGGACGGAACAATCGCGCTCGCCGAGGTGAATCACCGTCCCATGCTGATCCCCGAGGATCTGGATCTCGACATGCCGGGGACGCTGCAGGTACTTCTCGACGTAGACATCGCCGTTGCCGAAGGCGCTGAGGGCCTCGTTCTGCGCCAGGCCGAAGAGCTGCAGGAAGTTGTCCTCGGACGAAGCGATCCGCATCCCCTTCCCTCCCCCTCCCGCCGTGGCCTTGATGATGACGGGGAAGCCGATGTCCCGGGCCACGGCGAGCGCGTCCTCCGGATCCTGCATCACTCCGGGGGATCCCGGCACGGTCGGGACGCCCGCCTCGGCGGCCAGGCGCCGCGCCGAAGCCTTGTCGCCCATCTGGCGGATCTGCTCTCCGGTCGGGCCGATGAACGTGATGTTCGATGCGGCACAGGTATCGGCGAATTCGGCGTTCTCGGCGAGGAAACCATACCCCGGGTGAATGGCGTCGGCACCCGTGATTTCCGCGGCCGCGATGAGCCGGGGGATCTTCAGGTAGGACAAGCGCGCCGGTGCCGGTCCGATGCACACGTCATCGTCCGCGAAGCGGACGTGCAACGATTCGCGGTCGGCCTCGGAATACACGGCCACGGTCTGGATTCCCAGTTCCCGGCATGCGCGAATGACCCGCAGCGCGATTTCACCGCGGTTGGCGACGAGCACCTTCCGGAACATGGTCAGCGCGCGGGGTCGGAGGTTCGCTGCACCTCGCCGAGTCCATCACGGTCGGCCGAGGAGGCGGAATGGATGCCGGAGGCGCGGAGCGCGAACTCACTCGGATTGGTGGAGTAGAACATGGCGCTTTCGTAGGTGATGACTCCGGTATTGTACCAGTTCATCAGGGATTGATCGAACGATTGCATCTGGTAGGAGACCATTCCCTCGGCGATCAGGTCGGGAATGCTGAGCGTCTTCTGTACGTCCCGCAGGCTCTCCGAAACCGCCGCGGTGTTGATGAGTACCTCGGCTGCGGGGACCCGTCCGGTCCCGTCGGACCGAGGAACCAGCCGGAGACTGACGATGGCCGCCAGCGCGGTGGAGAGCAGCATCCGGATTTCCTGATGCTGGTGAGGCGGGTAGAAGGACAGCACGCGGTTGATGGTCTGGGTGGCGTCGGTGGTGTGCAGGGTCGAGAACACGAGGTGCCCGGTATCGGCCGCCTTGAGAGCCGTGTCCAGGGTGTCGAGATCGCGGATCTCGCCCAGAAGGATCACATCGGGATCCTGCCGCAGCACGTGGCGAAGCGCCATGCTGAAGGACATGGTGTCGCTTCCCACTTCGCGTTGCGAAATGTTGGACAGCTGGTCCCGGTGCAGAAACTCGATCGGATCCTCGATGGTGATGACGTTGACCCGGCGATGCCGGTTCAGGTGATTGATCATCGCGGCCAGCGCCGTCGACTTCCCGCTGCCGGTCACCCCGGTGACCAGCACGAGGCCGCGGGGCTTGAGGGCGATCGTCTCCAGCACCTCGGGCAGATTCAGTTCGTGGATGGCCTTCACCTCATAGGGGATCGCCCGAAAGGCGAAGGCCAGGGTTCCGCGCTGCTGATAGATGTTGGTCCGGAACCGGCCGACCCCGGGGACACCGATCGCGAAGTCCGCCTCCTTCTTCTCGGAGAACTCCTTGATCTGCCGGGGCGTCATGATCTGCTCGGCGAGGGTCTTCAACTCCTCGGGACGCACCGGCGCCATGTCGAGGGAGCCAAGTTCCCCGTTAACGCGGACCGTGGGCGGACGGCCTACCTTGAGCAGGAGATCGCTTCCGCCCTGCTGCACCATCTGGGCGATCGCGCGCTTGAAGCTGAACGGGGGGAGTTCCAGTCCTTCGTCCGCGGGGAGGTCAGCCATGGGGATCCACCCGATAGAGGACCTGGCCGAATTCGACGGGTTGGGAATTCTCCACGCAGATCTCCCGGACCACCCCCCCGAGTTCGGCCTCGATCTCGTTCATGATCTTCATTGCCTCGATGATGCACACGGTCTGGCCCGGCGCGATGCGATGGCCGATCCGGACATAAGGATCCGCCCCCGGTTCCGGGGCCGAGTAGAACGTTCCCACCATCGGGGAGCGGATCTCCTTCAGGGGGGAGGGAGCCGGAGCGGTCTCCGCAGGCGCAGGCACCGGTGCGGTCGAGGCGGCCGGAGACACCGGTGGCGTTGGCAGCGGCGAGGCGAACGGTGTCGCCGCGGTGCGGGTGATGGTCACCCCCGTTCCGAACAACCCCTTCAACTCGATCGAGCCGATCTCCGGGGAATCCCGAAGCAGTTGGGCCAACCGGCGGACGTCCTTGATGTCGATCCCCTTCGCCCCGGGAAGTCCCCGGAGGAGGTCGGCGAGTTGCTGCGTGTCCTCAGGCGTCATGCGCAGTCAATTTCCGGGCGATGGCGTGCCTCACGAGACGTTGCCCTTGAGGCGCGCACAAGGTTGCAGGTGGGGTGCCCCGGCGTCAGTCCAGGACCATGAGGTCCGGGGCACCACGGGAGAGGCATCGGGGCCCCTCGGGGGTGAGGAAGATGTCGTCCTCCAATCTGACACCTCCCCAGCCCGGAAGATAGACCCCCGGCTCGATCGTCACCACTGCCCCCGCCGGGATCACCCCCGGGGCGGTCGGGGCCAGCCGCGGCGACTCATGCACTTCCAGCCCGATCCCATGGCCCAGGGCATGTCCGAAGGCATCGCCGAACCCGGCCGATTCGAGCACTCCGCGCGCCAGGGCGTCGGCCTCCCGGCCGGTCATCCCGGGCCGGAGCCGGGTGCGGGCCGTGGCCTGGGCTTCCCGCACCGCGCCGTAGACTTCCCGTTGCCGATCGTCGGGCGGAGCCCCGACCACGACGGTGCGGGTCAGATCGGCACAATACCCACGGCATCGGCTTCCAAAGTCCATCAGGACCAATTCTCCCGTCCCGATGACCCGGTCGGTCGTGCCGGCATGGGGGAGCGCACTCCGAGGTCCGGAGGCCACAATAGTCGGAAAGGGATGCCACTCGCTTCCCCGTTCCCGGAGGGCCATTTCCAGGCGCGCCGCGACCGAGCGCTCGGTCTGGCCGGCATGAATCCCGGGGAGCACCGAGTCCAGCGCCGACTCGGCGATCGTGATGGCCTCGGTGATGGCGGCCACCTCGCCGGGATCCTTGACCACGCGCATGGTTTCCACGAGATCCTGCACCGGTTCCAGAACGCACCCGCTCAGGGGAGCCAGCCGACGCCGGTCCCGCAGGGAGAGGCTCTCCTCCTCGATTCCGACCCGACCACCCTCGGGCACGACCGTCTGAATGAGGGAGAGGAGCCGATCCCACACGTTGCGACGCTCCACCACCACCTCGACGCCCGGACCCGTTTCCGCGGGGGCCTGTTCAGCATAGCGAAAATCGGTGATCAGCAGGGAGGTTTCGGGAGTGATCAGGCCGAGCCCCGCAGTTCCGGAAAAGCCGAGCAGGTAGCGGATATTGGGAAGGGAGGTGACGAGGAATCCCGCCAACCCGGTGCCGACGAGGTGGTCCTGGCAGGCGCGCAGTCGTGCCGCGTCAGCCGCCACCGAACCGCCGGTGGAGGGCGTGAAGTGCCGCCACGTAGCCATCGGCTCCGAGGCCCGAGACCACACCCACCGCCAGATCGGCCATCAGAGACCGGTGCCGCATCGGCTCCCGGGCGAAGACGTTGGACAAGTGGACTTCCACGAAAGGAATGCGCACGGCCAGGAGGGCATCCCGGATCGCCATGCTGGTGTGGGTGTACGCCCCCGCATTCAGGATCAGGGCATCGGCCGAGCCGGACAGCGCCTGGATCCGATCCACCAACTCTCCTTCATGGTTCGACTGGCTGCAGGAGAGGGTGATTCCCAGAGGCTGGGCGGCCGCCCGGATTCCCGCCTCCAGATCCGCCAGGGTGGCCGCGCCGTACACCTCGGGTTCACGCACCCCGAGAAGATTGAGGTTGGGCCCGTGGATGACGGCGATGCGCACTATCGCTTGAGTCCCTTGAGCCAGTCGTTGAAATGCTGGAGATCTTCGCTGTCGGAGGCGGAAGGGGTGCCGGAGGGGGGGGCGACCACCGGCGGCCGGTCGCTGAAGAATTCATCGAAGGAGGGAGAGGTGCCTTCCCCCTCGTCCTGGGCGGCCGCAGGAGCGTTGGCATCCGAGGGGTCATCCCCAAAGACGGAATCGAGGCCGAAGTGTTTGTCCGCGGGCCGAGTCGGTTCTCCCTCCTTCGGCCGGTCCATGGCCGGGGGAGTGATGGCCAAGGGGGAGGTCGGTTCCCTCACGGCGAGAACACCGGCGAGAAAATCGCCCAACGATTCCCCCCCCGTGCTGGATGCCGCGAACCGGGCCGGAGCGGGTTCGGCGGACGGAGTGTCATCCTCCGCGGCGGGGGGCGGAGTGAGGCGGCCGATGGCCTCCTGCAGCCGGGCATTCTCGGGATCACGGCGGGCCAGCTCGGTGTACACCGCCAGGGCAAGTTCGTCGTGGCCCTGCCGCAGGAAGATCTCCGCCATGCTCTCGGTGACGACCAGCGCGTCCTCATCATCCTGGTCCTGGTCCGATGCCTCATCGCCGGGTTCCTCGAGCTCCTCGGCTGACATCTCCATCAGGGCCAGTTCCGGGGTCTCCCCTCCCTCGGCATTTCCCTCCACCGTCCGGTCATGTGATTCCTCCGGCGGCTCCGCCGCCGCGAAGGACCGATCGCGCTCGGTGTCACTCGGGAGGGAGGTCTCGCTCACGGCGGGCGGGCCCTCGGGCCAGGTTTCCGGCCCCACTTCCTCCCGATGTTCGGGGAACCCGGTGTCGGTCGGATCCGGCAAGGGCAGTGCCGCGTCGACAACGCTGGCGGGGGTGTCGGGATCGTCAGGGATCCTCCCCGTCAACGGTTCGCCGTCCTCGGCCGGGACGTCCGACTCCCCCGTTTCCGGGGGCAGCTCCGCCGGCGTCCAGGGATTGGCGGACAGATCGTCCTCCGCGTCCAGAAGCCGCAGAGTCCCCTCGTGCAGGTCGTCGGCATCCGGGGCCGGGACCTCTCCCGGTTCTGACTCGGCCACCAGGTCCACCCGAACCCCTGGCACCTCGGAGTCATCCTCGGAATCGGGAATCGCCGACTCCGTCCGGGAGACCCACCCCGATTCGGCATTGGGCTCCGTCGTGTCGGCCTCCATCTCCGTCAGATCCTTCAAGGTGGGCACCACGTCGATGTCCATCGACGGGAGGGAGAGGCCATCCCCTTCCGAATCCGTTTCCCCATCCGGCGCGCCGGCCTCCTCGGCCGGTGCGGAGAGCGTCTCGCTGTCATTGGCGAGGGCGAATTCGTTCCTGGCGCCGGGGGAGGACCACTGCTCGTCGATGTGCAGGTCGAGGGGGTCGGTCTCGGTGTCCACCTCGACCAGCGGGAAGCGGTCGTCAGGGATCTCCCGGTCGACCTCGGATTCGATGAGGTTCACCAGGGGAAAGGCCGATTCCCCGAGTGTGGAGTCACTCGGAGAAGATGGCGGCCCCATGTCCGAAACCGGAGGGGCATAGTCCGTGGCCGGAGCGGGCGGTGCCTTCGCCTGCAGTTCTGCGAGTCGTGCCGTTGCCTCATCGTCGGTCGGATCGGCCTCGAGGAGACGTCGCAAATGGAGGACGGCTTCCTGCGGTCGCCCGGACCGGAGGGAAATCTCGGCCAGACCCCGAAGGGCAATCAGGTTGAGGGAGTCGAAGGAGAGGACCAGAGCAAAGGCGGAGGCCGCCATCGTGTCGTCTCCGGCGGCCAGAGCGCACCGGCCGCGAACAATGTGCGCCGGGACATAATCCGGGTGATGGGCAAGACCCAGTTCGAGGGTCTGGAATGCCTCATCCAGCCGCCCGGCCTTGCGATATGCCTCGGCCAGAGGAGCAAAGGTAAGCCCCTGCATGTTCTCGAGCCACCGTCGTTCGAGCTTCTCGATTTCGCCTGGACTTGCCATCCGCCGGTTTCCGTAAGTTGTTGTCAGTGCGACACTCAGACTAGCCCGATCGCCGGGCGGTGTCAACGGGTGTGGACCAGGGATCCTTGAGGAAAGTCCCGGCCCTGCTTAAACTTATCGCCTTCATCTGCCACCGGATCAGGAGTGTCCGCCGATCATGATGCAAGCGTTTCGAAACAGTGCCAAACCCATCGTGCTGATCCTGACCGTCTCGTTCTTCGGCTGGCTCGTTTTTGACCTGAGCGGCCTCAGTGGAGGGACAGGCCTGCTGACTCAGACCTCGGTCGGCAAGATCAATGGACGCACGATTGATGCCCGGCTCTTCCAGGAGGCCGTCCAGCAGGCCACGGAGGTGCAGCAACGTCAATCCCCAACACCACTTGGGGTATCTGACCAAGCCCAGATCCGGGACCAGGTGTGGGAGCAGTTCATTCAATCCACCATCCTGGATGAGGAGTACCGCCGGAGGGGACTGCAAGTTTCGGCAAACGAGATCGCCGATGCAATACGAAACGTTCCCCCCCAGGAGATCCGAGCCGTCCCGACCTTTCAGACCGACGGCCAGTTCGACATGTCCAAGTACCAGGCCTGGCTCGGAACGACCGAGGGAATGAGTTATGTCCCGGTCCTGGAAGCCCGGTATCGCGACGAGATCCTCCGATCCAAACTGGTCCAGGACCTCATTTCCACGCTCTACGTGTCGGACGCTCAACTGTGGCAGCAGTACCGGGATGCCAACGACTCGATCTCCGTGGAGCTTGCCACCATCGACCCTCTCTCGGTCATCCCCGATACCGAGGCGCCGGTGACGGATAGCGAGGTCGAGAACTGGTTCCGCTCCCACCGGGATGACTTCCGGCGCCAGAGAACGGCCTTTCTCAGCTTCATTGCCGTCGACAAGCAGGTCAACGCGTCCGACTCCGCCGCTGCATTGGCCAGGGCGGAGGCCCTCCGGGCGGAGATCCAGGGTGGAGCCCCGTTCGCGGAAGTCGCCCAGCGGGAATCGTCCGACACCGTTTCCGGCAGCCGCGGAGGTGATCTCGGCGAGTGGACCCGGAACACCTTCGACCCCGCCTTCGAGGCGGCCGCCTTCCGGCTCCCGCTCAACACGGTTTCGGAGCCGGTCCTGACGCCGTTCGGCTATCACCTCATCGAGATCACGAGCCGGAAGGGTGACACCATCTCCGGCCGGCACATTCTGGTCCCGATCGAGCTCGCCGGCTCCCACCGCGACCTGGTGGACGCTCGCGCCGACAGCCTGGAGTTGCTGGCCGCCGACCGGCTGGACCGGGCAGCACTCGATACCGCCTCCCGGGCTCTCGGGCTTCCCATCGTCGAAAGCGGGCCGGTCGTGGAGGGTGGCTTCGCTCCGGTGCACATCGACGCGACGATCTGGGCCTTCCAGGCCAAGCGGCATGAGCATAGCCCGGTTTTCGAGGCCCCCGCATCGTACCTGGTCTACCGGGTAGACAGCCTCTGGCCGGCTGGCGTTCCCGCGCTGGGGGCCATCCGCGGGGAGGTGATTGCGGCGGTTCGAGCGGACAAGAAGAGGGCCCAGGCCCGGCGGTTGGCCGACTCCCTCGCAGCACGGGTTCGAGCAGGCACGACTCTCCGGGAGGCGGCAGCGGGACTCGGCGTTCCGGTCGAACCCCTGGGCCCCTTCACTCGGTACACCGCCCCGCTCCAGAGCGGACTGACCCTGGGAACGGCCTTCGGGTTGGAACCGGGGCAGACGAGTGGCACCATCGAAGAGAATGACCGTTTCTACCTGGTTCACGTCCGGGAACGATGGGCCGCCGACAGCAGCGCCTTTGCCAACTCCCTGGACAGCCTCCGCACCTCGACGTTGCAGACAGTTCGGCAGAATTATGTGCAGCGCTATTTTGCGGCCCTGCGATCCCAGGCCAAGCTCGCTGACTATCGGTCAGAGCTCTATCGGACGGCGGCTCAGAACGAGGCTCTCGCGCCCCCCGTTCCTCCTCCGGCCTATTGACGCCGGGCCGTCGGCCACCCATGCGAAACGCGGTGCCTGCAGGCACCGCGTTTTCTTTTCACCCCTCTCCCACCGACCTATTGGGAGAGGCGCTTCGGCTCCCCGGAGGATGCGGGAGGCTGCTGCGAGGCGGCATCCATTTGCCTGCCCGGGGGAAGGTTTCGTTCCTCTCCCGTGCCGGTCACGGCGTTTTCCACGTCGCTGAAGCTCCTCTTGAACTCACGGATTCCCTTCCCGAACGACGCCCCGATCTCTGGAAGTCGCTTGGCCCCGAACACGAGCAACACGACCAGCAGGATGATCATGATCTCGCCGAAACCCAGATTTCCCAACATGGTGTCCTCCTGCAAGCTTAGAACAGCGATTTGGCGATCAGGTAGGCCAGAACCACCCCGATCAGGCTCAGCAGTGACACATCGACACCAGCCGGCCCCAGAGTGAAGTGTACCACAAGGAGATCGACCGGAACAGGCCCGACTCCGAAGGTCACTCCGTAGGTAAAGAAATCCCGGGTGGGACTTTCCGGGAGGAATCGCCGGAGAAAGGCCGTCAGGAAGCCCCCCAGGACGAAGCCGGCCAGGAGGACCGACAGGTAGAATCGGGGTCGGCGGGGTCCGACAGCCATCAGCTCCTCCGTTCGAGAATGTAGCAGAGACTCGCCCGGAGCGTCTCCCGCGCGGGAGAGGGTGGCAGGACGGCCAATTCCGCCTCCGCCTCTTCCAGGAGGGCCTGGGCGCGGTCGCGTGCGTAGGCCAGCCCGCCGCGGTCGGCGACAATGCCAATCACCGCGCTCACCTGGTCGCCACGGGGATCGGGATTGGCGAAGAGTTCGTCGACCACCGCGCGCTCGCCCCGGGACAGCCGGGGAAGGACATGGATGAGGGGGAGGGTGATCTTGTGCTCCCGAAGATCCAGGCCGGCGGGTTTCCCCGTGATGGTCGCATCGGAGGTGAAGTCGAGCAGGTCATCGACGATCTGGAAGGCACGGCCGAGCCGGTCCCCGAAGCGAGCCATGGCCTCGCGCCGCCCCGCGGGCGCGCCGAGCGCACCCACCTCACAGGCACCGGAGACGAGGGAGGCCGTCTTCGACCGAATGAGGAGGTTGTAGTCCTCCTCGGTGAAGGCGAGAGGGTCGACGGCCAGGAGCTGCCGCATCTCCCCCACGGTCATCTCATTGGTCACCCGGGCCAGGACCTGGAGGGGGACAAGGTCGTCCAGGCGAACCAGTTCAATCACGGCCCGGGAGTAGAGATAGTCTCCCATGATCACCGAGACCTGGTGACTGAAGAGGGAGTTGATCGTGGGCATTCCGCGACGAAGCACGGAATGATCCACCGCATCGTCATGGACCAGCGTGGCCAGGTGAATCAGTTCCACCACCGCGGCAAGCCGCACGGCCGTGGCCGGATCGGTTCCCTCGCTCGCATCCCGTGAGAGGAGCACCAGGGTGGGGCGGAACATCTTGCCCTGCATGCGGAGGAGGTGAGCATTGACTTCCACGATCAACCCGAAATCGGCCACGATGAGCTGGGAGAGCCTGTCCCGCACCTCATCGAGACGCGATTCCAGTCCGGCCTGGATGTCACCGAGGGTGACCGGCGAGGTTCCGCTCGTCATCGTCCCCCTCCCAGGGCGTGGACCCGGGGCCCCAGATCGAGAAACCGGATGTCCACCGCCAGGGCTCGTTCGTACCAGGGCAACGCCTCCCCGCCGCGTTCCAGGGCCTCAAGGGACCGCCCCAGCCAATAGATCAGCCCGATCTTCTCGTCATCCGATCCCGGCACGGACTCGATCGCCCGGCGCAGTACCGCCTCCGCAATGGCGTATCGCCCCTTCTCGTAGAAGGAGATCCCCAAGGCCTCCGAGGCCCGGAGGCGTCCTTCGGGAGAACGGAGAGCCTTCTGAAACTGGGCGATCGCCTCATCGAGCAGGCCCATCTCCTTGAAGGCGATTCCGAGGTCGTACTGGGCCTGGAAGTCCTCACTGTCGAGGTTCTCCTCGATTCCTCTCTTGAACTGGCTCAAGGTTTCGAGGAAGTCCTTGTCCTCATCGCCAACGGGTTCCTCCGCATCGACCCGCATCCGGGTATCCCGGGCCGGGACCGGATCCATGATGAGGGCGCCCAGGTCCACGAAATCGTTTCCGCCCGTCGGCTCGGCCGGTGCCAGGGGCGCCGCGGCCGGAGGAATGGGGCCGGAGGTGTCCGGAGAACGGGACGGGGAAGGCGCCTGCAGGGTGAGAATGGCTGCCTGGGCCACGGCGTTCCCCGGATCGAGCTCCTCCACGCGCCGATAGACGGCCAACGCGTTCTCCGCCGCACCGATGCGCAGAAGGGCGTCGGCCAGACCGAGGTAGCTCCGCACCAGGAGAACGGGGTCACCGGAGTGATAGGCCAGCTCCACCCGCTTCTGGAATCGGGGGAGGTTGTCGGGTTCGAGAGTAATCAGGTCCCCCGCCACCACCAGCGCCTCCTCCCACCGGGACGCCACCTCGTGCAGCCGGAGCAGGTCTTCCAGCACCTCGATTCCGCCCGGGTGGTTTCCCCGCTCCAGGAGGGCGGAGGCCTCTCGCCGCAGGGCGACCGGGTCGGATCGATCGAGGGCGGCTTCCACGAGGTCGGCGGCATCGAGGGACTCGAAGAGCGCCTCGTCGGTCCCGGGAACCGGCTCCCGCTCGACCGATGCCGTCTCCCGTCCCGAAATCTCCGGAGCCTCCGTCAACTCGAAATCATCACGGCCGGTGTCCGCGGCCCCGTCCCATTCCCCGCCCACCTCGGACCACTCCTCCCCGGAGGGGGGAAGGATCACTTCCACTCCCCCCAGGTCACCGTCCACTTCCGAGACCCCGGGGAGATCGACATCCAGGGCCTCCGCGGCCAGCTCCACCGCAAGATCAGGCAGGGAGGAATCGGGCGCCCCCTCAAACTCAAGGAGTGGCTCGGGTTCGACCTGGTCGAGTTCGAGGGAGGGGAGATCCTGCGCATCGTGCGAGGGAGCAAAGTCGTGGTTGGTGACGAAATCCAGGGGCGCCGTGTCGACGACCTGTATCTCCTCGGCGGGCACCTCCCACTCGGGTCCCCGGGAGGTGGGGTCCTCCAGGGTCGTGGCATCGGGATCCTGGATGATCTCCACCTCATCGCCCGAGCCATCCCACCGCAGATCACGCGAACCATCCAGATCGATTCCGGAATCCTCCGCGGCCCCCTCCCCGGACTCCACCACCTCTGTCGCCTCATTCTCGGGACCAACCTCCGCCCTCCGCGTCGGTACGATTCCTGGCACCCCCGACCCGGTATCGAGGAACACCAGCCCCGATCCCGCCAAACTCGGTGGGATGTCCTGCATTCCCCCGGTTTCGATGGCCTCGGCCCGTTCCCGGGTTCGGCGGGCCCCCCGCACGTCACCCTGGACCTCGAGATGGGAGGCGAGCTTCTCCAACTGTTCCCTGGCCTCGTCGGTCCGGGAGGCCGCCCGGAGGAGCTCGCTCAGCATCAGTCGAATGTCGGGATTGCCCGAGAAGGTGTCGGCAAAGGCCTTCACCGACTGGAAGGCATCCTCGAGACGTCCCACCGAGTGCATCCGCTCCACATATTCGAGGAGGTTCCTCTTCGCCTCCGGAATGACATTCTTGCGGGAATGGAGCTGGGCGAGGCGGAGATAGGTTTCGGTACGACCCGGGTTGACCCGGAGGATCTTGCCACAGAGAGCGATCGCGTTGTTGTAGAATCCCTGGTCCGCGTAGAGCTCCGCGGCCTGCTCATAACCCCGGAGGGCGGCCGCCGAGTCCCCCGCCTTCATCTCGAGATCGCCCACCTTGTTGTACAGGCTCGGGTCCACGCTCTCGGACCCGGTGCCGAGTCCCTGGATGGCCCTGTGGTAGACCTCGATGGCTCGACGCCACTCCTCCCGTTGCTCAAACCGGCGGGCCTGTTCCTTGAGCTTGTCGAGATTCATCCGGGCCACGGGTCAGAGACGAAGGATGTGGTGAACCTGTTGCAACCTCGCAAGATAGATCCCCTCTCCGGGCCGGGCAAGCAATTACCCCGCCGTCCGGGCCGGATCCAGACGTCCCTCGGCAACCAGGGCCGCCAGCCGCTCCAGATCCACCCCGGGTGGCCGGTCCACCGTCAGCGGGGCTACACCACCAGGTCCTCGGACAAGGTCGAAGAGCCGGCGCACGCCGCGACCGGGCTGGAGCGGGCGCAGGATCTCCAACCCTTGGGCGCCGCAGAGAAACTCGGCCGCCACCACCAGCTGGGCGTTCGCCAGAACTCGGCGGGCCTTGAATGCGGCGGCCATTCCCATGGGCACAAAGTCCTCCTGGTTGGCATCGGTGGGGATCGAGCCGATGCTGGCCGGATAGGACAAGGTTCTCGATTCGGCCACCAGGGAGGCCGCCGTGATCTGCACCATCATGAATCCCGAGGAGAGGCCGGCCGACGAGGTCAGGAAGGCGGGGAGCCCCTGACTCAGATCGGGGTTGACCAGCCGCTCGATGCGCCGCTCACTGATAGTCTGCAGGGTGGTCAGCGCGATGGTGACGAAGTCCATAGCCTGGGCCACCGGCTGGCCGTGGAAGTTGCCCCCCGACAGCACCTCGGACCCGAACACCAGGGGATTGTCGGTCGAGGCGTTGAGCTCGACCGACGCCACGCGGCGCGCGAACGTGATCGCATCCCACACGGCACCCAGCACCTGAGGAGTGCACCGGAGGCTGTAGGCATCCTGGACCCGGGAGTCGCCCTGACGATGGGACTCCCGGATGGGGCTGTCGTGGAGGAGGTCGCGCATCAGGCGGGCGGCGATCCCCTGCCCCTGGTGGGGGCGGGCCTCATGAATCCGGGGATCGAGCGGGGTCGGGGTCCCTCGCAGCGCCTCCAGGCTCATCGCCGCCGCCCCGATCGCGGAGCGCCACAGAACCTCCGCGTCGTGCACCAGGAGGGTGAGGACGGCGGTCTGGGCCTGAGTTCCGTTGATGAAGGCCAGACCCTCCTTGGGGCCGAACGTGAAGGGCTCCAGCCCGCATTCCTTCAGGACGAGGTGCGATGCGTCAACGGTGCCATCCGGCCGGGCGAGGGTGCCCTCCCCCATCAATGCCAGCGCCAGGTGGCTGAGAGGTGCCAGATCCCCGCTCGCCCCCACGCTGCCCTGTTCCGGCACGACTGGGATCGCCCCGCTGTTGAGCAGCGCCACCAGCGCTTGCGCCAGCGCCGGGCGCACGCCACTGGTGGGTCGGAGCAGCACATTGGCGCGGAGGCACATCATGGCCCGTACCACGTCCCGCGGGAGGGGAGTCCCCACGCCCGCCGCGTGACTGCGGATCAGGTTGGCCTGCAGCGCGGTCAGGTCGTCCGGACCGATGCGGACATCCGCCAGCTTGCCGAATCCGGTGTTGATGCCGTACATGGTGTCGCCCCGGGCCACGGCTCGCTCCACGACGGCACGGGTGCCGGCCATGGCGTCGAGGGCCCGGGGGTCGATGTCGATCCGGAGATCCGGATTCCGGGCAATGCGGGTCAGGTCCTCAATGGACAGCGACAGGCCGGTCAGGCGAAGGGGGGTGTCGGTCATGGGCGGAAAGTGCGGGGCCCCGGGACCGGGGGCAAGGTCGGGGTCCTCCCCGGAGCGATGGCGCATGTGGCGATGTGTCAGGCGTCGCTACCGGACGGAGGTCTGGTTGTAGTCGAACTTGATGTCGGGAAGGTCGATCAGGTGGATCGAGAAGAAGAAGGAGAAATTGCCGTTGGCGTTCTGCGCGAAATTGAACGCGGCCTGCCAGTCGTGAAGATCCCGCTGGAGCCGGAAGATGTGGCTCTCGAACTTTCCGTCCGTCGCGTTGTAGTTGGTGTCCCAGGCCACGGCCCAGAACGCGGTGGGGCTGAAGGTGGTGTTGAAACGGATGTTGCTCTTGGTGGGCTGACGAACCGACAGGGTGTCCCCCTTGAGTGGGGGGCGGCTTCGGTTGATGGTGACGTTGATCGTGGAGGAGAACCCCCGGCCGCTCGGGAACCGCCCGAAGTCGCGGGCGCTGGTGATGGGCGCCTGGAACGGGGCTCCGGCGTTCGGGCTCATCCCCGGCGGGACCGTGGGGCGGTTGGCGTCGGGGGCATCCCGGTCCGCGATACCGAACAGGGAGCCGATCCCGCGTAGAGTGCGCCCGGTGAGGGTGAAACTCGCGTTCACGCTCTGGAGGAACGGTTCGAAGCGCGAGCTGTCGAACCCGGCCACTCCACGCCAGAGGTCGTGTCCCAGAGTGAGGTCAAATCCGGGCAGCAGATCCGAGTCGAACCGGTTGGTGATGAACTGGGTGACCCACCCGTTCCGCCCCGGCTTCTTGGCCTGCTCGAAGTCGAACGTGATTCCCGACGTGGAAATGCCGAGGAGCCGGAACTTCCGCTGGGTACGACTCGTGGTATCCCCGGGAGCGGGCCGTTCCTTCGCCTCGAAGTTCTGGGACAGGGAGAGCGTGAGGGTCGTGACCGCGGGACTCTCGCGCGTCACCACCTGCCCGGGGTTCGCGACCGCTTCGGCGAACTCCTGGGACACGGTGGCCGTGGGCGAATGATTGAACGAGAGAGAGGGCGCAATGCTGTGCCGGATCCGCTCAATCGGTCCAAACCCGGGAAAGAACCCGAAGAAGGTCGGGGCCGCGGCCAGACTGAAGGAGAGCCGCTTCCCCTGCACCAGGTAGGCCCCTCCGGTCCGCTCGTTTCGGATGACGAAGGGTTGTCCCGCCAACTTGTTCGCGATCCCGACGGACGGGGTGACCTTCCACGAGCTCCGGAGGAGGAGCGGGAGGTTGATCCCGGTGTCCCAGTTCAGGGTGGTCGCGAAGGTCCCGGTGGTCACTTGCTGGACGCTGATCGAGTCATCCGGCTCCGGGGTGGAGAGATCGGGGACCTTCCGAGTGACGGTGCGGGGGCTCCGTTCCTCCCGGTCCGCAATGTTGACCGCGTTCCGCCAATCAAAGGTTCCGATGCGGAGCGGTGTCATGATGTTGATCGTTGTGTTGCGGGTCGTGGCGCGAAACGTCAGGGAGTCCAGTTCTCCCACCGGGGTCGCCAGGGAGACGATTCCATCCCGCCGTGTCGTCGCATTGCTCAACCGGAACGTGGGAGACCAGGTCACCGACCCCCCGAGATCGATCGGATTGGGGTTGAGGGACAGTTCCGGAAAGTTGGTCCGCACCTCGCTGTCGTTCGGGCTCTGGCTCCGGGTGCCCCCGAGGGAGGCCGTCCCCCACCGGAATCGGCGATCGAGATTCATCGAGGAGCGGATGTTCTGGGTGTTGACGATCGGGTCGATGGCGTTGTTGTTCAGGACTCGGGTGTTGCTCGCGACATCGAGGTTGAGCGTCAAGCGCGTGGCCACCCCGAAGCTCTGCCGGTGGTTCCAGGCGATGCGCGTGTTTGACTCCCCGCTGCCGTCGATCTGTTTCAGCCGTGACCAGGAAAGGTTTCCCTCCAGAAACCGGTCGAGCCACCGGTACTGCCCCGCGACCTCGATTCGCGTGCTCCGGTTGGCCAGCCAATCGAAGGTCCCCACAAAATCGAAGTAGTCGCTGGCGGCCCAGTAATACCCCATGTTGGTGACCTGGCGATTGAAGTTCCGGGTGGGGCGCACGATGTCGTTGAAGCCGAACCGCGGCACCAGAATGCCGGAGCGACGTCCCTGCTTGGTATCCTGGAAGATGAAGGGGAGCCAGAGCACCGGCACATCCCGGATGTAGAGCACCGCGGGGCGCGCCACCATCGTGGACTGCGAGACCCATTTCACCTCTTTCGCGGCGAAATGATAGTGCGATTCGGGGAGGTCGCAGCTGGTGATCTCCTTGGCGGCGGCATACAGGCGGCTCGAGACCGAGTCGACGGCCAGGTTGCCCCGGATGAACCAGTTGGCGCCCTGCTGGTTGAAGGAGGTGAGGGCGTCGGACAAGACCCCGCGCTCGACACAGGTGTCGTAGCGCACCGTGTCCCCGATGGCCACCTGGTTGTTCTGGAAGAGTCGCGGTCCCCCGGTGGCGGTGAAGCGGCAGGCCGGGTCGTCGTACTCGATGATCTCCGCCTCCAGGATCGCTCCGCTTCGTTCCGTCATGGCCTGGCCCTGCAGCCGCAGCAGGCGGGTCCCGGCGTTCACCGACGCCGAATCGGCCATGTAGCGCGTCACCGCGAAGCCGGGCCGGGTAAGGAGACGTTGGAGAATGGAATCCCCGGGTCCGAAGCTCTTGCTCGGGCCGGTCGGGAGCCCCATGCGCTGGGCCGCGGCGGAATCCCGGGCCACCTGCGCCGCCCGGATGGAGTCCTGGGCGGTCATCGAATCGGGCACCACCCGGGTGGTGTCCTGTTGTGCTGTGGCGGATCCGGAGGGGACCCCCATCAGGAGCACCAGGGCTCCCACCGCGGCCGCCACCCGCCGGCGCCGGTGAATCACCATCGCCCCGGCCACCCCGACCTCGTAGAGCAACAGCAGCGGGAGGGTCATGATCAACATGGAGAAGACATCGGGACCCGGAGAGAAGAAGGCCCCCCCCACGAAGGCGAGCACCATCCAGTAGCGCCGGAACCGGTGGAGAATCACCGGGGTCACCACGCCGAGCGCCGCCAGCGTGATGATGATGAGCGGCAGCTCGAAGGAGAGTCCCATGCCGAGCATGATCCGGATGACGAAGCCGAAGTACTTGTCATACGTGATCATGGTGGTGAACGATCCCGCCTCGATGCTGAGGAGGACGCTGATGGCCTTGGGTACCACCAGCAGGAACGAGAGCACCGCCCCGGTCAGAAAGAGCAGCAGCCCCGCAAAGAGACTGGGGACGATCGCCTTCTTTTCCTTCTCGTAGAGGGCCGGAGAGAGAAACGCCCACACCTGCCAGAGGATGACCGGAGACGCCAGCACCAGGCCGGTGATGAATCCCAGCTTGAGCACGATCATGACCGGTTCGGTCGGGCTCAGGACGGTCAGTTTCCCGTCGGGAAGGAACGGGGCGATCGGCCCCTTGAGAACGTCGATCAGATGCAACTGGTCGACGAGAAGGAGGCCCAGGCCAAACCCCGCCACCACGGCCAGCAGCACCCTCAGAATGCGGGTGCGCAACTCCTCGAGGTGGTCGAGGAACGGCATCTCACCCTCGACAGCGGGAGGTCGGGACATGGCAGGCTCAGGCGCGCGGCCGGCCTCGGGCACCGCCGGTCAGGGCCGGAGAGCCGAGAGCCGGTCGCGGGCGAGGTTGGCTTCCGGTGCCCGGGGATAATTGCGAACAACCGTCTGGTAGGCATCGCGGGCGGCCTCCAGGTCCTGCCTCAGTTCGGCGAGTTGGCCGATCTTGTACCACGCCGTGGGGGCTCGCTCCGAGGACGCATACCGCGTCGTGACCTCGCGGAAGTAATGGGCCGCGGAGTCGGGGTTCTCCACGGCGAAGGTTTCCCCCAGGGAGAGGAGCGCGAAGGGAACCTGTTCGCTGGTGGGCCAGGCCCGGAGGAAGTCGCGGAAGGCGGCACGGGCCGTCCCGAGGCTCCCGCGGAGGTGCATGGCCCGGGCGGCCTGGAACATTTCGTCCGCCGACGGGGTGGGGGCCGGGGCCAGACTGTCCCCGAGCAGCGAATCGGGTGTGGCCGGAGCCTGCAGTTGCTGCCCCCGGGTGTCCAGTTGCACCTTGAGCTCGGACAGGCGCCGCTGGCTCTGGCCGGTGAGCTCCTGGATCTGCAGCAGCTGCTGCTGGATGTTGAAGAGATCCTCCGCGAGCTCCCCCTTCGAGATGCGCACCGATTCCCGCACCGACCGCAGGGAGTCCATCACCGCCTCCTGGGTCCGGAGGATGGCGCCGATGTCAGCCGCATGCGCACTGTCGCGCCGCGCGGCCTCGGTGCGGAGGACGAGAACCTGGGTCTCGACCTTCCGCACCGCGCCGTTGGTGGCGCACCCGCCCAGCAGCAGGGCGCAGGCGCCACCGACCAGCAACCGACGTCCGCTCATCACGGGGTGGGCCGGATGCTTTCCCGCCCGGCGAGGATCTCGAACTCCCCGCGACGGTTCATGGCCCAGGCCGATTCGTTCTGCCCCCGGTCGAGGGGCCGCTCCTCGCCAAAGGAGATGATGGTGATCCGGTCCTCGGCGATCCCCTTGGCCACGAGGTACCGCTTGGCCGAGGCCGCGCGCCGGTTCCCCAGCGCCAGGTTGTACTCATCCGATCCCCGGTCATCGGCGTGTCCGGCGATCCGGATCCGCAACTGGGGATAGGTCCGGAGCAGATCGGCCTTCCGGTCCAGCACCGCCTGATCCGCGGGACGAATGTCCGAGCGGTCGTAGTCGAAGTGCACCATCGCCGCAAGATCGTTGACCACCCGGGTCCGGAACGCTTCCAGTTCCGCCGCACTGTTGTCCGGGGCCGGGGGGGGCGGCGGCGGGGGGGGCGGCGGGGGGGGAGGGGGCGGGGGGGGAGGGGCCGGGGCGGGAACCACCTCGGGCTGCTTCTTGCCGCACGCTCCCGCTGTCAGTGCCATCAGGCCGAGCAGCAGTATCGTCCGCATCCGCATTGCAAACTCCTCGTTGAAGTCATCCTACCGTGGGCTCAAATATCGCGACCAGGACGGCAGCCGCGCCACTCCGGGTGTCGGGATCTGCCGCACCCGAAAAGTATCCAGATCGATCACATGCAACTGTCCCCGACCGGTCCGATCGGACACGAACACCAGATGCCGCCCGTCGGGCGCCCAACTCGGATCCTCGTTCCGCCCGCTGGACGAGAGCTGCCTCGCCTGCCGCCGGGCGATATCGAAGACCCAGATCTGCGGAGTCCGGGCGGTTTCCCGGTGAAATGCGACCGTGGTACCGTCCGGTGACCACTCGGGGGCATTGGAACTCCCCGTCCGTCCGAAATCGAACGGGACGAGCAACTCCTGCTGAGTGCCGTCGCTCGCCATGGCATAGATCTGCTGCCCCCCGGCACGCGTCGACACGAACCCGATCCGGCGTCCGTCAGGAGAATACGCAGGCGAGAGATTATCCGCAAACGGTCCCGAGGTGAGGCGCTCGACGCAGCACATCTCACCCACATTGACCCGCACGAGGTTGGTGCCGCGTTCTCCCGACTGGGCAAACACCACGAAGCGACCGTCCGGGGAAAAAACCGGAGTGATGTTGGTCTGGCTGTCGGTGGTGGGCAGGGTGGCCCGGGACCCCGTGGCCAGGCGCTGCAGCACCACAGACCACCCGGACTCATGCAGGTGGACATAGGCGAACTGACTCCCGTCGGGCGACCAGGCCGGGCTGAGGGCCGTCTGCCCCCCGGGAGTCATGGGTGTGAGGCCGTACCCATCGCTGTCGATCCGAAAGATCCGGCCTCCGGAAACGAACAGGATCCGGCTGGCCGCGTACCCGGTGACCCCGGCCCCCCACTGGACGATCTCATCGGCCAGACGGTGAAGGCTCAGGCGGCTCTCTCCGGCTCCGGTCACATCGAGGGGTCTGGTGACTTCGACCCGGACCTCCCTCCGTTCCACGTCATGAAGCCGGACGTTCACCCCGCTCGCGGCCTCCCGCAGTTCCAGGACAAGGATCGCGCCCAGGGTCTGGTAGAGCGCGTAGTTGATGGAATCCACGGCGGGGGCGACGATAGTGGAGTCCGACCGGAGAGTGATGACCTCGAATCGATCCGAATAGTCCAGGTCCCGGGCAAGAATCGTCCGGAGGGAGTCAAGCCGCGGGATGGTGGGAAGAATCACGATGCCCGGACGAGCCCCGGGGCGATATTCGGTACCGAGAATGATCCGGTCCGGGGTCCGGGTCGTGTCCTGCCCGGCCAGGGGACCGGCCAGTCCGGCCAGGGCCGCCAGCAGGGGAAGGAACCGCCTCACGGTGTTGTCCTTGGCTTGAAGTAGAAGGTGATCGGGAGAGCGTCGGCTTCGAATCCCTCCGGGAGCGGCCCGAAGGCCCCCGCCAGGGCGGCCGCTTCGACGGCGCCCCGGGCCTCCAAGTCGAAGCTGTAATTCCGGGAGCTCCGGGTCACCTGGATCTCGCGGACCGTCCCGTCACGCAGAATGGTGAAACTGACGTCGGTTCGAAGAGCCGCATTGCTGACCGGACGGTCCCACCGCCGGAGGATCTGGGTCACGATGTTCTGGAGATACTCGGGAAAGGGAAACGCGAGTCCCTTCAAGTCCACCGTGGCCACATCGGATCCGGTGCTCGGGGTTTCCCCCGGGAGCGGAGTTGCCGGGTTGGCCGTGGCGGGGGCGCGCTCCACCGGTTTCGGCGTCGCCTTGGCAGGTGGAGTCGGGGTCACCGGCTTGATTGCTGGCTTGGGGGGAGGGGCAACGCGCTCCACAGGCCGGGGGACCGCCTCGGCGGCGAGCCGGCGCTGGGTGGTCGGCGCCGGAGCCGCCGTGAGCTTGACGGCGTAGGTCTGCGGCAGAGGTTGCGACGCGGAAGCCGACCACAGGAGGGCCACCGCGGCCGCGGTGTGGATTCCCGTGGTCCAGAGGAGCCCCGCCATCAGCTGGCTCCGCTCGAGGGTCCCCTGCCCTGTCATGGCAGCCGCTCATCCTCCGTCACCAGATTCACATCCACCACTCCCGACTCCCGGATGGCAGCCAGCACCCGGACCACCTGCCCGTAGGCGGCACGCCCGTCGGCCCGGAGATAGACCCCATTGGACTGGCGGGAACGCGCGAGGGCCCCGAAGGTGGAGCGGAAGTCGTTGTAGGAGATCTCGGTGTCGTCCACGAAGATCGTCCCCCGGCGATCGATGCTGACGGTTACCCCCTCCCGCGGGGAGAGCGGACGCGCCTCGGCCCGAGGCAGCTGCACCTCCACACCGCCCTGCATGATCGGCGCGGTGATCATGAAGATGATGAGCAGCACGAAAGCCACGTCCACCAGGGACGTCACGTTGATGTCCGCCGAAGGGGTGAGCCCCCGTCTCCGGCCTCCCCCGAGGTGCCCCTGCCCGACGCCCGCCATCAGATCAGGCCCTCCCGGGCCATCCATCCGATGAGTTCATTCCCGAAACCCTCCAGCTCTCCCTCCAGGCGCGAGATCCGGCTCGCGAAATAGTTGTACGCCATCACGGCGGGGATCGCCGCCGCCAGCCCGGCCACGGTGGTCACCAGGGCTTCCGCCACCCCGGGGGCCACGGCGGCCATGTTGCTCGACCCCCCCGTCGAGATCCCGATGAATGAACGCATCACCCCGAGCACCGTTCCCAGGAGACCGAGCAGGGGACTGACCGATCCAATGGTGGCCAGCCAGGTGATGTAGTGCGATACATGGTCCCGTTCGGACGCCACCTCCTTGCCGAGCACCATCTTCAGGGCCTCGAGCTGGCTCTCCGACAGGGTGTGACGGGCCGTGTCCGCTTCGGTCAGCGCTCCGGGACGGAGCTCGGAGTAGAAGGTGATTCCCTCCCGGAAAAGGCGATTGTAGGGAGAGGGAGGAAGCTTCATGGCCGCCCGGTAGGCGTCATTGAGACGGGGAGACCTCTCCAGTTCCTCGAAGAACCGCGTGGCCTGTCCCCCGAGACGCCTCATCTGCCACCATTTCCACCCGATCAAAAACCAGGAGGCGAAGGAGAACACCGCGATCGTGATCAATACGATCCGGGTCTCGGTGTTGGCGGTCAGAATGAGTTCCGCCGCGGACGACGGGAGCGGGCCTGGCGCCTGCAGCATGGGCGGTCCTGGCGAAGGGTCCGGAACAACGACGAGTGCTGCCCGGTAAGATAGCATCACCCGGCCGGCATCCGGCACAGGCAACGTTGAACCCGTCCCGATCCACACGGCTCATGCCAAACATCCCGATCCCCCTGAGGGGGACCGGGATGAGGACGTGCGCACCCAGGTGACTTCAGCTGGGCAGCTTGGCGACCTGCCGAGCCAGGGTCTGCGGAGGGATGTCCGGGGAAACGACATGGAGCAGGAGGAGGGTGGCGGACCGACTCCGGACATGGACCACCTGACCCACCGCCATCAGTTCGTCAATGGTGTCCGCCGCACGAATGCGAGGTCCCGCTTCCCGGCGAATCTCGAAAAGGTCTCCCTCGGCCACTCCGGCGTCCCGGCCGATGTCGATGAAGAGCACGTTCTGGAGGTGCTTGAGGACGCGGAGCTCCCGCCCTCCGATGACCCGTCCCTCGATGCCATTCTCGACGGGAGCCGCCCGTGACGATCCCGGTCCGGGGAAACGCCCCGCCGGCAGGACCACCTGACCATTCTCGATGGCGCCGTACATGGCCACCACCTCTGCCACGTACTGATCGTTGTTCGTTCCCGTGACCCGGGCAAGACCGGTGGGAACGACGATGTCCCCGTACCCTCGCTCGGCGACTTCCAGGCGGGCCACCACCAGGGAATCCCCCGGTGCATAGGTGGCGCCATCCGGAGGGCGAATCCCGACGATGGAGTGAAGCGTGATGGTCCCGCGATTCGAAATCGACCGGATCTGCGGCGGGGTGACCGGGCCGAGGAGCCGTCCCAGGGGAAGCCGCTCCCCTTCGGTCAGGAATCCGGAGGAGAAGAACTCACCGGGCCGGAGAGGGCGGTATTCATCGTCGATCGCCACCCGAAGCGAGATGTCGGAGGAGGTGGGGCGACGCTGTTGCCAGAAGGGGACCCCGTCAACCGGGGCCTCTTCGGTCCGGACGGCCTGAACCTCGTCGCCCGGCGCATCCGGTACGGCGGAGGGTTGGTCTCCGCCCGGGACCAGGCGCAGCACTTCGCCGGGATAAATCCAGTGCGGATCCTCCACGATATCCGTGTTGAGCCGAAAGATCTGGGGCCAGAGGAAGGGGTCGCCCAGATACCGACCGGCGAGGTCCCACAGGGTGTCCCCCCGACGCACGGTGTGCGTGGCGGGAATGTCCTGCGCCGCGGCAGGAGTGGCCGCGACCATGGCCACTCCCACTCCCAGCGCGATCAGACTAGAACGGCAGATCGTCATCCTCGGCATCCAGTGCCTCCGGGAAATCGTCGAACGACTCGTCCTTCCGGGCGGGGGTTGTCGCCATGCGAGGTGACGAACCCGCATCACTCCCCCCATCAGCGCCCCCCCGACCGGAGAGAAGGATCAACTCCCGGGCGATGATCTCCGTCGTGTACCGGGTCTGGCCTTCGCGATCCTGCCACGACCGGTACTCGATGCTCCCCTCGACGTAGATCTTGTCGCCCTTCTTGCAGTACTTCTCCACGATGTCGGCCAGGCCCGACCCCTTGTTGTTCCAGAAGATGATCCGGTGCCACTCGGTTTTTTCCTGGCGTTCACCATTCTGGTTCTTCCATTGCCGGCTGGTGGCCAGCGACAGGTTCGCCACCTTGGAACCTGTTGAAGTAGTGCGGACTTCGGGATCCGCCCCCAAATTGCCAATAAGGGTGGCTTTGTTCAGACTGCGGCTCATGGTGTCCTCCAGGGTGGAAAACTGGGTCAGAACAGCTTGGGACCCGAACACAGTATAGCGTTCTAAGTTATTTTGTCAACCAAAGATACGCCATCCGGACCGAATCTACGCGTGCCCTTCCAGCACCCTGCGGAGGACCAGAGCATCCTCTGTCGGATGATCATAGTAGGCACGTCGCATGCCAACCCTTTCGAACCCGTTGCGTTGGTACAACACAACGGCGGTTCGGTTCGACTCCCGCACCTCGAGATAGATCTCCCGCGACCCGGCCGCCTCCAGCCGTGACACCCCCTCCTCCAGGAGGGCCTGTCCCACACCCGCGCCACGGGAGGCGGGATCGACGGCAAGGTTCAAGATCTCGCTCGTGCCGGAGATGTCGCGGGCCAGGAGGTAACCCAGGATCCCCTCCCTCCCGACGGCCCCGAGGGCCACGAGATGCCCCCCTTCGGCGAGGAGTTCCACGAAGCTTCTCTCGCTCCAGGGATCGGAGAAACTCCGACGTTCGATGACCGCCACCTCCGGCAGGTCACGTCGCGACAGATCACGGATGCGGAAAGGGTCGCCCATGGCTCTCCTCCCATCGAACCTGGGCCTCGGCCGGGCGACCGTACTGGGGCTCCCAGACGGACGGATCATGGACGGTCAGCAAGGCCCCCGGAACGCGGTCGAGCTCGAGCAGGTCCGCGGCATTCCCCTCACCCTCCACGACACTTTCGACCGCCGGCCATCCCTCTCCACATCCTCCCACACCAGTTCCCCCGATGCTGTTCGCAAAGGCGCCCGCTCCGGTCAGTCCATCGCACCCCGACTCGCGGAGCAGAACGGCCGCGGTCGTCACGGTCGGAGAGGCGAGCACCGCGAACTCGTCACCCGGCCCGAACCGGTAATCGCCGGCGTAGAGTTCCCCTCGCAGCGCGGATCGAACAGCCCGTACCCGAAAAGACCCCGTCCGCTCCCGCGATCGTGCGAGGTGCCAGGCATCCAGCAGAAGGAGGGAGGCCACTCGCAGCGGATGGTTGGTCCCGGCCAGGAGCGCCTTGGCCACACTGGCACCCACCCGCAATCCCGTGAAGCTCCCCGGACCATCCGCCACCCGCACCTCGCCAATCATGGCACGATCGGCCCCGATCGCCTCGAGGGTCTGATCCAGGAGGGACAGGATTCCCTTGCCATGGATCCGCGCCCCGTCGGCGGTCCGGACCTCGGAGGCCCCGCCCGGCTGGCGTGCCGCCACGGAGAGCCGGTCTGTTGCCGTATGAAGCGCCACCGTGATCATGTCACCTCCACCGCTCTTCGGTCGGGATCGTCGACGTGCGACAGCCGGATCGTGTGCGTGGGACCGGGAACCCACCCCACTCCCCGTTCCGGCCACTCCACCAGAACGGCCCGGGCGTGTGCCATCGTCTCCCACTCCAGTTCGGATGCCTCCTCGGGATCGCGCAGGCGATAGCAATCGAGGTGGTAGACGGGTGCGCCTCCACCCGAACCGGGATAGCGGTGCACCAGGGTGTACGTGGGCGAGGACCCCCAGCCGGTCCCCTCCCCCATCGGCGATTCCACTCCGAGGCCTTCGAGAAGGGCGCGGGCGAGGGTCGTTTTCCCCGCGCCGAGATCTCCGACCAGCCACACAACACTGCCGGCGGGGAGATCGCGACCGGTGTCCCTCCCCCAGCGCCGCAGTTCCTCTTCGGTCAGGTGCGGCTCGGTCATCGCCGGTGGCGCCCCCCCCCTCCGCCGCCCATGCTCCGGGCGGGACGTTGGGTCGCCCACGGCCGCGGTCGGTCCGGGGCATCGAGGGCCCGGAGATCATTCAGCTGATCGCGCAGGAGGGCCGCGACCTCGAACTCCAGATTGAGGGCGGCCTCCTTCATTTCCTGTTCGAGGGCGGCCATCGCGGCGGCCCGCTGGGCTGGATCGCGGAGGTTGGGAGCGGGCGTGCTCCGGGCCGCCGCCCGGCCGAGCCGGGCATCCGCCACGGGGGTCGAGCGCCGGACCTGATCGAGGGACTTCACGATCGAGGTCGGCGTGATCCCGTGCTGCCGGTTCCATTCCTCCTGTCGCGCCCGGCGCCGATCCATTTCGGCCATTGCGCGCTCCATCGACCCCGTGATCCTGTCGGCATACAGGATGGCACGACCATGGATATGACGGGCCGCCCGGCCGACCGTTTGGATCAGGGATCGTTCCGATCGGAGGAACCCCTCGGTGTCCGCGTCGAGAATCGCCACGAGGGACACCTCCGGGAGGTCGAGTCCCTCCCGGAGGAGGTTGATACCCACGAGCACGTCGAAGTCGCCGAGCCGGAGGGAGCGGAGGATCTCCACGCGCTCGATGGCGTCGATGTCGGAATGGAGATACCGAACCCGCACGCCGGCTTGCTGGAGAAAATCGGTCAGATCCTCGGACATCCGCTTGGTCAGGGTCGTCACGAGGACCCGCTCCTGCTGAACGACACGCGCGCGAATCTCGCCGAGGAGATCGTCCACCTGGCCGCGCACCGGGCGCACCTCCACGGGGGGATCCACCAGCCCGGTCGGCCGGATGATCTGCTCCACGACCTCGCCACCGGAGAGCCGGAGCTCGAGATCTCCGGGCGTGGCCGAGACATTGATCACCTGAGGGACGAGGGCGAGAAATTCGTCGAAGGTCTGGGGTCGGTTGTCGAGTGCCGAGGGCAGGCGGAACCCGTACTCGACCAGGGTCAGTTTCCGTGCCCGGTCCCCATTGTACATCCCGCCAATCTGTGGGAGAGTGACGTGAGATTCGTCCACCACCACCACGTACTCCGGGGGCATGTAGTCCAGGAGACAGGCCGGTCGCTCCCCCTCGGCCCGGCCGGTCAGATGCCGAGAGTAGTTTTCCACTCCCGGGCAGGTGCCGATCTCCAGCAACATCTCCAGATCGAAGGTCGTGCGCGCCTCCAGGCGTTGCGCCTCGAGCAGCTTCCCCGCCCCGCGGAGCTCGGTCAGGCGCTCCCGCAGCTCCGCCCGGATCAACCCCACGGCCCGCTCCACGGCGGGTCGTTCGGTCACGAAGTGCGTGGCCGGAAGGATCCCGCACCGATCCAGCTGGGCGATCGTGGTGCCCGTGAGGGGGTCGATCTTGCTGATCCGTTCCACCGAGTCGCCCCACAGCTCGATGCGGACGGCCTGGTCCTCGTAGGCGGGAAAGATCTCCACCGTGTCGCCGCGCACGCGAAAGGTTCCCCGCTCCAGGCTCATGTCGTTCCGGTGGTACTGGATCGCGATCAGGTCCCCCAGGATCGCATCGCGCCCGCGTTCCTCCCCGACCGTCACGACGGTCATGAGGCTGCGGTAGGAGATCGGATCCCCGAGCCCGTAGATGGCGCTCACCGTGGCCACGATCACCACATCCTCCCGCTCCATGAGACTCGACGTGGCGCGTAGCCGCAGCCGCTGGATGTCCTCGTTGATGGAGGCATCCTTCTCGATGTAGAGGTCGGTGGAGGGAACGTAGGCCTCGGGTTGGTAATAGTCGTAGTAGGAGACGAAATACTCGACCGCGTTGCCGGGGAGAAACTGTTTGAGTTCCCCGTAGAGCTGCGCGGCGAGCGTCTTGTTGTGGGAGAGGACCAGGGTGGGTCGGCCATACCGGGCGATGGTGTGGGCGAGGGTCATCGTCTTGCCGGATCCGGTGACCCCCAGCAAGGTCTGATACCGGTCACCCCGAGCCAGTCCCCGGGAGAGGGCTTCGATGGCCGCGGGCTGGTCGCCGGCGGGTTGGAAGGGGGCCTCGATCCGGAACGCCTGGGTTGCCATGGCGGAGAATATAACGGGGAGATCTCGGTATTTCTTCGGGACACGGAGGACGGGTCAGCCGGCCCCCGCAAGCTCCAGCAGGGCCCTCCACTGGTCGCGGGACACGGGGACCACCGAGAGCCGGCCCTGTCGGACGAGACCGAGGTTGGCACACCGCGGATCCGCCTTGACGTCCGCGAGGGAAACCGGGCGGGGCAACGGTGCCCCCGCCGCGATGTCCACGACCGTCGCCTTCGGATCCTCCCCGGCCGGGTCGGTATACGGGGGAGAGGAGACCCGTGCCAGCCCCACGATCCGGCGCTCCGATCCGGTGTGATAGATCATCAGCTCATCGCCGGGTTGCATGGATCGCAGGTGGGTGCGCGCCACCGGGTTGGCGATGCCATCCCACCGGGTCATGCCCTCACGGGCCAGATCGGCGAACGAGAAGGTGCCCGGCTCCGTCTTCAGAATCCAATACTGGGTCATGGCATCCTCGCGGTGGTCGGGTCAGACCCCGATCGGGGCTTCGCGGCGCTCCACTTCGTGCACGCCCTTCACCTTCCGCACGGCCTTGAGCACCTTGGCAAGGTGGGGGAGGTTCTCCACCTCCACGAAGATGGTTCCGAAGGCCGACCCATCCTTGGTGTGGAGATCGGCGCCGCGGATGTTGGTGCCGGTGGTGCTGATCGCCTGCAGGATGTCGGCGTAGAGACCGCGCCGGTCCACGGCGTTGAGGAGGAGGCGCACGGCGAACGACTCGCCCTCGACCTCGCGCCAGTCGATCTCGACCCGGCGATCGGGGTCATCCAGCGCCAGGAGGTTGGGGCAGTCGGCGCGATGGATCGAGATGCCCCGGCCCTGCGTCACATAGCCGACGACGGGGTCGCCGGGGACCGGCTGGCAGCACTGGGCGTATCGCACCATCAGTCCGCTCACCCCCTCGATCCGAATCCCCCGGCCGAGCCGGAACCGATCGAGCATCCGTCCGAACACGGTGGGTTTCGGCTCCGCCACCTGCTCCGGTGTGAGGTCGGGATAGAGGGCGCGCATGACCTGTCCCAGCGCCAGGTCACCGCGGCCCACGGCGATCTCCAGCGCCTGGGCGTCCTCGAGGTTCAGGGCGGGTGCCGCCTGGTCCAGGGCCCCCTGACCCGGTGGCGCCAGCCGGCGGCGCCGGACCTCCCGGGCCAGAATCTCCTTCCCGAGCTGGAGGCTCTGCGATTCCTCGGCCATGCGCACCCACTGCTTGATCTTGTGCCGCGCCCGGGCGGTGGTGACGTGAGCCAGCCAATCCCGGCTCGGGCGCGGAGTCGTTCCGGTGAGGATCTCCACCGTGTCCCCATTACGCAACTCGCGGTGCAGCGGGGCGATCCGCCCGTTCACCTTGGCCCCCTGGCATCGCAGACCCACCTCGGTGTGAACATGGAAGGCGAAGTCGATGGCCGTGGCACCCTTCGGGAGCCGCTTGACATCCCCCTGCGGGGTGAACACGAAGATCTCGTCCTGGTACAGATCCACCTTGAGGAACTCGAGGAACTCCTCCGGGGTATGGGTGTCCTGCTGCAGCTCGAGGAGCTGGCGGAACCATCCCAGATGCCGGTCCAGCTCGTCATCCTCGGCATCGGCCTTGTAGAGCCAGTGGGCCGCAATGCCGTATTCCGCGGTCCGGTGCATTTCCCGAGTCCGGATCTGCACCTCGAACAGGTGGCCGCTCGGCCCGAAGATGGTCGTGTGCAGGGACTGATATCCGTTCGACTTGGGACTGGCGATGTAGTCCTTGATCCGCTCCTGCAGCGGAGTCCACCGGTGATGGATCAGTCCCAGCACCTGGTAGCATTCGGCCACCGTGGGCACGATCACCCGCACGGCCATCATGTCGTAGATCTCTTCGAAGGGCGTGTTCCGCTTCCGCATCTTCTGATAGATCGACCAGAGATGTTTGGGGCGACCGGTCACCTCCGCGGAAATCCCCTCCCGCTCGAGTTCCGCCTGCAGCGGTGTCTGGAGGGTCCGGACCAGTTCCTCCCGTTCGGCACGCCGGGCCGCCACCTGGCGGGCCAGCTGGACGTAGTCCTCCGGTTCCAGGAACTTGAAGGCCAGATCCTCCAGATCCGCCTTGATCCCCGCCATTCCGAACCGGTGAGCGAGGGGGGCGTAGATCTCCCGCGTTTCCAGGGCGATCCGTTCCCGGCGTTCGGGCGTCAGGTGCTGCAGGGTCCGCATGTTGTGGAGCCGGTCGGCCAGCTTGATGATGATGACCCGCGCATCCTTCGCGATCGACAGCAGAAGCTTCCGGTAGTTCTCCACCTGGCGCTCGGCGGTGGATCGGAAGGTGAGGTGTGAGATCTTGGTGAGGCCATCCACCAGGCCCGCCACCTCGGCCCCGAACTCCTGGGCCAGGTCCTCCGCCCCGACGTCGGAATCCTCCACCACGTCGTGCAGGAGCGCCGCCGCGATGGACGTGGCATCGGGCAACTGTTCCACCAGGATACTGGCCACCGCGATCGAGTGGGAGATGAAATCCTCCCCGCTCATCCGTTTCTGGCCCCGGTGGGCACTCGCGCTGAAGGCCAGAGCCCGGTCGATCAGGTCCAGATCCACCCGCACATTATGCCGGGCCAGGAGCTCCCGGAATTCGATCGCCTGGGGGTGATCCAGTATCGCGTCGGTCACAGCAACCCCGCCGCGGCAAAGCTGGTGTAGCAGTCCCCCGCCACGATGATGTGGTCCTGCACCGGAACGTCGAGGAGTTGTCCCGCGGCCACCAGCTGGCGGGTCACGATCTGGTCCTCCGCCGAGGGAGTGGGATCCCCGCTCGGATGATTGTGGACCAGAATGACCCCGGCGGCGGCTTCGGCGAGCACCGGCCGAAACACCTCGCGAGGGTGCACCAGGGAACTGTTCAGCAAACCACGTGTCACCAGGATCTCCCGCAGTATCTGACTCTGGCTGTCAAGTGCCAGCACGCGAAACTCCTCCACCGTGAGGTCACGGAGTTGCGGCCCCACCCACCGGACCACATCCGCCGGGCTCCGCACCCGCCGCACCGGGGGCAGGACCTCCTCGGTCATCCGCCGACCGATTTCCAGGGCGGCCAGCAACCGCGCCGCCTTGGCGGGCCCGACCCCGGGTGACCGCAACAACTCGGCCGGAGGACGGGCGCCCAGTCGCCGGAGGGACCCTCCGGTGGAGGCGAGCAGGCGGGCGGACACCTGGAGGGCGTCCCGGCCCACGCCGCCGGTTCCTACAAGGATTGCCAGAAGTTCCGTTGCCGTCAATGCAGCCGGCCCGAGACGCCAGAGGCGTTCCCGGGGCCGGTCGGCCGGCCGGTCGGCCAGACTGTCAGGAGTGTCCGCGTGGAGGCCCATCCCCAACTCTATCCGAGTCAGGGTGGAGACGCGGATCCTTTCACCGCAGGACGGATGATCCCGACGAGGGACTCAGGAGGCCGCCCCGTGACATTTCTTGTACTTCCGGCCCGACCCGCAGGGGCAGGGGTCGTTTCGGCCCACCTCCGCCACCGGAGCTCCCTTCGGGGCGAGACGGCCCAGCGACGTGCTCAGCGCCGCCGCCCGGGGTCCGGCAGCGAGCGTGGCGTCTCCGCGGGGACCGGCAAACAGCTCATCGGCGGATCCCCGGTCCACCGGCGGCCGAGGGACGGGAGGACGGGCCGGTGCCGGGGGACCCGGAGGTGCGGCACTCACCTGGATCTTGAGGTACCTCTCCGCGAAGGTGGCCTGGATATCCCGCATGAGGTCCTCGAACATCTCATAGGCCTCGCGCTTGTACTCCACCAGGGGGTCCTTCTGCCCATAGGCACGATACTGGATCGCATTGCGGAGCTGGTCCAGGTCGTAGAGGTGGTCCTTCCACTTTTCATCGAGAACCGTGAGCATCACCTGGGACAACACCTGGAGATCGACGTCGGGAAGACCGATCTTCTGTCCGAAGTCCTGCAGGTAGGTCACCTTCCGGTGAAAGGACGCCTCGCCCTCGGCGAGAACCACCTCCACCACCGAAGCCAGATCGGGCGCCGTCTCCGCCCCGATCCGGTCGCCGACCAGGATCAGGAACTGCATCGAGAGTGCGGCGGCCAGACCGGCACGATCCCACTCCTCGGTCCGCTCCGTGGCCGCCAGGGTGCGCGTCACGAAGTGTTCCAGTGCCGCCGCGATCATCCGGCGGGCCTCGGCCTTCAGCTCCTCGCCTCGTTCCAGCGCGAAGAGGCGCAGGGAGTAGATGACCTCCCGCTGCTGATTCATCACGTCGTCGTACTCGAGCAGCCGCTTCCGGGACTGGAAGTTCTGCAACTCCACCCGCTTCTGCGCCGATTCGATGGCCGCTGTCACCAGTCGGCCGGTGATGACCTCCCCCTCCTCGGCCCCGGTCTTGTCCATGTACCGGGCGATGCGCTCGGTGCCGAACAGGCGCATCAGGTCGTCCTCGAGGGAAAGGAAGAACACCGAAGCACCGGGATCGCCCTGCCGTCCCGACCGACCGCGCAACTGCCGGTCGATCCGCCGCGATTCGTGACGTTCGGTCCCGATGATCTGGAGACCCGCCTCCTCGAGGGTCAGGTCGAGGTCGGCACCGAGTTTGATGTCGGTTCCCCGGCCCGCCATGTTGGTGGCGATCGTGATGGCTCCGCGCTGCCCCGCGTTGGCCACGATCTCCGCCTCCCGCTGGTGATACTTGGCGTTCAGCACTTCGTGCCGGAGTCCGCGCCGCTTGAGCTGCCGACTCAGCGTTTCGGACACCTCGACGTTTGTCGTGCCGATCAGCACCGGAAGCCCCAGGCCGTGCAGGCGCTCCACTTCGTCGATGACCGCGTTGAACTTTTCCCGCCGGGTCTTGTAGATCAGGTCGGGCTTGTCCCGCCGGCGAATCGGACGATGGGTCGGGATGACGCTGACCTCGAGTCCGTAGATCTGGAAGAATTCATTCTCCTCCGTCTCGGCGGTTCCGGTCATCCCGGCCAGCTTGTGGTACATCCGGAAATAGTTCTGAATGGTGATGGTGGCCAGCGTCTGGGTCTCGCCCTTGACCTGCACTCCCTCCTTCGCTTCCACCGCCTGGTGCAGGCCGTCGGCCCACCGGCGCCCCGGCATGGTGCGTCCGGTGAACTCGTCGACGATCAGAACCTGGTTGTCCTGCACGAGGTAGTCCACGTCCTTTTCGTACAGGGCGTGGGCCTGGAGCAGCTTGTGGATGACGTGCAGCTTCTCGCTCTTGGTGGCGTACTCCGCCTCGACGGCACGCCGCGCCTCGATCCGTTGCTCGGGCGTGAGATCCTCGTCCTTCTCGATGGCATGCACGGCCTCCGAGATGTCGGGAACGACGAAGAGGGTCGGATCCTCCGGGGAAATCAGGGCGGCTCCCTGGTCGGTGAGATGCACCGAGTGCCCCTTCTCATCCAGCACGAAGTAGAGAGATTCCTCCAGATTGCGCATTCGCTGTTGCCGGGCCGGCAGCTTCCGGTCCGCCAGGGCATCGAGCTCCACCTTCTGCACCAGGGTCTTGAGCCCGGTCTCGTTCAGCATCTTGGTCAGCCGCTTGTTCTTCGGCATGCCCAGCCGGGCCTGGTACAGACGAATCCCCCCGTCATACCGGGTGGCCTCGTCCTTCAGAAGAGACTCCGCCTCCGACAGCAGAGTGTTCACCACGCTGGTCTGTCGGCGCACGACCTCCGCCACCTGCCGATTGTGCTGCGCGTAGATGACCTCCCCTTCGTTCCCCACCGGTCCGGAAATGATGAGGGGTGTTCGCGCCTCGTCGATGAGGATGGAATCCACCTCGTCGATCAGCGCATAGTGGTGCTCGGGCTGGACCCGCTGCTCCATCGCAAACACCATGTTGTCGCGGAGATAGTCGAACCCGAACTCGTTGTTGGTGCCGTAGGTGATGTCCGACCGATACGCCGCGCGGCGTTCCGGCGACGACGGCTCGGTGTCGTCAAGACAGGCGACGGTCAGGCCAAGATACCGGTACACATGGCCCATCCACTGGGAATCGCGACGGGCCAGGTAGTTGTTGACCGTGATCAGGTGCGCTCCATGCCCCGCCAGCGCGTTCAGGTACAGGGGAAGCACGGCCACCAGGGTCTTTCCCTCGCCCGTGGCCATTTCGGCGATGCGGCCACGGTGGAGCATGATCCCGCCGATCAGCTGCACGTCGTAGGGCACCATGTCCCACGGCACCTCCTGGCCGAGCACCGGTGCCGGAGTCCCGACCAGCCGGCGGCATGCTTCGCGTACGGTGGCGAAGGCCTCGGGCAGGAGGACATTCAGAGCCTCGGCCAGTTCCTTGCGATAGGCGGTATCGGCCTCGTGAAACTCCCGTTCCAGCCCTTCGCGCTCGACCGGGTCCGCACACCCATGTTTCGCCTCCCGCAGGGCCTGCACCCGCTCCCGGAACGGGCCGACCCGTTCCGCCAGCAGACCGCGAAGCCGGTCGGTTTGCCCCTGGAACGTCTCCGTGTCGAGCTCGGCGAGCCGGGCCTCCTCCGCATGAATCTGCGCGAGAACCGGAGCCAGTCGCTTCGCTTCCCGGCTGTGCCGGGTTCCGAACAGCTTGTCCACAACAGTCTTGATCATGCCTCATCTTCCCGATAGAGCCGATGGGTGGCGATGTACTCCGCCACGGCATCGGGAACCCAGTACCGTATCGACCGTCCGGCGCGCACCCGGGCCCGGATCGCCGTCGAGGAAATGTCAATGGCGGGGACCTCGACAGGGTCGAAGCTCCCCGGAACGGTCCTCCCGTTCCGAGCGAACACCACCACCCGGGACACCCGAGACCGGATCACCTCCGGCTCCCTCCAGGTCTCGAAGTCCGCGGCGGCATCGGCCCCGAGCAGAAGTACCCACTCGGTTCCGGGCTCCGCCTGCGTGAGCAGAGCGAGGGTGTCCACCGTGTAGGAGGGACCGGGGCGGTCCAACTCCGTCCGATCGATCCGCAACTGGGGGTGCCCTCGCACCGCCGACTCCAACATGGCCGCGCGATGTTCTCCCGAGGCGGCGTGCCGTCCCTCCTTCAGGGGCTGGTGCCGCGCCACCAGGAGCCGGACATGATCGAGCCCGATCCGGTCCGCCAGCGTTTGCGCCACGATCAGGTGGCCGTGGTGGATCGGGTCGAACGATCCCCCGAAGATCCCGGTCGCCACGTCAGGGGGTGACCAACCGGGGGGGAACCGAACAGGCCCCTCCCACCCCGGGTGCTCCGGCGTGCTGGCGGAGAAGATAGTCGCAGGTTTCGCGCAGATCCTCCTCATACCCGAGTCTGTCGTAGGTCTCGACCATCTTGATCAGCGCCTGCGGAGCGATGGACGTCCGGGGATACTCGGACACCAGGTTGCGCAGCGCCAGGAGGGCACTGTCCCACGCCTTGAACCGGAGATAGAACAGGGCCGTCTTGAACTCCTTGAAGGCGAACTTTTCGTTGAGATCGGCGATCCGCATCGAGGCGATCCGCGCCGCGTCCGTCCCCGGGTATCGCTCCGTGACCTCGCGGTAGATACTCATCGCCGTCGCCCCGTAGGTGGGATCGAGTTCCGGCCGACGCCAGAGCCCGGCATAGGCATCCCCGGCTCGCAACAACGCCTGGGGAGCGAGGGTGTGACCGGGAGTTTCGTCGGCCAGGCGGCGGAACGCCCTGACGGCCAGGAGGTTCTCGCGCCGGGCAAGCTGGATTTCGGCAAGGAAGAAGCTGGCCTCCACCAAGCGGGGATCGGTGGAGGGCAACTGGATCTGTGCCACCTGGAACGCGGTCGCCGCCTTCGCCCATTTTCCGGTCCGATAGAGCTGCACGGCACGGAGCCAGGACGAATCGGCCTGGGACGCGGTCACGTCGCTCGAAGCCAGGACCGGGTCCAGAACGCCCGGTCTCCCTCCTCCTCCAAAGCAGGACGCCCCACTGAGCAGGAGGGCGAGAGACAGGACAACGACCTCGGAACGACGGGTCACGTCCCGCTCTTCCCGCCGGGTCGCGACGTCCCCGTGTCGGGACGGAGGGCGGCCATCCTCTCCCATGCCATTGTCGTCACGCTGTCCAATCCATCCTCCCCGATGCTGCCGTGATCCAGGACCCATTGCCAGGCCAGAAGCGCCCCCAGGACGTCACCCTGCCTCAACCGCGCGTCCCCCACTCCCACCCGGGCCCGCCGACCGGGAGCCCCGAGCGAGTCGGTCCGGAGGACCGTACGGAACCAGGTTTCCGCCACCTGAGGCTGGTCCGCGTCGAGGGCATCCATTCCGAGCCGTAGTCCGCAGGACGTCAGACCGTCTCGGGCGGCTGCGCGCGCCTCCACGCTCCGGGTCCTCCGCAGCGCCACCGCATAGCTCTGGGTCGCGGCGTCGCACGCGGTGGTTTCCCGGAGCGCGTTTCCCCACGCCAGGAGGAGGGAGTCGACCAGCCGAGGATTCCCCGCCGCGCCGAGTGCCGCCGGGATCAAGACAACCGATTCACTCACCCCGAGTGTCCCTCCCCGTACCACGGTCAGCGAGGCGATTCCGACCGGTCGCTCCGGTGCGAGGCGCCGCAGCACGAGGATCGCCTCCCGTGCGGAGGTGAGGTCGGCCGGACGCTCGCGCAGGGCAGCCCGCACGATGCGCTCAATCCCGATGACGGCCTCCCCGGTGCGCTCGGGATCGGCGCTTGCCAGCTCCTGGAACGCCACGGTGGCCATCCGGTACTGGTCGGCCGCGAGAGCCGCCGCCCCGGCCTTGGCCCAGACCGTGGCGACCGGCCGCGACTGGGCGGCCATCTGATACTCCGCGCTGGCAGCCCCAAACCGGCCCTCCAGATAGGCGGCGTCCCCCAGCCGCTCATGATCGGCGGTCGTCCCTTCGCACCCGGTCACCCCCCATGCACAGACCGACACCAGCACCAGCCCAGCTCGTGTCCTCATCACCCCTCGATCCGGCCAGCCATGGCGAGGTAGGCGGACACGCGGGCATGGCCGGGGCGTTTGGAGAGGCACTCCTTCCAGATGTCCCGCGCACCGCCAGGATCGCCTGAAAGGTAACGGGCCAGCCCGAGAGACGCCTGGGCATCGAGAAAATCGGGGTTGGCGTCGACAATGCGCTCCAGCTCATCCCGGGCCGCGAGCGCCTGGCCCGCCTCGAGGAGGAGCCGGGCCAGCCGGTAGCGAAGGTCATGGAATCCCGGGCCCAGCTCCACGGCCCGGCGCAGCTGCTCCACCGCCTGGCGGAGCGCTCCCGCGCTGGCATACGCCTGGCCCAGGGCGGCGTGCTGGTTGGCAAGGGCCGAGGCCACCGGAGCGCTGAATCCTTCCACGCGATCGGGGGGGTGATGGGACGCGGCGGTGCGGAAGGCCTCTTCGGCCTCGTCCGACCGGCCCATTTCGTTCAGGACGATCCCCCGGTGGACGTGGGCCTCCAGATACCGGGGGTTGATGGCCAGGGCGGCATCGAAGGCTTCCACCGCCCGGTCATGATGACCCAGCATCGACCGCGAGAGGCCCAGGAGGTGGTACACGTCGGCGAAGGCCTGCCCCTCGCCGAGAAGTTCCTCCAGAAAGTGAGCCGCCCCATAATAGTCCTGCACCGCAAATCGCTCACGGGCCTGGGACAGACGATGTTCAACACTGATGTCCATAGGTCTCCTGAAACCACGCAGCGAAACGCGCCACCCCGTCCTCCAGCGGGACTCGGGGCCGAAAGCCCAGTTCGGCGGCGGCACGGGACAGATCGGCGGCCGTGCGTTCCACATCCCCAGCCGGAAGGGGCGACCAGATCACGACCGGGGTCACGCCAAGGACCCGGGCCAGCGTCGTGAGGAGCGTCAGGACGGGCACCGGGTTGCTCCCCCCCAAATTGTAATATCGCACCCCAGGTGATGCCGTGGCGGTCCATTCCATCGCCGACAGGACCCCCGCAACGATGTCACTGATGTAAGTATAGTCGCGGGCCTGACTTCCGTCGCCGAACAACGTGACGGGCTCCCTGGCGGCCAGGCGCCGAGCAAAGGTCTGCAGGGCCAGATCAGGCCTCTGGCGTGGTCCGATCACGGTAAAGAAACGCAGTGCGGCCACGCGAACCCCGACATGCGGGGCCAGTGACTCCAGCATCAACTCGGCACTCCGTTTGGAGGCGGCGTAGGGGGAGATCGGGTGTGCCGCCGCGGCATCCTCCCGGAACGGACTCGGGGTCGCGTTGCCATACACGGAGGAACTCGAGGCAAAGACGAGCCGGGTGGCCGCGCGGCGGCGCATCGCTTCCACCACAGACAGGGTGCCCGTCACATTCGTCCGAGCGTACCCCATGGGATCGCGGAGAGAAGGTCGTACTCCGGGACGGGCCGCGAGGTGGATCACTGTGGTGTCCCCTTCGATGAGCTCCGTCAGGAGATCGGTGTCGAGGATGTCGCCCTCAACCATCCGGTACCGGGGGTGCGACAGAAAGGCGGACAGGTTCCGCAGCTTGATGGCCCGGTCATAGAAGGGGTCAAAATTGTCGAGCCCGATGACGTCGTGCCCCTGCTCCAACGCGGTTTCCGCCAGATGGGAGCCCAGGAACCCGGCCGCTCCGGTCACCAGGAGCCGCGTCACGGAGCAGGATGGCCCTGGAAGAAGGCGATGGTGCGCTGCAGTCCTTCCTCCAACTGCACCGTGGGCTCCCACCCCAGAATCGTGGACGCGTGGGTGATGTCCGGCTGCCGCACCGTGGGATCATCGACCGGGAGCGGTTCCTCCCGAATGGGAGAGGACGACCCGGTCAGGCGGAGCACCAGGGCGGCGAGTTCCCGGATGGTGAACTCGTTGGGGTTCCCGATGTTGGTCGGGTCGACTCGTTCGCTGTGGAAGAGGCGGGTGATCCCGTCCACCAGGTCGCTGACGAAGCAGAAGGACCGGGTCTGGGAGCCGGAGCCATACATGGTCAGGGGCTCGCCTCGGAGTGCCTGCACGATGAAATTGGACACCACACGACCGTCTTGCTCCCGCATCCGTGGTCCATAGGTGTTGAAGATCCGGACGATCCGCGTTTCGACACCATGGGCCCGGTGATAGGCCATGGTCATGGCTTCGGCAAACCGCTTGGCTTCGTCATACACTCCCCGAGGCCCTACCGGGTTGACGTTGCCCCAATAGGTCTCGGGCTGGGGGTGGACCTTGGGGTCCCCATACACTTCCGAGGTCGAGGCGAGGAGAAAGCGGGCCCCTGCGGCGCGAGCCAATCCGAGAGCATTGTGGGTACCGAGGCTCCCCACCTTCAGGGTCTGGATCGGGTACCGGAGATAGTCCACCGGGCTCGCGGGGGAAGCGAAGTGGAGCACTCCATCGAGCGGTTCCGGAACGGTGAGGTGGGTCGTCACATCCTGCTGGATGAGCCGAAACCTGTCATGGCCCGCCAGGTGGGCGACATTCTCGGGACGTCCGGTCAGAAAGTTGTCCACACCGATGACCGTGTGTCCATCGGCCAGGAAGCGGTCCGTCAAGTGGGATCCGAGGAAGCCGGCGGCCCCGGTGATGAGGACCCTCATGCCCCCCCCCTCCCCACGCCCAGGTATCGAAACCCGTGCCGGGCCATCCGGTCCGGAGAGTAGAGATTGCGGCCATCCACGATGCAGGGGGTCTCGAGAAGATCGCGGAGGCGCTCGAAGTCGGGGTTCCGATACATCAGCCACTCGGTCACGATCACCAGGGCCGACGCCCCGCGAGCGGCCTCATACGGATCGGTGTGGTAGGTGATCCGGTCCCCGAAGTGAACGCCAAAGGTGTCCAGGGCCTTGGGGTCGTGCACATGGACGCCTGCCCCGGCCTCCAGCAGACTCTCCACCAGCGGAATGGCCGGACTCTCCCGCACATCGTCCGTGCCCGCCTTGAAGCTGAGTCCCCACACGGCGACCCGTCGTCCCGCCAGATCGGGGCCGAGGGCCACCCGCACTTTCCGGAACAGCATGCCCTTCTGGTGCCGGTTGACCGATTCCACCGCTTCCAGGAGGGAGGGGGTGATGCCCGCCTCTCGCGCCGTTCCGATCAGGGCACGAACGTCCTTCGGAAAGCAGGACCCGCCGTACCCCGGGCCGGGAAAGAGAAAGGAGCTGCCGATACGGGAATCGGTGGCCATGCCATGCCGCACCAGGGAGACGTCCGCGCCCACCCGTTCGCAGATCTCCGCCACCTGGTTCATGAAGGAGATCCGGGCGGCCAACATCGCATTGGCGGCATACTTGGTGATTTCGGCGGAACAGATGTCCATGAACAGGATCGGATTCCCGGTCCGCACGAACGGAGCATAGAGCTCTCCCATGATGTCGCGGGCTTCGTCCGAATCCACCCCGATCACGACACGATCGGGCTTCATGAAATCATCCACCGCCGCCCCCTCCTTCAGAAACTCGGGATTGGAGCACACGCTGAACGACACATCGGTTTCGGCGGCGATCGCCTCCCGCACGCGGGCGGCGGTGCCGACCGGCACGGTCGACTTGGTGACCACCACGGTCGGTTCCCGCATGTGGCGGCCGATGGCCCGGGCCACCGCCAGGACGTGCTGCAGGTCGGCCGATCCGTCCTCCTGGGGAGGCGTTCCCACCGCGATGAAGATTACCCGGGCGTGGCGGACCGCCAGGCCCACGTCACTGGTGAACCGGAGGCGGCCGTCCGCCAGGTTCTGGCGCACCAGCGGCTCCAGCCCCGGCTCATAGATGGGAATGTCCCCGGCTGTCAGCCGCGTTACCTTCGCCTCGTCGATGTCGGCGCAGATGACGTCGTTGCCGGTCTCGGCGAAGCACGCCCCGGCCACCAGACCAACATATCCCGTTCCCACCACGGCGAGGCGCATCCGATCACCGTACCGTCGCGAGGGCGTTCCGGGTGTCGACCACCAGGCGCGCCCGGGTCCGCACCAGGTCATAGTCGATCGCCGAATGATCGGTGACGATCATCACGCAGTCCGCGGCCGCCAAGGCATCCGCCGTGAGGGGGATCGAGGCCAGATCGTGCCCATCCTCCCGGAACTGCGGCACATAGGGATCATGGTACTGAACCCGGGCTCCCTGCCCCTCCAGCAGGCGGATGATGTCGAGGGCGGGACTCTCCCGGAGATCCTCGATGTCCCGCTTGTAGGCCACCCCCAGAATGAGAACCGTGGACCCCCGGACGGGACGGCCTCGGGAGTTGAGGGCATCCCCCACCTTGCGGACCCAGAACACCGGCATCTCCGTGTTGACCTCGCCGGCCAGGTCGATGAAGCGGGTTTTGTAGTTGAGGCCCCGCATCTTCCACGCGAGGTAATGCGGATCGATCGGAATGCAGTGCCCGCCCAGTCCCGGTCCCGGAAGGAACTTCATGAAGCCGAACGGCTTGGTGGCCGCCGCCTCGATGACCTCCCAGACGTTCACGCCGAGCTTGTCGCACACGATCGCCATCTCGTTGGCGAGGCCGATGTTCACGCTGCGGAAGGTGTTCTCCAGCAGCTTGACGAGTTCCGCGGCCTCGGTGGTCGTCACCGGCACCAGCGTGTCGATGGCCGGCTGATAGAGCGCCATGACGACGCGGGTGCAATCCTCGGTGATTCCGCCCACGACCTTGGGCGTGTTCCGCGTTCCGTACACCGGATTTCCCGGGTCGACGCGTTCGGGAGAAAAGGCGAGAAAGAAATCCTTCCCCACCACCAAGCCGGTGCTCTCGAGGGCGGGCAACAGGATCTCGCGGGTGGTCCCGGGGTACGTCGTGCTTTCCAGGATCACCGCCTGTCCCCGGCGGAGGATCTTCTTCACCGCGTCGGTCGCCGCGACGATGTAGCTGACGTCCGGATCCTTGAACTTGGAGAGAGGAGTGGGGACGCAGATCGACACCACATCGGCCTCCGCCAACCGGGCCGGATCGGTCGTGGCGGAAAATCGGCCCGCCTTCACCACGGCCTGGAGCGCGGAATCGGAAACATCCTTGACGTGGGAATGTCCCCGGTTGAGGCCCTCCACGACGCCCGGATGGATGTCATACCCCAGCACCCGATACCCCGCCTGCGCGAGTTCCACCGCCAGGGGAAGCCCCACGTACCCCAGTCCGATGATGCCAAACAGCGCTTCGCGTCGCTCCGCCAGACCAACCAGATCATCCGCAACCGACATCTAATCTTCCTCCACCTGAACCGGTGAACCATCCTGAGACAACGAACGGGTGGCCGCCTCCAGCACCCGGACGACACGAACGCCATCCGCCGCATCGGCTCGAGCCACCTCCTCACCCCTCACCACCCCGACAAAGTGGCTGAACTGAACCGACAGGGGCTCCACATTCGACACCCGGGGAATGAAGATGTCCCCCTCCCGGATCGCCAGACTCTCCCCGAAGGACCGATAGTCCGGGGGACGGTCCACCCCCTTGTCATAGATTCGAAGCTTCTCCCGGGGGGCCATGTCATCGAACACCGCCATCTGCCGGGATCCCACCACCGTGAATCGCCGTTCCTTGTGGGGGTCGAGCCACGACATCTGCGCGTGTGCCACAGTCCCCGACCGGAAGGTCATGGCCAGGAACACCACATCCTCGATACCGGGCTGCAGGAAGGAACTCCCCTGCGCCGCCACCCGTATCGGCATCTCCCCCAGCAGGTACAGTGCCACGGACACATCATGCGGGCCAAAACTCCACAGCGCGTTCTCGTCGGGACGAACCTGGCCCAGATTCACCCGCTGGGAATAGAGATAGTACACGTCACCCAATGTTCCCTCTGCAATGAGGGTCTTGAGACGGTCCACGACAGGGTGGTATTCCAGCAAGTGCCCCACCAAGAGCGGCACCCCGCTCCGTGAAGCAGTCTCGGCCAACCGCTCGGCATCCGCCACCGTCAGCGCGAACGGCTTCTCCACGAGGGTCGGGATGCCCGCCGCGATCGTCTGCTGCGCAAGGGGCGCATGGGTTCGGGCGGGAGTGGCCACGATCACCGCCTCCACCACTCCCAGAAGCGCCTCGAGGGACTCGGTGACCATCACCCCGGGATACTGCCGCTGCAACCGCTCCCGAATCACGGGATCGGTCTCACACACGCCAGCCAGTTCGGCCGCGGGATGGCTCGCCACGGTGCGGACGTGGTTCCGTCCCCATGCGCCCGCTCCCACGACCCCCACTCTCACGCGGCTCACCGGACCGCCTCGGCGAGGGCGTGCACCACGGCCTCGCGCTGATCCGAAGACAGCTCGGGATACACCGGCAGCGACAGCACCTCGGTCATCGCCTGCTCGGTCCGGGGCAGGCTCCCCGCGCGATACCCCAGCTCGGCGAAACAGGGCTGGAGATGCAGGGCGGTCGGGTAATAGACCGCACACCCGATCCCGGCGGCCCGGAGACGAGCCTGCACCGCGTCCCGATCGCGGACCCGAATGGTGTACTGATGGAAGATGTGCTCGTTCGCGGGGTCGGTGACCGGGGGCACCACCCCGGGAACCGAGGCCAGGGCGGCGGAATACGCCTCCGCGTGAGCGCGCCGCGCCGCGCTCCAGGAGGCGAGATGGGGCAGCTTGGCCAGGAGGACCGCCGCCTGCAGGGTGTCGAGGCGGCTGTTGATTCCCACTTCCTCGTGGTGATACTGCTTGGCCCCGCCGTGAAGCCGGAGACGGCCGAGCCGTTCCGCCAAGCCCAGGTCCTGGGTTACCATCATCCCCCCATCCCCGTAACCACCGAGGTTCTTGCTGGGGAAAAAGGAGAAGGCCCCGACCCACCCCAGCTCACCCGCCATCCGCCACGTTCCCTGAACCTGGCGCCGGGCCCCGATGGCCTGAGCGGCATCCTCGATGACGGCCACTTCATGCGCCTGGGCGAGGGGCAGGATGCGCTCCATCGACGCCATTTGACCGAACAGATGGACCACCACGATGGCCCGCGTGCGCGGAGTGATGGCCTGGGCCACCGCATCGGGGTCGAGATTGAAGGTGTCGGGATCGATGTCCACGAACACCGGCGTGCCGCCGGCGTTGGCGATGGCCCCGGCGGTGGCAAAAAAGGTGAAGGCCGGGGTGATCACCTCGTCGCCCGGGCGGAGGCCCAAGGCCTTCAGCGGGAGAAGGAGTGCGTCCGTGCCGGAGGCGCAGGCCACGCCGGCTCGTGCGGCCGACAGTTCGGCAATGCGACGCTCCAGGTCCCCCACCTCGGGTCCCATGATGAACTGCTGACGCTCTATCACCTGCAGGATGCGCGGAACCACGTCATCCCGAATCGTCTCGAACTGGGCGCGGAGATCGAGGAGAGGAACGTTCACGGACTCACCATCGGGAGGGGGGGGCACCGGTGCCACAGCGCCCGTCCAGGAACCGGGGAGAGGCATCCTCAAACGGGCGGCTCGGTATCTCGTAAATCATGGCAAGAGGGAAACTTAACCGCACTCATCCCCGCTCGGCAATCAGGCCAGGCCCGTCCCCCCCCTCCTCCCGCCGATAGTCGAGACCACACTCGGAGCACCGTCCCCGTCCGGTCTGGTCCACCTCGGGCCCGAGCCGGACCCCACACCGGCACATCCACCCGATGCGACGAGCCGGCACTCCGACCACCAGGGCGTGAGGGGGGACATCCTGAGCCACCACCGCCCCGGCCCCGACGAAGGCGTATTCCCCCAGGGTGGTCCCGCAGACGATCGTGGCATTGGCACCGATCGTGGCCCCCCGGCGCACCAGGGTACGCCGGTATTCTCCCCGGCGCGACACATGGCTCCGGGGGTTCATGACATTGGTGAAGACACAGCTGGGACCGCAGAACACGTCATCCTCCAGTTCCACTCCTTCATAGATGGAGACATTGTTCTGGATCTTGACGTTGGCTCCGATGCGGGTTCCGGGCATGACCACCACGTTCTGCCCGAGGTTGCACCGGGGCCCGATGACGGCTCCGGGCATGATGTGGCAGAAGTGCCAGATCCGGGTTCCCTCGCCGATCTCGGCCCCCTCATCCACATATGCCGACTCGTGCGCTCTGTATGCTGTCATCGCGGATCCTCATCCTCCTGAAGGGAACCGGGCCGGCCTTGCGCCGTGATCACCCGTACTTCCAGCTCGAGGCGAACCCCGAACCGCTCCCACACCTGCTGTCGCGCCCTGCCGATCAGGGCCACCACATCGTGCGCCGTCCCGCCGCCGGTATTGACGAAATAATTGGCATGCATCCGCGACACCTCGATCGCCCCGCACCGATGTCCCTTGAGCCCGGCCGCCTCGATCAACTGGCCCGCCGTCCGTTTTCCGCCCTCGGTTGTATGGGCCGGATTGCGGAACACGCTTCCACAACAGGGCTGATTGAACGGGGTGCCCTCCTGTCGCCAGGAGAAGAGTTCGGAGACGCGCGCCTCGAGAAGGGCGGGATCCTCCTTGGCCAGAGCTACCTCCGTGTCCACGACGATCGCATCCCCCAATCCGCTGGTCCGGTAGCCAAACGTCAGATCACGGCGGAGGATCACCTGGTCCTCACCCCGGACCGGATCGATCACCGTCACCGAGTGGACAACCGAAGCCCAGTCCCCTCCGTGGCATCCCGCGTTCATGTACACGCCACCCCCGACGGTACCGGGGACACCGACCATCATGTGCAGACCGGACCAGCCCGCCGCCGCGGTCCGCCGGGCTGCCAGCGGAGCGGGGGCACCCGCCCCGAGCCTCCAGAGTCCGGCGGCACCGGGAGTGATCGCATCCATTCCCTTCCCCATCCGAATCACGAGGGCCGTCATCCCCTCGTCGGGAAGCAGCACGTTGGAGCCGAGCCCGAGAGGGAAAATCCTCACCCCCCGTTCCGTGGCACGCCGCACCGCGACCGCCACGTCCTCCGGGGTGGCCGGATGCAACACGGTCGCGGGTCCTCCGATGCGGTACGTACTGTATCGCCCGAGCGATGCGACGGACCGCACCTCCCCCCGGACCTCTGCCTGCAGCGCACGGACGAAGGCGGGGTCCCGCGCGGTCATGCCGGGGCGTCGGCCGAGGCCGCTCGGGCAAGCTGGTGCCATTCCTGAAGGGAGCGCACCGTACCCTGCCGGCTCCGCCGGGCGATGACCGCGTCGCACGCGGCGCTGGCGGCCGACAACGTGGTGGTATAGGGGATCCCGTGCTGCAGCGCGGCCCGGCGGATGCGGTAGTCATCCTGCTGGGTCAGCTTCCCGAGGGGCGTGTTGATGAGAAGGTGGATCTCCCCCTGGACCAGGAGGTCGAGCACGTGCGGTCTCCCTTCATACACCTTCAGGACGGACTCGACCGGGATGCCACGGGCTCGGAGATACCGCGCCGTCCCGGCGGTGCTGAGCACCCGGAAGCCGAGTTCGTGGAAGCGCCGGGCGATGGGCACCACCGTGGGTTTGTCACGGTCGTTCACGGTGATGCAGACCGTGCCTTCCAGGGGCAGGGCTCCATCGGCGCTGATCTGAGCCTTGGCGAAGGCCATGCCGAACGAATCGGCGATCCCCATGACCTCCCCGGTGGAACGCATCTCCGGACCCAGGATCAGGTCCACTCCCGGCAACTTGCTGAAGGGGAAGACCGCCTCCTTCACGGTCACGTAGGGCTGAAGCACATCGTCGACCAGCCCGAGATCGGCCAGGGTCCGGCCCACCATGAGAGCCGCGGCCACGCTCGCCAGGGGGATCCCGACCGTCTTGGAGACGAACGGCACGGTCCGCGACGCCCGGGGGTTGACCTCCAGCACATAGACCACACCCTGCTTCACGGCGTACTGCACGTTGAGAAGACCGACGACACCGAGGCGCAGGGCGAAGGCGCGGGTGTACTCCCGCATCTTTTCCACCTGCTCCTCGGTGATCAGATACGGGGGCAGGACGCAGGCGCTGTCACCGGAGTGAATCCCCGCATCCTCGATATGCTGCATGACACCGCCGATGATGCAACGGGTTCCGTCGGAGAGCGCGTCGACATCGGCCTCGAAGGCGTCTTCGAGAAACGCGTCGATGAGCACCGGGTGCCCCGGTGCCACCCGGACGGCCTCGGCAAAGAATCCCCGCAGGGAGTCCGCGTCATACACGATCTGCATGGCCCGGCCCCCCAGCACGTACGAGGGGCGGATCAGCACCGGATACCCGATGCGCTCGGCCACGCCCGCGGCCTCCTCGAAGGACGTCGCGGTCCCGGCGGCCGGCTGCACCACGCCGAGTTCCCGGGCGATCGCCTCGAACCGGCCGCGATCCTCCGCCCGGTCGATCGCTTCGGGGGAGGTCCCGAGGATGCGGACACCCTGGGATTCGAGTCCCCGCGCCAGGCGGAGCGGGGTCTGCCCCCCGAACTGGACCACCACTCCGAGCGGCTGCTCGACATGCACGATCTCGAGCACATCTTCCAGCGTGAGCGGCTCGAAGTACAGCGCGTCCGACATGTCGAAGTCGGTGGAGACGGTTTCCGGATTCGAATTGACCATCACGGTCCGGTATCCCATCTCGCGAAACTGCATCGCCGCTCGGACGCAGCAGTAGTCGAACTCCACCCCTTGCCCGATCCGGTTCGGACCGCTGCCCAGGATGATGACCGTCTCCCGGTCGCCGGGGCCCATCTCACTCTCGTCGTCATAGCAGGAATAGAGATAGGGCGTGGCCGCGGGAAATTCGCCGGCGCAGGTGTCCACCATCTTGTAGGCGGGCCGGATTCCCAGACGGTGCCGTTCCCGGCGGATCTCTTCCTCCGAGAGGCCCCGCAGGTCTCCCAGCTGGCGATCGGAAAATCCGAAGCGCTTCATCCGCCGCACCAGGGCTCGATCTCTCCCCTCATCGCCTCCCAGCGACGCGGCGGACCAGTTCGCTTCCGCGACGAGCAGTTCGGCGAGCTGGTTCAGGAACCAGGGATCGATGCCGGTGCACTCGGCGATCTCGTCCACCGTCAGGCCAGCCAGCAGGGCCCGCTTGATCTGAAACATCCGCTCCGCCGTCGGCCGGCGCAGGACGGCCCGCAGCGATTCCCGGTCGGTTTCGGTCACGCCGTCCTCGGCCGGGGTGCCCGTGGTCCAGCCGGGCCGATCGATTTCCAGGCCGCGGAAACCCTTCTGGAAGGCCTCCTTGAACGTTCGGCCAATCGCCATCACCTCGCCCACCGATTTCATCTGCGTGGTCAACACCGGGTCGGCGGCAGGAAACTTTTCGAAGGCGAATCGCGGGATCTTGACCACCACATAGTCCAGCACCGGTTCAAACGACGCGGGGGTGGTCCGGGTGATGTCGTTGGGGAGCTCGTCGAGCCGGTACCCGATCGCCACCTTGGTGCCGATCCGCGCGATCGGATAGCCCGTGGCCTTCGACGCGAGGGCACTGGAGCGCGAGACACGGGGGTTCATCTCGATCACGAGTTGCTCCCCGGTGCGGGGATTGACCGCGAACTGGACATTGCATCCACCCGCGGCCACTCCGATTTCCCGGATGATGCGGCAGGCCGCGTCCCTCATGACCTGATACTCCCGGTCACTCAACGTCATCGCGGGGGCAACGGTGATCGAGTCCCCGGTGTGCACCCCCATCGGGTCGATGTTCTCGATGGAGCAGACGATGACGACATTGTCCGCTCCGTCCCGCATCACTTCCAGCTCGTACTCCTTCCACCCGAGGATGCTCTTCTCCACCAGAACCGAGCCCACCGGGGAGAGTTCGAGCCCGCGGCGGAGCATGGACTCGAATTCCTCCGGATTGTAGGCGATGCCGCCACCACTTCCCCCCAGCGTGAAGGAGGGGCGGAGAATCGCCGGGTAGCCGGTCCGGGCCACGGCGGCGAGACCGTCATCCACCGTGCGCACGGTGGTGCCGCTCGGTGTGGCCAGCCCGATTCGTCTCATGGCCGCCGCGAACTCCTCCCGGTCCTCCGCGATCCGGATGGCCCTCTCGTTGGCCCCGATCAGTTCCACACCGTACTTCTCCAGCACCCCTGACCGGTGGAGCGCCATGGCCACGTTGAGCCCCGTTTGCCCCCCCATCGTCGGGAGGAGGGCGTCGGGACGCTCCCGCTCGATGATCTTCTCCACCCACTCCGGCGTCACCGGCTCGATATAGGTCCGATCGGCCACCTCGGGATCGGTCATGATCGTGGCGGGATTCGAGTTGACCAGGATGACCCGATAGCCCTCTTCCCGGAGGGCGCGGGCCGCCTGGGTTCCGGAGTAGTCGAACTCCGCCCCCTGGCCAATGATGATCGGACCGCTCCCGATCAGCAGAATGGACGACAGATCAGTCCGTTTGGGCATCGACCACATCCTGCAGCGTGTGAGTGAGGGGCGTCGTGGGCGTCCATCCCGTGTCGCGATGGAGCAGCCCCGCATCGCCCACCAGGTGGGCGATGTCCACCGCCCGCATCAGAGCCGGATCAGGAGCCGGCCGGGCCGCGACTCCCGTGAGCCGCGCCAGCTCCGCGAAGAGGGCCCCCAGGGACACGCCCGTCCCGCGCGCCACATTATACACCGATCCGGGGATTCCACGAGTCAGGAGTGCCACGTAGGCTCGGGCCACATCCCGCACGTCGAGCAGATCGCGCACCGGGTCCAGGTTGCCGACCCGCACCTCGGCCTCCCCGGCTCGGAGCGCCGCCCGCAGCCGGCGGGCAAAGGCCGGCACCACGAAGCCCGGATCCTGCCCCGGACCGGCATGCGGAAAGGGCCGGGCGACCAGGCCTGCCAGTCCCCGGCTCCGGTGAGACTCGAGCACGGCCACCTCGGCCGAGACCTTGGTGGCGGCATAGACCGAGCAGGGCCTCACGGGGTCATCTTCCGTCCGGGCCCGGGGTTCGCTCCCCGGTGGCCAGGCTCCATAGACCTCGCCGGTGGACACGTAGACCAGACGGGCTGTGGGTGCCGCCTTTTCGAGGGCGGCGAGGAGGCGCACGGTCCCGAGCAGGTTCACCTCCCAGGCCCGCATCCGATCGGCGCCCGCGTCCCGCACGCTGGACACCGCGGCCAGGTGCAGAACCGCATCCGCCTCCGCCAGAGGGAGGGCCGCGATCGTTCCCGGGGCGGTCAGATCGAGCGGGATCCACAGGTGGGGACGTTCGCGTTCGAAACGGTCTCCCGGGGGCCCTGGGGCGGCCGCATGATAGGTTCCCACGACCTCGTTCCCCTCCCGCACGAGGGCATCCACCGCCCACCCGCCCGCGAATCCATCGGCACCGGTGACCAGAACCCTCATCCGGCCCGCAGCCTCGCCAGGTCGGCCTCGACCATCAGGGCCACCAACTCCTCGAATCCCACGGTGGGGGTCCACCCGAGCTCCTCCCGGGCCCGGGAGGCATCGGCCATGAGCAGATCCACTTCGGCGGGACGGATCATTGCGGGATCGGTCACCACGTGCTGGTGCCAATCCAGGCCCACGTGGGCAAAGGCCACCTCGACCAGCTCCCGGACGCTGTGGGTCACGCCCGTTCCGATCACGTAATCCCGGGGCGTCTCCTGCTGCAGCATGCGCCACATGGCGTCCACATAGTCACCCGCGAATCCCCAGTCGCGGCGAGCATCGAGGTTGCCCAGGCGGAGTTCTCTCGCCAGGCCAAGCGCGATGCGTGCCACTCCATCCGAGACCTTGCGGGTCACGAACTCCATCCCGCGCCGAGGCGATTCGTGATTGAACAGAATGCCGCTCACGGCGTGCAACCCGTAGGACTCGCGGTAGTTCACGGTGATCCAGTGGCCATACACCTTGGCCACGCCATACGGAGAGCGCGGATGGAAGGGGGTCCGTTCATCCTGGGGACTTCGGTCCACCTTGCCGAACATCTCCGACGAGCTCGCCTGGTAGAACCGGGCCTCGGGCCGGACCAGCCGAATCGCCTCCAGCATCCGGGTCACCCCCAGCGCCGTAAACTCCCCGGTGAGAACCGGCTGGCTGAAGCTCGTGGGGACATAGGACTGGGCGGCGAGGTTGTAGACCTCGTCGGGCTCCACGTCACGAATGGCCATGGTGAGGGAGTGTTGATCGAGGAGATCGGCCGTGACGATGCGGATCCGGTCGATCAGATGTTCGATCCGTTCATAGCTGTGGTGGCTGGTGCGGCGCACCATACCGGCCACCGTGTATCCCCGATCCAGGAGAAACTCGGCGAGGTAGGAGCCGTCCTGCCCGGTAATTCCCGTGATCAACGCACTCGGCACGCGGACGACCTCCCGGAGGGTTGTCGGAACAAGGCATACATGGCTATATTTCGAGGCTTTCGAACAACCTCGACTCGATGGTGCCTCAGGAGAGTGCGGTCATGGCGCGGATTTGCGAAGTATGCGGCAAGGGCCCGATCACGGGCAATAATGTGAGCCACGCCAACAACCGGACCCGGCGGCGTTGGTATCCCAACCTGCAGAGCTTTCGGACCATGGTGAATGGCGCCCCGCGCCGGATCCGGGTCTGCACACAGTGCATCAAGGGCGGCAAGGTGGCCAAAGCCGCATCCTGACGGGGCGTCCTCCGGAGCCATCGCACGGTGGCGGCTCGGGGGTCCGGGATTCCGGGACAGTGGCTGTGAAAAAGGGGACCGGAAGGTCCCCTTTTCTGCGTTCCGCGGGAACCGAGGATCCCCGGTCACTCGGAGAGCAACTCGATCCGGGCGGTTTCCGCGCCATCTCCGACCCGGTGCCCGATCTTCAGGATCCGGGTGTAACCACCGGGCCGGGATGCGAATCGGGGTCCGATCTCGGAAAAGAGCCGGGAGAGGACGTCCCGGTCGTGGATGCGGCGCCCCACCAGTCGCCGGGCATGGAGATCCCCGCGGCGTGCCAGGGTGATGAGCCGCTCCGCGAACGGACGGAGCTCCTTCGCCTTGGCCGTGGTCGTCACGATGCCCCCATGGGCGAAGAGACTCGTGGCCAGGTTGTTGAGCAGCGCCTTCTTGTGGCTGCTGGTCCGGGAGAGTTGTCGCCCCTTTACACGATGCCGCATGTCAGGTGGTCTCCTCGTCGTCCGTCTTCACGGTGACGCCCGGCGGGGTACCCGGGTTCACGATGTACAGGGCGTCGTCGGTTTCCTCAAAAACCATTCCGAGATTAAGGCCCTCGGTCGCAAGGAGCTCGCTGATCTCGGCCATCGCCTTCTCGCCGACATTCTTGACCTTGAGCAGCTCCTCCTCGCGGAACTGCACCAGGTCGCGCAGCACCCGGACATCGGAATTCTTGAGCGAATTGAGCGACCGCATCGACAACCCGAATTCATCGATGGTGATCCCGAGTCGTTCCCGCACCGCGGGGGTGACGGTGGGTCGTACCACCTCCTCCGGCCGGGCCGGAGGTACCTTGCCAAACTCGACGAAATAGCGGAAATGCTCGCGAGCCAGAGCGGCGGCGTAAGCAATCGCGTCCTCGGGCGTCACGGTGCCGTTGGTTTCGATGGCAATGGCGAGCCGGTCGTAGTCGGTTCGCTGCCCCACCCGGGTCTCGTTCACGGTGAAGTTGGCGCGGACCACGGGGTTGTAGATCGAATCGATCCGGATCACGTCCACGGGGAGGGACCGGTCGATGGGATGCATTTCGGCCTCGACGTACCCGCGCCCCTTGTTGACGTACAGCTCCATGGAGATGTCCCGATCATCCTGCAGAGTAAAGAGCAGATGATCGGGGTTGACGACACGGACGGCGGCCTGGCCCTGGATGTCCCGGGCAAACACGGCGCCGGCACTGTCACGGCGGATGTGCAGGGTCACTTCGTCCACATCTTCGTCGAGGACCAGGGTCAGCGCCTTGAGCCGCTGCACGATCTGGTGCACGTCCTCCAGCACGCCGGTCACGGTCTGGTGTTCATGAACCACCCCGTCGAGGCGGAAAGCCCACACGGAAGTTCCGCGCAGGGAGGAGAGAAGAAGCCGCCGCAGGGCGTTGCCCAGGGTGTGACCGAAGCCTCTCTCCAGCGGCTGGAGCCGGAATTCGGCGGCGTTGGGGTTGTCCTCCCGCTTGACCATCTCGACGAGATGGGGGCGAACGAGTCCGCTCAGGTCGATGCTCATCAGGTTTCGGTCCCTCGTTACTTGGAGTAGAGCTCGACGATCAGCTGCTCCTGGGCATTGACCGGGATCGCCTCGCGCACGGGCAGCTCGGTCACCCGGCCGGCCGCTTTCTCGGCATCCACGGAGAGCCAGGGGAGCGGGGCGCCGCGAGCGGCGCTCTCCCGTGCGAGCTTGATGGTCAACAGATCCCGGCTCTCCGGAGCCACGCGCACTTCCTCGCCGACCTGAACATGGGCGGAGGGGATGTCGAGCCGTCGTCCGTTGACCTGCACATGGCCGTGCATCACGAGCTGGCGCGCGGCCTTTCGGCTCGTGGCAAAACCCATCCGGTAGACCAGATTGTCGAGCCGGGTCTCGAGCGCCACCAGCAGGTTGGTACCCTTCATGCCCGGGAGGTGCGAGGCCTCGTCGAACGTGTTCCGGAACTGCTTCTCGGACACGCCGTACATGCGCTTGACCTTCTGCTTTTCCCGGAGCTGCCGGGCGTATTCGGACTGCTTGCGGGGACGCCCTCCGCCGGCCTGGCCATGCTGGCCGGGAGCGTAGCCTCTCCGATCAACGGCGCATTTTTCGGTGAGACACCGGGTGCCCTTGAGAAAAAGCTTCGTGCCTTCACGCCGGCAGAGGCGGCAGGAGGGTCCAGTATAGCGTGACATCGGTTACACCCGCCGCTTCTTGGGAGGCCGGCACCCGTTGTGCGGGATCGGCGTGACATCCTTGATCGAAGCCACCTTGAGACCCACCGAGGCCAGAGCCTGAATGGCCGACTCGCGCCCCGACCCGGGACCGCGCACCAGGACGTGCACCCGGCGCACTCCCATGCCGAACGCCTCCCGGCCGCAGTTTTCCGCCGCCACCGTGGCCGCGAAGGGCGTGGACTTCTTGGATCCCTTGAAGCCGGCCTTTCCGGCCGTGCCCCACGCCACGGTGTTCCCCTTCACATCGGTGATGGTGATGATCACGTTGTTAAACGTGGCGCTGATATGGGCCACGCCCTCCGATTCGACCACGCGCTTGGATCGCTTGCCGCCCGACTTGGCTGGTGTGCTCATGGCTACTTCTTCGTCACTTTCTTCTTGCCGGCGATGGCCCGGCGCGGACCCTTCTTGGTCCGGGCGTTGGTGTGAGTCCGCTGGCCGCGCACCGGCAACCCTCTCCGGTGGCGCATGCCCCGGTAGGTTCCGATGTCCATCAGCCGCTTGATGTTCATGGCGATTTCGGTGCGCAGAGTGCCCTCAACCCGGGCCGAGCGCTCAATCCATTGCCGAAGCCGGGCCACCTCGGCGTCCGAGAGATCCCGCACCCGGGTGTCGGGGTTGACGCCCGATTCCGCCAGGAGCTTCTGCGAGGTGGGAAGCCCGATGCCGAAGATGTAGGTCAGCGCGATTTCCACGCGCTTTTCCCGGGGGAGATCCACTCCTGCGATGCGCGCCATGATTAGCCCTGCCGTTGCTTGTGCTTGGGATTGCGTTTGCAGATCACCCGCACAACGCCGGCCCGCCGGATCACCCGGCAGTGCTCGCAGATCGGCTTCACACTGGTCCGTACCTTCACGTCTGCTCCGATGGCCCAAAAGGTTCTTGAAAAGCTTCGGAATATAGGAGTGGCCCCCCGCTGACGCAAGGGAACTCAGTCCAGCAACCGTACCTCTGTCAGAATCCACCTCCCGCCGTCCTCCCGGTACCCCAGCAACACTCGCTGGGTCCGCACTTCCTGGGTTCCCCGCTCCCGGAACGACCGGCGCAGTTCCACGTATCCCCTGCCTTCACCGGTCTCCCGGGCCGAGACGACCCGGACCTCCACCTCGACGCTCCCCCGGAGGAACGACTGGAGTGTCGCCACGGCCTGTCCAGGGGGCATCGCTGGGGACGACCGCGACCCCGGAAGCTGAACCTGTACCCCCGTGGCTCCCCCCAGCATCGCCCCCAGCCGGTGACCTGCCCAGGCCCGCCGAGCGTCGGCGGCCACGGCGGCCAGTCGCTCCTGGCCATGAACCGGGATCCCCGGGGTGCCCCCCAGGAGGACAGCGACCAGGGCGGTGCGCATCAGCATCGGGCCTCCTCGGCGAAATCCCGAAACGCCGAGCGAGGGTCCGGCGCAGACAGGATGGGCCGTCCCACCACGAGGTGGCTCGCCCCACGGGCCACGGCAACAGTCGGGGTGGCAATCCTCGTCTGGTCCCCTGCCCCGTCTCCCGCGCGCCGGATCCCCGGCACCACGAGCCAGGGACCGGGCCCGAATTTTTCCCGAATCCCCCCGACCTCCGCCGCTGAGCAGACCACGCCCCGGAGCCCCGCGTCCAGCGCCAAGGTCGCAAGTCGCAGCACCTCCCCCTGGAGATCGGGCGTCTCGCGTCCCAGGATCCGGCCGAAATCCGACACGCCGTGCGAGGTCAGAACCGTCACCCCGACCACATCGAGCCCTTCTCCCCCCGCGCGTGCCGCACCCTCCAACATGGCGGTGCCACCCAAGGCGTGCACCGTCGCCATCCGCACTCCGAGAGCCCGGGCGGATTCGATGGTTTTCTCGACGGTGTGGGGGATGTCGTGCCACTTGCAATCGAGAAACACCTGGAGGCCCCGCTCCACGAGAGAGCGGACAAAGGTCCCGTCGGCCCCGGTCAGGAGAACCGGCCCCACTTTCACCCAGCGGAGTTCGGGTATCCGGTCGAGGAGCCGGAGCGCTGCCTCCGGCGAGGGGAGATCCAGAGCCAGAATGACCTCAGCCATGCTGCATCTCCCACAGCCCCTCCCGCATCAGGGTACGCACGATCTTCTCGGGGAGACGGGGCGCGGCCAAGGCCCCCGTCCCGATGGCCACAAGATCCGCTCCGGCCTGGAGATAGGCGCGCACGTCGGCGGCAGATCGAATGCCTCCACAGCCGAGGATCACCCCGTGGGAACCGAATCGTTCCCGGACCCGTCTCACGGCGGCGAGACCCATGGGCAGAAGGGCCGGACCGCTCACCCCGCCGAACCCGTTCCCGAGACGGGGGCCACCCCGTGATCCTCCGATCCATCCCGGCATTGTATTGACCAGGGAGACTCCCGCCGCGCCGGCCTCCCGGGCCGCCACGGCCAATTCCGGGAGGTTGGGCGTGGCCGGAGAGAGCTTGGCCAGGATCGGCAGATGCGTCACCCGGGCGCACCCGGTCACGATACGGTGGACCGCGTCGAGGTCGGCCCCGAACTCGAGCCCCCCCGCAGCCGTGTTGGGGCAGGAAAGGTTGAGTTCCAGGGCGGTGAGTCCCTCGAGCCGGCTCACTCCCTCGACCACGGCCGCGTACTCCTCTTCGGTAAACCCGACCACGTTCACAAGAACCCGGGTCTCCCCGCACACCGCGATCATGGCGGGGAGATCGACCGCGAGAGCCTCCTCCAGACCGGGGTTGGCGAGTCCCACCGAATTGAGCATCCCGCCCCGGAATTCAGTGACCCGCGGAGGGAGATTACCCTGTCGGGGCTCCCGGGACACCGCCTTGGAGATCACTCCCCCCAGGGCGGACAGATCCACAGTCCCCGCGAGTTCCCTGGCATATCCCGCAGTCCCTGCGGCCAGCAGCAACGGGTTCCGAAATGGGGCGGAGAGAACGTGGCGCGACAGGAGTTCACCCCCCGTCACGGCGAGAGACCACCGGAGGTGGCGGGTCCCATGGCCCCGGTCCGCCGCTCGTATTCGGACAGATAGGCCACGATCGCATCGGCCATGGAGCGGGCCAGAGCCCTCTGCGAGGCGGGAGTGGTGAGAAGCCGGCCATCCTGGGGGTTGGTGCTGAAGCCCATTTCAATCAGGGCCGCCGGGCGCCGAGCGGTGTTGAGCACAATGTAGTTTCCGGCGCGCACCCCTCGATCCTCCCCGGGGTGCACCCGACCCAGGTGCTCCTGCACCAGGGTCGCGAACCGGGCCGACTCCCTCAGGTGCTCGTTCATCTGGAGATCCTTCAGGATGAAGTCGATCCCGCGGACCGTCTCCTCCTCGCTGGGCCGCTCAAATCGCACGGCGTCGTTCTCCATCCGAGCCACCCGCGCGGCATCCTCGGTTTTCGCTTCACCGAGGAAGTAGGTTTCGAATCCCCGGACCTGCTGGTATCCAGGACGCCGCCGGAGCGAATTGACGTGCAGGCTGACGAAAAGATCGCAGTCCTCGGTGCAGGAACGCCCTCGGTGTCGCAGATCAATGAGGGTATCGGTGGTTCGGGTCATCCGCACCCGCACTCCCCGGGCCTGGAGTTCCTCCCGCAGGAGGAGCCCGACCGCGAGGGTCACGTGCTTCTCGGTCACTCCGCGGGGAAACTGGAGCCCCGGGTTCCCGGGGTCGATCCCCCCGTGTCCGGGGTCGATCGTCACGGAGTGCCGTCGCACGAGCCCGCCGGCCGGGTTCACCGGAGCACCCCCCGCCGCCGCGGTGTGTGCCACCACGGACGGAGGGGCCGCGGGCGTCCGGTCGACAAGCCGTCCTGCGCTGTCGTCCCAGGAGAACCGGGCTCCCAGGCGGGAGGGGAGGATCTCGCCGGCAAACTGAAGCGGGAGAAAAAGCGTGTCTCCGCGCATGACAGCGCTCGCCGAGATCGGCACCGGATCCGAACCATGCATCACCATCGGCACCCCCAGCAGGAACCGGAACGGCTCGGGCCCTATCCGGAACTCCACCCAGGCTCCCCGGAACTCGGGGCTCACTCCCAGAGCACGCAGGAAGGGCGACGCGGGGATCATCGGTCCCGATCCCGGGTCGCTCCGGACCATGATCCGGGTTTCCCCGCGGGCGGTCCTCACCACTACCGCGTCCGGTGCCGGGGCGGCAGCCAGCGGCGCCACGGCACCGAGCAGGATCAGAAGACCCCCGGCCGGCTTCCACCGCCTCATTCGCGCCCCCGGCGCGCCGAGGCCATGGCCCGCGCGACGTCACGATCGGCGATTCGTGCCTTGAGAGCCTGCCGTTTGTCGTGGAGTTTCTTTCCGCGTCCCAGGGCGAGGACGACCTTGGCCCGTCCCCGCCGGAAATAGAGCTCGAGAGGGACGAGGGCGAGGCCCTTCTGCTCCACCGCACCGATCATCCGCTCGATCTCCCGCCGATGCAGCAGGAGTTTGCGGGACCTCTCCGGTGCGTGATTCCAGCGGTTGCCCTGCTCATAGGGGGTGACGTGCATCCCCTCCAGCCAGACCTCGCCGCGTGCCAGGCGGGCAAAGGCCCCCTTGATCGAGGCTTTTCCAGCCCGGAGGGACTTCACCTCCGTCCCCGTCAGAACCACGCCCGCCTCCCAGGTGTCGAGCACCTCGTAGTCGTGCGTTGCGCGGGGATTCCGGGCCACGGAGATCCTCTCATCGGGCGCATCCTCAGGGGACGATTTAGCTGCCATAACTCACCATCGCTGCAAAAGATAGGCCCGTGGAACAGGGGAGGCAACGTGCGACTTGACGCCGAGCCTCGGGGTACGGTAGGTTTGCCCTCCCGCCGAAGTGGTGGAATTGGTAGACGCGCTGCGTTCAGGGCGCAGTGGGCGCAAGCCCGTGGGGGTTCGAGTCCCCCCTTCGGCATGTTTCTCGGCTCAGATGCACCAACGCGGGTCCGGACCTCGGACCCGCGTTTTGCGTCTTTCCCCTGAGCCCCGCCCGAGAAGAGACTGTCCTACGTGGTGGACGCCTGGACAAGATCGTGGACACGGGTCTCTTCCTCCAGGAGAGTGGCGAGCGACACCGAGGAGAGGAAGTCGTCGATCCGTTGCTGGAGCGCCGCCCACACCGGCCGAATGGAGCACCCGGCGTCCGGGTGGCAGCGCTCCTCGTCAACCGGGTGGGTGGTGCAGCCCGGTTCGAAGGTCGTACGATCGGCGGCGGTCATGATGTCGCACACGGTGATCTCTTCGGGGGGCCGGGCAAGGGTGTATCCACCCCGTGCGCCCCGCACGCTCGCCACGAGGCCCCCCCGCCGTAGCCGCAGGAGGATCTGCTCCACATAGTCGGCCGGGAGATTCTCCGTCGCTGCGATCTCCCGGGCCGAGACCGGGCCCTCCCCCCCGCGCCGGGCGAGGTGGATGGAGATGATGAGACTGTACTCGGTCAGTGTGGTCACGCGCATGAGGGCAATATGGCCCCGGGGGCATAGCGGGGACAAGTTCCCGCCCCGCAACGCCCCCCCCCCGCCTCAGTCCCGCTGGCCGGGGACGCCGAGTTCGGTCATGGCCCGCAGATCGAGCACGGTGTCCATCTCCGCCTCGGTGAGAAGCTTCTTCCGCACCACCAGCTCCCGCACCGTCAGACCGGTGGCGATCGCTTCCTTGGCCAGTCGGGCGGCCTCGGTGTATCCGATCTTCGGCGCCAGGGCGGTGACCAGGGCCGGACTCCGCTCCAGCCAATGGGCACACTGGGCCTCATCGGCCTGGATCCCCCGGATGCAGCGGGTGTCGAAGATCCGCATGGCGTTGGCGAGAATCTGGGAGGCGAACACGATGTTGTGGGTGATGACCGGCATCATCACGTTGAGCTGAAGCTGTCCCGCCTCCGCGGCCATCGCCACCGTCGTGTCCAATCCGAGCGCCTGATAGCAGACCTGATTCACCATCTCGGCGATCGAGGGATTCACCTTGCCGGGCATGATGCTGGAGCCGGGCTGCACTTCCGGCAGCAGGATCTCCGCCAGTCCGGTTCGGGGGCCGCTGGCCAGGAGCCGAATGTCGTTCGCGATCTTGTTGAGGTCGAGCGTCAGCGCCCGGAGAGCACCGCTGTAACTGGCGATGTCGCCCATCGATTGCATCAACTGAATCCGGTCCTCGGCCACGCGCAGATCAAGGCCCGTGACCTCCCGAAGCGCCTCCACCATCAGCTCGGGATAGGCCGGCTCGGCGTTGAGCCCGGTGCCCACCGCGGTGCCGCCGATGTTCATGACCCGCAGCCAGTCCGCCGCCTCGGCCACCTTGGCCCGATGCCGCGCGATCGTCCGGCTGTAGGCCATGAACTCCTGGCCGAGACGGATCGGCGTGGCATCCTGCAGATGGGTCCGGCCCGACTTCACGATGTTGTCGAACGCCGCTCCGCGCTCCGCCAGCGCCCCGGCAAGCCCCTCCATCGCGGCGAGCAGCGCCGGGTGGGCCGCCAGCGTCGCGAGGCGCATCGCCGTGGGGATCACATCGTTGGTGCTCTGGGCCATGTTGACGTGATCATTCGGGTGGATCGGGCGGTACCCGCCGCGCGGCTCCCCGAGGATCTCGTTGGCGCGGTTGGCCAGGACCTCGTTGCAGTTCATGTTGTGGCTGGTTCCCGCTCCCGCCTGGTAGACGTCCACCATGAACTGGTCCCGGTGCGCTCCCCCCAGTACCTCATCGGCGGCCTGGATGATCGCGTCTGCAAGCGATGCCTCCAGGCGACCCGTCGTCCGATGCACCACCGCGGCCGATCGCTTGATCCAGACCACGGCGTCCACGAACGCCGGCAAGGGACGGAGTCCGGAGATGGGGAAGTTCTCGATGGCCCGGACCGTCTGGATGCCGTACAGCGCATCCATCGGAACCGGCTTCTCTCCCAGGGGGTCCTTCTCGATTCGCATGCTCATGGGTTGCCTTCACACGGGGTTGCGTCGATTCGTGTCCGGGGCGAATCGCACGGGTGAGTTGTCTCCGCGCCGCCGACACCGCGGCATTCCGGGCTCAGAGGCCGGCCAGAAAGGGGTTGTCCCTCCGTTCGGTCCCGATGGTCGTGGGTGGCCCATGACCGGGGAGGACGGAGGTGTCATCGGGGAGCGTCAGCAGCTCCCGCGCAATGCTCGCGAGGAGAGTGCCGAGGTCCCCCCCCGGAAGATCGGTGCGCCCGATCGAGCCCGCAAAAAGCACGTCTCCCGCGAGCACCACCCCCTCACCCACGAAGACCACATGCCCCGGAGCGTGGCCCGGCGTGTGCCGTACGGCAAACGCGTGGCTGCCCACCCGCACTCTGTCGCCCGCGGCCAGATCATGGTCGGGAACCGGCAACACCGGCGCATCCAACCCGAACCAGGTCGCCTGCCGGGGGACGGCCTCGTAGAGGGGACGGTCCGCGGGATGGAGCCGGATCGGGGCTCCCGTGGCCGCGGCCACCGTGCCCACGCCCAGGACGTGATCGATGTGGGCATGGGTGAGCCAGATCTCGGTGATGCGCCATCCGCGTCTCTCGGCCTCGCGCAGGAAGCGCTCCCCCTCCTCGCCCGGATCCACGATCACCGCCTCCCGGGTCTCCCCGTCGCCGAGAAGGTAGCAGTTCTGCACGAACTGCCCATTGGGGATCGTGACGATCTCCAGATCAGGCACGCCCGGCAGACTTGCGCTCGGCCAGGTGCTTCTCCACCGCGATCACGGCGGTGGTGGCGTCCCCCACGGCCGTCGTGACCTGGCGAGTCAGCTGGGATCGCAGATCTCCCGCCGCGTACAGACCGGGCACCGAGGTCATCATCCGTTCGTTGGTGATCACGTACCCCCCGGCGTCGTGCTCGTAGTGCTCCTTGATGAGCCCGCTGTTCGGATTGAACCCGATGAAGATGAAGCACCCGGTGACCGCGAGGGAGCGCTCGTCGCCCGTCACGGTGTCGGCCAGGCGGAGCTCCTTGAGGCCGGTGGGGTCCCCCAGGAGTTCCAGCACCCTGGTGTTCCACACCACCTCGATCTTTGGATTCTCGAAGGCCCGTTCCTGGAGCATCTTCGAGGCTCGGAAGGAGTCGCGCCGGTGGAGGATGTAGACCTTCTTGGCGTACTTGGTCAGGTAGGTCGCTTCCTCCACGGCGGCGTCCCCTCCCCCGACCACCGCGATGGTTTCCCCCTTGAAAAACGCCCCGTCACAGACGGCACAATAGGACACCCCGCGTCCGGCAAACTCCACTTCGCCCGGGACCCCGAGCTTGGTCGGGGTGCCCCCGGCCGTCAGGATCACGGTCGGGGCGCGATACACCCCGCCTTCCGAGACCCGGACCTCAAAGGTTCCATCGGGCATCCGGTGGATGCCCTCGACATTCTCCTGCCGGATATCCGCGCCGAAGGCCTTGGCATGTTCGGTCATCTTCTCGGCGAGGTCGGGACCCAGAATGCTCATAAACCCCGGATAATCCTCGATTCTTTCCGTATTCAGCAGCTCGCCCCCCGGGATGCCCCGTTCCAGCAGGACCGCGTTGAGCATGCCGCGGCCGGCGTACATCGCGGCACAGAGTCCCGCGGGTCCGGCCCCGACCACGATGACATCCAGGTCCTTGTCGTTCACGTCCGCCATGGTTCCTTCCCTGTGCTCGGGACGGGTTTCCCCCGTCGTTCGGACTAACACGGCTTCGGTTCGTTCCCGGTTCCATTTCCGGGACGACCCTTCGTGCCTGCTGCCATCAGGCGGCGCCTGCCCCCGGGATTCCGGTGTCCCGTGCCCGATCCATCGCGTCCAGCCAGGCCCGAGGCACATCCTGCGACCCGATCAGCGCATGCCCCCCCGCGCCCGGTCCATCCCCGTGCCAGTCGCTCCCCCCGGACACCAACAGACCAAGCTCCGTGGAGCAGCGCTCGATGCGCTGGCGAACCTCGGGAGAATGGGACGGATGCGCCGCCTCGATCCCGTCGACTCCGTGGGCTTTCAGGTGTACCATCGCCGCCCGGGTGGCCCGTTGACCCAGGTGGGCAGCCACAGCAAGAGCACCCACCTCGTGGAGCAGCGTCGTCACCTCGTCGAGAGCAGGAAGCCGCTTGTCGATGCAGGCGGGGCGGCCACGACCGAGGTATTTCTGAAACGCCTCCTCCACCGAGGAGACCACCCCCATGCTGACCAGGGCGCGGGCCACGTGTGGCCTTCCCAACGCGGCCGTCCCCGCCTCGGCCCGGATCTTCTCCTCCGAGAGGGGCACACCAAGATGCCCCAGGGCGCGCACCATCGCGCCAACCCGGCGCAGCCGGTCCTCCCGGCACCGGGTCAGGAAGCTCTCAACGGCCGTCATCTCGGGATGGAGAAAATAACCCAGAAGGTGCAATTCTCCCCAGGGCGCCGCGACCGAGAACTCACACCCTCCGATGGTCCGGACGCCGAGGCGCTCGCCGGCGGCACACGCCTCTGTCACCCCATCGAGAGTGTCATGGTCGGTGAGGGCGATCGCCTCGAGACCCGCCGCCGCCGCCCGGGCGACCACCTCGGCCGGAGAAAGGAGCCCGTCCGAAGCCACCGAGTGCAGGTGCAGATCGATGAAGCGGGTCAGCGTTGGTACCCCAGTTCAGGCGACGTCCAGCTCGGCTGGGATCGGGCGAAGAGCATCCTCAATTCCTCCTCGGGCAGCTCGGCAAGGGACGCCGATCGCGACTTGGTTTTTCGGGGTGAGTAGCGGGAAATCCGTTGAACCCGCGCCTTCCCGAGTCCGCTGGTGAACAGCACGCCAAACTCATCCTTGGTGTACTGGGTGTTGCGACCGGTCGAGGTCACGGTCCACACCTCGTCCCCCACCTGGATGGTCCGATTCGACATCGAGTCAACCTCCTGTTGCGTCTGCCACATGAACTCCGCCGGGGGGCACCTCGTCCCACCAGGATTCCTCCCTCAGCGCGCCGCACCGGGTCAGCCCGTCCTCGGCAGCCGCCGTGGCGGGAGAAACCTTCCCGTGCAGAGCCACCCGATCCCGACCCGTCCCTTCGACGAACTCCAGCCAGGCCCCACCCTCCCCGCGAAACAACCACGCGTGCCATCCGGCGCCTTCCACGCTCCGGCGGAAGGCCTCCCAGGCGGCGAGATACTCCGGGACCTGGTCCACGACGCGACGACGCATGCGGAGGATCCGGCCCATGGGACCTCAGACGGCCGCGTCGGAAAACTCCTGCACCCCGCGCTTCACATCGGCCAGGAATCGATCCGCATCGGCACCATCCACGATCCGGTGGTCGTAGGACATGGCGAGCATGCCCAGGGTCCGGATGCCGAGGGAGTCGGTCCCGTCGGCGGCGCGCACCACGGCCGGTCGTTTCTCGATCGCGCCGATGGCGAGGATGGCGGACTGGGGCTGGTTGATGATGGGGAGCCCCACATAGGACCCGAACACACCGGGATTGGTGATGGTGAAGGTCCCCTTCTGGACCTCGTCCGGTGAGAGGCGCTTGCCCCGGGCCCGTTCGCCCAGGTCGTTGATCGCCCGGGCGATGCCGAGGAGGCTGAGTTCGTCGGCGTGGCGGATGACCGGGACGATGAGGCCCCAGTCCAGCGCCACCGCGATCCCGACATTGATGTCGCGCCGGTAGATGGTGCTTTCACCGGACACGGCGGCATTCACCACCGGATGCAGGCGCAGAGTGTCCGCCACGACCTTCGTGATGAAGGCAAGAAACGTGAGATTGACTCCGCGCTCCGCGTAGGACGCCTTGGCCCCGGCTCGGAGCTGGGCCACCCGGGTGTAGTCCACTTCCATGAGGCTCGCCACGTGGGCGGAGACCCGGCGTGACATGATCATGTGATCGGCGGTCAGCTTCCGGATCCGGGACCACGGCTCCACCCGGTCTCCCTCCCAGGGGTCCACCTGCGGCGCCGCGACCGCCGGCACCGGCGCGGGAGCCGCGGGGGCCGCGGGGGCCGCGGGAGCCGATGGCGCCGGCACGGCGGCTGCGGGGGACGGGGGGGACGGGGGGGACGGGGCCCGTGCCGCGGGAGCGGGCGCCTGCTCGAGGAAGGTGAGCACGTCCTGCTTGGTGACCCGGCCCGCAATCCCCGATCCCGGAATGGCGCCGAGATCGAGATTGTGCTCGGCCACCATCTTTCGCACCAGAGGGGTCGATTTCCGCTGCAACCGTTCCTCGGCCGACTCGGGACCTCCATTGGTGTCGCGCGACGCGTGAGCGGGCGTCGGAGCCGGACTCGCGGGCGCAGGGGCCGTCGCTTTCGTCGGAGCCGGTGCCGGGGCCGCGGGGGCGGGCTCCGGCGACGGTGCGGGCGTCGGAGCGGCGGGAGCCTCCGCGCTCACCGCGGCCCCGGCCTCGGTTTCGATCCGTGCCACCACCCTCTGAACTGCCACAGTCTCCCCTTCCTTCACCAGCACTTCGGCCAGCACA
>JBDIWC010000009.1:0-94411 GCA_039794085.1 Gemmatimonadales bacterium
CATTCGATCCCTGGTGAGCGAGTATTTTTTTGACAGGATGAACAGGATTGATAGAATGATCTTCCCTGGGCAGGGGAACCGATCCGGCGTCGCCTGGCGGTCAGGTCTACCGCGCTTCGGCCATGCCGTTTGCACGGGAATTGGAGAAGAACCCAAACTTCCAACTTCCAACTTCCCAACCTAGTGTCCTCCCGCCACTTCCCGGGCCAGGGTGATCTCGGCGAGCCGGGGGGAGAGCATCGGGAAGGTTCGGCCGAAGATCCCGTACGCGTACAGGAAGAGCCCGCCCAGCAGCAGGGTCGCGGAGAGCCCCGCCATCCCGAAGGTCGGCCCGTGAGCCGAGCTCACCGTGGGCATCACGAGCAGGTATCGTTCCAGCCAGAGGGACACGAGGCTGATCGAGGCGAAGAGACCCAGAGTCAGCGGGGTTTTCTTCGGGGTCACGCCGAGCAGGCCCGCGAACGGGATGAGGAACATGCCGGCGAAGACCACGGAGCCGACCGGACGCCAGGATCCCCAGAGCCGGGAGAACACGAAGCCGGTTTCTTCCGGAAGGTTGCCGTACCAGATGACGAGAAACTGCGACCACATCAGGTAAGTCCAGAACACGGTGAATCCGAATACCAGCTTGCCCAGATCGTGGCGCTGCTTCGGGCTGATCAGGTCCTCGATGCCCAGGTGCCTACCGCCCCAGAGCATCATGAGAGCCAGAAGGGTGTGGGCGCCCAGGAACGATCCCATGAAGTAGAACCCGCCCAGCAGGTTGGAGAACCAGTGCGGCTGGAGCGCCATGATGCCATCGAACGCCACCATCGAGAAGACCAGGGCGTACAGAACCACGTACAGCGGAGCGAGCCGGTGGATCCGGATCTCGTTGGCGGTGGCGGTGGCGGTGGTTCCGTCGTACCCCTCGGTCCAGGTCTCGTAGAGTCCCCGCCGGGATCCGTTCACCTGCCCCTTGGCCAGGAACATGTCGGGAACCAGGTCGGCGCGGATGAGGGACCACCCGACGACATACAGGAGGGTGAGGGACAGCCCCAGACGGGCGAACATCACGCCGTGCGAGAGCCAGAGGGCCTTCCCGTGGGACAGCCCGTGCAGTTCCTCCTGCATGTGCCCATAGATCGGTTCGTATCCCACCGTGAAGATGAGCACCAGCCCGATCAGCGACACCGGGAAGAACGACGACGCGGCCTCGGCGAAGCGGATCAGCACGCCGGACCACTTCGCGTTGACCACCTTGTGCACCGCGGCGAGGGCCACGCTCCCGCCCGCGAGTCCCGTGAAGAAGAGCCAGTTCACGTGGAACATCCGCCAAGCCTGGTCGGATCCCTCCCCCAGAACGGCCACTCCGAAGAGGGCGAAGCCGATCAGACTCACCACGAAGCCGGTGCGGACCATCGGGCGATAGGTGCCGCCCACCGACCTGGCAACCAGGGTCTCCCGGGAGATAGCGGCGCCCATCAGTTGGTTCCTCCAGCCGGGACATCGGCCTGCAGTTTCCGGACGTAGTTCACCACGGCCCAGCGTCTCGCCGGGTCCCGGATCTTGTCGCCGTACATCGGCATGACGCCCCGCCCGTACCGGATGATCGAGTAGAGGTATCCGTCGGTGTACCCGCGGGCGAGAGGGGTCAGCAGGGACCGTCCCCCCACGAAGGGTGTCACGGTTCCGTCCGCGGCGCCGGTATTCCCGTGGCAGACCGCGCAGTAGGTGTGGTAGAGGGTGTCGCCCACCGCCAGCGTGGCCGCTGGATCGGTCGGATTGAGGACCCGGTCCGCCACCGCCACGTCGAATCCGTAGACCGCCTGGGCCGGATCACCCACTCGCCACTCGGCCTCTCCGCCGGTGATTGGTACCGTGCCGGGGACGGTGGTGCGCGGAATGTCCGCCCGCTGGTATGGATGCACCGCGGGCGAGACGATCATGTGATCGAACCACGGGATCAGCTTGACGGCATCGTCCGGGGACGGGAGGGTGTTGTAGTAGAAGTTGCACCCCGCCACCGGCAGAAGGAGGAGGAGCCACCACCGGGACTTACGCCGCCTCATGCGAAACCTCCACCGAACCCGCGCCGGTCAGGATGCTCGTCACCCCGTCGGCCTGCCCGGGGTCACAGGGAACGAAGATGCCGATCCGGTCGTCGCTGAACCGGGGATGGTAGGGCCGCCCCCGGAGGGACCGCATCAGGGAAAGGATGATGATGCCCGCCACCGTGCTGAGCGAGCCGATCAGGATGGTCATCTCGAAGGCGATCACGACGTAGGGGGGGATGGCCGCGATCGGCTTGCCGCCCACGAGGAGAGGCCAGTCGAGGGACATCCAGATCGTCATGGCGAACCCCGCCGTGACGCCGGTCAGACCCCCGAGCAGGGTGAACAGGCGCACCCGGCTCACCGGCTGGTCCAGCGCCTCGTCCAGCTCATGGTTGGGGGCGGCGCTGTACACGGTCAGGTCCCCGAACCCTCGGTCCCGAAGGGTCCGGATGGCCTCGGTCGCCGCGTCGATGTGCTCGAACGCGCCCAGCACCCCGGGAACGTGGGTGGCCATCAGTGCCCTCCCTTCTTCCGCGGCATCGGAATCATCTCCTTGATCTCCTGGATCGCGACGATGGGAAACGTGCGCGCAAACAACAGGAAGTACATGCCGAACCAGCCGAAGGACCCGGCGAGGATCCCCCAATCGGCCCAGGTCGGATTCAGTTGGCCCCAGGCATAGGGCAGATAGTCGTTGCTCAGGGACGAGACGATGATCACGTAGCGCTCGAACCACATCCCGATATTGATGAAGATCGAGATCACGAAGAGCGAGGTCAGATTGGTCCGAATCTTCCGGAACCAGAGCAACTGGGAGACGAATGCGTTGCAGATGATCATCGTCCACCCGGCCCACCACATCGGCCCGAAGGCGCGCCGCCAGAAGGTCATCTGTTCGAAGGTGTTGCCGGAGTACCAGGCCACGAAGTACTCCATGGCGTAGGCGTAGAACAGGATCGATCCGGTCAGGAGCGTGAGCTTGGCCAGGTTGTCGAAGTGGTAGTCCGTGATCATGTGCTCGATCCGGAGCACCCGGCGCAGCGGAATGAGCAGGGTGAGCACCATGCCGATGCCGGAGTAGATCGCGCCGGCCACGAAGTAGGGGGCGAAGATCGTCCCGTGCCAGCCGGGAATGATCGACATGGCGAAGTCCCACGACACGACGGAGTGCACCGAGAGGACGAGCGGGGTGGCCAAGGCCGCGAGGTAGAGGTACCCCCGGTTGTAGTGGCGCCACTGGCTGTCGGCGCCGGTCCAGCCGATCGAGCAGACAGTGTAGAGCTTCTTGCGCCACCCCGACACCTTGTCCCGCACGGCCGCGATGTCCGGCACGAGCCCCACCACCAGGAAGGTGGTGGAGACGGTGAGATAAGTCGAGATCGCAAACACATCCCAGATCAGTGGCGACTTGAAGTTGGGCCAGAGAAACCGTTGATTGGGATAGGGCAGCAGCCAGTAGAAGATCCACTGCCGACCGATGTGAATGATGGGGAACAGGCCGGCCGTCATGACCGCGAACACCGTCATCGCCTCGGTGGAGCGGTACACGGCGGTGCGCCAGGGAGAGCGGAAGAGAAACAGGATGGCCGAAATGAGCGTGCCCGCGTGTCCGATGCCAACCCAGAACACGAAGGTCGTGATGTACACGCTCCACATGATCGGCGGGGTGTACCCCGCCAGGCCCAGGCCGTCCTTCAGCAGGGCCACGAAGGTCCCGAGCCCTACCAGGAAGAGCGCCACGGCCCCGAAGAGCGCCGCGAGGTACCCCCGGCTGGGGGGGCCCAGGGTGGCCACCACGTCGCGGGTCACGTCGGCGTGCGTCTGGGTCAGCCCCGCGGAATGCGCCACGGCGGTCATGGCTCAGCCCTCCCCGCGGTGGTGGACTTTGGCGAGATAGGTCACCGCAGGTCGCACGTTGATCTCCTCCAGAACATGGTATCCCCGATGGTCCCGCTGCCGGGCCGCGACCGCGCTCGCCGGATCGAGGGCGTTGCCGAAGGTGATCGCCCCGGAGGGACACGCCTGGGCGCACGCGGTGACCACGTCCCCGTCACGCAGCGTCCTGTCCTCCAGGCGAGCCGTGTTCTGGGCCCCGCGGATGCGCTGGACACAGAAGGTGCACTTCTCCATCACCCCGCGGGCCCGCACGGTGACATCGGGATTGAGTTGCAGGTTGAGCGGTTCGGGGAAGGCCTGCTTGCTGTAGGCGCTCCAGTTGAAGTACCGCACCTTGTAGGGGCAGTTGTTGCCGCAATAGCGGGTCCCCACACACCGGTTGTAGACCTGGCCGTTGAGGCCATCCGGCGTGTGATAGGATGCGTACACCGGACAGACCGGCTCGCACGGGGCGTTGTCACAATGCTGGCAGAGCATCGGGACGAATCGGGCTTCGAGGGGATCGTCGCCACTTCCGCCCTCAAAATACCGTTCGATCCTCATCCAGCTCATTTCCCGGCCCCGCAGCACCTCGGACTCCCCCACGAAGGGGATGTTGTTCTCGGCATAGCAGGCGGTGACGCAGGCGGAACATCCGGTGCAGCGGGACAGATCGATCACCATGCCCCACTTCGGGTGGTCCAGGGCGTAGGCCCCGTGCCGGATCTTCTCTTCCTGGGCCTCCCGGAAACCGGCGATGGCCTCGAGCTCCCGCTCGGTGTTGATCTCGTGAGCTTCCGCCCCCGCCTCGTGCGCCGCCTCGTCGAGAGTCAGCCCCTGGCGCGCGGCGGGGAGCGGCATCGCCATGGCAATTCCCCGCCCGAGCTGCCGGGGAGTGCCCTCGGTCTTGGCCAGCTTGGTGTACTGCCCCGTCCGTTCCGCGTCCACCGTCGTGGCCAGGTAGGGAAGGAACGGTCCCTCGGGGCCATCCAGGAGGTCGAGCACCCGGGCCCCGCGTCCCCGGGCCCACCGGCCGTAATCCCGGTGTCCCAGACCGATGGGGACCGCCAGGACGTCCCGCCGCACGCCCGCGTAGACGTAGACCGGCACCTCGATCGTCCCGTGAGGGGAGCGCAGCCTCAGGATTTCTCCCTCCCGCACGTCGAGCTCCCGGGCCGTGTCGGGGTGGACCTCCACCCAGGTCTGCCAGGTGATCTTGGTGACCGGATCGGGGTTCTCCAGCAGCCACGGTCGGTTGGCTCCCCGCCCGTCGTAGTACATCATCGACGGATAGGCCATGAGGGTATAGGCCCCGTTTCCGTCGAAGGCGGGACGCTCCGCCGAGACCGCTCCCGCCGTGGGGGCGAGTCGCACGGCGGCCGGGGGGGTCGCCTGGAAGAGCCCCCCGCGCCGGAGAGCCTCCCGCCAGAAGGTGTCGGGATCGCCGGCCCCGGAGGTCCGGGCCAGATCCGCCCACCGCGCCTGGAGGTGAGTGGCGTAGTCCGGGGCCGTGAGTCCGGCCGCGGCGCCGGTTCGGGCCGCGACCTGAAGGATCAGGTCGCCGGTGGAGCGGGTGTTGAACACGGGGGTCATGACCGGTTGCATCAGGGCGCGGATTCCGGCCCGGGGAGTCAGGTCGTCCCACCGCTCCAACGCGTGATGGTTGGGGAGAAGCAGGTCGCACTGGGATGCCGTGTCATCCAGAAAGAGGCTGGTGGACACCTTGAAGGGAACCCGCCCCATCGCCTCCCCGAAACCGGCGTGTCCCGGAAGGGTATTCACCGGGTTGGCCTCGTGCACCAGCAGGACCTGCACCGCTCCGCTCGCCATCGCTCCGATCATCGATCGCAGGGCGGCATACCCATCTCCCTGCGCCAACCCCGCCCCGAAGTGAACCGTCTCCCCGATGTTGCCCGCCACGTAATTGAGCAGATTGACCGCGGCGCACACCGCGGTGGCGTTCCGGTGCTGGCTTCCAATTCCCCCGGCCACGGCCAGACCCGGGGCGGCCGAGGCGAATTCCCGGGCCAGTCCCCGGATCGCGTCCGCGGTGAGTCCGCTTTCCTCCGCCGCCCGTTCGGGGGTCCAGGCCCCGAGCAGGTCCCGGACCGCGGACACATCGGCGGGGGCGCCGGTCCGCTCCGCGGCGATCACGCCCGCCATCGCCAGGGCCACGGCGGCCTCGCTCCCCGGGCGGAGGGCGAGCCACTCGTCGGCGTTCATGCCGGTCAGGCTCATCCGCGGGGACAGGTACACGTGGCGCGCCATCGTCCCGTTGGCAAACCCGTGGCTCGCGGCAAACCCACGCTGATTCTCAGTGGGCGACAGCCAGGTTTCCAGGAAGTCGGCCCCGAAGGAGACGATCATCCGCGCGCGGGCAAAGTCGTGCGCGGGCAGCTCGTCCCGTCCGAACACCTGGCGGTTGGCTTCCCGCATCGGTTCGTGATCGAAGGGCTGGTACCGCACGATCCGGCCCCCCACGCTCCCGCCCCACGCGGCCAGGAGATCGGACAGGGTCCCCGGGGCGGCCCCGTTCACCACGGCAACCGCCCCGGCGGCGGCCTGGACTCGCTCCGCCAACCGCGCGAGGGCCTCGTCCCAGGTGATCGGGTCGAACCCGCCCGAGGTGTTCCTGGCCATGGGCCCGGTGATCCGGTCCGGGTTGTAGAGCCCCTGGAGCGCCGCCTGTCCGCGGGCGCAGAGGGTGCCCGCATTGACGGGGTGTTCCGGATTGCCCTCCAGCTTGATGGCCCGTCCCTCGCGCGTTCTCACGTGGACACCGCACCCTGCCGCACACTCGGTACAGGTGCTGGCATAGGTGGTGGGGATGCCGGGGACCTGATCCTCCGACTGGACCAGGTAGGGCACCAGCTTCTGGACCGTGTCCGTCGAACACCCCGACAACACCGCCGTTCCGGTGCCCGTCACTCCGAGCACCGTCAGGAAACGCCGGCGATCCATTCCCTGCTGTTGTTCAGCGGACATCGATGCTCCTCGTGCACACCCGGGTGGTCGGCATCGTCAGGTGACGACGGACGGGTTCAGTAGTGGCAAACCGAGCAGTCCCGCGACACGTTGCGCTCCACGTGGCAACTGATGCAGAAGCCCATGTTGTTGACATTGTTCACCTGGAAGACCTGCGGCATCCGGGCCACGTCCCCATGGCAGGTTTGGCAGGCGTTCGGGCCGAGCGCCTTGATGTGCCGCATGTGGGGGAAATGCGCATGTCGGGCCAGCGTGTGGATGCGGGTCCATTCGAGTTTCGGCTTCTCGGGATCGAAACGATCCGCCCAGAAGGTCCTGAGCTTCCGGATCTCGGCCCGGGCACTGGAGTCCCGTCCCGCCACCACCAGGTGACATCCCATGCAGGTCTGCACGCTCGGGATGCCGGGCTCGGAGGCCTCGCCCACCGAGTAATGACAATACTGGCACTCCATCTTGAGCTGCGAGGCGTGAATGTCGTGCCGGAAGAAGACCGGTTGGCGCGGCCCCTTGAGGGCGGCGGTGTCCGACGCCGCGAGGACCGGGGCGGCGATCGAGTCGGTTCCGGACGCGGGCCCCTGCGCCGACGGGGGCCGTGTCGCGGCGAGGGCGACTGCCGCCGCGGCCACTGCTGTCAGCGATCCCATCAGCACCAGCTTGCGCATGCCTGTCTTTCCGCTGCTGTGGAGGTCAAGCGGCGTCGCCGATCGCCCATGCGAAGGGGACGTCATGAACACTTTTGGGAACGACGAACCGCACTTGTGACGCGGCGGAGAGGTCTCGGTGTCCGCTGTCCGCCCCCGGCGGTCGCCAAAAAATACCCGGGTGGCGCCCAGACACAACCCGGGTCCCATCACGGTCGCCGCATTGTCAGGAGCCGGAAGTGCCCTCCGACTCCCACTCTCCGGGACGCGCGCCCACGGGGGCCCCCACCCGTCCAAGATACCGGACCAGCTCGATCTGCATCGCGCGCAGAAGAGCCGCCTCCCGGCCATCCGGTGCGGCGCGGTACACGATCTCCCGAACCGATCGCATGACATGATCGGGTTGGCGGGTCTTGAAGAACTCGATGGCCCAGAGAGCGCGTTCCCAATCCTCGAAGGTGCGCCCGAGCTGTTCCGTGGTCGCCCCGTCCGTCACATGCCTCGGCCGTTTGAGGGGCGGGCCCCCGGTGGTGCGCTCGATCCAGGTCTCATAGGAGGCGATGGCCACGGCCTGCGCCAGATTGAGCGAACGATATCCGGGGTTGGTCGGGATGTTGACCAGGACATGGCAACAGTCGAGTTCCGCATTGGTGAGGCCCGCGTCCTCCCGACCGGCCACGAGGGCCACCGGTCCCTCCCGGCTCCGCGCTCCCAGCTCCTCGGCCATGGCTCGGGGCCGGATGGTTCGGCGTTTCGCCGAACGCTGCCGGGCGGTGAGGGCCGCGGAAAACACAGTGTCGGCCAGTGCCTCCTCCAGGGAATCCGCCATCACGATCCGCTCGATCATGTCCGCACTGTTGTGGGCGATCCCCTCGATCCGCCACGGATCGAAGACCGCCGGGCGCACCAGCCGAATCGACTCGATCCCGAAGTTCTTGGCGACGCGCACCGCGCTCGCGATGTTGACGATGTCCTGAGGTTCCACCAGCACCAGGATGGGAGCGGCCCCGAGATCCATCAGGAGGATCCGGCGAACGTCGTGTCGTGCCCCTTGGCGCCGAGGGTTTGCAGCAACGATGTCTTGTCCGCCGATTTGAGCCAGGCCTCCTTGGCGCTGATCGTGCCGGACTCGACCAGATCGAGCAGGGAATCGTTCAGAGTGGCCATCCCCACCCGCCGGTTGGTCTGCATAATGCTTGGGATCTGGAAGGTCTTTCCTTCCCGGATCAGATTGGAGACGGCGGGAACCGTGAGAAGGACTTCCCGCGCGGCGACACGGCCTCCCCCCACCTTCCGGCAGAGGACCTGGCTCACGACCCCCCGCAGCGACTCCGACAGCATGACCCGGATCTGGGACTGCCGGTCGGCGGGGAACTGGTCGATGATGCGGTCGAGGGTGCTCGCCGCCGTGGTGGTGTGCAGCGTGCCGAACACGAGATGGCCGGTCTCGGCCGTCTCGAGGGCGATGGCGATGGTTTCGAGGTCCCGCATTTCCCCTACGAGAATGACGTCGGGATCTTCCCGCAGCGCCGCCCGGAGGGCGCGCTTGAAGGACCCCGTGTGCGGCCCCACCTGGCGCTGGGTGATCAGGCACTTCTTGGAGGGATGGACGAACTCGATCGGATCCTCGATCGTCAGGATGTGCTCGGTCCGGGTCCGATTGACCAGATCGATCAGCGACGCCAGGGTCGTCGATTTCCCCGACCCGGTGGGCCCCGTCACCAGCACCAGTCCCTTGGTGAGCCCGCACAGTTGCTGCACCGCGGGCGACACACCGAGATCTTCCACACTCAGAATCTCAGCGGGAATCAGCCGGAAAACGCCGAAGGGACCCATCCGGTCAATCCCGGCGTTGCACCGGAACCGCCCGGCCCCTTCCAATTCATAGGCCCAATCCGCGTCGTGCTCCTCGAGGAAGGAGGTGGCGACAGCGGGCGGCATGATGCTTCGCAGGAGAGTGGACACTCCCTCCGGGGACAGCGCCTCGTCGGCCTCCCGGCGGAGATCGCCGTCCACCCGGAGGATGGGTGGCTGGCCGCTGCGCAGATGCAGGTCGCTTGCCCCCGCCTCGGGAAGCCGCCGCAGGAGGGCATCCATGGCGCCGGAGCCCGGCCGAGCGAGGGCGGCGGGGCGGATCGTGGCGGTCGTACGATCAGCCTCCCGAGCCACCACGACCTCGACCACCCCTCCGGGGCCCTGGTACGCGAAGCGGGTTTCCTCCCCGGTGTCCAGCGCCACCCGCTGACCGGGCGGTACCACCTCCGTGAGGAGATGCCGAATGGCCGCGGCGCCCAACGGCTCCTTCGTCACCGCCTGCCACGCCCCGCCGAGCTCGATCTGCACCGGATCACTCTCGCGGAGACGAACTCCGGTGGCGCCGTGGGATTGCAGCGGAGTGAGATAACGATCGAGTGCGGCCATGCTACTCCTTGGGGCGGACGAAACGGATCAACCGGCGGTTAATGAGTCGCACGTCGTGAGGCGTGGTCAGCACCAGAAACCCCCTGCTGCTGTTGAGAAAGTCGATCGCCCGGGTCCGTCCCGGAGGCGTGTCCACATGAATAACCCCATGGAGGGGCTCTTCTCCGGGCGGCATCACCTCGACATCGATGGTGGCGTGAGGAACCCCTCCCGGCGGTGTCGCATCCGGAAAATCGGCGCAGGACACGGCGACATGCATCACCTGGTCCTTGCCGACAAACCGCACGCCACCATCCCCGTCCTGCAGGGCGAAGAACTGTTCGTCCCGGTTCATGAAGTCGAGGATGCTCTCCCCACCCAGTCGACCGGGGGCTCGGTCGAAGAGGTGAACCGCCCCCTCGAACACCGATCCGTCCGCCAGATGCACGGACACCGGGCACCGAATGGTCGTGCCCCACTCACTGCTCATGATGCAGCACCCCCCGGAGTGCGAATGGCAACGCCCGCCCGCTCCTCGGCCACGCGAATCGCCTCAAGGTAATCGGCACCGGCATCCCCCAGCGCGTCGATCACCGCACCCAGAGCACCATGCACCGCCTCCAACACCGGCGCATCCACCCCCGCCTCCTGCAGGACGCGACAGGCAATCCCCACATCCTTCGCCAGCAGCGCCAGGCGGAAGGTCCGAGGCCAGGTTCCGGTCAGGACCCGGTCCGGGACGAGAACCTCGCTCACGAAGGACCGGCCGCTCGAGAGATTGATTGCCTCGACAGCCCGGTCCGGTGCCACTCCGGCCTTGACGAGTCCGGTGAGCCCCTCGGCCAGAGTCATGATGTGGGTACCGAGCAGGGCGTTGTTCACAGCCTTGACCGCATGGCCTGTCCCGACCGGGCCGGTATGCACGATGCGCGCCGCGAACGCCTGGAGAACCGGCGTCGCCCGGGAGACCACGTCCTCGGTGCCACCGACCATCACCACGAGGGTACCCGCCTCGGCGCCGTTGGTGCCACCGCTCACCGGGGCGTCGGCAAAACTCACCTCCCGGCGGGCCAGGCGCTCGGCGATGACTCGGGATCGGTGTGGTTCACCCGAGGTGCAATCCAGGAGGAGTCCTCCCGGGGCCCATCCCTCCTCCAGGCCCTGGGGGCCGGACAACACCTCCTCCACCTCACGGGAGTTGGGCAGACAGGTCAGGACGATCGAACAGGCGGCGGCCAGTTCCCGCGGAGTGCCGGCCGCGCGCCCCCCGTGGCGCGCCACGAAGCTGTCGGCCCGCTCCCGGGTGCGATTCCAGACGACGACCGGTCCCCGCCCGGCGAGCCGGGCCGCCATCGGCCAGCCGATGGCGCCCAAGCCGACGAATCCGACCGGCTGAGCTGTCACTCGGCGGATCCCCGCCGGCCGAGCTCCTTGTCCAACATGTAGAGGGCGGAGGCGTTGTCCCCGATCATGCGCAGGGTCTCGACCACGTGGCTGCTGGTCTTCTCCTCCTCCACCTGCTCCGTCACGAACCATTGCAGCATGGCCTGGGATGCGTAGTCCTTCTCCTCGACGGACATTGCGTAGAGCGCATGAATCCCGGCGGACACCGACGCCTCGTGCTCCAGGGCGTGCTCGAAGACGGCCAGAACGGAGGGCCACTCCGCCTGAGGCGCCTCGACCGCCTGCAGGAGAACCCGTCCCCCGCGATCCTCGATGTAATCGACTATCCGCATCGCATGCCGGGCCTCTTCGGCGGCCTGAACCCGCATCCACCGCGAAAAGCCTTCCAGATTGCGGGCCGCAAAGTAGGCCGCCATGGAGAGATAGAGGTACGCGGCGTGGAACTCCTTGCGAATCTGGTCGTTCATCGCCTGCTGCAGGGTCGGTTTCAATGACATGACAACTCCTTGGATCGAGGGGTGTGGCGGCATGACGCCTGTGGAATCTACATGGACGGAGAGGGTCCTCGCCGGGGCGCGGCCTCGGCCGGTTTCCCAGGCCGTCCTGGCACGGGCACCGTGGTCAGCCGACCGGGGAGGATGGCCCGGTCTCCGAAACGTGAGGCGATCCGGTCAAGCACCGTCGCCAGATGGCGATCCCGGGGTGATTCTCCGGCGCGGATCCCCCGGCTCCCGTTCTGGCCCTCCGGAAAGAGGGCAAGTTGGGCGGGGCTTTCCCCCGTGGTCAGCCGGGTCGCGGCAATGCCGAGAAGACGCACCGGGACCCGGCGCCGCAGGCGGAGAGACCGGAGCAGATCACACACCACCGGATACACTGCCTGGCGAGTGGACACGGGGACCGGAAGAGTCCGCGACGCCGAACGGGTCTGAAAGTCGAAATCCCGGAGCTTGAGGGTCACAATCGACGCTCGGAGACCCGCCCTCCGGAGATCCCTGCCCAGCCGTTCGGCCAGGCGGAGCAGCTCCCCCTGAAGCAGGGTGTCGTCATCGTGATCCACCGGGAAGGTCTCCTCCCGGCTGACTGAGCGGGGATCCTCCCGCGGGTCGACCATGGTCCCTCCGATCCCCTGGAGACGCTCGTGGAGCCACCCACCCGTGCGATCACCAAACCAGTTCCGAAGGGTCGCCACCGGCACCCGCCGCGCCTCGACCACGCGAACAAGCCCCTGGGCCCGCAGTCGTTCCTGCAGTCGGGGCCCGATCCCGGGAATCGCCGCCAGATCGAGTGTCTCCAGAAAGGCGGCTTCCTCGCCCGGCGGCACGATATGGACTCCGGACCCTTCCTCGGCGTGTGGCTTGGCCCGTTCCGCCGCCAGCTTGGCCACAAGGCGGTTGGTCCCTCCTCCGATCGACAGGGTGATCCCGGTCCGGCTTCGCACCGCCTCACGGATGCGGCGAGCGGTCGCCTCGAGCGACTCGAACCGGTACAGCCGTTCGGTCCCCGTCATCGAGAGATAGAACTCATCGATGCTCGCCGGTTCCACGGCCGGCGCCCATTCCCGGAGAACGCTGGCCACCTCACGGCTTACAGCCTGGCACTCCTTGCGAGGCACCGGAACCACCTTCGCCTGGGGACACAGGAGGAGTGCCCGGCTCATCGGCATCCCGGACCGGACCCCAAACGTCCGGGCCTCGTAGGAGGCGGAGCACACCACTCCGCGTCCCTCCGGGCTCCCTCCCACCAGGAGATGCGGTGCCCGGCCCGCCCCTTCGGGATCCACGATCCTCGCCACGGCGCAGAACATGGCGTCACAATCGGCCAGGAGAATGCGCGGGGAAGCATGGGCTTCGGACATGGGGATCAAGATACAAGAGCCGGGAGGATGGAGTAGGGAGTCGGAAGCTGGCGGTAGGGCCGTGCATGCGTCGCCCGTGCCCTGGGTGGAACGATTTCTGGATTGCGAACTGAGAACAGGAAGATTAACTTGCTGTGCAGCAAGCAAGTGGAGGTATCGAATGACGGAACCGGGACAGGGCGCCAATCGGGAGCGAAACGCCGAGCTGACCCGGGAACGGGTCCTGCTGGCAGCGGAGCGCCTCTTCGCCGAGCAGGGTTTCGACCAGACCTCCCTGGCCGAGGTCGGGCGCCTGGCGGGGGTGTCCCGCGCCACCCCTGGTTATTTCTTCGGATCGAAGGCCGAGCTCTACCGATCTGTCCTCGAGTCCTGTTTTCAAAGGGTCCGGGACGCGGTGCGTGCCGGCCGGGAACGTTCGCAATCCACGGATGCTCCTCCGGAGGCGATCCTGGCCGGAGCCGTCGCCGATTATTCCACCTTCCTGGAACAGCACCCTCATTTCGTGCGTTTGATGGAGAGGGAGGCACTGGCACCATCCACGGGCACGGGGGGAGGAGACATCCCCCCCAGGCTTGCGGCCGGCCAGGAGGCGCTGGAGGCGATTGTCGACGAGTTGGGTCTGACTCAGGAGGACCGGGACGCCGCCGCCCATCTGCTGGTAAGCCTGGTGGCGCTCTGCTGGTTTCCCCTGGTTCACGCCACCACCCTCGTCCGGGCCACCGGGCTGGATCCATCGGCCCCCGGTTACCCCGAGTCCCGTCGGCGGCATGTGGTGGATCTGATCCTCCACGGGGTTCGTGACTCTCTTCACACCCGCGCAGGCGGGTCGCGCACGGCATCACCCGTCACCACTGGAGTCTGTTCATGACCGCCCTCACTCCCTCCCCCTCCCCGGCCCCCACCTCGGCGAATCGCGCGGTCCCGACCCCCCTGGCCACCGAAGCGGAGGCCCGCGAAGTGGCGGAGGCGGCACGGGAGTCGGAATGGACCGCACCCAGTTTCGTGCGTGAGCTGTTCGAGGGCTCTTTCCGGCTGGACCTCATCCATCCGTACCCGGCGCCCTCGCCCGAGGATGAGGCCCGGGCCCGGCCCTTTCTCGATCGGTTGGAAGCCTTCATGCGCGAGCGGGTCGACAGCGATGCCATCGATCGCGAGGGACAGATCCCGCCCGAGGTGGTGGAAGGGTTGCGGGCGATCGGTGCCTTCGGCATCAAGATCCCCGCGGAATACGGAGGCCTCGGCCTCAGTCAGTTGAGTTACACCCGGGCCATCGGGCTGGTCACGAGCCAGGACGGGAGTCTGACGGCCCTGCTGTCGGCGAGCCAGTCCATCGGGGTCCCCGTCCCCCTCAAGCTGTTCGGAACCGAGGAGCAGAAGAAGAAGTATCTGCCCCGGTTGGCGGCGGGAGCGATCTCGGCCTTCGCCCTGACGGAAAACAACGTGGGGTCCGACCCCGCCGGGCTCCAGACGACGGCCACGCTGAGCGAGGATGGGAGGCACTACATCCTGAATGGTGAGAAGCTCTGGTGCACCAACGGGACGGTGGCGGAGTTGATGGTGGTGATGGCGCGCACCGGTCCGAAGCGAATCACCGCCTTCATCGTGGAAGCCGACTGGCCTGGCGTGGAGGTGGTCAACCGCCTCCACTTCATGGGACTCCGGGCCATCGAGAATGGCGTCCTCCGCTTCCATGATGTCAAGGTGCCCGTCGAGAACGTTCTCTGGGGGGAGGGCAAGGGGTTGAAACTTGCCCTCATCACCCTGAACACCGGTCGCCTGACTCTCCCGGCGAGTTGCGTGGCCGGAGCCAAACGATGCCTGCTCATTTCGCGCCGGTGGGCCGCGGAACGGGTGCAGTGGGGCCAGGCCGTGGGGAAGCACGACGCGATTGCCCAGATGCTGGGGCGGATGGCGGCCGACACCTTTGCGATGGAAGCGGTGTCGGACCTCGCCTCGCTGCTGGCGGACCGGGGAAACACCGACATCCGGCTCGAGGCCGCCATGGCCAAGCTCTGGAACACCGAGGTGGGATGGCGCATCGCGGACGACACCCTCCAGATCAAGGGAGGGCGGGGCTTCGAGACCGCCGACAGCCTCCGCAGCCGGGGTGAACGCCCCGACCCGGTCGAGCGGATCCTGCGGGACTTCCGGATTAACCGGATCTTCGAGGGATCCTCCGAAATCATGCGGCTGTTCATTGCCCGGGAGGCCGTGGACACGCATCTTCGCGTGGCGGGCGACCTCATCGACCCCCGAACCTCACTCGGGCAGAAAGCCCGCTCCCTCGGACGGGCGGCGCTCTTCTACGGGCTGTGGTACCCCCGGCTCTGGATCGGGTGGGGCCGGTGGCCCCGCTACGGCGAATTCGGCCGCCTGGCCACCCATGTGCGGTATGTGGAGCGGACCGGCCGTCGCCTGGCGCGGGCGTTGTTTCACGCGATGATCCGTTTTGGGCCCCGCCTGGAGAAGAGGCAGGCGGTCCTCGGCAGGCTGGTCGACATCGGGGCCGAGCTCCTGGCCATTTCCGCCGCCTGCAGCCGGGCCCGGGCCCTCGGGCGAGCCGCCCCGGAAGAGCGGGGACCGGAGGAACTCGCCGACCTCTTCAGCCGTCAGGCGCGGCGGCGTATCCGGGTCCTCTTTGCGGGGCTTCGCGGAAACGACGACACCCGGGCCTACCGGACCGCGCGCACCGTGCTCGAGGGTGGGCACGCCTGGCTGGAGCATGGGATCGTGCGGGACACGGGTGACGGGGCCCCCCGCGCCGAGTAAGTTCCGAGTCCGATTCGTCCCCTTGTCCGGAGCCCCGCATGGCGGAAGCCGCAGGCCGAACCATCCCGTTCGTCGGAGCCGACCAGATCGACACGGCGGTTCTGGAGACGTTTCCGTACCACGGCCCCACCCAGGAGATCGTGACCGACACCCCTGAGTTCAGCGCGGTCTGTCCCTACAGCGGCCTCCCCGACCTCGGTCGCCTGCTCATCACGTATTCCCCCCGGGATCGCTGCGTCGAGTTGAAGAGTCTCAAGTACTACATGGTCAGTTTCCGGAATGTCGGCATTTTCCAGGAGCAGGCCACGGCCCGGATCGCGGAGGATCTCTTCCGGCTCCTCGACCCGCACGTCCTGACCGTGCGCACGGTGTACCAGGTTCGAGGAGGATTCGAGACCACCTGCACGGTGCAACTGCCGGAGAGATAGTCGCCCTCACCCCTCTCGGGGAGCCACCAGCCGCTTGGCCAGGGTGCGGATCCGCACGGACTCCACGAGTTGCGCCACGCGCACCGCGGGGAGGCTCTGCTCTCCCTCCCGCGCCCCGCTCAATCCGAGAACCACCGCACTGACCATCGGGGGGGGGCGGACCGACTCCAGCCACCCGAGGACGCCCCTGGCCTGTCCGAAACGATGGAGAACCCCGAGCCCGATTTCGAGGCACGGAATCGGCCCCGGATCCCTGTCCCCCGGGAGGTTGACCGGCTGCCGCAGGGGGATGCGGCGGAGGGCGGAGAGAACTTCCTCGGGGGCGTCGTTGGCCTGGAGGGCGGCGATCACATCCCCGAGAAAATCACGGCGCCCGGCCAGAAACTGTGCGGCGGCCACCCCGACCGCCACCGCCGCCCACGCCGTGGCAGGGTCCGGATGAGTGAGAGAGGCCACGTGATAGACGCCGGAAACCAGGGATGAGGGCGAGTTCCGGGCTGCCAGGACCACGGGCAACGCCACCACGAGAGCCGCGCTGTCGGGTTCGGGCCCGAGGTCGCGCGGGGGGGCGTCCCAGCGGGCGAGGAAGTCCAGGCCAGCGGAGGTTCCCGGAGCCACGGGACCTCGGTCGGATTCACGCAGGTACCACTCCACCCATCGCCGTGCCACCCGACCCAAGTCGACGGGATCGTCCCGCAGCTCATCGGCGAGGATGAGCATGCGTTCGACCGGATCGGGAGTTGCACCCGGCCCGGAACCCATCCCGGCCGCCACCCCGAGAAGGGTGCCGCGCGCGCGTTCACTCAGGTTGGGCTGGGGACGGCTCACAGTGCACCGATCAGCGGGAGGTCAGGATGCCATGGGTTCATTGGGGCGTGCAAGGTGGCTATGTTACAGCACCTGATGGACCGGGACAACCCTCTGCTCTTCACCTCCCGCGAAGGACCGCAGCCGTGGCCGACACCCTGACAATCACCGACAACCGCACCGGCAAGACCTACGAGGTTCCGGTCAGCGAGGGCACCGTCCGAGCGCTGGATCTGCGTCAGATCAAGACCGCGGAGGATGACTTCGGTCTCATGACCTACGACCCGGCCTACACCAACACGGCCTCCTGCCGGAGTGCCATCACCTACATCGACGGCGACCGGGGCATCCTGCGCTACCGCGGATACCCGATCGAGCAGATCGCGGAGGATGCCACGTTCCTGGAGGTGGCCTATCTGCTGGGCGAAGGCGAGCTCCCGACGACCGAGCAGCTCGACCGGTGGATCAACGACATTCGGTATCACACCTACGTCCACACCAACATCATCAAATTTCTCGAAGGATTCCGGTACGACGCTCACCCCATGGGCATGCTCCTGGGGGCCGTGGGCGCCCTGTCCACCTTCTATCCCGATGCCAAGGACATTCAGGACCCGGCCAACCGCCGAGTGCAGCGGATCCGCCTCCTCGCCAAGATCCCCACGATCGCGGCCTTCGCGTTCCGCCACTCCCGGGGCCTGCCCTATGAGTTCCCGCGCAACGATCTCGACTACATCGGCAACTTCGTGAACATGACGTTCAGCATCGGGGGCCGGCACGAACCCAACCCCGTACTGCAGCGGGCCCTGGAAATTCTTCTCATCCTCCATGCGGATCATGAGCAGAACTGTTCAACCAGCGCGGTCCGGTCGGTGGGGTCCTCCCAGGTGGATCCGTTTTCGGCCATCTCGGCGGGGATTGCGGCGCTCTACGGCCCCCTGCATGGAGGAGCAAACGAGGCGGTGTTGCGGATGCTCGACCAGATCGGGACGCCCGCGGGCATTCCGGCCTTCATCGAGAGCGTCAAGCGCGGGGAGGGCCGGCTGATGGGGTTCGGACACCGGGTCTACAAGTCCTACGATCCACGGGCGCGCCTGATCAAGCGCGTGGCCGACCAGGTCTTCGAACAAACCGGTCTCAACCCCAAGCTGGAGATCGCGCTGGAACTGGAGCGGATCGCCCTGGAGGACGACTACTTCATCTCCCGGAAGCTCTATCCCAACGTGGACTTCTACTCCGGATTGATCTATCAGGCGATGGGATACCCGACGGACTACTTCACGGTCCTCTTCGCCATCGGACGGATGCCGGGATGGCTGGCGCAATGGGAGGAGATGCTGCTGGACAAGGAGCAGAAGATCGCCCGGCCCCGGCAGATCTACACGGGAGAGGCGGAGCGCCCCTACGTGCCGCGCCACCGCCGCTGACCAGCGGGGTGCCGCTCAGGCGGTCCCGCCGGGGGCGTTGGGGGAGGACTCCACCGTTCGGGCCGCCTCTCGCGGGGGGGGGCACGGCGTGTTTCCGGCGCTGGCATGAAGGTCCCCCTCGAGGTAGGTGTACCCCTCGAGTCCACTCACATAGTCCGCGATGAAGGCGTTGGCGTCCTGTCGAGACAAGGCACCCGCCTGCTGGACCTTGCGACGGAAGGTGGCGAGGAGGTCCGAGGCATGGAACTGGACATAGTTCAGGACCTCGGTCACGGTGTCCCCGTGCACCAGATCGGTGATCGCATAGCCGCCGTTGCCCGTCATCTCCACGTGGACGGCGTTGGTGTCTCCAAAGAGGTTGTGGAGGTCACCGAGAATCTCCTGATACGCCCCGACCAGGAACACACCCAGGATGTAGGGATCTCCCGGGCACACCGGGTGCAGTTCCAGGCACGGCTTGCCCTTGCGGCCACCGGCAAAATGATCGATGACGCCGTCACTGTCGCAGGTGATGTCCTGCAGCGTCCCCCGCCGGGTCGGCTCCTCCAGCAGGCGGTGCACCGGCATGATCGGGAAGAGCTGGTCGATGGCCCAATTGTCGGGGAGGGACTGAAAGACCGAAAAGTTGCAGAAGTACCGGTCCACCAGGGCGGCATCGAGGTGGGCCGTGATCTCGGGCCAGGCATTCCGCTCCGGGGCGATCAGGCGAGCCACCGCGTTGAGGGTGGCCAGATACATCTCCTCGATGTCGGCACGGTCCCGGAGGCTGATGGCGTCGCTGGCAAAGAGCTCCGGCACCCGTTCCTTGGCAAAGAGTGCGTCGTGGAACACCTCCTGCACCCGATCCGCCGCCAGGGACTCCAGGTTCTCGATCAGCTCCCGGAGCATCGGTGGGGAATCCACCCGGGTCGGAGGAGCGAGGGGAACGGTGGGCGTGCCTTCCTGTGACTCGACGTCGGTCACATTGATCAGCAGCAGGGAATGATGGGCGGTGAGGGCCCGACCCGATTCCGTGATGATATCGGGCATCGGATGCCCGGCGGACCGGGCGATCGTGCCCAGCACATAAATCACGTCGTTGGCATACTCTCGCGTCGTGTAGTTCATGCTGGCATGGCGGGTCGACCGGGACCCGTCGTAGTCCACGCCCAGCCCTCCGCCCACATCCACGTGGGTCAGTTCGAACCCGAGATCCCGAATCTCCGCGTAGTAGCGGCCGATCTCCTCCAGGCCGGTGCGCACCACCCGGATGTCGGTGATCTGACTGCCCAGATGGAAGTGGACCAGCTTGAGCAGGTGCGGCAGGCCTTTCGCCGTCAGCCGGTCGAGGAGGCGCATGAGCTGGACCGCACCGAGTCCGAACTTGGACGTCTCCCCCCCACTCTTGGCCCATCGCCCGGAGCCCTCGGCGGTGAGTTTGATGCGAACCCCGAGCGTCGGGACCACACCCATCTCCCCCGCCACCGCCAGGACCGTGTCGAGCTCCGCCACCGACTCCAGCACGATGAACACGCGGTGACCCAGGCGCTGACCCATGAGGGCCAATCGCATGAACTCCTCGTCCTTGTACCCGTTGCACACGATGACATGGTCGGTGCGCTCGGTCAGGCCCAGGATGGCCTGCAACTCCGCCTTGCTCCCGCACTCCAACCCCACTCCGAACGGACCGCCGTACTCGACGATCTCTTCGACGACATGCCTTTGCTGGTTGACCTTGACCGGATAGACGGTGGTGTAACCTCCCGTGTATCCGAACTCCTCCATGGCACGCTGAAAATCCGTGGCCAGGGTCGTGATGCGCGCCTGCAGAATGTCCGAAAACCGGAGCAGCAGCGGCAAACCCACGCCCTGCGCGCTCAGGTCCATGGCCAGTTGAAAGACGTCGAGTTCCTTGGTGTCCGTGGGGTCGGGGCGCACGACAACGTGGCCCTCCGCATTGATCCGGAAGTATCCGAGACCCCACCCCGGCATGTTGTAGAGCCTCTCCGAGTCCTTGGCGGACCATGTCGTGCCGGCGATCAGATCCTCCTGGAGCAGGTCGGGGTGGACGGAGTCAATTGTAATGGCTGAGCGGATGAGCGCAACCGGAATCCCCGCGATGCCCGCGAGGTCGGCCGCTATATTGGGAGGATGCCGACCACCACCTCCGAGCCGGACCGGGCGGGACGCGCCGCCCGCATCGTCACCATCACCGGCGGGCGGGGGTTGATCGGGACTGCCCTGACCGGGGCTCTGCGGCAACGCGGGGACCAGGTCCGGATCCTGTCCCGCTCACCCGACCCCGGAGAGTTCCGGTGGAATCCCGATTCGGGAGAGCTGGACCTCGCCGCCTTCGAAGGGAGCGACGCGGTGATCCACCTGGCGGGCGAAGGAATTGCCACCGGCCGGTGGACCGCGGACCGAATGACCCGCATTCGATCTTCCCGGAGAGATGGAACCGCCCTGGTGGCTTCGGCCCTCGGCATGCTGACCCACCCACCGGCCGTGTTGTTGTCGGCCTCGGCCATTGGCATCTACGGAAACCGGGGCGACACCATCCTGACCGAATCGTCCCCACTCGGTTCCGGATTCCTCCCGGAGGTGGGAAGGGAGTGGGAAGGGGCGACCTCCCCTGCGTCCATGGTCGGCATTCGCACGGTCCTCCTTCGCATCGGTCTGGTTCTCACGCCAGACGGGGGGATCCTGCGCCGGCTCCTGCCTCCCTTCCGCCTGGGCCTCGGCGGCCCCCTCGGGAACGGACAGCAGTGGATGAGTTGGATCGCCCTTCCCGATCTCGTGGCCGCCATTCTCTTTCTGCTGGACGGCCGCGTGGCCGGGGCGGTCAACCTCACGGCGCCTGCGCCGGTTCGGAACGCCGAATTCACGAGCCTGGTTGCGGCAACCCTGCACCGCCCCGCCCTGTTCCGCGTGCCCGCGTTCGCTCTCCGTCTGGCCTTCGGCTCTCTGGCCGATGAGGCACTCCTCTCCAGCCAGCGCGTGGAACCCGCCCGCCTGGTGGCGGCCGGGTTTCCGTTCCGTTATCCCCAGCTCGCGCCGGCCCTGACATCGCTGCTGGGACCGAAGACGGCGTGACTCCCCCTGCCGTGGTCCTCCTGAGCGGCGGACTCGACTCGGCCACCGTGCTCGCGATGGCCCGGGCGGAGGGATTGGCCTGTCATGCACTCAGCCTTCGGTACGGGCAGCGTCACGCCCTGGAACTCCTGGCGGCCCGTCAGGTGGCCTCGGCCCTGGGCGCCGTCCAGCACGTGGTGCTCGATCTCGACCTCACGGTGTTCGGGGGGTCAGCCCTGACCACACGCACCATCGATGTTCCCAAGGCCCCGGAGCGGGCAGGTGCCGCCAGCAGCGACGGGATTCCGGTGACCTACGTCCCGGCCCGGAACACCATCCTGCTCTCCCTGGCACTGGCCTGGGCCGAGGTTCTGGGTGCGGAGGACATTTTCCTGGGGGTCAACGCCGTGGACTACAGCGGATATCCTGATTGCCGCCCCGAGTTCATCGAGGCATTCCAGCGCCTTGTGTCCCGGGCCACCGCCGCCACCACGGGAGGGCGGGAGATTCGCATTCGCGCCCCCCTCCTTCACCTCGGCAAGGCCGATATCATCCGACGGGGGATCGCCCTGGGTGTCGACTACGCCATGACCGTCTCCTGTTATGACCCCGACGACACCGGAGCGGCCTGCGGCGAGTGTGACGCCTGTCACCTCCGGCTCCAGGGATTCGCGGCGGCCGGAGTGACCGATCCGGGCCGATACCGGGTCCGAGGCTGAGGCCCATGTCCTACGCCGTCAAGGAGATTTACTACACACTGCAAGGCGAGGGAGTCCAGGCGGGACGTCCGGCTGTCTTCTGCCGTTTCGCGGGGTGCAATCTCTGGTCAGGCCGGGAGGAGGACCGGGGCTCCGCCACGTGCCGTTTCTGCGACACGGATTTCGTCGGTCTGGATGGCCCGGGCGGGGGGCGCTTTCCCTCCGCCCGGGCGTTGGCTCGCGCGGTCCGGGAGGCCTGGGGCCCGGAAAGCCCCGTGGCCCCTCTCGTGGTCTGCACGGGAGGGGAACCGGGCCTGCAGTTGGACGATGGTCTGATCGAGGCGCTCCACGCGGAGGGGATGACCATTGCCGTGGAATCGAATGGGACGGTTCCTCTTCCGGCGAGCCTCGACTGGGTCTGCGTGAGCCCCAAGGCCGGCACCACACTGGTGGTCCAGTCGGGAGACGAGTTGAAGCTGGTGTACCCGCAGCCGGGACTCGACCCCGTCTCGCTGGAGCACCTCGATTTCCGCCATCGGCTTCTGCAGCCCATGGATGGGCCGCAGGTGGAGGAACACACCCGGAGCGCCGTGGCCTACTGCCTGGCCCATCCCCAGTGGCGGCTTTCCCTGCAGATGCATAAGATGCTCAACATTCCCTAGGGAGGTCACCCCTGTCCACACCAGCACCGTTTCGTGGGTATTCCGATCGAGTCAACCACGCCTTCGCCTTCGCCGCGAAACACCGGCCCCCGTCGACGTCGCGGCTCTCCGGGTACGATGGTGCCGTCCGCACAGCCAACGTGGCCGTGATTCTGGCCGTGTACCGTGCCGATGAACCCACCCTCGTGGCAGCCATTCTGAAGCAGCTGGTGGAAACGCATGACAGCATCCACCGATCCGCACGACTGGGAGACATAGCGGCCAAATTCGGCCCCGAGGTTCGCGACACCCTGGAGGGGGTGCTGGAACCTCCCTTGGACCTGCTGGGACGCCCCCGGTCCTGGAAGGCCCAGAAGCTCGACTACCTCGCCACCCTGTCCGGGGCCAGCCCCCGGTCCATCGACGTGGCCGCCGCCGAGGCCATCCACCATACCGGATGCCTCCTCGCGGATGCCCGTCGCCTGGGAATGGAGTATGTCCGCACCATCGCCGAGGTCAGCCCCTCGGAGGCCCTGTGGTGGTTCGAGGCACTGGCCGAGACGATCGGAGTGCATCCACTCTGGTCCCGGCGCGAGATGGTCCACGAACTCCGCGATCTGCTTCGGTCCTTCCGCATCGCCCTGCGGTGACAGGAACACCCCGTTTATAGGGGATGCTGTACCCGGTTCCGTTGTCGTGGTAGATTTCCCCCTTCCAATGAGCACACCGGAACCCTCCTCTCTGCTAGGCGCCCTGCCTCCCGCTTTTGCCGCGGCCTGCCATCAGGCCCGGAGCGACGCCGAGCTCTTCCAGCGATGCCGTAACGTCCTGGCGGAACGGTTCGACACCCAATCCATTTGGTTCACCGTCACCACCCCCTCGGGCTCCCGCCAATTGACCGAAGGGCCGGCGGGGCTGGAGACCGCGGTGGAAGTGGCCCATTGTCGCAGCGGGGCCACGGAGCTCACGATCCACGCCGCCTCGGACCAGGCGGAGGCCATTCGCCGGGTCGCGGCTCCGCTGAGCCTGGGCCTGAGCATCGTTCTCGACCTGCACGGCGTGCTGCGGGAGCGGCAGGATGCGCTCGACGATGCCGTGTTCCAACTGAGGGCCCTGCGTCAGGTCGCACGTCTCCTCTCCTCCGCCCACTCCAAGGAGGACACCGAGCATCTGGTCCTCGACTTCATGGCCGAAGTCTTTTTCGCCTGGTGGGCCACTCTCTACCGCACCGACGGAACCGAGTACCGTCCGTTCCGCCAGCGCTCCCTGCAGGACAGCCCAACCCTCGCCCCGATTGGCCGCACCGCCTTCGATGATGCCCTTCCCATCGGGAGCGCCATTTCCGAACTGCGGGACGCCCGTCTCCGCGCGCTGGTGCCCGCGGAGACGGAACTCGTCGTCCCCCTTGATTCGGGAGGGGAACGACTGGCCCTCCTGCTGCTCGGGCCCCGCATGAACGGGAACCCGTACGGCCGCAGCGAGCGCGAGTTGGCGGGAACCCTGGCCTTCGCGGGTGCCATCGCGCTGAAGAATGCCGAGCTCGTGGAGCGTCTGCACAGCGCGGCCACGACGGATGATCTCACCGGACTCCTGAACCGGCGCGCCATGGAGGAACGCCTCGAGGCGGAGATTTCCCGGAGCGCCCGGCATCAGATCCGCACCACGGTGGTTCTCTTCGACATTGACCGATTCAAGGTCATCAATGACACGATGGGGCATGCCGTGGGGGATCGTTTTCTGTTTCTTCTGGGCGAGGTCCTGCGGCACTGCATACGGGGATTGGATGTGGCGGGACGCCTGGGAGGAGACGAGTTTCTCGTCATCCTGCCCATGACGACGACGCATGAAGCCCGCACGTTGATTCGCCGCCTGCAGGACGGCGTCGCGGCCCTGGCCCGGGACCATCCGGAGTACGGCCATCCCACGCTCAGCTTCGGCGTGGCCGAGACTCCCCGGCATGGCACGACCGTCGGGGACCTGCTTCGCACCGCCGACACCGCGATGTATACCGCCAAGCGAGCCGGGCGGGACAGCATCCACGTGGCCGACGAATTCTGATCCCTCCCACGACCGTGTCGGCCACGGACTCCCCTCTGGCGGTATTCGATCGGGTCAACCACGCCCTGGGCCATCGCTTCGAGCTGGACCGACTGGTGGCCCTGTCTCCCGAACGGGCACTCTTCCGAGCCCGGGACCGGATGCTGAAGCGCCCCGTCAGTCTTCGCGTGGTGCTTACCCCGGACTCGGCGTACCAGGATTGGTTCCGGCGGGAGGCCGAAGCCATGGCCCAACTCGACCATCCGGCGATTCGTCACCTCTATGACATCGGCCTGGTCGATGCCATGGCATTCCGGGTGGGAAACTGGATTGACGGCGAGGGATTCGCGGAGGCGGTGCGACGCGGCCCGCGACCGATCCCCACGGTCATCCGTCTGGCGCGGGACGTGCTCAGCGCCTTGGAACATGCCCACGCACGCGGTCTCCTGCTGCGACGCCTCGCTCCCGCGTCGTTGATCACCACCCCGGGCGGCGGCACCACTCTGATCGACATGCGGTACTCAAGCTATGTGCTGGCGCTGGGGACTCCTCCCGCCCCGGCGACCGACCCGGAATTCATGGCCCCCGAGATCCGCGAGGGCGACCTGGGAGATCAGGCGGCGGACATCTACGGTGCGGGGACCCTCCTCTACGTGGCCCTCACCGGGCAGGCACCGCCAGAGAGGGCGTCCGAGATCCCGGCTCCCTCGACCCTGCGTCCGTCGAGCCCCGAGATTTTCGATCGCCTGCTCGCACGCGCCCTGCACCCCGAACCGGGGGAGCGATTCCTCACCGCCTCGGAGATGCTGGAGGCCCTCGCCTCCGACGCAGGCACGTTCGAGACTCCGCAACTGCTGGTCACCCAGGCTCCCCTCCCGGGTTCCGAACATCCCCTCCACTGGGAGAAACGGCTCCGCCGGGCCCTGGGCGACGACTACGAACTGTTGAAGGAACTCGGGGCGGGTGCCTTCGGGAGGGTCTACCAGGTGCGGGATCTCCACCTGGAACGGGACGTCGCCATGAAGGTGCTCAATCCGGTCCTGACCCAGGACCCCGCCGTGGTGGAGCGGTTCCGCCGGGAGGCGCAACTGGCGGCACGACTCAATCATCCCCACATCGTGGACATCTATGACATCGGAGGCCGCGGCGGCCTCATCTGGTATACGATGGAGCTCGTCTCAGGACCCAGCCTGGCCTGGTTGGTGGAAACCCGGGGACCCCTGCCCCTCGAGGAGGTGGTTCGCTTCCTTCGGGAAGGTTTGAGCGCCCTGGCTCACGCGCACGCAGCCGGCCTGATCCATCGCGACATCAAGCCCGAGAATCTGCTCATCGAGTCGGGGGGCAGCGTGCGCATCACCGATTTCGGCCTCGCCATCGCCTTGCGGGGTCAGGGCCGGTTCGGCGGCGCCACCAGCCAAAGCGGCACGCCCCAGTTTGCGAGCCCCGAGCAACTGCTCGGAGAGCATGTGGACCCCCGAACCGACCTGTACAGCCTCGCCGCCGTCGCGTACTTCGCACTCCTCGGAGAGCCCCCCTTCCGAGGCCGAACCCCGGAGGAAATCCTGGCCCACCAGACGACCGACCGGATCCAGGTCCTGCGGAACACCCGCCCGGATGTGCCCAAGACGGTCGAGCAGGTCCTGCGGCGGGCATTGGCCTCGAACCCCGACGCCCGCTATGCCTCTGCCAGTGAATTCATGAGCGCGCTCGCCTCTGCCGCCCGGGAGGGGGCGGACGCGACCGGGACCGAGCCCTGGTCCCAGCGATGGCTCCGGACCTGAGACTCCTCCCCCGAGCGGAGCAGGTCCGGGGCCGCACCGCTGCCGGGAGAAAGCGTTTTCCATCTTGACATCCGGGGCCCCGATTCCCATCTTGAACACGCTACCCGGCACATCCGAGCGACCCGGCATCCTCCGCCATCTCTGGCAGGGTGCGCCCCGCGCGGAATCGGGTTTCGGGTACGGGACAGGCCCGTGCTCACATGTCGGTGGCGACCCGTGGGGCCGTCCCGGCGGAGGCATCCAACAGGAGTTTGAGGAATGGCTCGCATGATCGGCACGGTCAAGTGGTTCAACGACGCGAAGGGATTCGGCTTCATCACCCCTGAGAACGGCGAGAAGGACTGCTTCGTTCACCACTCTGCCATCCAGATGGACGGGTTCCGCAGCCTTGCCGAAGGCGACAGGGTTGAATTCGACCTGGTGCAGGGGGCCAAGGGCCCTGCCGCGGAAAATGTGATGCGGGCCACTCAATCCTGAGCTGCCCCCCCCCCCTTTGGCGCAGCAAGGGCCGTCGGGAGACGGCCCTTGCTGCGCCAAAGGCGGTGAAACAGTGGCCCGGTGACCGGGGGGGGGGGGTTACTTGTGTCGGTAGATGACCCGCCCGCGGGTCAGATCGTAGGGTGACAGCACCACGCTGACCCGGTCCCCTTCCAGGACGCGAATCTTGAACTTGCTCATCTTGCCGGCCGCATATGCCAGGATCGTGTGGCCATTGTCGAGGAGCACCCGATAGTTTCGGTCGGGCAGGGCCTCCTGGACGACCCCTTCCATTTCGATCCCTTCTTCCTTCGCCATCCAAGTCCTCCGTGGGGTAGAGACGGGTCCGCTCTGGGCGGGTTCCAACCCTCAATCTCGCGCCATCCGGCGGCGCTGGCAACCTCACTCCCCGCCAAGTTCCTCGCGCCACCGGTCCAGAACGGTCTCCACCTCCGCCATGAGACGGGCCAGGCTGGCCTGATCGAAGACGAAGGACGCCCCCGCTGCCCGGTAGAGGTCCGGGAGAGGGCGGGTGGCCCCAAGTTCCAGGAAGGCCCGATATTGCTGCAGGGCACCCCGGGGGTCGGTGAGGCTGTTCTGCCACACCTGCAGGGCACCGATCTGGGCAAACCCATACTCGATGTAGTAGAACGGATAGAGGAAGATGTGGAGTTGGCGATGCCACCGCGTGGCCCGGACATCTTCCAGTCCGCTCCAGTCGATCCCCGGATCGAATCGGTCCCGCAACACGCTCCACATGCGGTCGCGTTGGGTGGCGTCCCCCCCCGCCGGGTCGGTATAGAGCCAGTGCTGGAAGGCGTCCACCGAGGCGATGTGGGCCAAGGCAAACACGACACCCTCGAGATGCTCCACCCGTGCCACCCGGGCCTCCTCTTCGGTCAGGTACCCCTCCGGCGGACCCAGATACCGGGACGCGAGAAGTTCCATGGACATCGAGGCCAACTCCGCTCCCTCTGCGCCGGGCTGTCTCTGCCAGAGAACGGGATGGTGCGCAGCGGCGAAGGCATGGAAGGCGTGGCCCGCCTCGTGGAGGAGGGTCATGACATCTCCCATGACTCCCGCGGCATTCATGAAAATGAAGGGTTGCCCGCGCACATGAAAGGTGTCGCAGTATCCCCCCGGCGCCTTTCCCGTCCGGCTCTCCAGATCCAGGAGACCCTCCACCCGCATCCGGTGGAACTGGGCTCCCAGCACCGGATCGAGCCGGTCAAAGATCCGTGAGGCAATCCGCGGAAAGTCCTCCGGATCGGTCCAGGGACGGAGGGGGGTTGTCCGCCAGGGACTGACGGCCAGATCCCACGGCCGGAGTGTCGGCACTCCCAGGCGTTCCCGGCGGATGGTGCGCAACCGCCGGACCACCGGGACGACGGTCGCCGCCACCGCCTCGTGAAACGCCTCACAATCGGCCGGGGTATAGTCGAACCGGGCCTTGGCCGGGAAGACATAATCCCGGAAGGAAGGGAATCCCGAGTTTCCGGCCACGCGTTGTCGCCGATCCCGCATCCGGTCGAAGAGATCGTGCAGTTCCACCGCCGCGTGACGATAGGGCTCGATGGACGCACGCCAGGCCGCTTCCCGGCGGGAACGATCCCTCTCTTCCAGCACGGGGGCCAGGCGCGGAATGGGGATCTGGTTCCCCTCCCATTCGGCCATCATCCCCCCCGTGATGCGCTGGTACTCGGTGGAGAGGGCCTCCAGTTCGGTGAGGAGGGGAACATTCTCCTCCCGAAAGATGTCGATCGTCGCCCGGAACCGGGCCAGAGGCTGCTCCAGTGCGGGATCGTCCAGCCGGGCCGCCACGGCACGACGTGCCAGTGAGATCCCCCTCTCCTCAGCCCGGGGGAGAATGTCGATGGAGAATCGGCGATGCGCGGCCTCCGCCTCCCGATCGGTGGTCGCACAGGTATAGGCAATCATGGCCCGGGAGGCCGCCTCGTGCAGGAGCGCCTCGAAGTGGGACCAGGTCCGAAGCCACCGCATCGGATCGGGGTCCAAAGGAAGCGCTTCGAGTTGATCGTACCAGGCACTCGCCTCCTCCCAGGTCAGGTCGGCGAAGGCGCGGGCGTCGTCAGGCAGGGGCAGGAGGAGCGTGGTCATGCCTCACCGGTGGTCGGAACCAGGACGGGAACGATACGGAAGGCGAGCACGCCGACGAAGGCGACGATCACGCCCGCCACGAAGAACGGCATCGGGGGACCGAATCGCTGAAAGGCCGCCGTGGCGATCAGGGGAGCCACCACGCGGGAAAGGCCCGAGTAGGTTTGCGCCACTCCCATGGTGGTGCCGAGTTCCCCCGGATCGGACGCATGCGACATCAAGGCGGTGGTCGCGGGAAAGAGCAACGCCGTCCCGATCGGCACCAGCGGGATGATCAGCGCCAGGGCCCAGAGCGACTCGGCCACCGGGTAGAGCACCAGACCCGCCGTGAGGAGTACCGTTCCCGACCGCATGGCCCCGACTTCCCCGAAGCGCCGGACGAAGGGTCCCAGCACGAGGGACCTCATGACCAGGGACAGTCCACCGACATAGAGGAAAAAGTACCCGATGGTCCGCTCTGTAATTCCGAACCTGACTCCGAGATAGAGGGACAGGATGGACGTCATGGAGGCGAATCCGAGCATGCCGGCCGCGTAGACCCAGACCAGTTGAGGAACGCGATCCCCGGGACGGGTGAGCACAGTCCACGCCGCATGCCATACCGGCCGTCGGGTGACGGCCATCGCATGGGTCCCCCGCGATTCGGGGAGCCAGCGCCAGGCGAACCAGACATTGGTCAGATTGAGCCCGGCGGCCACCAGTCCAGGAGCCGCTTGCCCCCAATGGGCGGCGAACGACCCGATGACGGGGCCGAGCATGACCCCCAGCGAGGTCGAGGCGGACAACCACCCCAGCGCCTTGGCCCGGTCCGCGGGTTCGATCGTGTCGGCCACGTAGGCCTGGGCCACACCGGTGGTCCCTCCCCCTGCCCCCTGAATCACCCGGGACACCAGGAGCAACCAGACCGAATCGGCGAACCCGAAGACGACATAGGCGACCGCTGCGGCCGACAATCCGATCATCAGCGCCGGGCGTCGGCCGTAGCGATCCGACACCCTCCCCCAGACCGGCGCGAAGAGAAGTTGAGCCACGGAAAAGGAGGCGATGATGATCCCGATCTCGACGGGGGTCGCCTTCAACTCCAGGGCGTAGTACGGGAGGAGGGGCAGAATCATCCCGAATCCGATCATGTCCACGCAGGTGGTGGTCATGAGGATGGTGAGGCGCCGGAACTGATCGCGGCCATTTTCCCCGCGGGGGGGGACAGACGTGCCGGTCATCCATTCACCCGGCGCCCGTCACCCGCCAGAAAGAAGACGAGACCACTGGCCCCCATGAGCACCACCCCGTAGGCGGCCGCCACTCCCACGTCCGATTGCCTCAGGCTACCGAGAATTTCCATCGAGATGGGCCGGCTTCCGAAGGTGTACAGAATGATCGAGGTCACGAAGTCCCCCAGGGCGGTGACGAAGGCGAGGGCGGCGCCCGCGGCCAGGGCGGGACGGAGCTGGGGGAGGGTGATGCGGACCAGCGTCCGGATCCTCCCTGCGCCCAGGGTGGCCGCCGCCTCGGCGAGAGAGGGATCGAGCTGACGGAACCCGGCGAGCAATGACCGCCCGGTAATCGGCAGATTGCGAACCAGGTAGGCCAGCGGCAGGATCCACACGGTACCCACGAGGACGAGGCGTCCCGCCTCCGGGGCATGCACGCTGAAGGCCGTGGCCAGGGCGATGGCGAAGACCGTGCCCGGCACCGCCCAGGGGAGGGCCAGGATCCCCTCCAGCATTCCCGCGGCGCGCACCCGCCGGCGCACCACGAGGGCCGCCGCCGCGAGGGCCAGGAGCACGGCACCGAGAGTCGACACCGTGGCCATCCAGAGGCTCGTCACCATGGGGCGCAGTCGCTCGGGGTCCGCGGCCAGCGCCACGTAGTTCTGACTCGTGTACACGGGAGGCAAAGCCTGAACCGTCCAGGTTCCCCGGGGGACAAACGACACCAGCAGCAGCGTCAGATGGGGCAACAGCATCGCCAGGGTCACGACACCCGTGAGAACGGGGAGCAGCGCGCGAACTCCCCGGTGTCGCACGGTTCGCGGCGCGGGCGGCACCCCCTTCCCCGTTCCACGTCCGTGCCCTTGGCCCTCAGCCCTCCGGAAGAGGAGCAGGGCCACCAGGGCCACCACGGTGAGGGCGAGGGTCTCGACCATGGCGAGGCGGACATCGCCGTTCAGGCGTGTCGCCACGATCTGGGTGGTCATCACCTTGAACCCACCACCGAAGATATAGGGCGCGCTGAACGAGGCGAGGGAGGTCATGAAGGTGAGGAGTGCCGCTCCCAGCAACGTGGGCCGGAGAAGGGGTATCTGCACCTTCCACCAGGTGCGCCACCGCCGCGCCCCCAGACTGGCCGCAGCCTCCAGCACGGACGCGTCCATCGACAGGAGACTCGCCCGGGTGAAGAGATAGAAGTACACATACATGGAATAGGCATGAACCAGCAGGACCGCCCCCGCTCCCTCCAGACGCCAGGGAGCCTCCTGGACGCGGAACAGAGCCCTCACAACGTGGGCGATGAACCCGCTTTCCCCGTAGAGGAACAGAAACGCCACGACCCCGACCAGGGGTGGGAGGACCGCGGGGAGGGCCAGGAGTGCCGAAAAGAGGCGTCGGCCGGGGAAGGCGAACCGGGTCACCAGGAAGGCCAGGGGAACTCCGATCCCGGCCGCGGCCACCACGCTGGCCACGGAAAGCCAGAGGCTCGCCCACAGCGCCCGCCACTCGGTCGGCTCCACCACGAACCGGTGGAGGGCCTCGGCGGACCATCCATTGCCGTCGCGGATGCCCTCGATCAGAACCAGCACGATCGGGTACACCACCAACCAGGCGAGAAAGACCAGGAGCCCCCATCCCAGCCACTCCGCCCGGCGACGACGGCGATCAGGCATCAGCTGCAAACAGGTGAACGCCCGCCGCCGGTTCTCGCAGGGTGACCCCCACCCGGTCCCCAACGCGGGCGGCCGCCGCATCCGCCGCCACCTCGATCACCCCCCCCGGCACGGAGACCCGGTAGAGGGTGATGGCGCCGGTGAATCGCCGGGTCACGACCTCGCCACTGGGGACGAGCGCGCTCGCGGACGTCAGGGCCACCGCCTCGGGTCGGAGGAACAGCGTAGCCCGGGATCCACTGCCGGGGGGAATCGGCGCCTCGACCCACCACTCGGTTCCCTGGAGGCCCACCCGGGTCCGGGTTCCCTCGGAACCCAGAATCGCAACAGGGAGGGCAGCCCCCTGCCCGATGAAACCGGCCACGAAGGAGGTGGCGGGACGAGCATAGAGCTCCTCAGGGGGACCGAGCTGCTCGAGCTGTCCCTCCCGAAGCACCGCTGTCAGGTCGCCCAGGTCGAAGGCTTCCTCCTGCTCGTGGGTGACCAGCACCGCGGTGATGCCGATCCGGTGGAGCAGGGCCCGCAACTCCCCGCGGGTCCGTTCGCGGAGAGAGGGGTCAAGATTGGAGAGAGGTTCGTCGAGGAGCAGGATCCGAGGCTCGGGAGCCAGGGCACGAGCCAGAGCCACCCGCTGCTGCTGTCCTCCGCTCAGCTGATCAACCCGGCGGCGCTCGAAACCGGCGAGTTCGACGAGCGCGAGCGCCTCGGCCACCCGCCGATCCCGTTCCCCGCCGCGGACCCCCCGGCTCTCCAGGCCGAAGGCCACGTTCCGGCCGACATCGAGATGGGGGAAGAGAGCGAAGTGCTGGAAGACCATCCCGCAGCGCCGGGTCACCGGATTCTGCCGGGTCACATCCTCCCCATCGATCAGCACCTGGCCCGATTCCGGGGATTCAAATCCCGCCAGGAGACGGAGCGTCGTGGTCTTCCCCGAGCCGCTCGGACCCAGCAGGGCCAGGAGTTTGCCGCGTTCCAGCGTGAGTGAAAGATCCCGCACCGCGACGGCGCCATCAAAGGCCTTGGCAAGGTGCCGGACTTCCAGACACGGGCTGTCGCCCGCCTCGGTCATCGGGTGCGCCCCGTCCCCCGCACCCGACGGTCCCAGTACCCCATCCAGCGTTCCCCTTCCCGGGACAGGAGGTTCCAGTCCATCGGCCACTCCACCATGGCACTCTCCACCTCGGTCACCCAGGAAGGAATGGAGTCGACGGGGAGCCCGTGCCGGGCCGGGAGACGGAACACGGCGCGCGCCGCCATGATCTGGGCCGACTCGGAGCCGACGAAATCAATGAAACGCCGGGCCGCCTCGGGGTGACGGGCTCCCCGGATCAGGCTAATGGCGTCATCGATCACGGCGGTCCCGCTGCGCGGGAACACGTAGCCGAAGGGCATTCCCTTCCCGATGCTGATCAGGACATCGGGGAGGTCCCAAAGCGTGAGCGTGCCTTCCTGACGGGAGAGCTTCTCCGTGAGCAGGGCGGGATTCATGGTGTAGGTGCGGGTCTGCCCGTCCAGACGCCGGAGCCACGCCATCCCGGGAGCGGTGTCCCCGGGGAACCGCATGCCGCGCTGCAGGATGAGCCCCCAGATCGCCCGCATGGTCCCACTGGCGAGGGGATCACGAATCAGCACCTGGTCCCGCCATCGGGGGTCGAGCACCTCGTCCCAGTCCTCCGGAGCATCATCACGCGAAACGGCGGCGCTGTTGTAGACGATGACCGCGGGTGTCCGGTACACCGGGAAGTAGTGACCCGCCGAGTCCACTCCGGCCGGTCCGACGTGGTCCGCCCACACAGGGCGATAGGGCTGGAGCAGGGAGTCCCGCACGCCGCGATCGAAGAGAACGGTGGGACCCCCGAACCAGACGTCCGCCTGTGGGTTGACCCGCTCCGACCGAACCCGGTCCAGGATGTCCTGACTCCCCATGTCGAGCCAGCGGAGATCGACATCGGGATTCTCCCGCTCGAAGGCACCCTCCAGCAGCTCCAATTGATCCCGGCCGTGGGGCGAATAGACGACGACCGGGGTGCGACCGTCTCCCGCCGTGCAGGCGGCGGTCCATGCGGCCATCCACGCCAGGCCCCACCACAGGAACGCCATTCGTCCGGCCGCCGCTTCCCCTCTGCAGTCACGGGTTGGCACGGGCGGGCTCCAGCGAGAGAAGGTTGAGAAAAAGGCGCAGGGCGCCGGGTATTCCCGTCGGCAGTTGACGGAAGAAGCTCAATCCGGTGTAGACAAAGCGCCCCCGACCCAGCGGCGCCACCAGCAGGGCCCCGTCGGTGGCGTCCTCCCCGGGATCCTGCATGCGGAGGAGAGGCGTGAACGCCGAATCCCACGTCCGGGGATAGTACAGCCCGCGCTCCTGCACCCAGCCTTCCCAATCCGGGGGGCCGATCCGGTTGGGACCATGGAACAGGGGAGCATCGGGAACCAGCACGGTGACCGGTGCTGCTTCGTCCGTCACCCGGTCGTGCCGGTCGGCCATGGTCATGGCAACGGGGGGGAAGCGCCCCGAAAAATACCTGTGCTGCTGATATTGCACCACCAGCACGCCCCCCCGGCGGGTAAACTCCACCAATCGGTCATGGTGCCGGACGACAGCGGAATCCGTTTCATAGGCCCGGGGGCCAATCACGATGACATCATAGCGAGTGAGATCCCCCCCCTCAAGGATCGCGGGATCCAGAAGCTCCACAGTCACCCCCACGTCCTGCAACACTTCCGGAATGCGATCCGCGGCACCCCGCACATACCCGATCCGGCGCCCGGCCGGGGGACGAGAGAAATCCGCCGTCCGTACCATTGCCCGGGCCACTCCCGTCCACCAGGTCGGCTGGACATGGGGATAGTCGGTCCGGAGGAGACCTCTGTCATACCGATTCCCTCCGTCATCCTCGACAACCGCCCGAAGGACCCCGTCACCCCGGTCGTCAGGGGGGATCACCGAAAAGGCGAAGGTCATCCGGGACCCCCTGCCGGCCAGGACGAGAGGCTGCGATTCCACCTCGGTCCATCCCGGGGGAAGGAGGAGTCGGATCCTCCCGGTGGTGGTGTCCGAGGCCTGATTTTCCACGCTGACGGCGATGCGTTCGGGACTCCCCGCATCGGCCCGGGCCCGCATCCGGAGATCGGTCTCCATCGCCACGGTCACACGGGGTACAACCGGGACCGGCCGACGGATTTCGCCGAGAGCCTGCTCGACGGTTCGGTGGACCACCTCCCGGCGCAGAACGGGGCCACCGTCCGTGGCAAAGGTGGCCAGGAAATCGGGGTCCCCGAACGGGGTGCCGAACGCCCGGCGGTGGTGGGCGGGCCATCGATACAGAGCCCCCCCATGCGATCGATCGAGCTCCAGGAAGTAGGGGTCGGAGACGTGCGTCGTGTCGGGAAGGGTGAAGGAGAGGGTGTCGCTCCACAGGGTCCGGGCCGCCACCGCAACGGGGGCGTGCTCCGTCACCGGCACCCCGCGGAACATCACTTCCGGCCGGATGGTCACGGGCGCGGAGCCAGCGTTCCAGCAGGAGAGCCCGAGAGGAAGATCGCGCCCGGGGATGGCGACCGGTTCGAGGCTCCGGGCATCGCAGACCATCTCGGTTCCCGCGGCCCAGGCCCGGTCGATCGCCTCCAGCTGGTCCTCGACCACCGGGGACACGTCCGCTCGATCCGGGAGCTCCTCCCACGCGTCGAGTAGCTCCGCCCGAAGCAGGGCCAGTCCCGCCGGATCGCCCGTGGCCCTCGACAAGGCGGTCTCCAGGGCGCGCCAGCGGGCCACCGCCCGGGGGCCCGCTCTCTGCACGGCGGGCATGCCGCTCAGCAGGGTGTCGATCCCCCCGAAGAATGAATCGGGCGCCTCGCCCTCTCCTGTCCGGTCCTCCAGGAGTGCCAGAAACACCGGTGAGGGACCAATGGCCTGACTGACTCCCATGTCCTGGGAGCGGTGGAGGCTCCGGCTCCGCATCGCGATCTGGTGGAACGATTGCCCCGTGACCGGATCGAGCCGCCCGCCATCGAGAGTCAGGGTGGTTCCCTCCCGATCGAACCGCGTGCTCCGGTAGAGCTTCTTCGGTTCCCACGGCTCGATCCCCTCCTCCTCCGCAAGTTCCGGAAAGACGGACGGATCCGCGGCGAGCCGAAACGCCTCGCGGGCGGCCCACCCGGCCGCCTGGTGCTGGCCGTGGCCATCCCGCGCGCTCCCCGAAAAGATGCTGACGATGATCTGAGGGCGAACCCGGCGAACGATGCGGATCACATCCTTGAGAATGGTGTCCCGGGGCCAGTGGGCCCAGGTGTCCTCGAGCGTCTTGGAGTACCCGAAGTCGTAGCCCCGGGTGAAGAACTGTCGGGCTCCGTCGAGTGACCGGGCGGCCAGAAGCTCCCCGGTTCGCAGGAGGCCCAGGGCCTCACCCAGTTCGGTGCCGATCAGGTTCTGTCCTCCCTCTCCCCGGGTCAGGGAGAGATAGGCCGCCTGGGCACCGTACCCCCGCGTCAGAACCGTCAGGAGTTCCGTGTCTTCATCGTCGGGATGGGCTCCGATGACCAGGACCCGTCGATGGTGCCCCAGTCGGAGGAGAGCCTGTTCCCGCGCCACGATGCCACCGGTCGAGGGGCCGACCGACTGGGCAGGGAGGGGAGAGGAGAGGAGGGCCGGGGCCAGCAGCACCACAAGCATTCCCCCGCGCGCCACACTCCTGCGGAGGAAGGAAAGGGTCACCGCGTGGGGGGGTCGGATCGATCGAGCGGCCGACGGCCGAGGAAGAAGGCGATGACGAAGCTGGCCAGCGCCGTCACCAGCAACACCCTGCCCGTCGCACTCCAGGCCGTCCCCAGGGGATACAGAAGCAACAGCATTCCGAGAGAGACAAGGATGGTTCCGAGAGCGCGGAAGACCTCGTCCAGATTCTTCCAGTCGGTCCGGCGTCCCCAGTGAACGGCCGCGCCGAAACCGAGGATCCCGAGCAGCAGGATGCCATACCAGACAACGATCCAGAACTGACGACCGATCATCGGACGTCCTCGGTTCGAGAGGGGGCCCGGCGGATGTTACTGCCCGAAACAGGTTTTGACCAGATTCACCCCGGCCCGTGGCACTCGGAACAGGGACACGCGGCCCGGAGATGGGCGAAGGTGTAGATGCCGGTGCCATGACCATCACTCCAGGTTATGCGGATGCCGTAAGACCCCACAAGGGCCAGCCGCAGCGGCGTGATCCCCTCGGGCACAGTGGCGGGATCGAGGAGAGGTCTCCCCGTCATCTCCTCGAGACATTGGGCGCACGGACAGGCGAGGCGCAGCAGGCGGGCCGGATAACGGGACTGATGTCCCTCTCCCGCCTCTCCCGCCCACTCCACCCGAATTCCATCCTCTTCCCGCACGATCCGGGTGGGTACGGCTCTGATGGTGTGATCCGACACCGCGTCCTCTCGTTGGCGACCCGATTATGTTAATAGTGTCGGCGCATTCCTGAACCCCCTGCCGGGAACTTCCTCGCATGACAGACCTCCATCAGAATCCCTTCGGCAGCCGGATCCCCCTCGATCTCGGAGCTCAGCAGGCCACCATCTTCCACCTTCCGACCCTGGCGGCCGAGGGGCTTGGATCCCTCGACCGCCTTCCCTTCTCCATCCGGGTTCTGCTCGAAAACGCGCTGCGTGCCTGCGGCCAGGGCTTCGTCACCGAGGACCACGTACGCCAGGTGATGGCCTGGGGAGGCCCCTCGGGTGACGTCATGGAGCTCCCGTTCATGCCGGCCCGGGTGGTGCTGCAGGACTTCACCGGGGTTCCGTCCGTGGTGGACCTCGCCGCGATGCGCGATGCGATGGCCCGAATGGGCGGTGATCCCGACCGGATCAATCCGGTCGTTCCCTGCGACCTCGTCATCGACCACTCGGTTCAGGTCGATCACTACGGAAGCGCGGACGCCTTTCGCCTCAACGTGTCCCTGGAGTTCGACCGGAACCGGGAACGGTACCAGCTGCTCAAGTTTTCCCAACGGGCGTTCCGCAACTTCCGGGTGGTGCCGCCCGGACGAGGAATCGTGCATCAGGTCAACCTGGAATACCTCGCCCCGGTGGTGCAGCTGCGCAAGGACCGAGGGGCGTGGACCGCCTTCCCCGACACCCTGGTCGGCACGGACTCTCACACCACGATGATCAATGGACTCGGGGTTCTCGGCTGGGGCGTGGGTGGCATCGAGGCCGAGGCCGTCATGCTGGGCCAACCGTACTTCATGCTGCTGCCCGAGGTGATCGGCATGAAGCTGGTGGGCTCGTTGCCGCCGGGTACCACCGCCACCGACCTCGTGCTCCGGGTCACCAACATTCTCCGCGCGGAGGGTGTGGTGGACAAGTTCGTCGAGTTCTTCGGCCCGGGCCTGGGCGCGCTGACCCTGGCCGACCGTGCCACGATCGCCAACATGGCTCCCGAATACGGCGCCACGGCGGGATTCTTTCCCGTGGATCAGGCCACGCTCACCTATCTGGAACGGACCGGACGGGAACCCGAGGTGGTGACCCGTGTGGAGCGGTACTGCAAGGAGCAGGGCCTCTTCCATGGACCCGGGACCCCGGACCCCTCCTACACACGCACCGTCACGCTCGATCTCGACACCATCACTCCCAGTCTGGCGGGACCCCGCCGCCCCCAGGACATCGTTCCGCTCACCGGCCTGCCCCGGAACTTCTCCCTCGCGCTGCCCCATCTGTTGAGCGCCAAGGCGCCGGAGGATCGGCGAGCCCGGGCCAAGGCCAATGCCACCGCATGGGAGAGCGAAGGAGGGGCCACCGCCGTCGCCACTGCTCCCGTCGGGGGAGGGGACCCGGCGAACTGCTCCGACCATCTCACCGATGGGGACGTCGTGATCGCGGCCATCACCAGCTGCACCAACACATCGAACCCCTCCGTCATGGTGGGCGCGGGTCTCCTGGCGCAGAAGGCACTCGCCCGGGGCCTCCAGACCCGTCCCTGGGTCAAAACGAGCCTCGCCCCGGGATCTCGCGTGGTCACCGATTATCTCACGGGAGCCGGACTCCTCCCCTCCCTGGAGGCGCTCGGCTTCCAGGTGGTCGGCTATGGATGCACCACCTGCATCGGAAACAGCGGACCCCTCCCGCCCGACGTGGCCGACCACATCGAGACGAACCAGATCGTGGCCGCGGCCGTGCTCAGCGGCAACCGCAACTTCGAGGCGCGAATTCACCCCCTGGTGCGCGCCAACTATCTTGCCTCGCCCATGCTGGTGGTGGCCTTTGCCCTGGCCGGCCGGATCACGCTCGACCTCACGAAGGATCCCCTCGGTCACGACACCGAGGGACACCCGGTCTACCTCAAGGACATCTGGCCCACCTCCGAGGAGATCGCCGAGGTGATGGCCCGTGCGGTGACTCCCGAACTGTTCCGCCAGCAATACGCCTCCGTGTTCGACGGCGACGACGAGTGGCAGGAACTGGAGGTCCCCACCGGGAGCCGGTTTGCCTGGGACAGGGAATCCACCTATGTCCAGGAGCCCCCCTTCTTCACCGAGCTGCCTCGGACCCCCGGCGAACCCCGGAACATCGACAACGCCCGGGTGCTGGTCATGGTGGGTGATTCGGTGACGACGGACCACATCTCCCCCGCCGGTGCCATTCCGGCGGATGGACCCGCCGCGCGGTACCTGCGGGGCCACGGCGTGGAACAGGTGGACTGGAACACCTTCGGGGCGCGGCGCGGCAACCACGAGGTGATGATGCGCGGAACCTTCGGCAACGTCCGGATCAAGAACCAGCTCGTTCCGGGCCGCGAGGGGAACTGGACCTGGCACCCCGAGGAGGAGGAGGCCATCTCGATCTATGATGCCGCCATGCGCTATGCCGAGTCGGAAACACCCCTGGTGGTGTTGGCCGGAAAGGAGTACGGGACCGGATCCAGCCGGGACTGGGCCGCGAAGGGAACAGCCCTTCTGGGAGTGAAGGCTGTCCTTGCCGAGAGCTATGAGCGGATCCACCGCAGCAACCTGGTCGGCATGGGGGTGCTGCCGCTCGCGTACCAACCGGGAGAGTCGGCCGCGTCGCTGGGATTGACCGGGCGGGAGACATTCTCCATCGGCGGCATCGCGGAGGGCCTGGTTCCGGCCGGGACCGTCACCGTCACCGCCACCCGGGAGGAGGGGTCGGCCACGCAATTTCAGGCCGTGGTTCGGCTCAACTCCGAAGTGGAGATCGACTACTACCGCCACGGCGGGATCCTGCAACGGGTCCTCCGGCACTTTCTCGCTTGAGAGAAAGTGACCACCACAACGTCAACGGGGCGCCCAGTAGTGGACGCCCCGTTGCCGTTCGTGCCGTGTTCACCGAAGGGGTGTCAGGCCACAAGGTCCCGCAGCCGGTCGCCGGTTTCACCTTCCCGAAGTCGGAGAAGAGCCCGGTCCCGCAGTTGACGGATCCGCTCCCGGGTAACCCCCATCATCCGACCGATCTCCTCGAGGGTGCGGGAATTCCCATCCTCCAGTCCAAAGTAGAGCCGGAGGACCTTCGCGTCCCGCGGGGGGAGAACAGCCAGGGCGGCATCGATGTCGTGGGTCTGGCTGTTGGCCAGAGCCGAGATGTCGGTTCCCTCCTGATCGCCAACCGCAAAGCGCTCGATGCGCTCGTTCCCGTCACCATCCCGGGTCGGATGGTCGAGACGTACCGCCTCGGAGTTGAGCGCACTCAGGCTCCGAACCGCCTCCACCGTGAGTCCCGTGGCACGGGCGAGTTCCTCGGTGGTCGGCATCCGTCCAAGCTTCTCCTTGAGCAGGGTGGTGGTCCGTCCGAGCCGACTCAGGTCCGCCGTCCGGTTCAGAGGGACTCGCACCGGACGCCCATGCCGGGCAATCGCTGCCTGGACGGCCTGACGAATCCACCAGACGGCGTAGGAAATGAACTTGACCCCGCGATCGGGGTCGAACTTCCGGGCAGCCGTCATCAGGCCGAGGTTGCCCTCCCCGATCAGGTCGACAAGAGGGACACCACGATTCTGGAACTTCTTTGCCACCGAGACGACGAATCGCACATTGTGGCGAGCCAGGCGCTCCTGCGCCGCCACATTGCCGCGGAAGGCCTTCCGCGCGAGTTCCATCTCCTCCTCGCGGTTGAGGAGAGGCACCCGGCTGATCTCGTCCAGGTACAGATCAAGACTCTCGCGTCCCTCATCCACGGCCCGCGCGATCTGGGCCGGACGGACTTCCCGCCGCTTCGAGCGAGGTGTAGGTGCCACAGGTATTTACCTCCAGGTGCATGAACGCACCGAACAAAGACCGAGAGGGCCAAAACGACCTACAGGCCCGTAATATAGCATCTAAATCGCTTAAAAACAACGGTTTAGATAACTTCAACATCCAGTTGAGGTTGCATCATCATCGCCCCGACATCTACATTCCTGCGCGAGGAGACCCCGCATGGAGGGAATACGTCGCGAGCAGTCAAAAGGCGCGTCGTGTTACACAATTGTTACAAACTTCTGTCCAATACTCCGACCTTTTCCACCACCTGCAATCACCCTTCACCCCAGCTTCACCCGCCGCGATCCCAAGCACCAACGCCTTCAACCTGGCCCAACCTCCCTGCCATTCAGGAGACGCTTCGGAGCCCCAAAGTCGCACCGGTGGCTTCCAGCGGTGGGATCCGGGGGTCCGAAACAGGCAACCGCTGGCCGAACCTTGGCAGCCGGGCCCTGTGTCGGCACCCAGGACATGTTCTATGGTGAGAGAATCAGATGGTGGGGGGAGGAACCGCAGGGAGGTCCTTCGGGGTGGTCTTGAGTCTCGTCGCGTATCCCCCTCCCCACCGGAGCAGAGAAACGCCGCCGCCAGCCCCGGTCCACCGGACGAGCCCAAACGGCACGTCAGGGCTCAGGGCGAGTTCCCTGGTTCCCGTTTCGCCTCGCCAGAGATGCAGGTTGATCCGGCGACCCGCGATCTCCATCGAGGAGGCACCCGCCGACTCCAATCCCCGGCAGCTGACGCCGAGAAGGGCGGTGATGGCGGTTCGCCGACCCGAGAGAGTACTCAACATGGCCCCCGTGAGCCGCATCGCCGGTCCATTTTCCACTTCGAGGATCGCCTCGGCAAGATCGGTCACCGAGGCCACCGGGTACTGTCGTCCCAGGACCTGTACCGTCACGAGGTGCCCTGCTCCATCGGGACCCGACGACTCGAGGCGCCACAGTCCGGGCGGGGCTTCGAGCACACCCAGGGTGAGGGTCTCCCCGTCCACGGCCCACTCCACCCAGGTTCCGGCCGGGGGAGGAGTTCGCGGCAGCTGGCACTCCTGTGGTGCCGAACCGGACGGAGATCTCGCGCCCTCCGCCCCTCCACCGACACCGGGGCCGGACAGGAGGAGCAGGGCACCCAGAGTGGGGCCCTTCCACCGGGAGCGGGTCCGGGTCGTCAGAGCGCCTTGACCTCGCTCACCAGCGCCGTCAACGACTTTTTCGCATCCCCGAAAAGCATGGAGGTCTTGGGGTCGTAGAACAGGTCGTTTTCGATGCCGGCAAAACCCGATCCCATGCCCCGCTTGAGCACGATGGTGCTCCTCGCCATGTCCACATTGAGAATCGGCATGCCGTAGATCGGGCTGGCGGGGTCGTTCCGCGCGGCGGGGTTTACCACGTCATTGGCCCCGATGACCAGGGCCACGTCGGTGCGCTCGAACTCGCTGTTGATCTGATCCATGTCGAAGAGCTTGTCGTAGGGCACGTTGGCCTCCGCCAGCAGCACGTTCATGTGTCCCGGCATCCGACCCGCCACGGGGTGGATCGCAAACTTGACCACCCCGCCTCGCTTTTCGATGAGGTCGGCCAGTTCCCGGACGATGTGCTGAGCCTGGGCCACGGCCAGACCGTATCCCGGGACCACGATCACCTGCTGGGCGAAGGCCAACTGCACCGCGGCGTCCTCGGCGGACACCTGGCGAACCGTCAGGCCCTCGGCGCTTCGGCCGATCGCTGCGGCGGTTCCTCCCCCAAAGGCGCCGAACAGGACATTGGCCAGTGATCGGTTCATGGCCTTGCACATGATCTGGCTCAGGATGATTCCCGAGGAGCCGACCAATGCCCCGGCGATGATCAGCACCTCGTTGCGGATGACGAAGCCGGTCATCGCGGCCGCAATCCCTGAATACGAGTTGAGGAGCGAAATGACCACCGGCATGTCGGCCCCGCCGATCGGGATGACCAGCAGGATCCCCAGCAGCAGAGCGATGCTCACGACCACCAGGAAGGGCCACAGGACGGGGACGGGGCTGGTGACCTGCACCGCGCCCAGGACCAGGACCGTGAGGAACAGGAGAGCGTTGAGCACCTTCTGGGCCGGGAAGGTGATGGGTCGGCCCGTCATCAGCTCCTGCAGCTTGGCGAACGCGATGAGGCTTCCGGTCAGGGTCACGGAGCCGATCAGCACGGACAACTGGATCGTGATGTCCACGTCGAGAGGCAGAGCCCGTCCCGACTGCTCCGACCGGAGGAACTCCGCCCCGCCCACCAGCAGCGAGGCGCCGCCGCCGAGTCCATTGAGAAGGGCCACCATCTGCGGCATGGCTGTCATCCGGACCGTCCGAGCCATCCAGAGGCCGATCCCTCCCCCCACCACGATGCCGGCCCCGATGACGCCAAATCCGGCGGGGACGATCTGGTGATCCAGCAATGTGAGCACCATCGCCAGAAGCATTCCCACGCCGGACAGCCGGTACCCTTGTACCGCGGTCGCGGGAGAGGCCATTCGCTTCAGGCCGACGATGAAGAAGACGGCGGCCAGGAGATATCCCAGTTCGCGCAGGGCGTCCGGCATCAGTTGGCCTCCGGCTTTTTCTTGAACATCTGCAGCATGCGGTCGGTTACGGCATACCCCCCCGCGACGTTCATCATCGCGAAGACCACGGCCAGGAAGCCAAGGACCGTGGAGATCCATCCGAGTCCCGCCCCGGCCACCAGGATGGCCCCGACGATGGTGATTCCGCTGATGGCATTGGCGCCCGACATGAGGGGCGTATGCAGGGTCGTGGGCACTCGATGAATGAGTTCCACTCCGAGAAAGGTGGTGAGCACGAAGACGACAATACCGGCGATCAGGGCTTCAGCCATCGGTCTCAGCTCCCGGTGCGGACGGCCCCGGCGTGCGTGACGCACATGGGGCCGAGGGTGGAATCGTCCAGGTCGATCTTCACGGCGCCGTCCTGGAGCAGGAAGTCAAGGAAGGTCTGCAGGTTGCGACTGTACATCAGGCTGGCATGGTGGGCGTGCGCGCTGGGCAGGTTGGCGGGACCGATGATGCGAACTCCCGACTCGACCACCTCCTCCCCGAATCGCGTGAGTTCACAGTTGCCCCCGGACTCCGCCGCGAGGTCCACGATGACCGATCCCGGCCGCATGCTCCGCACCATGTCGGCGGTCAGGACCCGGGGGGCCGGCCGGCCCGGAATCTGCGCCGTCGTGAGGACGAGGTCCATGTCCCGGACATGGCGCCCGATCGCCTCGCGCACACGCAGTTGCTGGTCCTCGGCCAGTTCCTTGGCATAGCCCCCGGTTCCCTCGGCTCCGACCGCCTCCACGTCGAGGAAGGTGGCTCCGAGGCTCATGACCTGTTCCTTCACGATGGGCCTCACATCGAAGGCCGACACGATGGCGCCGAGCCGCCGGGTGGTCGCAATGGCCTGGAGACCCGCGACCCCGGCTCCCACGATGAAGGCCTTGGCCGGGGGGAGGGTTCCCGCGGCCGTCACCAGCATGGGCAGGAGCTTGTCGAGGCGCGAGGCCGCGAGCAGCACGGCGGCATACCCGGCCACCGTGGCCTGAGAGGAGAGGACATCCATCGCCTGGGCCTTGGTGGTTCGGGGCACGAGTTCCATCGCGAAGGACGAGACCCCCCGGGCCGCGAGCGCCTGGAGCAGGTCGGCCGCGGTCGAGGGCTGGAGCAGCGCGGCCAGGACCGCGCCCGAGGCGAACGCCGCCACCTCCCCCTCCGGTGGTGCCTGCACCTGCAGCACGATTTCCGCGCCGAGTGCCTCGGCGCGGGAGGCGACATGAGCACCAGCATCGCGATAGGCCTCGTCGGGAAACGAGGCCGCGAGTCCGGCACCTTCTTCGATGATGAGGTCGTGGCCGGCCTTCACCAGCCGAGCCACCGTGGGGGGAACCAGCGCCACGCGGCGTTCATGGGACACCGCTTCCATCGGTACACCGATGCGCATCAGGTCTCCTTGTTCGTCCAGGGTGCCCGCAATCTATGCAGGGGATGGAGTCGGCAACAGGGCGCACGGCATCCTCACGGGATTCTTCATGCGAATCATGGACATCTCTTCACGGATCCCGTATTCTGTACCTTCATGCTCCCCGATTCCCCCCACTCGCCGGCACCGTGTCCCACCCCATTCCCGGCTCCCCTCGGAGGAGAAACCGTGACCGTTCGGGCTCCGGGATCGATTGGCAACGTGGGACCGGGGCTCGATGTGCTGGGCCTCGCCGTCACCGGACCCGTCGACCTCGTGACGCTCGGCCGAACCGACCACGCGGGCCTCGTGGTGATCGACCCCGGTCACCCGGCGCTGCCCCGGGACCCCGAACGGAACACGGCCTCGCTCGCGGTCGCAGCGGCGTGCCGACTCGCGGGGATCCCGGTCCCGGGCCTCACGGTCCACGTTCGCAAGGGGCTCCCTCTCGCGGGGGGACAGGGGGGAAGCGCCGCCTCGGCCGCCGCGGGAGCGGTGGCGGCCAACATCCTCCTCGATCTCGCCCTGACCCCATCCCAGCTGGCCGAGGCCGCCCTGGAGGCGGAAACGGTGGTGGCGGGCCGTCACGCCGACAACGTCGCGCCCTCCCTTCTCGGGGGCCTGGTCCTCATCCGATCCACCGATCCTCTCGACCTCATTTCCCTCCCCATGCCCCCGGCCCTTCGCTGCGTCCTGGTCCACCCCGACTACACCCTCTTGACGGCGGTTGGCCGCCAGGCGCTCCCGGCCATGGTCTCCCGGGACGACGCCATGGCGCAGGCCGCCAACGTGGCCGGACTCGTGGCCGGGGCCTGCCTCGGCGATCTCGCGCTCCTCGGGCGGTCCCTCGAGGACCGGATTGCGGAACCGGCCCGCGGCCCCCTCCTGCCGGGATTCCCCGAAGCGCGTCGCGCGGCCCTCGACGCCGGTGCCCTTGGTTGCTCCATTTCCGGGAGCGGTCCCACGGCCTTCGCCCTGGTCACCGAGGAGACCGCGGCCCCGGTCCTCTCGGCCATGAGGGACGCGTACACGCGGATGGGTATCGCCTCCGAGGGACGGATCGCCTCCGGCGAACCCCGGGGCGCCGGACCGGCATGAGCTTCGAGACGCCACGTCCCCCGTCCTGGGTCGTCTGCCAGGCGTGCGGCGACGAGGACACGATCCTGACACCACACGTCCGATGCCGGTCGTGCGGCGGACTCCAGGAAGTGCGGCACCGCGCCCCTGGTCTTCCGGGCCCGTTGCTTCGCGGACTCTTCAACACCCGATGCTGTCACCGGGGAGACAGCGAGGTGTCCGGGGTGTGGCGTTTCAAGGAACTGATTCTCCCCGGGCTGTCCGAGGAGAACATCGTTCGTTATCCGGAGGGGAACACCCCTCTCGTGTTTCGCGAACGGCTCGCGGAGAGGGTCGGCGTGGAGGACCTCCGGTGCAAGGTGGAGGGGATGAACCCCACCGGCTCTTTCAAGGATCGTGGGATGACGGTGGCCGTGTCCCAGGCGCGAGCGAGCGGGGCCCGAGCCGTGGCTTGCGCGTCCACCGGCAACACGTCCGCTTCCATGGCCACGTACGCCGCCCTGGCAGGCCTTCCCGCCTTCGTGCTGGTTCCGGCCGGTCAGGTCGCCCCGGCCAAACTGGCCCAGACCGAGGCCACCGGCGCCCACATCATCCCGGTGGAGGGTGACTTCGACGCGTGTCTGCGCCTGTTGGAGGAGGTGGCTCCCACCGTCGGGGTCCATCTGGTCAACAGCATCAACCCCTTCCGGATCGAGGGCCAGAAGGCGGTGATGTTCGAGATCCTGCAACAAATGGAATGGGACCCGCCGGAGTGGGTCGCCCTGCCCGCGGGCAACCTTGGCAACACGGCCGCCGTGGGCAAGGCACTCCTCGAAGCGCGGGCCTGGGGGCTCCTCGATCGACTCCCCCGCCTCCTCGCGGTCCAGGCGGAAGGCGCGGCCCCCTTTGCCGCGGGGTTCGCGGACCAGTTTGCCACCCGCCACCGGGTGACGGCCACCACACGGGCCACCGCCATCCGAATCGGGGACCCCGCCTCCTGGGATCGCGCCGCCACGGCGATCAGGGAAACCCACGGTGAGGTGATCGCCGTGCCGGACGAGGCCATCTTCGAGGCGAAGCGGGAGATCGATCGAGCGGGGATCGGGTGCGAACCTGCCAGCGCCGCCAGCGTGGCGGGGGTCCGGGTGCTCCGGGCCCGGGGGACCATCGCGGCCGCGGACCGGGTGGTCGCCATCCTGACCGGTCACCTGCTGAAGGACCCCACTCCGGACCCGGCCAGGATGACGTCCCTTCCACCGATCCCGGCCACGGCGGAAGCCCTGAGGAGCGCCCTGGCCTGAACGGGGCGGAGGGGCGGTAGGACCCGCCCCTCCGGGCCCGCCCTATTTCCCGGCGATCCGATCGACCGCTTCCTGCAATTCCTGGTAGGCCGTCGGGTCGATTTCCCGGAAGGGACTCATCACATGGGCGATCGTCCCGGTGGAATCGATGACGAACAGCGTCCGGTTGTCGATCTTGCGATCGGGGAGAGCCGCCCCGTACCGGGTACCGATGAGCGCCTCCGGATCACTCAGGAACCGGAACGGGAAATCCTTCTCCGCCGCCCAGGAGGCCTGGTCCTCGGCTGCGTCCGCACTGATGGCGAGCAGGACCACGTCCTGGCCGCCGCGAAAGAGCGTGGCGTACTGATCACGGTACGCCTCCATTTGGATGGTTCAGCCCTTGGTGCGCACCCGGTAGAAGAACGCGATCACCACCGTCTGACCCTTGAAATCGCTGAGCTTCACGGGGTTCCCCACACCCTCGCGCGTCGAGGAGACCAGGGTGAAATCGGGAGCGGGCGTGCCCACCGCCAGCGGCGTCAGGGCTTGCGCCACCGCCGGCGGTGCGCCGCCCGCGAGGGCCGTGAGGAGCAGCGCTCCGGTAACACGTTTCATGAGACCTCCTGGAGAGTGTGGGCAGCCCCGATGGGGCCATCTGCATCCGCCCCCCGGGACGGACGACCGAAGCTTACTTCCGAGAGCCCTGCGGACGCCAGACCAGCCGCCTCTCAGGTGGGTTCCCACGCCGACTCGTCACGCCTCGGGGGCCGCCGTGGTATTTTCCTCTCCATGGCGAATTACCAATACATCTACACGATGCAGAACCTGGGGAAGGTGGTCCCCCCCAGCCGGGAGATTCTCAAGGGGATCCATCTCGCATTCTTCCCCGGTGCCAAGATCGGGGTTCTGGGCTCCAACGGTGCCGGCAAAAGCACTCTGCTCCGCATCATGGCGGGTGTCGACCAGGACTTTCTCGGTCATGCCCGTCCGGCAGATGGGGTCCGGATCGGATATCTGCCCCAGGAGCCGTCCCTTGATCCCACCCTGACGGTACGGGAAAACGTCGAAACGGCCGTCGCCCCGATCCGGGCGCTTCTGACCGAGTTCGAAACGATCAGTGCCCGGTTTGCCGAGCCGATGGACGAGGAGACGATGAACGCCCTGATCGAGGAGCAGGGCGAGGTACAGACCCGGATCGAGGCGGCGGACGCGTGGGATCTCGACCGCAAGATCGACATCGCCATGGATGCCCTGCGGCTCCCTCCCGGCGAGGCGAGCGTGGCGCCACTTTCGGGAGGAGAACGGAGACGGGTGGCCCTCTGCCGGGTGCTCCTCGAGCAGCCCGACCTGCTGCTTCTCGACGAGCCGACCAACCACCTCGATGCCGAATCGGTGGCGTGGCTGGAGCGTCATCTCGCGGAATTCCCCGGCACGGTCGTCGCCGTGACCCACGATCGGTATTTCCTCGACAACGTGGCCGGGTGGATTCTCGAACTGGACCGGGGAGAGGGAATCCCCTGGGAAGGAAACTATTCCTCGTGGCTGGAGCAGAAGGAGCGGCGCCTGGCCCTGGAGGAGAAGCAGGAGTCGACCCGCCGCCGCACCCTGGCCCGCGAACTGGAGTGGGTCCGGATGTCACCCCGGGCGCGCCAGGCCAAGTCGAAGGCACGTCTCCAGGCGTATGACGCGCTGGTGGCCGATGAAACGGCGGCCCGGGAGGCCGGGGCGGAGATCCTCATCCCCCCGGCCCCGCGCCTGGGAGAAGAGGTCGTGATCGCCCGGGATGTGGCGAAGGGATTCGACGACCGCCTGCTCTTCGACGGACTCGACTTCGCTCTCCCGCGCGGGGGGATCGTGGGAGTCATCGGCCCGAACGGCAGCGGCAAGACCACGCTCTTTCGGATGATCATGGGCCAGGAGGAACCGGATGCCGGTACCTTGACCGTGGGGAGCACGGTCCAACCCGCCTATGTCGACCAGTCCCGGGACGCGCTGGATCCGGATCGCACCGTCTTCGAGGAGATCTCCGGGGGCCATGAGTTCCTCGAATTCGGCACCCGGTCGGTGAATGCCCGCGCCTACGCGGCCGGTTTCGGATTTCGGGGAGCGGATCAACAGAAGCGCGTGGGGAACCTCTCCGGCGGAGAGCGGAACCGCCTGCATCTGGCGCGGCTGCTGCGGACCGGTGGCAACCTGCTGCTCCTCGACGAACCGACCAATGACCTCGATGTGGACACGCTTCGTGCCCTGGAGGATGCGCTCCTCCGGTTCTCCGGATGTGCGGTCGTGATCAGCCACGACCGGTGGTTTCTGGACCGGATCGCCACTCACATCCTGGCGTTCGAGGGCAACAGCGAGGTGGTGTGGTATGAGGGGAACTATCAGGATTACGCCGCCGATTACCACCGGCGCAAGGGGGGCAGCGCCGATCGTCCCCATCGGATCAAGTACCGGAAGCTGGTGCACTGAATCATGCAGCCCCTGCCCCCCCTGCCGTCCCGCATCGCCGGACTGGTCGACCTTGCCCGGAATCTTTCCTGGAGCTGGCACCGCGAAGCCCGCGCCCTCTTTCGGGAGATCGACCTCCCGCTCTGGCGACTGACCCGCCACAATCCGATCGAGATGCTCCGCCGACTCGATCCGTCCCGACTGACGGCGCTGGCGGAGGACCCCGGTTTTTGTGCGCGGTACGACTGGGTCATGGGGTGGCAGCACCATGTCGAGACCACAGGGGATCTCTGGTACGCCCACACCTGTCCAGATGGAAACGGTCGTGAGATCGCCTATTTCTGCGCCGAATTCGGGTTCCACAACTCGGTGCCCATCTACTCGGGGGGGCTCGGAGTGCTGGCCGGTGACCATTGCAAGGCGGCGTCCGACCTTGGCGTTCCCCTGGTCGGACTGGGGCTCGCCTACCGGAAGGGATACTTTGACCAGCACCTTCGCCAGGATGGGTGGCAGGAGGATGGAGACGACGAGGTGGACCCCGACCGCACCCCGCTCGAACGGCTTCGGGATGACACGGGAGCGGAACGCGTCGTCACGGTGGAGACCTTCGGTCGTCCCGTCCATGTGCATGCCTGGACCATGCAGGTCGGCCGCGTTCCGGTGTATCTCCTCGACACCGACCGGGAGGACAACCACCCCGACGACCGGAAGCTCCTCAGCCGGCTCTACGCCGGCGGGCCCGACCTGCGACTCCGGCAGGAGTGGATCCTGGGGGTGGGAGGGGTCCGGATGCTGCGGGCCGCCGGCCACGACCCCGCGGCCTGGCACGCCAACGAGGGGCATGCCGCCTTCATGATGGTCGAGCGGGTCCGCGAGTTGGTCATGGCCGACGTTCCGCGGGACGAGGCCATCAGCAGGGTTCGTCGGAACTCTCTTTTCACGACTCATACCCCGGTCCCCGCGGGGCACGACGTCTTCGATCCCGGGCAGGCGGCCGCGTGCGCCGGGTCGGCGCTGGACGACCTCGGCCTGGATGCCGAGGGGTTTCACGCCCTGGCGCGCCACCCCACCCGCGATACCGGCGGGTTCCACATGTCCGTCCTGGCGCTGCGACTGGCCGGCCGTGTCAATGGAGTCTCCCACCGCCACGGTGCCGTGTCCCGGTCCCTGTGGACCGACCTCTGGCCCGGACTCTCCGTCGAGGACGTCCCGATAGGGCACGTGACCAATGGCGTTCACCTGGCCACCTGGATGGCCAACGACATCATGGACCTCCTCGACCGGAATCTCGGCGAGAGCTGGCGGACCCGCCTCTCCCCCGATGAGTGCGGCGACCGGATCGCCACCCTCGACCCCGCCGACCTCTGGGCGGTCCACGTGGCCCTGAAGAACCATCTCGCCGGCTTTGTCCGCGAGGAGGCCCGGCGCCGTTTCGCCGACCGCTGGCGGGATGCGGTGCAGGTGGTGGGTGCGGGAACTCTCCTGGACCCCGCGGCGTTCACCATTGGATTCGCGCGGCGTTTCGCCACCTACAAGCGGGCCGATCTGCTGTTCCGGGACACGGAACGGCTTCAGCGATTGCTGGTGAATCCCTGGCGACCGGTGCAACTGATCATCAGCGGCAAGGCCCACCCTGAGGACACGGCCGGGAAGGAGGCCCTGCGGAACGTGTATCGGTTCACCCACGATCCGGCCTATGAGGGGCGAGTGGCCTTTCTCGAGGACTATGAGATGCATGTGGCCCACGTCCTGGTTCAGGGGGTCGATCTCTGGCTCAACCTCCCCCGGGTTCCGATGGAGGCCTGCGGAACCAGCGGAATGAAGGCGGCACTGAACGGGGTTCCCCACCTGAGCACCGCGGACGGGTGGTGGGCCGAGGGAGCCGATGGGACCAATGGGTGGACGCTGCCCCTCGTGGACACGGAGGACCCCGAGATCGGAGATGCCGCCGACCTCGCGAACCTGTATCGCCTGATCGAGGAGGAGGTCGTCCCCCTGTACTATGACCGCGACCCGCGCGGCATCCCCCTCGCCTGGGTTGACCGGATGCGGAACTCCATCCGGGTGGCCGTGACCCACTTCACCGCCCAGCGCATGGTACGGGACTATGTGACCGACAGCTACCTCCCGGCCGTCACCGGGCAGGCTCCGCCCGGGCCACCCCCGGTGATGGCTTCATGACCTCCCCCTCCCTCGGTGGAATCGTGCCGCCCGGGCTGGATCCACCCCTCCGCACACCGGAGGGCCTCCCGGTCACCTTGGTCCACCTGGCCGGGGAATACGTGCCCTACGCCCGCACCGGAGGCCTCGCCGAGGCCGTCGCCGGCCTCGCCACCTTCCAGGCCCGCACCGGCCAGCCCGTGATGACGATCATGCCGCTGCACCGCGCCGCAGCGGCAGTGGCGCGGGATCTCGTGCCCCACGGAGATCCGATCCGGGTCGATGCCAAGCACACGGCCCAACTGTTCCGGGAGACCAGGCCCCTGAACCCCGACGCCCCGGTCTGGTTCATCGCCCATGCCGGGTACTTTGACCGCCCGGGCCTCTACGGGGAGGGAGGAGGGGACTACCCCGACAACCCCGAGCGATTCGCCTTCTTCGCCCAGGCCGCCCTGTTGGCCCTGCCCCGCATCACCCACGGCCCCCTGCTGGTTCATGCCCATGACTGGCATACGGCGCTCGCCTTCGTGTACCTGCGGAGCCGCTTCGCCACGGACCCCTTCTACCAAAGGATTCGAACCGTCCTCTCGGTCCACAACGCCGGGTATCAGGGTTACTTCCCTCCGGATATCATGCCTCGTCTCGGCCTCCCCTGGTCCCTGTTCCGGATGGAATGCCTCGAGTGGTACGGCCAGGTCAACTTTCTCAAGGGCGGGCTCGCCTGTGCGGATGCCGCCGTGACCGTGAGCCCCAACCACGCTGTCGAGCTCCGGACCGAGAACGGGGGATTCGGCCTGCACGCCATGTTTCAGTGGATGGGATCGCGGTTTTCGGGCATTCTGAACGGAATCGACCAGGCACTCTGGGATCCGGGGAACGATCCGCTGATTCCCTCCCGGTTCGACCGGGACAATCCGGGGGGGAAGCGAGCCTGCAAGCGCCATCTGCAACAACGCTTCAGGCTTGACGTCCAGGAACGCGTTCCCCTCTTTGGCATGGCCGCCCGGCTCGTCACCCAGAAGGGGTTCGATCTGATCCTGGGGCACCCCAGCATCCTCGACCTCCCGGTGCAATACATCTTCCTCGGTGCGGGCGAGGCTCGCTATGAATCTGCGCTCCGGGCGGTTGCGGCTACCGCTCCCCGGCGGATCTCCGTCGACACCAACTTTCAGGATCCTCTGGAGCATGAACTCATGGCGGGATCCGATGGGTGCCTCATGCCCTGCCAGTATGAGCCGTGCGGGCTCACTCAGATGCGGGCTCAGAGGTATGGCACCCTGCCGGTGGTTCGGCATGTCGGGGGCCTCGCGGACACGGTGGAGGACGAGGTGACGGGGTTCGTGTTCCGCCCCTACGGCCCGGACCCGCTGCTGGGCGCCGTGCTTCGGGTGATGGATCGTTTTGCCGCCCCCGCCGAATGGGGCCGCCTCTGCCGCAACGCGATGCACCGGGACTTCGGGTGGGAACGCTCGGTGCGGCGATACCGCGCGGTATACCAACGGGTCCTGGAGGGCGTGGATCGCGCGCCGGAGATCATATGAGCCGCCCTCATGTTGTCCTCACCTTGCACAGCCACCTGCCGTGGGTATTGCACCACGGCCGGTGGCCCCACGGCAGCGACTGGCTGTGCGAGGCCGCCGTGGATACCTACCTTCCTCTGACCGAAGCGCTCCTGGGCCTTGCCGTCGAGTCGGTGGCGGCGCCGGTGACTCTCAGCGTGACGCCGATCCTCGCCAACCAGCTCACCCACCCCGACTTCGTCACCGAACTCGAGGCCTTCTTCGCCCAACGAATCGCCGCAGCGGCCGAACCATCCGAGGACACCGCCCTGGAACTCCTGCGGGATTTCTGGCGGCAACGCTACGTTCGACTCCGGCGGCTCTTTCACGAATTGGACAGCGACCTCATCGGTGCCTGGCGTCGACTGGCGGACGAGGGACGGATCGAGCTCATGAGTTCCGCCGCGACCCACGCCTTCCTTCCCCTCCTCGCCTGGGACGAAAGCATTCGTTTCCAACTCGCCCTCGGGGCCCGGGAGCACCGGCGCCTCTTCGGCCGTGATCCCACCGGATGCTGGGTGCCCGAGTGCGCCTATCGCGCCCGGGGACCCTGGGCACCACATCCCCTGGCTCCCGCGAGTGCCATGCGGGCCGGGATCGAGGAGCACCTCGCCGCCACCGGATTTCGCTACTTCTTCGTCGATGCCCACCAGATCGCCGCCGGACGATCCCTCTCCGCCTCGGAGGCCTGGGACCCGGAGGGACGCTCCGCCGGTGCCGGGGGGCACGACCCGGTTCGGTCCCCCTACCGAACCTGGCAGGCGGGCGCCACACGAGCGGCCCGGCGCGTGACCGCCTTCGTCCGCGATCCCCGCTCCTCCATGCAGGTCTGGAATCGGCACCTGGGATACCCCGGCGACGGCGCCTATCTGGAGTTTCACAAGATCCGGACGCCGGGCGGCCTCAAGCTCTGGCGGGTGACCAGCGCCGACACCGACCTCGGGGAGAAGCTTCCCTATGACCGCAATGTGGGACGGGCCCGGGCCCACGTCCACGCCCGGCACTTTGCCCGGCTGCTGGAGGAGATCGCCGGAGAACACGAGGAGGGGCCGGTCGATGTCATCACGATTCCCTTCGACACCGAGCTCTTCGGACACTGGTGGTTCGAGGGCCCCGACTTCCTCCGCGACCTCTACCGGGCTCTCGCCGAGCAATCGATTCCCCTGCCTGCCACCGCCTCCACGCACCTGGCGGCCGTCCCCCCACGGCATCGTCTGCAGATCGCCGAAGGGAGCTGGGGTGAGGCGGGTGACTTCCGAATGTGGCTGAATCCCCGGACTCTCTGGACCTGGGAGCGGCTCTGGGAGATCGAACGGCGGTTCTGGACCGTGGCCCGACGTCACGTCGACGATTCCCGAGCCGAGCCCCTCCTCTCTCAGGCCGCCCGGGAGATGTTGCTGGCCCAGAGTTCGGACTGGCAGTTCATCATCAGTACCGGGGCCGCCGGCGATTACGCCGAGGAACGTTTTCTCGGCCACGCCGGCAGTGCGGAAACCCTGGTCGGATTCCTGGAGCAACCCCCCGAGACCTGGGATGCCGCGGCGGACGCGCTCGCCGCATCCCGAGGGAAGAACGACTGCTTCCCCGAGGTGATGACCGCCCTGCGGGTCGCCCTGGCCGGCCCGCCGACTCCCTAGCGGGCCGATCCCGACGATCCATCCATGCCCCGTCACTCCGTCATCGTTCACGCCCACCTGTACCAGCCGCCCCGGGAGGACCCCTGGCTCGACCTGGTCGAACAGGAGCACTCGGCACTCCCGTTCCACGATTGGAACACGCGCATCACACTGGACTGCTATCGCCCGCTGGCCGCCGCGCGCCTGCTCACCCCCACCGGCCGGATCCGGGACATCCGGAGCACCTACCGGCACATGAGTTTCAACGTCGGTCCGACACTGTTCGAGTGGTTGGACGCGCATGCCCCCGACGTGGTCGCCGCCCTGGTGGCCGCCGACGAGGAGAGCCGCCTTCGCCTGGGCGTGGGCAATGCCGTGGCCATGCCCTTTCATCACGTCATCCTTCCGCTGGCCTCCCCGGACGATCGCCGCACCGAGATCCGCTGGGGAATCGCCGATTTCCGCCGGCGATTCGGTCGCCACCCCGAGGGGATGTGGCTCCCGGAAACGGCCGCGGACGAAGACACCCTCGTGGCGCTCGCCGAGGAGGGGATTACCTTCACCATCCTGGCACCCCATCAGGTGGACAATCCCCCCGAGGACGGGCTCCCGCTTCGGTTCCGCGCCGGAGGCGGCCGGGAGATCGCCCTCATGGTGTACGACGGCCCCCTCGCCCACAACGTGGCCTTCGGCCCCCTCATCCGGAACGCGGAGGCGTGGGCCGAGCGGATGCTCCACCGCAGCCGAACCGGACACGGGCCCTCGGCCACCAGTCTCGCGGCCGACGGCGAAACGTGGGGGCACCACCATCCGTTCGGAGAGATGGCCCTTGCCCGGATGCTGGAACGGGTCGACCGCGATCCCGGCGTGCGGGTCGAGAACTTCGGATCGCTCCTGGCGCGCCACGCCCCGCGAACCGAGGCCCGCCTCATCGGACCCTCGTCGTGGAGTTGTGCGCACGGCGTCGGCCGGTGGCAGAGGAACTGTGGCTGCCGATTGGTCCAAGGAACCGACCAGTCATGGCGGACCCCCCTCCGCCACGCTCTCGATCACCTGCGGCAGGTGTTGCTGACGCGCTCACGGGACGAGATGCGAGCCTGGGTTCCCAACCCGGATGCGGCCCGCGATGAGCTGGAAGGGCGCCCTCCGGCCGCCGCCCTGCCTTCCCGTCTGCGGGAACTGCTGGAGATGGAGCGCAACCTGCTTCGCATGTACACATCCTGCGGGTGGTTCTTTGACGACGTGGCCGGGCTGGAAACCTTGATCTGTCTTCGCTATGCGGCGCGCGCGGTCGACCTGGGAGGGTGGCGGGACACCGAACCTCCCTTTCTGCAGATCCTCGACACGGCCCGCGGCAACGACCCGCTCGTCCCCTCGGCGGGGTCTGTGTGGCGTCACCGCATCCGCGGAAGCGTCCCTCCGGAACCCCGGATCGCCGGAGCCGCCGCCGTCACCGAGGCCGTGACCGGGGCCCTCCCGGACCGGATCGGTGCCTGGGCCGTGAGCCGTCAGCCCGACGGGATGCTCCAGGTCGAAGACACCCGAACCGGGGCGCACCAGGCATGGCAGGTGGAAGTCTCGCCCTCCCCCGGGCCTGGCGTCACCTGCCTCATCGCCGGAGATGCATGGCACGGACGCCTGTCCTTCGCCGACTTCCCCGAAGTCACCCGTCACGACTTGCGCCGACGGTGGATCCCGGCGCTGCGTCGCCAGGTCCTCTCCCCCTCCGAATGGGACGCCTTCTGCACCGGCGAGTCCGACGGAGGCAGCACGGCGGCCCGCGCCCTGGTCCGCCTGGTGCAGACAGATCCCCTGGATCCTCACTCCCTGCAGCGTGCAGTGGACCTTCTCACGTTGGAGGACGTCGCGATCCCCTTCGAGGCCCAAACACTCTTCTTCCACCGGGTCCGGAACGCCTCGGCGGCAGTTCGCGCGTCGCTGGCTCGCTTTGCCGATGCCTTCACCCTTGACACCGCCCTCTTCGCGACGACGGCCCCCGATGACTGATCCCGTTCGCTTCGCCTTCGGCCTCCACCTCCACCAGCCGGTGGGAAACTTCGACATCGTGTTCGAGGATCACCTCCGGAACGTGTATCGCCCCCTGCTCGACACGCTTCGCCGGGAAGAGTGCCTCCCGCTCACACTCCACCTCTCGGGGCCTCTGCTGGCCTGGCTCGAGACCCGCCCCGACGGACGCCGTTTCCTCGATGACATCGGCTCCCTCGCGTCGGCGGGCCAGGTCGAAGTGCTGCTCTCCGGATACGATGAGCCGATTCTGGCGATGCTGCTCCGGGAGGACCGGATCGAACAGATCATGACGATGCGGGACGCCCTGCACCGACGATTCGGCGTCGATGCCCGGGGGCTCTGGCTCACGGAGCGGGTCTGGGAACCCGACCTGCCGGCGGAACTGGGCCGGGCCGGCGTCACCCATGTCCTGACCGATGATCGCCACTTCCTCGTGGCCGGTCACGAACGGGAGGATCTTCACCGGCCCTGGCGCACCGAGGCGGACGGCATCCCCATCACCGTGCTCCCGATCGACGAGCGCCTCCGGTACATCATCCCCTTCCGTCCCCCGTCGGAATTCGCTGACACCATCAGGACCCTGGCCGCGGACGGACACCCCCTCGCGATTCTGGCGGATGATGGCGAAAAATTCGGCGGCTGGCCTGGAACCCGGGAGTGGGTGTACGATCGTGGCTGGTTTCCGGCCTTCGGGGCGACCGTCCGCGCGCTGGTGGCAGACGGTACCCTGCGCCTCGTGACCATGGCCCAGGCAGTGGCCGAGGTGGCGCCGGCGGGGCTGACCTATCTGCCGGCGACTTCCTATCGTGAGATGGAGGGCTGGTCCCTTCCCACGGCGGCCGCCGGACGGCTGGCCGCCCTGGAGAGAGAACTGGGCCCCCAACGGATGGCGGGACCCGAGGGAGCCCTTGTCCGAGGCTCCCACTGGAAGTTCTTCCTGGCCAAGTATCCCGAATCCAACCGAATGCACAAGAAGATGCAGCGGCTCTCCCGGCTCTGCCGCGCCCGAGGGGACGTCCCCGCCGTCCGGCGCGCCATCGGGAGGGCGCAGTGCAACGATGCCTACTGGCACGGGGTCTTCGGCGGACTCTACCTGCCCCATCTCCGCGACGGCATCTGGAGCAACCTCGCCCTGGCCGAGGAGGAACTGCGCCGGGAGACGCCTCTGGCACACGCGTGGGAGGATGTGGATGGAGACGGGATCGAGGAGCTGTCCGTCTCCGGGGAGCAGTGCGCCGTGGTGCTCAGCGGGGAACGCGGAGGGAGCATCGAGGAATGGACCATCTTCCGCCACCACCGCAACTACGCCGACGTCCTCACCCGCCGTCGCGAGGCATCGCACCTGCGAACGGAAGACATCCCGGGGGAACCCACCGATGGCATCCCCAGCATTCACCACCTGGAAACCACCGGTCCCTCCGGCGAGTTGCCGCCGGTGGACCACCTTCCCCGGGCCATCGGGGTGAACCGTCTCCTTCCGGACCATGTCACGGCGAATGACTTCGAGACCGGCAACATTCCGGTGCTCCGGACCTGGCATGGCGAGACACTGCTCGACAGGGCGACAGCGACGGGAGAGCACGGAGCCCTCGTGGCCCGGTTCTCCTGGCCGACCCTGCGGAAGGAGGTGACCATCCGCCCCGACGGGGCGCTGACCGTGGCATGGACCTGGCCCCCCTGCGAGGGATGGTTCAGCACGGAAGTCTCCACCCGCCCGGCGGTGCGCATCGAGGCACCGGACGCGGAACACTGGGAGTATCCGGTGGAAACCGTGGCACGCTCGGAGCAGGGCGCGGAGCGAACGATCCAGGGAACGGCGGTGGTGCTTCGATGGCCGGGCCACCGGGGGAAGGCCGAGATGCACCTGGCTCCCCCGGAGGACCCCGCCGACTGACGATCAGGGGTTGTGGATGTGCACCTCGGTCTCACGCCGGAGGAGTTCCCCGTCCGGCCCCTCGACCGCCACGATCACGAGGTAGTCCCCCTCTTCCAGCCGTTCCACGTTGAGGGTACGGCGGACCCGGTGCAGCGCGCCCGAGGAGACCTCCGAGAACCCGAGGGTGAACCGCACATCATCGCCACCCACGAGTCCCACCAGCCCGCCCCTCTTCTTGACCACCTGAACCTCGCTGCGGAACGCATTCCCCGCGGGGATGCCATAGATCTCGAACGCCACTTCCATCGGTTCGAGGGGATGGAACCGGGCGCTGGGGCTGAACCAGACCGTGTCGGCACCGGCGTTCCAGTGGAGCCCCCAGCGCTTCGACCCCACGACGAGGTCGCTGAGCGCCGGCCGCGGATCTTCCAGGGACGGGGTCCGGAGGTCCGAGAACACGACGTGCATTCCATGCTCCACGTCCTCCTCGACCACCACCTCCGCTGTACGGACGGCGGAGAGCACCGGGATCGATTCGACCCCCTGGACGAACCGTCCTCCCAGGGGCCGCGGGAGGCTCACCGCTCGCCGGACCACCTTCCGGCCCACGATCGTGCCGTCCTCACCGCGCAACAGAATCCGCACGGTGACGGGGAACCGTGTGAACCGGTCCTCCCCTTCCCTCCCCACTAGATCCTCCGCCTTCACCGCATAGGCCACGTGCGCCATGGTCACCCCATTGTCCACCCCGATCGCCACCACCTCGGCACGTCCGCCAGCCCGGTTCGGGAAGTTGAACGCGAAGGTCTCCGAGCCAAGCCCCCGCTCCACCCACTCCTCCCCCTGCTGAATGGCCCGGGCCCGGCGATGGAACTCATTCCCGGCCACACCCGTTTCCGAAATCAGGTGAACCTGCCCCGTGGCCACGGCACGGATCTCATCCAGCGCCGGGTACCGGGCTCCTCCCCCATCGATCCGTCGCCGGGAACCGAGCTCGTTCCGCGTGGCCGGAAGGAGGCTGGGCATCGGGGCAAAGACCTCCAACCCATTCTGCAGCAGGCGGAAGTCCCGGTCTTTGGGACCACAGACCTGGCGCTCGAATCGGTTGGCCGAGCGGTAGGCGGCACAGGCACGGAAGAAGACCTGGAACGGCTGCTGGCCCTCGTACCACCAGGTTTCCACCGGGGGGAGGAACGGCCCGACATCCACGTCGGCGCTGCCCCGGAAACGAACCCGGTCAGCGGACTGCACCGGGGTGGATCCGGGGGTGCTCACCACCAGGTCGGTGGGGTTGATTCCAGTGGAGGGTTCCGCCTCCATCCGGGCATTCGCGGAGGCATAGCGCCTCGCCGGCGGACCGTGCCGTACGTAGATCAACCCTCGATCATCGAAGAGAGCGGGAGGCGTGCGGACCTTTTCCCAATGCTCGTAGGTGCGCTCCGCCTCGGGTCGCGGATACTGCGCAAGGGCATAGCTGATCCGCCGGTAGTGCTCCGCGGCGCGCTCCCCCGACCGGTGGAGGGGTGACTCGCGAATCTGCCAGAACCTGTGAAGGAAGGAGACCCGATCCTCGCCCTGCGAATTCCAGAAGATCCGCTCTTCATCCGGCGTCCAGATCGGGCTCAAATCCCGGGCATACTCGGAGAGCGAGACCGTATCGTTGAATACGGCCCCATGGTACCAGGGATCCATTCCCTCCAGGCGACCTTCCGCCAGGAGGTCCCGTGCAGCCCGGAGGTACACCAGGCCGGGCTGAGAACTCCGGGCCGCCGCCGCTCGGATGGCGGCGTAGAGACTGTCCACCCCCCCGCCCTGGGCCCAGGCTGCCGGAGCGGCGAGGCTCCCGGCGATCAGGGCGGCCACAACCGCGATACGGACTCGCATATTCCACCTCCTGCCTAGGGTAGCTGATACGACCATCTCAATACTAGGACGAAACGGAGTGGCGCGCCAGATCCAATTCCGGTTCTTCGGATGAGTGTGGGTCCCGTTGACACACCCCGAAGAGCCCAGTTTCAACCACGAAAGACACGAAAAGGCACGAAAATGGGCTCTTCAGGCTTTGGCATGGTCCATGTTCAGCCCGGAGCGCCTCCCCTCACCCTGGAGCCACTCTTTTCGTGTTCCTCTCGTGTCCGTTCGTGGTTTCATTCGATCTGCGTCGTCGGTGTCATCTGCGGCCTTCTTCCGGAGGGGAGGTGGGGCGTTCCGGCGCTCAGGTTGGCGGTCTTGTGGCTTTTGTGCTTCTTGTGGTTGGCTTTCGGCGTGAAGGAGGTGCTACTTTGTGAAATAATTCACAAACTTGCTTGACGCGAGGGCCCCGGGCCGAAGCTCCCTGACCTCGGCCCGTTATCTTTCCGCCATGACCGACACCCGCATCGTACACCTTGGCCTGGTCCAGATGCACTGCACCGCAGACCCCGAGGAGAACACGACACGCGCCCTCCGCGGCGTGCAGGAGGCCGCCGGGCGCGGAGCCCAGATCGTCTGCCTGCAGGAGCTCTACCGGAGCCCCTACTTCTGTCAGACGGAGCGGCATGAGCACTTCGGGCTGGCCCATCCGATTCCGGGACCGGAAACGGCCGCCCTCGCCACGGTCGCCGGGGACCTCGGCGTCGTCCTCGTGGCATCTCTCTTCGAGAAGCGGGCGGAGGGGCTCTACCACAACACGGCGGCCATCTTCGATGCCGACGGGAGTTACCTCGGCAAGTACCGGAAGATGCACATCCCGGACGATCCCCAGTATTACGAAAAGTTCTATTTCACCCCGGGGGATCTCGGTTTCCGGGTCTGGAACACGCGTTTCGGGCGCATCGGAGTGCTGATCTGCTGGGATCAGTGGTACCCCGAAGCGGCCCGCCTCACCGCCCTCGCCGGGGCGGAGATCCTCTTCTACCCCACCGCCATCGGCTGGCTTCCCGCGGAAAAGGCCGAGTATGGGGAACGCCAGCAGGAGGCGTGGACCACGATGCAGCGGAGCCATGCGATCGCCAACGGGGTCCATGTCGCGGCGGTGAACCGGGTGGGGTTCGAAGCCAACCCCGGTTCGGGCGACGGCACCGGGATCGAGTTCTGGGGCGGGAGTTTCGTGGCCGACCCCGGTGGGCGGATTCTGCAGCGGGCGGGCACCGGGGACGAGGTGCTGGTCGTTCCCGTGGACCTCGCCGCGGTCGACGAGACCCGAACCCACTGGCCCTTCCTCCGGGACCGGCGCATCGATGCCTACGGCGACCTGACCCGCCGCTACATCGACCCGGGGTGATGGTGACCACTCCGACCCGCGGAGGAACCCCGGAACCGGGCACGAACCCCGAGCCGTTCCCGCCCGGGAAGACCCCGGCGGAACTCGAGTTCCGGATGCCCGCCGAGTGGGAACCCCACCGTGGCACCTGGCTCAGCTGGCCCCACCGGGAGTCCTCCTGGCCCGGCCGCTTCGACCGCATTCCCCCCGTCATCGCCGAGATGGTGCGCCACCTGGCGCCGGGCGAGGAGGTCCACATCAACGTGGCGGACGGAGGCATGGAGTCCGATGCGAGGCAGGTGCTGGAGCGCGCTGACGTCCCCGTCTCCAACGTTTTTTTTCACCATTTCCCCACCAACGACGCCTGGTGCCGGGACCACGGCCCGACCTTCCTCCAGCGACGACGCGGCGAGGACACCGACGAGCTGATCCTCAACTGGGGATACAACGCCTGGGGCGGAAAGTATCCCCCGTTCGACCTGGATGACGTCATCCCCGACCGGATCGCGGAGCATCTCGGCATCCCGGTGGTCTATCCGGGGATTGTCATGGAGGGGGGAGCGTTCGACGTCAACGGCCGGGGCACACTCCTGACCACCGAGTCGTGCCTCCTCAACCCGAACCGGAATCCGGGCCTCACCCGGGAGGCCATCGAACGGATCCTCTCCGATCACCTCGGCGTGACCCGGATCCTCTGGCTGGGTGACGGGATCGAAGGGGACGACACAGATGGCCACGTGGACGACATCACCCGCTTCGTCGATCCCACCACCGTGGTGACGGTGCTCGAGGACAACCCCGAGGACCGGAACTACGCGCCCCTCCTGGAAAACTACCTCCGGCTCCAGGCGATGACCGACCAGGATGGGACCCCTCTGCGGGTCGTGACCCTCCCGATGCCGGCGCCACTCTGGTACGAGGGACAGCGGGTTCCCGCGAGCTATGCCAACTTCTACATCGGCAACGAGGTCGTTCTCCTCCCCGCATACGACCCACCGACCACCCGGGCAGCCGAGGAGGTGCTCGCTCCCCTCTTTCCCGGCCGACGGATCGTCCCGATCGACTGCCACGACCTGATCTGGGGGCTCGGCGCGTTTCACTGTCTCACGCAACAGGTGCCCGCGCTACCGTAGAAACGTTAACAGCGGAGTCATCCCGAACACAGTACGTCATCCCGAACGCAGTGAGGGATCTGAGAAGGCGCCCGGAGTACTTCCCGCCGTCGGGTCGATGGAGGACCGTTGCTCCACCACCATTTCCATCCGGACGACAGGAAGTGCACCTGCAGCCTCCTCAGATCCCTCGCTATGCTCGGGATGACTCCGGAGTACTTCCCACCGTCGGGGCTGTGAAGGGTCGTTGTTCCACCACCATCTCAACCCGGACGACGGGAAGTGCACCTGTCACTTCCTCAGATCCCTCGCTATGCTCGGGATGACTCCGGAGTACTTCCCGCCGTCGGGTCGATGGGGTGCCGTTGCTCCACCACCATCTCCATCCGGACGACAGGAAGTGCACCTGTCACCTCCTCAGATCCCTCGCTATGCTCGGGATGACTCCTCCTTCCTCCTCAGGTCCCTCGATACGCTCGGGATGACCCGGCGTACTTGCCCTACACAAACGTTGGAGGAACCATTCGATTCCAACCCGTCTCCTCCTGATAGTGATGCGCCACCGTGAGTGCCTCGGACTCCCCGAAGAGACGGCCGATGAACGAGATGCTGACCGGCGTCCCATCCTCGCGATAGCCGTTCGGCACAACAACGGTGGGGTGGCCGGTCAGATTGGTCAGCATCAGCACGTTCCCCCCGAAGCTCGGGGTTACGAAGCAGTCCACCGACCGCATGGCCTCATTCAGTCGCACCATGGCCATGGTCCGTATCCTGTTGGCCTGGATGTAACTCACCGCAGGAATCATCTGCGCTGACCGGAAGGTGTTGGGCCAGGCGTTCGGGGTCTGCTGGACCATCTCGTCGTCGCGGTTGGTGAGCACCAGGTCCTCGAAGGCCGCCCCCGCCTCGGCCGACAGGATGATCCGGAGCGCCCCGAGGGGAAGGTCCGAGGGGAGGGTGACGGGAACGAGGTCCACGCCGAGCTGCCGAAGCAGGTCGAGGGTCGCCTCGTCGTATTCCCGGGTGGGGCGGTCCTGCTCGAACGCGGCCTTGAGGTAGCCAACGCGAATCGTCGAGAGCGCCCGATTCCGATCCCAGACGAAGGGGCGGTCCACCGCCGTGAGGTCCTTCCCGTCGGCTCCGTGAATGGCATCGAGGACCAGCGCGCAATCCTCGGCGGAGCGGCAGATCGGACCGAGCTTGTCCATCGACCAGCTCAGGGCCATCGCGCCGGCGCGGCTCACCCGACCGAAGGTGGGACGGAGTCCGCTGGCGCCGCAGCGGGTCGAGGGGGAAACGATCGATCCCAGCGTTTCACTTCCGATGCTGAACCCGACCAGCCCCGCGACGGTGGCGGAGGCCGGGCCGGCGGACGATCCACTCGACCCCTGGTCGGTTTTCCAGGGATTGCGGGTCATCCCCCCGAACCAGACATCTCCCTGGGCCATCTCCCCGAGCGACAACTTGGCCACCAGAACCGATCCCGCGGCATCGAGCCGCTCGGCGACAGTCCCCGTCTCCTTCAACATCTGGTTGCGATAGATCGGACTCCCCCAGGTGGTCGGGTAGCCCTCCACCGCCAGGAGGTCCTTGGCCCCCCACGGCACCCCGTGCAACGGCCCCCGGTACCGGCCGGCGGCGATTTCCGCGTCGGCGGCCCGGGCCTGTCGCATCGCACGCTCTTCGGTGAGGGTGATGGTGCAGTGGAGCACCTCGTCGTATTGCCGGAGGCGCTTGAGGTAGAGCGAGGTCAGCTCCACGGAGGAGATCTGCCGGGTCCGGATCAGCTCGCCGAGCTCCCCGGCCTGAAGAAACGCCAGGTCCGATTCGGAGGGCGGGAGAGTGACTGCCGGCCGGCCGCGACCCGAGGGTGCCGGAGGAGGCTTGGGCGGTTCGAGTCCCGGAATCACCGGGGAAAACTGAGTGGCCGGCGGAATTCCATTGTCGAGCCGCACCGCCCGCATCTGGCCATACCCGGCGAGTGCCTGGTTGAGGTTACGGAGCATCATCTCCCGTTCGGCGGGGGTGAAGGAGACTCCTGCCACCCCCTCCGCCGCCGCCAGCATCTCCACGGTCACCTCCGCTTGTGCCGGGAGACCCTCCTCCGTGATCCCCACGCTGGACATCGGGTCACGCTCCGCCTCCAGGCGGGTCCAGAGCGCGGCGGGGAGCGCGGTGCCGCCGAGACCCACGGCACTGCAGATCACGAGGAAGTTGCGTCGGTCGACGGCGGAGGAGGTCTCGGAGGATACAGGTGTGCTCATGCCACGCTCCAGGGAAGAGGTTCGGGGTGTTGCATCTTAATAAGAGGATCCTTTTTGTGGGGGGGTGGATGGGCCCCCCTCCTGCCGATGTCCAGTCAACCCTCTGTGTCCTCCGCGCCCTCAGCGGTTCAAACCGTCCGCTTCTTACTCCCTGCGTCCTGGCGCCTTTGCGTGGAGGCAGTTCCAGGAGCTTCGTGTCTTCGTGTCTTCGTGTGAGTCATGCGCATGCTCGACCATGGACCCCGGCGTTCGCCGGGGTGACGTTCCGGTGACAGAATGGGCCCCGAGGGCCATTGATCAGAGATCCCCAAAATGCGAACTGCCCGTACAAAAACACCAAACCGGCCGGCACCCCGAGGGGCACCGGCCGGCCAGGTTCACGCACTCTTCGTGTCTCAGTTGCCCAGAGGCGAACAGGGCGTTCCGAGCCCCCGGTTGTCGCACTCACCCGCGGGCACCAGCATAAACGGATGCACCACGTCGCCGGGGCGATCGAGAGGCAACTGGTTCAGCCGGTTGTACTTCCGGTGATCCATCCACCGGCTCCCCTGCTCGAAGAGGAGGGAGAGGGTGCGGTTGTAGATGATCTCGGTGATGATGTCCGCGTCGGCGCTCGCCGCGGTCAGTGTGGTCGGCGGAAGGCCGCCGGCGTTCACCCGGATCAGGTTGATGTCATCGATGGCGCCCTGCTTGTCTCCGCTGCCGAGCCGGGCCTCCGCCCGGAGGAGGATGAGCTCCTCGTTCTTGATGAGCGGGATATCGGTGCCGAGGTTGGCCACCGACGTCGTGGGCGTGTTGTCGTTGTACATGATCGGCTTGATGTCACTCGACAACTCATTGAGCACCCTGGGTTCCGCCACCTTCCGCGCCTTGGCGGTCCAGCGAAGGTCGTCGGAGCCGTCAGCGCGCAACTGCACCATCGCCTCGATCGAGGGATGAATCCAGTACCGGGCCGCGGTCAGATTCTCGGAGATCGGATTGGTCGGTTCGCCGGAGGCACTACTGTAGGCGTAAAAGACGCCGTCGTTCAGCGAACCGGGGAGACCCGAGGTGGTGAGGAACGAGCTCCCCAGTGCGGTCAAGGCACTGGTGAAGCAGGGCCCGCCGCAGCCGAGGAGAGTAGCACGGGTGACTTCGACCTTGGCCAGCAACGCACGGTTGAAGCGGAGGAAGGAGGCCGGGGTGTCGAAGCCGGTGTAGCCCGGCGCCATCGTGAAGGGGAAGCTCCCCCCGCCGGCCTGCAAGTCGGTCGCTGCCTCGTTCAAAAGGGACGCCACGAACGCGAAACCCTCTGATTCCGACACGAAGGGAGCCGGCTCGGCGTTGATGGGCCGGTCCACATCGATCGGGAAGCCGAGGGGACCGCTCCGGATGGCGATTCGGTAGAAGTGCCACGCCTGCAGGGTCTTGGCAAAACCGCGAGAGGCCGCCTGCTCGGCTGCACTCAGATCAGCGGCCTTCGGAATCGCGGCGAGGTAGGAATTGATGGTTCGAATCGCCTGATAATAGCCCCCGAACAGACCTCCGGCACGGCCCCCGGGATCCTGGGGACCCCGGATCTCCTCGCCAGTTTCCCGCGGATCGTTTCCGAGAAGGTTGTAGAGTTCGCGACCATAGAGTCCGAACTGCTGGATCTGGCCGCCGACGCTGGTGTTGACCTGGGAGAAGATCCCCGTCGCCGTCTGGGCCAGAATGGTCCGGTTCGGCGTTTCGGTGAGCTGCTCCTGGGTCGGCGAATTCGTATTGGGAATCACGAACTGGTCGTCGAAGCACCCGGTGGTCAGGGCGATCGTGCCGGCCAGGCAGAGTCCCGTCAGTCGAAGAGGAATCTTCATGGATCAGAATCCCAGTGCAAGGTTGAAGAAGACGCTGCGGCTCGGCGGGAACGGGGCGACATCCAGATTGTTCCGGATCGCCTGGGACCCGAAGTTGGCCACTTCGGGATCGAGTCCGCTGTAGTCGGTCCAGAGGATCAGATTCCGGCCGCTCAGGCTGACCCGGGCGGTACGGACGGCGCGTCCGAAAGCGGAGGCCACAAAGCCCTGCGGCAGATCGACTCCCACCGACAGTTCACGCATCTTGAGGAAGGTGGCATCCTCGATGTAGGGGGCGATGACCCCTGCATTGAAGCCCTGCAAACGCGTGGCGTGCGCGGCGGAGCCGAAATCGGCGGCATTCTGGGCGTCGTCATAGAGGAACTGGGTCAGGTTGATCACATCACCACCCTGCTGCCAATCCCAGACCATGCTGAAGTTGAACGACCCGATGGAGATGTCGTTGGAGAGGCCGACCCGGAAGTCATCGGCGGCATCGCCGATCTTGACCTGCGCGGAGCGGGTGCCGTCGGGGAGGAACTTGCGGCCCTGAATCTGGGTCACCGGCTGCCCCTCCTCCACGAAGGTGACGCCCAATCCGCCGAACCCGGACAGCGGGGGGCGGAAGGGTGCCACCGGAAGGTCGAGCACCTTGTTCCGGTTGAGCGTGAAGGTGGCGTTCGTGACCCAGTTGAACCGGCCCCGGGCCGGGGTCAGGCCGAGTCCGATCTCCACACCGCGGTTCCGGACCTTGCCACCGTTGAAGACCTCGGACGTGAATCCGGAGGATGGTGCGGGCGTCCGGTTGAGAAGAAGGTTGGTCGTGTTCCGGGTGTAGAAGGTCGCCTCGAGCTGGGCACGGTTGCCGAAGATGTTGGCGTCGAAGCCGGCCTCGAACTCCTTCAAACGCTCCGGCTCCACCCCGGGCGAACCGGCGGCGCCGGCCACGGTGAATCCGTTGGCCCCGCCGAACTGTGGGGTACCGAGATTGGTAAATTTCTGATTGAAGAGGGGCTGATTCCCGGTTTCACCGTAGGCGCCTCGGATCTTGACCTCCGCGCCATCCCCCAGAAGGCTGGGGAGCACGTTGAGGAACCGGTACGATGCGGACCCCTTGGGGAAGACGAAGAACTTCTCGGTGTCCCCGTTCACGCTGCTCCGCTCCGCCCGGATGCCCCCCGTCACCAACAGCTTCTCTCCGAAGAAGAGGAGTTCCTCCTGGGCGTAGAGCGCCAGGGTCCGTTCCTTGGTGAACGTCTCCGCGGCCGTCAGGTTGGTTCCCTGATTGACGTTGGACTGGCCCGGAACGAGGTTGGTCGTGGTGATCCGGGTGGTCTTGAGTTGCCGTTCTTCGAGCTGCACGCCAAAGGCCGTGGTGGCCTGCCACTCGCCGGGGCGGATGGTGTGCACACCGTTGACGTTGAAGTTGTTCTGGCGGCTCGTGGCGCTCTGCTCCACGGCGGTTCCGGGAAGCGCCTGGATCCGTTCAAAGAAGAGTTCGTTGGGGGTGAAGACGTCGTCGGCCTGGTTGAAGACGTCGATCCCGCCCGCCGCGGTGAAGCGGAAGGAGCTCTTGTCAGTCGTGTAGGCATTCCAGTTCACGGTGGCGCCCCCGGTGAAGCGGTAGGTCTCCGCCTCATTCCGCGACAACCGATTGGTCTGGACCGGATTGGCTCCCGGCCCCTGGGTGCCCAGCGCCGGTCCCGTGAAGACCCCATCCACCGGGAGAAGAGACTGGAAGTTCGGCTGATAGGCCAGGGCATACCCGGAGGTTCCCCCGTTGTTTCCGTTGTTGGTGAACCCCCGCTGATGAAGGGAGCGGTTGAACACGCTGCTGACCTGGACCTCCACCTTCGGGCTCACCGTCTGATCGATGTTGACCCGGAGCCCCTGGCGGCTGAAGCCGGTGTTGTCCGCGATTCCCTCGTCCCGCTTCCAGGTGCCCGAGACGAAGAAGCGCGTGTTGTCGTCACCACCACTCACATCAGCCACGGTCTCGTAGCTCAGGTCATTTCGTCCGAACACCTGGTCGTAGAGGTCGAACTTCCGGGGGGTTCCGTTGGCGAAGAAGGGCCGGGCTCCCTCACCCCAGATCCCCACCGCCTCCTCCACATCACCCGCGCCGAAGGTCCGGCTCTCCAGATCCCGCTGCAGGTCGAAGAAGCCGAAGCGTTGCGACACATTGGTGCGGGTCCGTCCCCCCTGGCCCCGGATGGTCTTGATCACGACCACGCCGTTGGAGGCCTTCGATCCATAGATCGAGGAGGCGGCGGCACCCTTCAGGATCTCGATGCTCGCGATGTCGGCGGGGTTGATGTCCGCCACCCGGTTGGCCGGGTCGTCCTCCTGCACGCTGGCGCCCGCCACCGCGGCCGACCGTCCACCCAACACCCGGGCGTTGCTGTAGATGATGCCGTCAATGACGTAGAGCGGATCCGACGCCCCCAGAATAGTGGTGTTGCCGCGGATCTGGAGCTGGATTCCGCCACCCGGCGCACCGGAGTTGGACTGCAGGTTGATCCCCGCCACCTTGCCTTGGAGCGCATTCTCGATGGTCGGGCTCGCCACCTTGGAGATCTCATCCCCACTCACCGTGGAGACCGAGGTGGAGAGGTTGCGGCGGTTGGTGGTCGTGGCCTGACCGGTCACGATCACCTCGTCGAGCTTGAAGACGTCCTCATCAAGCGCGATGGTCACCGTTGTCTGGGCTGCCCCGACGGTCACCTCCTGCCGAGTGAATCCGATCGCGCGCACCATCAACCGAACCTCGCCGGCGGGAACCTCGATCCGGAAGGTTCCATCGACCCCGGTTCGCGCCGTGGTCAACGTCCCCACGAGGCTCACCACGGCTTCGGCGATCGGTTGCTGATTTCCTGCGGATCGCGTGACCGTGCCGGTCACCGTCCGGCCCTGGGCGAAAGCCAGCGACGGCCAGACGACCAGTCCGGCCATCATCAAGCCACGCCAAAAGTTGCGATAGCGTCCCACGACTCCTCCTGATGGTGAGTGTATTCGAGGCAAGCGCCTTTCACTGTCGAAATGGGCATGCCCGGCGCAAGTGGCATGTCATGCTGTAAACACGTCTTGTCAAGATGAAGCAACAACGGTACCACCGTGACGAATGCATTCAACACATTGTGCGACAACAAGATGGGGTATATATGCCCGGTTGCGCGGTGACAAAACGACACACCGAATAAGTGAAACAACTGTGTCGTTATGACACGATCATGTCAGTGAAACGACCAGTATCTTCAGCGATGTCCTGGATGGGTGGATGCTGGTGTCCCTGTGCGGTCAGCGACGATCTCCAGTTGACCTCTCCAATGTCGTTCCTCCGACAATGGTACGATGCGAGGGCCCGTTGCGGAAGAGGTACAACCAATCACGAACGCCTTCCGCCTCGATCGCAACCAGGTTGGCCCGCTTTCCGACCTCCACAGAGCCGACCTCATCTTCCAGCCCCAGAGCCCGCGCCCCTCCGATCGTTCCCCCCCGGAGGGACTCGGCGGGGGTCATGCGCTGGAACACGCACGCGAGGTAGAGCGCCATGGGAAGATCGGGAACGGGAGCCGAACCGGGGTTGAAATCCGTGGCCACCGCGACGGACACCCTACGATCGAGGAGAGCCCTCGCGGGGAGCGGGGGCTGGTTCAGGGTGAGGCTCGCCACCGGAAGCGAGACTGCGGTGACTCCGCCACGGGCGAGAGCATCGATCCCCGCCGGAGAGATGTGCTCCAGATGATCCGCGGAGATCGCCCCCAACTCGGCGGCGAGTTCCGCCCCCCCTCCGGGACCGAGCTGATCCACGTGGAGCTTGCCGCGAAGCCCGAGCCGGGCACCCGCCGCCAGCACCGCCCGAGCGTGATCCGGGGTAAACGCTCCCTCTTCTACGAACACGTCAACGAAACGTGCGAGCCTCCTCCGGGCCACCTCCGGGAGCATCTCCTCCGCCACCACCCTCACGTACTCGTCCTTTCGTCCGGCATACTCCGGAGGCACGGTGTGCGCCCCCAGAAAGGTCGGGACAACCTGAATCGGGGACTCCCGGTCCAGCCGGGCATACACCTCCAGCAGCCGGATCTCCGTCTCCAGATCGAGGCCGTATCCGCTCTTCGCCTCCACCGTGGTCACCCCCCGGGAAACCATGAAGGCCAGGTGCGACCGCGCCCGGCTGAGGAGATGGTTCGTATCCGCGTCCCGGGTCGCCCGCACCGTGGAGAGGATGCCCCCACCCGCGGCTGCAATATCCTGATATCGCACTCCCCGGAGCCGAGCCTCGAACTCCTCGGCGCGGGATCCCCCAAAGGCCAGATGGGTATGCGAATCGACCAGGCCGGGGATGACGAGCCGGCCTCCGGCATCCAGAGAGGGCCACCCCGTCATCGTCTGCGGAAGTTCCCGTTCGGGCCCCACCCAGGCGATCGTTTCCCCGATCCAGGCCACCGCCGCGCCGCGAATCTCCCCCGCATCATCGGATGGAAGCGACCGGGCGCAGGTGGCGAGCGAACCGATGTTGCGGAGGACCGTTCCCTGGTCCGGCCCCCTCCCCGCAGACCCGGTGGATGCCACCCTCACTCCGTCACCATCGGGAGATCGACCCCGCGCTCCCGCGCCGTTTCGATGGCGAGCGGATACCCGGCGTCGGCATGCCGCATGACCCCAGTGCCGGGGTCCGCGGTGAGTACCCGGGCCAGACGCCGGTCCCCCGCGTCGGTTCCATCGGCCACGATCACCATGCCGGCGTGAATGGAGTAGCCGATCCCCACCCCTCCCCCATGATGCAACGACACCCAGCTTGCGCCGCACGCGGTGTTGAGCATGGCATTGAGAAGGGGCCAGTCGGCGATCGCATCCGACCCGTCCCGCATCCCCTCCGTTTCCCGGTTGGGCGACGCCACCGATCCGGTATCGAGATGGTCCCGGCCGATCACCAGCGGGGCCTTCACCTTCCCGTGCCGGACCAGCCAGTTGAACCGGGCGCCGAGTTCCGCCCGTTCCCCGTACTCCAGCCAGCAGATCCGGGCGGGCAACCCCTGATAGTGCACCTTGGCTCGCGCCTGGGCGATCCAGCGATGGAGGGCTTCCTTCTCCGGAAAGGTCTCGAGCACCATGTCGTCGGTCGCGGCGATATCGTCCGGGTCCCCGGAGAGAGCCACCCACCGGAAGGGTCCCGCACCCCGGCAGAAGAGCGGCCGGATGAACTCCGGTACGAACCCCGGGATCTCGAAGGCCCTCCGGAATCCGCGGTGGTCCGCCACCTGGCCGCGCAGATTGTTGCCATAGTCGAACACCACGGCCCCCCGCGCCTGCAGGGCGAGCATCGCCTCAACGTGGGTCACCATTCCGTCGAGCACCCGCTGTTCGTAGCCGACGGGATCGTGTTCCCGCAGGGCCGAGGCCTCGTCGAGGTTGTATCCGGGGGGGATGTAGCCGACCCGAAGGTCGTGCGCCGAGGTCTGGTCGGTCACCACATCGATCGGAACCTGGCGGCGCACCATCTCGGGTAGCACCTCGGCGATGTTGCCGACCAATCCCACGGACAGGGGTACGGCACGGTCCCGTGCCTCCGTCACCAGATCCACCGCCTCGTCGAGCGAGGTCACCATCCGGTCACAGTAGCCCGTCTCCAGCCGTTTCCGGATCCGGGCGGGATCCACATCCACTCCCAGAAACGCGGCCCCGTTCATGGTGGCGGCGAGCGGCTGGGCGCCTCCCATGCCGCCGAGTCCTCCGGTCACCACCAGGCGACCGGCGAGCGTCCCGCCAAAGTGTTGCCGGGCGCACTCGGCGAAGGTCTCGTAGGTGCCCTGCAGAATCCCCTGGGTTCCAATGTAGATCCAGGAGCCGGCGGTCATCTGCCCGTACATCGTGAGTCCCAGGGCATCGAGGCGACGGAACTCGTCCGCGGTGGCCCAGCGCGGCACCAGGTGCGCGTTGGCGATCAGCACTCGCGGCGCCTCGTCGTGGGTGCGGAACACGCCCACCGGCTTCCCGCTCTGAACCAGAAGCGTTTCATCATTGCCGAGCCGCCCCAGGGTGCGCACAATGGCGGCATAGGCCTCCCAGTTGCGGGCCGCCTTCCCTCCCCCGCCATACACGATCAGATCCTCGGGACGTTCCGCCACCTCGGGATCGAGGTTGTTCATCAGCATCCGGAGGGCCGCCTCCTGGTGCCACCCCCGGCACCGGAGGGTGGTGCCACGCGGGGCCCGGATGGAGGTCGGAATGACGGGAGAGGGGTTCATGACAGACTCCGGGAAAGACAGGCCGGGCCAGTGCGAGGGCGGTCGGGAGGGTATCATAAACCTCATGACAACCTTTTGCCGTCCGGCGCCATCGAACCGGTGTCATGACAGGGGCCGAACCGGCTGTGGCGACGAGACCTGACCGGGACAGGACCCCACCGCGGGGCGGCGGGGACCCGCCGGAGGCCCACCTGGTTGCCCAGGCCGCGCAGGGGAGCCGGGAGGCATTTGAAGCGTTGTACCGCCGGCACGTGGACCGGATCCATGGACTCGTTTTTCGGTGGGTCGGGCCCGAGGAGGCTGCGGAGGTGACCCAGGACGTGTTTGTCCGCGCGTGGCAAAAACTCGGGACCTTTCGAGGCGACTCCGCCTTCGGCACCTGGCTTCACCGGGTGGCGATCCGGGTGATCCTCGGCCAGCGGAAGACGATGGGCAAGGCCCGGGATCGGTTCAGTACCGATGACACGGACCTGGACCGGTCCTCGGCGCCTCCCGACACGCCGGACCATCGCATAGATCTGGAGAAGGGGATCGCCGCCCTGCCCGAGGGGGCCCGACGAGTGCTTCTGCTGCACGATGTGGAAGGTTACCGCCATGAGGAGATCGGAACGATGCTGGGCATTTCACCGGGTACCTCGAAGTCGCAGCTGCATCGTGCCCGGATGGCTTTGCGTGCCTGCCTGGGAGGTGTGACATGACCGACTCGCTGCACTGGTCCGACCGGTTGTCGGAATACGCCGATGGGGATCTCTCCCCGGCGGAAGAGGCGGCCTGCGCCGCGCACCTCGAGACCTGCCCCGTGTGCCGTGACACACTCGCCGCGCTCGCCCAAGTCCGGACCGCGGTGGCTGGACTGCCGGGTATCCCTCCTTCCGCCGACCTCTGGTCCGGCATCGCCCAGCGTCTGGACCAGGGGGCATCTTCCCTGCGGCCCGTGCGCGGTACCGGGCCCCGGCGGATCGTCGTCTCGGTGCGGGGCCTGGCGGCAGCGGCCGTGCTGGTGGCGGTGGCCTCGGGATCTCTGGTCTGGTTCGCCCTCCGACCGCTGTCACCGGGTGGCGACTCTCCCGGGGACCCTGCCCCGGCCCCGGTCATCGCGCTCGCGGCCCTCGATGCATCGATGGATCCGATCATCGCCGACCTCGAGCAGCTCCTCCGCGAACGCGCGGCATCGCTCGACCCGGCCGTTCTCCGGGGCATCGAAACAGACCTGCGGGCGATCAATCAGTCGCTGGCGAACATCCGGTCGGCCCTCGCCGAAGATCCCTCCAACGGGTCTCTCAATCGCCAGTTGGCCCGCCTCCTCCGGGCCAAGGTGGACCGGCTGCGCGACGCGGCCCTCGAGCCCGGTGGACGGGGGGCGGCGTGAGCATTCTCCGAGGCGTCTCCCGGAGGGCTCCGCGTGCGGGCCTTGTGCTGGCCCTGGCTTTCCTCATCCCCGGTCCGGTGACGGCCCAACGGGAGGTGGCGGTGGAGCGCGGCGCCCGCCTGGCGCTGTCGTCCCTGTCCGGGACTCTGGTCATCGAGGGATGGGATCGCGACGCGGTGCGGGTGGAGCGGGGCGAGGGGACCGTGCGACAGGGCGGGCCGCGCGGAATCGTTCGCGTGGAACCGGATCGTCGCCGGGGACAAGGATCGTTTCATCTTCTGGTTCCCGCCTGGATGGCAGTCACCGTGGATGGCGTCAACCTGGAGGTCGCGGTGCGCGGAGTGATGGCACCGATCCGGGTGGAGACAGTCAACGGAGACGTTCGGGTCGAGGGAGGGAGAGAGGAGATCCGCCTCGAGAGCGTGTCGGGGAGCGTGTCCCTGGAGCAGAGCCGGGGCCGCATTGTCCTCGAATCGGTGCATGGCAACCTCACGGGCCATGATCTGGCGGGCGAGGTTCGCGCCGAAACCACCAACGGGTCGGTTCGGTTCCGCGATGCCGCCCTCCAGACGCTGGATGCTCGCAGCGTGAATGGTGACCTCCTGTGGGAAGGAGCCCCGCTCGCCAATGGCCGGTATCTCCTCGACACTCACAATGGATCGGTGCGGCTTCGTCTTCCCGCCCCGGTCAGCGCGGTGGTCACGGCCACGACATTCCATGGGGACCTTCGCAGCGATTTCCCGGTCCGCACCGCGCCGGGCGGACCGGGTCGCACCATCCGGTTCACCCTCGGCCGCGGCGGTCCCACGCGGATCGACATCACGACGTTCCAGGGGGAGATCGTGCTGGAGCGCATGCCCGCATCTCCGCCCCGGCGATGACTCCCTTTCCCTCATGTTTTCCTCTTCAAGGATGAAACGATGCGTGTCCTGATGACCTTCGCCGCGCTCGCCCTGGGGACCACAACCCTGGCCGCGCAGCAAACCGAACGGTTCGATTGGAGCGGGGCCGTGGCCCGCGGCCGGACCCTCGAGATCGTGGGTGTGAACGGCGACATCACCGTCACCCGCGGGAGCGGAAACGCCGTGGTCCGGGCCGACAAGCGGGGGCGCCGAAGCAATCCGGCGGACGTGCGGGTCGAGGTGGTCGAGCATGGAGACGGGGTGACGATCTGCGCCCTCTACCCCTCGGATGAGCCGGGTCGGCCGAATGAATGCCGCCCCGGGGGAAAGGGGCGAAACAACAGCAAGAACAATGACGTCCGGGTCGACTTCACGGTGGAGGTGCCGGCCGGAGTTCACGTGGCCCTGCGAACCGTGAATGGAGACGTGGACGCGCGGGACGTGGAGGGAAACATGGTGGCCTCCACCGTGAACGGGGAAATCGATGTCTCGGGATCGGGACATGCACAGGCGAGCACCGTCAATGGATCGATCCGGGTCGGCATGGGCCGGTCCGACTGGAGCGGGGAGGCCTCGTTCAGCACCGTGAACGGGAGCATCACTCTGGAGATCACCGGCGATGCGAGCTTCGATCTCGTCGCCACCACGGTGAACGGGGCGATCCAGAGCGACTTCCCGGTCACGATGACAGGGCGGTTCGGCCCTCGCCGGGTGACGGGAACGGTGGGGAGCGGGGGACGGGACCTGAAGCTCTCCACTGTGAACGGGGGGATCACGTTGCGCAAGAAACCCTAGCACTGCCGGGATTCCGTGGGTGCGCCGGGATCCGTGGGTGCGCCGCTTGCGGCGCACCCAGTCCGACTCCCCTGCTCCATGGTGCGCCGCAAGCGGCGCACCCACGCGGCGCACCCACAGGATCCTGCCACCGATCCTCCCACCGGGACCGTGAAGACCCTCCGTTATCACCTTCGAACTTCCAACTTCACACTTCAAACTTCCCCCGCGGTTATTTTGCTCCCTTCCTGCCCGCGTGCACCATGACAGCGGGCCGCCGTTGTCCTGCCACTGTGGAGCCGGTCCCGTCTCGTGGTGTCCCCCGTCTACGCCCTTCCCCTTCTCTGCCTCGGACTTTTCCCCGTCGGGGTCCACGCGCAGGTCCCCGACCTAACGCCCAAGGTGGCCCTGGTGGCCGCCACCGAGCGCGCCATCCGCCTGGATGGTCGACTCGATGAGGATGCCTGGCAGGACGCCACGTTCATCACCGACTTCCGCCAGAAGGAACCGGTGCAATTCGCGGAACCCTCGGTGCCCACCGCCGTCGCGTTTCTCTATGACGAGGAGGCCCTCTACATCGGGGCCCGGTTGGGCCGGGAGGACGCCACCTTCCCCCGAAGCCTCAGCCGCCGGGACCAGTACGCCAACGCGGAGCATCTCGCCATCTCGATCGATTCCCATCTCGATCGCCGGACGGCCTACAGTTTCGTCGTCACGGCCGGCGGAACCCGGATCGATTACTTCCACACCCGCGACAGCGACAGTTTCGGCGCCCGGGACTTCACCTGGAATCCGGTCTGGGAGGCCCGGGTCGCCGTGGATTCGGCGGGCTGGACCGTGGAATTCCGAATCCCCTTTTCGCAGCTCCGGTTCAATCCCGGGGACCGGCAGACCTGGGGTCTCAACATCAACCGGTGGGTGCCGGACCGGAACGAGGACATCTTCTGGGTGGTGGTGCCGCGAGAGGAGACCGGTTTCAGTTCCCGGTTCGGCACCCTGGAGGGGCTCCAGGATCTGCGCCGGTCCCGGCGCATCGAGTTGCTCCCCTACGTGGCCACGGATGGCACCTTCGACGGCACGGTGTCCCCGGAAGATCCCTTCAATGACGGCAGCCGCACCGAGGCGCGGGCCGGCGGGGAGGTCCGGATGGGGCTGGGCCCCGGCCTCACACTCGATGCCAGCATCAACCCCGATTTTGGCCAGGTCGAGGCCGACCCCGCCGAGTTGAATCTGTCGGCCTTCGAAACCTTCTTCAGCGAGCGAAGGCCCTTCTTCACCGAGGGGAGCCAGCTCCTCCCCAGCGGCAGCGCATTCTTCACCCGGCGCATCGGTGCCCCCCCGCGCGGACCGGCGGACGGGGCCTTCGTGGATCGCCCCACGAACACCACCATCCTGGGAGCGGCCAAGGTCACGGGCCAGCTCTCCTCCGGACTCTCGATCGGGGTTCTCGCCGCTCTCACCGACCGCGCCCACGCCCGTGTGATGGACACCTCCGGGAGCCGGGTCCGCCGCGTGGAGGTGGAACCCCTGGCCGTGTATGGCGCGGCCCGCCTCCAGCAGCAGTTCGGCGCCGACGCCTCCACGGTGGGGCTCAGCCTCGCCGGGATGCAGCGCGAGTTCACCCCGGAGTCCGATCTCGTGCGTCTCCTGAGTCGGCGGGCCGTCGCGGCCATCGCCGACTCGCGGCTCCGATTCCGGAACGGCGAATACGAGCTTCGGCTCACGGCCGGCATGAGCCGGGTGGAGGGGGACTCCGCGGCAATCCTGCGCATCCAGAGGGCCCCGGCTCATTTTTTCCAACGGCCCGATGCCGACCGGTTCCGTCTCGATTCGGCCCGCACGGTGCTCACCGGGTATACCGCCTCCGTCCGCGCGGACAAGAATGCGGGCAACTGGCTCTGGGGGGCCGGCGTTACCACCGAATCACCCGGGTACGAAACCAACGACATGGGACGCGTCACCAGCGTGGACGATGTCGACCTGAATTGGGACATCAATTACCGCGAGACCACTCCGGGCCCCCTGTTCCGGACCTGGAACCTGGGCGTCAGCAATTCGGTCAGCTGGAACTATGATGGAGACCGGGGCAACACCCGGGCCAGCATCTTTTCCAGTGCCACGCTGCGGAACTTCTGGACCGCCGGGCTCACCCTGTGGCTCAGACCGCGAGGGCTGAGCGACAGCCAGACCCGGGGCGGCCCGTTGATGCAAACCCTCCGATCCGGGGGGATTGATCTCCGCCTGGGAACCAACCAGAGCAACGCCAATAGCGTCCAAGGGTCCCTCTCCTGGTCGCGGAGCGAGGAGGGCGGGTGGTCGGTCGCTGCCACTCCGCGTCTCTCCGTTCGGCCCAGTGCCCGCCTGAGTGCCTCGCTGAATCCGCGCTTCTCCCGATCGGTTAACCCGAGGCAGTTCATCGGGACCCAAGCCCGCTCGGGATCCGAAACCTTCGGCACCCGGTATCTCTTTGGGCGGATCGATCAGACCGTCCTGTCGATGCAACTCCGCCTCAACTACGCGGTGAGCCCCGACCTCACCCTGGAGCTCTACGCGGAGCCCTTCACGGCCAGCGGAAGGTTTGGCGACCTGGGCGAACTGGCCACCGCACGCACACCGGACCTTCGCCTCTTCGGGAGTGCGGGACTCTCCACCGTCTCCCGCGACGATGGTTCGCTGGCCGTGACCGACGAACGGAACGGCGACACCTTCCTCATTCCCGCCCTCGACTTCAACCGCTTCTCCTTCCGCAGCAACCTCGTGGCCCGCTGGGAGTGGACCCCGGGAAGCACCCTCTTCCTGGTCTGGCAGCAGGACCGGTTCGACCAGTGCACGCCGGGCGCCCTGTCCGTCTGTCCCTCGGGAACCCGCCCCGGGGACGGTCCGGGCCCGCGCCACCTCCTGAACTCCTTCCGGGCGGAAGGGAAGCACGTCCTGGCGCTCAAGGCGAGCTACTGGATCCCCGTTCGATAGGAAATCGCGCCAGCACCTCAGCAGTATTTCGAACTTCAAACTTCACACCTCACACTTCCCCTCCTGTCGTCAAAACGACACAGGACTCTGGTGTCAGCAGCGTGTCATTTCGACACTCTCCCTCCTGATCTGCTCACACAAACTGTTATACCGTAACGCTTTATTGCAATCTCTTATCTGGCATAGTTGATGCTAACAACAGTGCTGAGCCATCGGTGAGTGTCAGACAGCAGATGCCCGGCGGCTTTCCCATTTCGCTTCTGCCACTCCCGCCGACCCCCGTCGGCGACCCCTGAGTTGCAGAGTCATTTCCCAATCGAGGGGGACAACTTCATGCGTCGAGTCGTCTTTCGCCAACTCCTGGCAGTCGGCTTCCTGGCCGCCCTTGCCGGGCCGTTGGCCGCCCAGCGCGGCATCCTGACCGGCACCGTGACAGACGGGGCCAGCGGGGCGGTGTTAATCGGAGCCCGGGTCCAGGTGGTGGGCACGTCCCTGACCACCAACACCAACGCCGAGGGACGGTACCGTCTCACTAACGTCCCGACCGGGACTCACACGGTGCGGATCGCCCAGATCGGCTACGCCTCGGTGAACCGGCCGGTAACGATCACCGCGGGGGAGAACACCCTGGACGTGACACTCTCCCTGACCCCCTACTCGCTGGATGAGTTCGTGGTCACCGCCACAGGGACCCAGGAACGGCGGGAGATCGGGAACGCAATCTCCACCATCGACGTGACCGACCTGGTGCGGGAAGGCCCGGTGGCCAACATGGGAGACCTCCTGGTCGGCAAGGCACCCGGCGTGCAGGTCCTGCCGGGAAACATGACGGGGGGCGGGAGCCGGGTCCGGATCCGGGGGAACTCGTCCCTCTCCCTCTCGAACAACCCGATCTACGTGGTGGACGGGTTGCGGATCGTGAGCGACGTGAACTCCTCATCCATCGGGATTGGCGGGACCAACCCGAGCCGGGTGAATGACCTGAACCCGGAGGACATCGAGTCGATCGACGTGATCCGGGGCCCCTCGGCGTCGACCCTGTACGGAACCGATGCGGCCAACGGGGTGATCGTCATCAAAACCAAGAGAGGGCGCGCCGGTGCTCCGGTCTGGAACATGTATGTGGAGGGGGGGATCATCAAGGACGAGAACGACTATTTCGATGCGTACCGGGGCTGGCGGAACACCTCCACCGTCAGCAACACCACCCAGTGTCTCCTGAGCCAGGTGGTGTCGGGGGCCTGCACCCAGGACAGCGTCACCAAGTTCAACATCTTCAACGATCCCGACGCCACCCCCAACCACACCGGCACCCGGCAGCAGTATGGCCTGCAGGTGAGCGGCGGCTCGGACGCGGTGCGGTACTTCGTGTCCAGCGACTGGGAGCGGGAGATCGGCCAGTTGCAGATGCCGGATTTCGCGGCGGACCGGCTCAAGGAGCAGCGGAACATCACCAAGGTGCCCTACGAGCAGTTCCGGCCCAACATGCTGCAGAAGACCAACGTGCGGGCCAACATCAACGCCAACCTGGGGAGCAAGGCGGATGTGGCGATCAGCACCGGGTATGTCTCCAGCACCCAGCGCCTCCCCCAGACCGACAACAACACCACGGGGCTCCTCTCCAACGCCTACGGCGGCCCCGGATTCAAGGGAAACATCGTCAACAGCGGCGGAGTGACGCGGGCCAACTTCGGCTATCGTCTCTTCACCCCCGATGAGTTCTTCTCGGAAACCGTGACGCAGGACATCAACCGGACCATCCTGAGTGGCACCGCGAATTACCGGCCGACCAGCTGGCTCGCGACCCGGGCCGTGGTGGGCGGGGACTTCATCAGCCGGGAGGATTCGGACATCTGCCGGCGGGACGAATGCGTCGCCTTCGCCACCCTCAAGGACGGGTTCAAGGAGAACAACCGGACCACGTTCTTCAACTACACCGCCGACGCGAGCGCCACGGCCACCTTCCAACTGGCGCCCTCCCTCAGCTCGAAGACCACAGCCGGAACTCAGTACATCAAGGAGAAGTTCGCCCGGAACGGAGCCTTCTCCGAGAACCTCCCCCCGGGGGCCACGACAGTGACTGCCGGGGCCATCCCCTCGGCCGACGAGTCGACCAGCGAGAGCATCACCCTCGGCTTCTTCGCCGAGCAGAACCTGAGCTACAAGGATCGCCTCTTCCTGACCGGCGCGGTCCGGACCGACAAGAACAGCGCCTTTGGCCAGTCGTTCAGCCGGGCCTACTATCCGAAAGCCTCGGTTTCCTATGTGCTCTCGGACGAGCCGTTCTTCCCGCAGATCGGGGCGCTCAACAATCTGCGGCTCCGCGGGGCGTATGGAGAGTCGGGACGGCAACCGGGCGGCAATGACGCCATCGCCTTCTTCAGTCCGACCACGGCCAGCGTCGATGGCGCGGACGAGGCGGCGATCGTGTTCAGCGCCCTCGGCAACCCCAACCTGAAGCCGGAGCGGACCCGCGAGGTGGAGGTGGGCTTCGACGCCTCCTTCTTCGACAGCCGCCTCAATTTGGAGTTCACGTTCTTCAACAAGAACTCGAGCGATGCGCTCCTGAGCCGGGTGATTGCCCCCTCCGTCGGGGCGGCCACGAGCCGGTTCGAGAACATCGGATCGGTGAACAACCGCGGCTGGGAAGCGGTGATCAACGCCCAACTGGTCAACAGCGAAAGCTTCGGCTGGGACATGACGTTGAGTGGCTCCTGGACCCGCAACCGGATCGACGACCTGGGCCCCATCCCCGAGAACTTCGGCACCACAAGAGCAACGGTGGAGGGACTCCCGATCAACGCCTACTTCGCCCGGCCGGTCTCCTTCAACGACGCCAATGGCGACGGGATCATTGCCCTGAGCGAAATCACAGTTGGCGATCCCGAGTTCCTCGGATACCCGGAACCCCGGGGTGAGTTCACCGGGTTCACTTCGTTCGACCTCTTCAACCGGAAGCTTCGGCTCACCGGGCTCTTCGACGCCAAGGTCGGTGGCAAGCAGCTCGATGGCACCAACCGGATCCGCTGCGAATCCCGGCTCAACTGCCGGGGCGATGTGGACCCCACCGCCCCTCTCGCCGAGCAGGCCCGTGCGGTCGCGGTGCGGCAGCATTCAACCCGGACCCAGGCCGGGTTCATCGACGGCAGCGACTTCTTCCGGATCCGGGAGGTGGCGGCCACCTGGACCGTGCCGGATGGTGTGGCCCGGCTGGTCAGCGCCAAGCGCCTCAGCCTCACCGCCTCGGCCCGGAACCTGCTGGTCGTAAGCAACTACATCGGCCTCGACCCCGAAGCCGGTTTCTTTTCGACCACCCTCGGCACCCAGAGCGACTTCCAGACGGTGCCGCCTCCGACCTACTACACGTTCCGCATGAATGTGACGTTCTGATCATGACTCACTCATCCAGGGATCGATCGCTCATGACGCTCATGACTCTGCCCACTCGCCTCCGCCGCTGGGGGGCCCTCGGGGCCCTGGCGCTGGGTCTCGGGCTCACCGGGTGCAACTCCGTCCTCGATGTGGACGACCCGGACATCATCACCGACGCCAGTTCCGCCTCGGGGGCCGTTGCCCTCCGGAACGGCGTCCTGCTCCGCTTCGCCCAGGCCACGTCCGGGGGCGAGAGCCTCTTCCTCATGGGGGGCCTCCTCTCCGACGAGTGGAAATCGGGCGACACCTTCGAACAGCGGAACAGCACCGACCAGCGCTCGGTGCTGGAAACCAACAGCTTTCTCGGAGGTCAGCTCCGGGCTGTCAACCGGGTGCGGGTCGAGGGACGCTCCGCCATCGACGCCCTGCGCCAATTCGCCCCCACCCCCGAGGCCAACATCGGCCTCATGTTCGCCGTGGGAGCCTTCACCACGAACCTGGCTGGGGAGCACTACTGCAACGGGATCCCGTTCAGTTCGCTCGATGAGAACCGAAACGTCATCTTCGGCTCCCCGGTCACCATCGACGAAACCTTCACGCTGGCCATCCAACTCGCCGACTCCGCCCTGCAGTTCACGGCGGGAACCGGTGGCGCCGCGGTGACGGGGCTGGCGTCCGTCGTCAAGGGTCGGGCTCTCCTCAATCAGGGGAACTTCGCCGCCGCCGCTGCCGCGGTGGCGGGGGTTTCCACGGACTTCGAGTACGAGGTGACCCATTCCCTCAACGTGAACTCCAACCAGAACTGGTCCCTCAACACCAATGCCCGGCGCTACGTGGTCGGGAATCTGGACGGGGGGAACGGTCTCGACTTCGTGACCGCCGGCGATCCCCGCCTCCCCGCCGGGCCCTCGGGCGGGGCCAACGCCTTCGATTCCCAGACCCCGTTCCGGGCCCAGTTCAAGTGGGACCGAACCGACCCGGTGGTGGTCGCGTCGGGGATCGAGGCCCGCCTCATCGAGGCGGAAGCCGCGCTCCAGACCGGGGACGTAACCACCTGGCTCTCCAAGCTCAACGAGGCCCGCGCCACGATGGCGGGACTCGATCCGCTGACCGATCCCGGCTCGACCACGGCCCGCGAGGATCTCCTCTTCCGGGAGCGGGCCTTCTGGATGTTCGGCACAGGGCATCGCCTCGGCGATCTCCGGCGTCTCATCCGGCAGTACAACCGGGCCAGTGAAACGGTTTTCCCGACCGGCGCCTTCCCCAAGGGGGGGAACTACGGAGGGGACGTCAACCTGCCCATTTCGCAGGACGAGACCAACAACCCGAACTTCAGCCAGTGTCTCGATAGAGCCGCCTGATCCGTTCCACCGCATGACCGAGAACCCTTGGGGGGAGCCACTGTCGGCTCCCCTCAAGTTTTTCGGCTCAAAATGGAACCGCGAAATACACGAAAACACACGAAATGGTTACGTCGGCCCCGGCAGTCTCAACTCAACAGGTTCCCCGACCCTGTCGTATAAGAGATATATTCCGTCACAGTCCGCTTCACTTTTCCGAGTCGTAATCTCGTGCATCTCGTGAATCCCCCTCGAACCGTGAGAGAGTACAGCATGGTTGCGAACCTGCTCAAACACACAGCCCGCGCCTCGCTGGGCGCCCTGCTCACCGTCACCCTGGCTCAGGCCCAGGGTATTCATTCCCCGAAGCAGCATATCGGCTTCAACATCGGCGACGACTACCAGCTCGCCACCTACACCCAGCTGGCGGATTACTGGACCTACCTGGCCGGGGCCTCGGACCGGATGAAGCTGGTGGAGATCGGGAAGACCGCCGAGGGGCGCCCCCAGCTCATGGCCATCATCTCGAGCCCTGCCAACCTAGCCCGCCTCGACCACTACAAGGACATCGCGACCCGGCTGGCGCGCGCGGAAGGGCTGACCGACGACCAGGCCCGGGCCCTGGCGCGGGAGGGGAAAGCGGTCATCTGGATCGATGGCGGGCTGCACGCCACCGAGGTGCTCGGCGCCCACCAACTGATCGAGCATGTGTGGCAGATGGTGAGTCACACCGACCCCGAAACGATGCGCATTCTGGACGATGTCATCCAGCTCGTGGTCCACGCCAATCCCGACGGGATGGAGCTCGTGTCAAGCTGGTACATGCGGAACCCCGACCCCACCAGGCGCTCGTATGGTGACATTCCACGACTCTACCAGAAGTACATCGGTCACGACAACAACCGCGACTTCTATCTGAACGCGATGCCCGAGTCGGAGAACATGAGCCGGGTTCTCTACCGGGAGTGGTACCCCCAGATCATGTACAACCACCACCAGACCGGGCCCGCCGGAACGGTGATGTTCATGCCGCCGTTCCGCGACCCCTTCAACTACGTGTATGACCCGCTGATCCCCGCCGGCCTGAATCTCGTGGGCGCGGCGATGGAAACCCGCATGGCCGCCGAGCGGAAGCCCGGGACCACGCGGCGGAACGGGGCCAACTACAGCACCTGGTGGAACGGGGGCCTGCGCACCACCGCCTACTTCCACAACATGATCGGTCTCCTCACCGAAACCATCGGCAGCCCCACCCCGATGCAGATCCCGCTGGTGGTGAGCCGGCAGATCCCCACCGGCGACACCCCCTACCCCATCGAGCCCCAGACCTGGCACTTCCGCCAGTCGATCGACTACTCCATCACCGCCAACCGGGCGGTGCTCGACGTGGCCTCGAAATACCGGGAGGACTTCCTCTACAACATCTACCAGATGGGCCGGAATTCGATCGAGCGGGGGAACCGCGACACCTGGACCCGCTGGCCCCGGCGGGTGGAACGGATCGCCGACGCCGCCGCCAGGGACCGTGCCGCCTCCCCATCCCGTCCCAACACGGGCGGCTTCCCCGGCGGGGGAGCAGGAGTGGTGGATGCCAAGTACATGGCGGAGTTCCGGGCTCCGGAGCTTCGTGACCCGCGCGGATACATCCTGCCCAGCGACCAGCCCGACTTTTCGACCGCCACCAAGTTCGTCAACGCATTGCTCAAGTCGGGCATCGACATCCATCGCGCCACGCGGGAGTTCACGATCCAGGGCAAGCCGTATCCAGCCGGCTCGTGGGTCATCAAGACGGCCCAGGCGTTCCGGCCGCACATCATCGACATGATGGAGCCCCAGGACCATCCCGATGACATTCCCTATCCGGGAGGCCCACCACGGCCCCCGTACGACAACGCCGGGTACACCCTCGCCATGCAGATGGGCGTCCAGTATGACCGCATCCTGGAAGGTTTCGACGGCCCCTTCGAGAAGGTGACATCGCTCCTGGCGTCGCCTCTGCCGGGGACCGTCGCCCGCGGACCGGCCGGATACCTCCTGGGCCGGGATGCCAACGACGCCTTCCTGGCCGTCAATCGCCTCCTGGCGGCCGGTGCCGAGGTGCGCCAACTCACCTCGGCGGTGAACGCGGGAGGCGAGGTCATCCCGGCCGGAACCTTCCACATCCCGGCCACCGGGCGCAGCACCCCCATCATCCAGAAGGCGGCTCAGGAGCGGGGCCTGCATTTCCGAGCCGCGCCCTCCGCCGTGTCCCGGGCTGGAGCCCGGCTGCAACCGCTCCGGATCGGCCTCGCCGACCGGTACGGCGGCTCCATGCCCTCGGGGTGGATCCGGTACCTGTTGGAGCAGTTCGAGTTCCCCTTCGAGGTCGTGTACCCCCAGCGTCTCGACGCCGGCAACCTGCGCACCGCCTTCGATGTGCTGATTCTCCCCGATGGGGCCACACCGTCAGGCCGGGGAGGAGGGCGCTTCGGCGGCCGAGGTCCGACTCCGGAGGAGATTCCCGCGGAGTACCGGGATCGCCTGGGCGCCATTACCGAGCAGACCACGGTCCCGGCGCTCCGCGCCTTCCTGGATGAGGGAGGAACGGTGCTCACCATCGGGAGTTCCACCAACCTGGCCGAACTGATGGGCCTTCCCGTCACCAACCACCTGGTCGAGACGGGACCGTCGGGGACTCCCACTCCCCTTCCACGGGAGAAGTACTACATCCCCGCGTCCCTGCTCACGGTCCAGGTGGACAGGACCCATCCCATCGCCTGGGGGATGGCGGATTCGGCGATCGTGTTGTTCAATCAGAGCCCCGTGTTCGACCGCCCCGCCGCCTCGGCCGCGCCGTCGGTCACCCCGATCGCCTGGTTCGCGGATGGGAGCCCCCTGCGGTCCGGGTGGGCCTGGGGAGAGGATCACCTGGAGGGAGGGGTCGCCGTGGCCGAGGCCAAGGTCGGCAGAGGGTCCCTGGTTCTCTTTGGACCGGAGATCACCTTCCGGGCCCAGCCGCATGGCACCTTCCGGTTCCTGTTCAACGGTCTGGTCGGCGCAGCTCGGTAGTCGCCCGGTCTCCTCCCGAGGGGAAACGCAGGCGGGGAGGTCCCCAGGGACCTCCCCGTTCGCCTTTCTCCACCGGCCCGCCGCGCCGCTACCGTCCCGGTTCGGGGTCCTCGTCCTCGACCCAGCAGATGTCCAGGAGCCGAGCGAGGAGCAGGGGTTTTGCACCGGGGGATCCCAGGATCGGTTCCAGACGAATGAGTTGCGCTGCGGCTCCGGTCGGCTGGGGCGTGGAGAGGGGGGATTCGCCGTTCGGGTGTGGCATTGATGCCTCCCGGAGAAGAGGGTCGTCTTCCTGCGGGCGCAAGAAGCGGTCCACAGTCCATGGGGAGCATTATCGGACGGGACGGCCTGAAATCGAGCGAGTGTGCTCTCCCCCACCTCAGAAGCGTCTCCTCTGGAACACGGATTGTGGGGTCGCTGCACCACATCGCGGCGTTTCTGGCGCTCCGGTGCTACCTTTCAGCGCATCCCCATCTGCATCCCCTGTGCTGTGTCGTCGACTCACACCTTGGAGGTTTTGTGCCCCTTGCTGCGATTCTCCTCTGCGGATTCCTCGCCGGGTGCACCTCGTGGCACGTCGAGGACGCTCCGGTGGCCGAAGTCCTCACCCGGGACCAGCCGGACGTTGTCCGGGTCACGCGAATCGATGAGACCACCCTTCCGGTGTATGACCCCCGGGTTGTCGGCACCTCCCTGCGCGGGCTCCCTACCGCGAGGGCGGTCAACGGCATCAGCATTGCCCTGGGGGACATCCGTTCCGTGGCCACCAAGCGGTTCAGCTTCGGCAAGACTTTCCTGGTGGTTCTGGCGGGCATCGGCGGTGTTGTCCTCTTCGACCTCCTCCAATCCACCAACAGCAACGCCACCTTCTGACCAGGGAGATCCCCACCCGAACCCATGCCCCTCCTCCGCGTGACCGCCTCGGTGATTGTGGCCCTCCTCGGGCTGGCCACGCCGGGCACCGCCCAGCAATCCGACTCCACGTTGGATGTCACGGTGCGGGTTCCGGGGACCATCCCGGGGCTTCAGGTTCGGCTCTTTGTGAATGGCAGCCTGGCCCGATTCCGGTTTCCGGGGAGTGGTGAGGTGACGCTCCCGTTTGCCCTCGCCCGGACCGGCCCCATCCGGCTGGAGTTCCATCTGGTCGACAAGCCCGCCGTAACGATGGTGGACAAGTGGACAGCGCAGGCCACCCTCAACGGGTCGGGCCATGTCGTCTGGGAAATCCAAGGGATCGGGGCGTCCACCGTCCGGCAATGGGCCGCCCTGCGACTGGGGGCAAGCGGGAATGAACCGCTCGATGTTCTGGTGGCGGGACGCAGGGCGGGACGAACACCTCTCACCACCGGCGTCGCTCCCGGAGGACCGTGGGAGATCCTCTGGCGGCACCCCGATGGAACCACGGCGTGCGTGACGGACCTGGAAACCGGGGCCGACCAGACTCAAGAGCTGACGTGCGATCCCACGACCGGGACGGTCCGAACCACCCCGCCGGGGGATCAGCCCGCCGAGGCGCCGGTCTTCCCCTCGATTCGCTCCCGCAGTTTCTGAACATCGAGCGCCTGGAAGGCAAGCAGCCTCCGGAGTACCCGCACCTCCTCCTCGATGGCCTTCACCTTGGCATCCGCTGTGCCGTGCGGTACCCTCACGCTCCGGCCCCGCCACCGATAGTACGTCAGCTCGGAAATCCCGTGCCGCCGGCAGATGTCCCGAACCGGAGTTCCCGCCTCCTCCTCCAGGAGGATGGACGCGATCTCATCCTCGGTGAACGTGGTTCCGGTCCGGATGGCTCCCATGCTGTGACTCTCCCGCAGGACAGACTATACCGTGAAGTGCCGTGATCCCTTGTGTCTCTTACGGGACGGTCCAACGATTTGTTTCCGGTTCGCCTCCTCGCGATGACGGTGACGCCCCAGTGACAATTGGATGCACACCGATCCCACAGGGTTGCGGGATCCCCGGGAGGATGCGCCGGGAAAGCCCCCTATCCCACCACCTCCCAGGTGCTTCCCCGCATGAGCAGCTCATCGAGACTCCCGGGTCCCTCCTCCAGTTCGCCGGCAATCGCCTCGAACAGTACGTCCTCGAAACTCGGCGCCGGGTCGTCGAGGATGACTCCGACAGCCACGGGGAACTCCGGCGGAGCGAGCTGCACCAGCATGGCGGCCAGCGACCGGTTGCGCTGATCGTGCACCAGGATGTCCTCCATGGTGATTCCCTTCTCGCCGAGGGTCACCACCTCCAGCTCCAGGTTCCCCGGCCGAAGCCGCAGGCCCTGCGACCGATCGGCGCCGAAGAGCATCGGCTGGCCATGCACCAGCGGGAGTTGCTTGTCCGCCGCCACCTTCCGATCGGTGAACTCGTCGAACGCCCCGTCGTTGAACACGACGCAGTTCTGGAAGATCTCCACCAGGGCGGCTCCTCGATGCTCATGAGCCCGCTTCAGGACCTCGACCAGAAGGGGTTGCTGGACGTCCACCGCCCGGGCGAAAAACCTGGCTCCGGCCCCGATGGCAAAGGCACCCGGCACGATCGGGGCATCCAGCGACCCCCGGGGCGTGGAGGGCGACCGGGTGCCACGACGGGAGGTGGGAGAGACCTGCCCCTTGGTGAGCCCGTAGATCTCGTTGTTGAACAGCAGTAATTGCAGGTTCACGTTCCGCCGCAGGACGTGCAGCGTGTGGTTGCCCCCGATGCTGAGTCCGTCTCCGTCCCCCATCACCACCCAGACATCCAGTTCCGGATTGGCCAGCTTGACTCCGGTGGCGATGGCGGGCGCCCGGCCATGGATGGTGTGGAACCCGTAGGTCGACACGTAATACGGAAACCGCGACGCACACCCGATGCCGGACACGAACACCGTCTGTTCGCGCCGTACCTCCAGGTCCGCGAGCGTCCGGGTCATCGCCTTCAGAATCGCATAGTCGCCACAGCCGGGGCACCAGCGGATTTCCTGGTCCGAGGTGTAGTCCTTGGGAGCGAGCGCTGTCGTGGTCATGCGGTGTCCTCCAGTCGGGCCCGGATCGCGGTCAGAATCTCTCTCACCTTGAACGGCTTGCCCGTCACCTTGTTGAGGCCCTCCGCCGGGAGGAGGAAGGTGCTTCGGAGCATCGTCACCAGTTGTCCCGCATTCATCTCGGGCACCAGAATGCGGGTGAACCGGCTCAGCAATTCTCCCAGATTGGCCGGGAACGGATGGAGATGGCGGATGTGAACCTGGCTGACGGAAAGTCCCATGGCCCGGGCCTCGGTCACGGCCTTGTGAATCGGTCCCCAGGTGGACCCCCACCCCACCACCACCAGATCACCCTCCTCCTCCCCCACGGACACCGACTGGGCCGGAATGTCCCGCGCGATTCCGGCGATCTTTCCTTGCCGAAGGTCGGTCATGCGCTGGTGATTGGTCGGGTCGTAGGAGATGTGGCCGGAATGCTCCGACTTTTCCAACCCCCCGATCCGATGCTCGAGACCCGGTGTGCCGGGAATGGCCCAGACCCGGGCGAGTGTGTCCGGGTCCCGGAGGAAGGGGTGGAACCCCTCGGGATCGGTTCGGAAGGAGACGGGAAATTCCGGAACGGCGGAGAGGTCGGGAAGGAGCCATGGTTCCGCGGCGTTGGCGAGGTAGCCATCGGTCAGTACGATCACCGGGGTCATGTACCGGGTGGCGATTCGGACCGCCTCGATGCCAACCTCGAAACAATCGCTGGGCGTGGAGGTGGCGAGGACCGCCAGGGGCGAATCGCCGTTGCGCCCGTAGACCGCCTGGTACAGATCGGACTGTTCGGTCTTGGTGGGGAGACCGGTGGAGGGACCCGCTCGCTGCGAGTTCACGATGATGAGCGGGAGCTCCGCGCTGATGGCGAGTCCCATCGCCTCCGTCTTGAGGGCAATTCCGGGCCCGGAGCTGGAGGTCACGCCGAGCGCTCCGGCATAGCTGGCCCCGATGGCGGAGCAGATCGCCGCGATCTCATCCTCGGCCTGAAAGGTGACGACGCCGTGGCGCCGCAACCCCGCCAGCACGTGCAGCAACGGGGACGCCGGCGTGATCGGATACGACCCGAAGACGAGGCGGGAGATCCCGGCGGAGCGCTGCCCCGCCAGGAGGCCCCAGGCCAACGCCTCGGTGCCACTCACGGTCCGGTAGGTTCCCGGCGGGAGGTCGGCCCGGGACACCGAGTACCCGGTGACCCCGCCCGGCATCTCGGCCGTTTCTCCGTAGGCGTGGCCCGCGTTCAACGCCGCCACGTTGGCCTCGGCAATCGCGGGCATCTTCGCGAACTTGCGCCCGAGCCAGGTGATGGTGGCCTCCCGGTCCCGATCGTACATCCAGAGCATGAGGCCCAGGGCCCACATGTTCCGGCAGCGGAGCGCCTCCTTTGAGGTGATGCCGCACTCGGCCACCGCCTGCTGGGTGAGGCGGGTGATGTCGAGGGCCATGACCTGCCACGGCGCCAGGGTCCCATCCTCGAGGGGGTTGGTGGCATACCCGGCCTTTTCGAGATTTCGCGGCGTGAACACCGCCGTGTCCACCACCACGAGACCACCGGGACGCAGATCGGCAATGTTGGTGATGAGGGCCGCCGGGTTCATGGCGATGAGCACGTCGAGTTCGTCGCCGGCGGTGAGCACATCCACGGAACCGAAGTGGATCTGGAAGGCGGACACCCCGAAGGTGGTTCCGGTCGGAGCTCGGATTTCGGCGGGATAGTCGGGGAAGGTGGCGAGATCGGCGCCGCCCAGGGCGGCCTCCACGGTGAATTGGGTGCCGGTCAACTGCATCCCGTCTCCCGAGTCCCCCGCGAAGCGGATGACGACCGACTCGCGGGTTTCCCGAATGGGACGGGCCATCGGACTGGACAGGGTCATAAAACGAGCCGCCTCCCACGGCAGATCGGCAGCCCGGATGTTGCCCCCGGGCCACCTGGGTACTCCGGAAATCTAACCGGGGGTGAGGCAACGGCGCACGGGGCCACACAACAAGACCCGCCCCGCGCCCGATCATCGCGGAACGCCATGAGGTGTCGTGGGGGATACTTGACGGGGAGATCCGCAACGATTATGTTGCGGAAAAGCACAAGGAGAGGACCATGCCAGAAAAGGAGAGAGCCATGCCTGAAGAAGCCTTCCTGTATGACAGCTCATTGGCCTTTCAGGTGGCGGCCGGCCGGAGGGTTTTCGAGGCCCAGGCCGGATACGCTTCGTGGCTGGGGGTCAATCGCAGCCAAGTCACACGGGCGCTCCGAACCGGCCAGCGGCTTGGGGCCCGAGCGGCAGAGCGCTCCGCGGGCCTGGCCGCGGTCGTGGGATCTCTCCTCACGCTGATTGACGAGGAGACGATTCCGGCGTGGCTCCATGGAGTCAATGCCCATCTCGGGCATCGTCGCCCGATCGACCTGATCCACGAAGGAGCAGTCGCCGAGGTGATGGCCGCCATCGAAAGTGAGCGAGCCGGCGCCTTCGCGTGAGCCGCCTTCTCGGCTGGCGGTGTTTCCCCTGGGACACGGCGGCAGCCCCGGGGGACGAGGGATCGGCGGAGTGGTTGGCTCCCGGGCAGCGGACCGGTCGCTTCGACCTCTTCGGCAAGCCCCCGATTCTCTATCTCGGTGAGTCGGCGGCTCACGCCATCGCCGAAGTGCTCCAAGGATTCCGCGGCAACCCGTTCCATCCCGCCATGCTTCAGCGTCGAGGCCGACCTCTCGCCGTGGCCGCATTCCGCACGGCCTCCCTCTCGACCGGCACCCTTGCCGATCTGACCGATCCCTCCACGTTGGTGCGTCTGGGGATCCGTCCCGACCAGGTGGCGAGCCATGACCGCCGCACGACCCAGGAGCTGGCACGGCGGATCCACAACGCGGGTCATGCCGGTCTTCGCTGGTGGTCTTCCCTGACCGGGGAGTGGCACACCACGGTCCTCCATGCCGACCGATGCGGGCCCGGCTCATGGATGGTCGACACTCCCGGCCCGCTCCTTCCGGAGCACCCTGCCCTGGCGGAGGCGCTCCGTTTTCTGCGAATGCCGGTGCCGGGTTCGGCCCAGGGGCGGCGACGCGGGTCCCGGCGCTAGGAATTCAGGAACCTCTGATGATCGGAATGACAACGGGCTCTTCAGGCTTTGGCATGGATCCATTTCATGCCCGGTCGGAGCGCTTTCCCTCACCTGAAAGCCAACCACAAAAACACAAAATGCGTGCTTGAATCCTCCGCGCCGGATCGTTGCCCACCGGCAGAACCCCAGGGAACCAGTAGAGTAGACGCCAGGTTGCCCTGGCGCCACTCCTCAAACCGGACATGCGGATTTCCCGCATCCGGCTTTCCCGGCAGATTCTCCGGTGGGCTGTCGCGCGGAAACGGCGCTTCGCCTCCCGGAAGAGCTTCGATCTTCGCACGGGGAAGAGTGCAC
>JBDIWC010000010.1:0-93209 GCA_039794085.1 Gemmatimonadales bacterium
TGTTGCCCGATTCCGATCATCCCGACCTTCCCCCCAGGGATGGTGACCGGAAGCCGTTGACCGAGGAGCCACCGGTCACCGACCCCGACGGGGAGCGAAAGCCGGAGACGGAAGCACCGGAACCCCCGAGGCGGTCCCGCCGGATCGAAACCGCGTCCGAGGCGTTGCGGCGCCTGCAAGGGTCGATGCTTCTGGCCCTGGCCCCTCCTCCCTCCTCCGGCACGAACGGGTCCGAATCGGCCAACACGCTGGAAGGAGATGACCTCGAGAGCAGCATGGGGGCTCCACGGCTCGGTCCCTCCCCCTTCGATGCCCGCCGGTGGCGACCGTCCAATCCGACGGCCACCGGGCAGTGCCCGGAGATCCCCGACCTGGGCCAGGGAGAGGATGGCAAGCCGCTGCTCGCCAAGGTCCGAGGACGCATCCTCACCCAGGACCGCCGGGGGCCCCTGGTGGGAGCCCACCTCCAGGTGGTCGGCACCACCTTCGTCACCTGGACCACCGGGACCGGGGAATACGAGCTGCAGTTCGATCCGAAGAGTCTCGAAAAATGCCGCACCCAGTACGTGCGGGTCACCGCCCCCGGGTACAAGACCGAGCTGCTGGTCCTGTCCATTGGGCCGCGGGTCCGCTCCGACGATGTGGTGATGCGCAAGCGCTGATTTCGTCCGGGGGGCCCTCCTCGGTCCGGGCCGGGGCGGCTACATTGCGGATGGTCCATTCCCGGAGCGCGCCATGACCCAATCAGACACCCTGTCTCCCCGGACGGCGGTCCACGACGCCTTCCCGATCAACGGGACCGACTTCGTCGAATTCTGGGTGGGGAATGCCCGGCAGAGCGCGCTCTTTTACCAGCACTGCATGGGATTCCGCCTGGTGGGGTACCGGGGGCCGGAAACCGGGTGCCGGGACCGCGTCACCTACGTGCTGGCCCAGGATCGGATCCGCCTGCTCCTCACGTCCGCGCTCGGGCCGAACCACGAGGTGGCCCGTCATGTGCTCGTGCATGGAGACGGGGTGAGGGACATCGCCCTCTGGGTGGACGATGCCCGCGCGGCCCATGCCACCGCCGTGGAGCGAGGGGCGGTCTCGGTGCGGGAACCGCAGGTGCTGGAGGATGACCATGGCACCGCGGTGGTGGCGGGGATCCAGACCTACGGGGAGACGATCCACAGTCTGGTCGAACGGCGCGATTACCGGGGTGCCTTTCTCCCGGGGTTCGTGCCTCGGTCCAGCACGGTGGAGGTTCCTCCCGCCGGGCTCCACTATGTCGACCATTGTGTCGGGAACGTCGAGCTCGGCGCCATGAACCGCTGGGTGGCCTTCTATCGCGACGTGCTCGGCTTCAGCCAGTTGATCTCCTTCGACGACAAGGACATCACCACCGAGTATTCGGCCCTCATGTCGAAGGTCATGGCCAACGGAAACGGCCGCATCAAGTTCCCGATCAATGAACCGGCCAGCGGACGTCGCAAGAGCCAGATCGAGGAGTATCTCGACTTCTACGGCGGCCCCGGCGTCCAGCACCTCGCCCTCGCCACCGACGACATCATCCATACCGTCACCACCCTGCGCGATCGCGGCATCGAGTTCCTCCAGGTGCCGGCGACCTACTATGACACTGTGCTCGACCGGGTTGGCCACATCGACGAAGATCTGAATCCCCTCCGGGATCTCGGCATCTTGGTGGACCGGGATGACGAGGGGTACCTCCTGCAGATCTTCAGCAAGCCGGTCCAGGATCGACCCACCCTCTTCTTCGAGATCATCCAGCGCAAGGGGGCCAAAAGCTTCGGCAAGGGCAACTTTCAGGCGCTCTTCGAGGCGATCGAACGCGAACAGGCCCTCCGCGGCAATCTCTGACCCGACGGAACACCGATGCCACTCTACCACACCCTGGGCCAGATTCCCCGGAAGCGCCACGTCATCTTCCGCAAGCCCGACGGGGGGCTCCACGCCGAGGAACTGGTGGGCAACAAGGGGTTCACCGGCCCCGCGTCACTGCTCTACCACCTTCATCCTCCCACCACGGTCCTTCGCGTCGAACGCAAGCGGGAGATTCGCTGGGAGGCCGACCCGAACCCCGCGCTCCGGCACCGGCACTTCCGGACCACCCGCCTGCCCGAGGGGGGGAGCCCCACGCTCGACCGGACGCCGCTTCTCTTCAACGGCGATGTGGCCCTGCTCGCGGCTCGTCCCGACCGGGAGGACACCCACTTCTATCGCAATGCCCAGGGAGACGAGGTCGTCTACGTGAGCGCCGGACGCGGTGTGCTCGAGTCCCAGTTCGGCGACCTTCCCTACCGGCAGGGAGACTATCTCGTTGTCCACCGCGGTATTCTGCATCGGTATCGCATGAATCCCGAACCCCATCAGCTCCTGGTCATCGAGAGCCGCGGGCACGTCCGGACGCCGTCGCGCTACCGGAACGACTTCGGACAGATGGTGGAGGGAGCACCCTTCTCCGAGCGGGATATCCGCCGCCCGGCGGAGTTGCGCACCGTCGACGAAAAGGGTGAATTCCCGATCCTGGTGAAGCAGTACGACGGCCTCACCGAGGTGGTGCTGGATCATCACCCCTTCGACGTGGTCGGGTGGGATGGTTACTACTACCCGTGGGCCTTCAATATTCACGACTTCGAACCGATCGTGGGCCGGATCCATCAGCCTCCCCCCGTGCATCAGACCTTTCAGGGAGACGGGTTCGTCATCTGCTCCTTCTGCCCGCGCCCCTTCGACTTCGATCCCGAGGCCGTCCCCGCACCCTACAACCACAGCAACGTGGACAGCGACGAGGTGCTCTACTACGCGAGCGCCGAGTTCATGAGCCGGAAAGGGATCGAGTTCGGGAGCGTGACGCTCCATCCCGATGGCATCCCCCACGGACCACACCCCGGTCGCGCCGAGGCGAGCATCGGCGCGGCCCGCACCGACGAGCTGGCGGTGATGATGGACAGTTTCCGTCCCCTGCACGTGGCCCGCGCGGCGCTCGGCATCGAGGACGACACCTACCACCGCTCCTGGATCGAGGATGGTCCCGGATTCATTCCCCCCACCTCCTGACTCCGCAGTGTCATTCACTCCTTGCCCGGGGATTCCCGTGAACCTGTCTCGCGCCGCTCTCGTCCTACTCCTTCTGCCTGCGGGCCCCCTCGCGGCCCAGACCCGGACCATCGCCCGGTTGGAGGTTGTGCCCGGGCCCCTGATCACGATGCCCGCGCAGGACACGCTCCGGCTCCGGGCCGTGGCCTATGACGAAGGCGGACGACCGATCCCTGAGGCCACCATCGCCTTCGTCTCGGATGGGGGCCGGTTCGAGGGTGAGGTCGAGCCCGATGGCCTGGTCCGTTCCGGGTCGACCGGGTCCTTCATCGTGTCGGTGGTGGCGCGGGTGACGGGAGCGCGGCCAAAGGTGGAACGGGTGGAGGTGCGGATGGTGCCGGGGCCCGCGACCCGGGTGGAACTCACGCCGACGCCCGCGGTGCTCCTGGCCGGGGAGCAGATCCGGCTCAGCGGACGTTCCTGGTCCGCGGCGGGAGACGAACGCGAGGACCGGCTCTCCTGGGCGTCCTCCAACCCGGCCGCCGCCCGGGTGCGGGATGACGGTCTCCTCACCGGAGTGGCGGCGGGCTCGGCGACGATCACGGCCACGGCCGGCGCCGCCACCGCGTCGTTCACCGTGCGGGTCGTTCCGAACACCGTGGCCACGGTGGAGATCACCCCCGGAACCACCGAGGCCCGGACCGGGGACGTCGTTCCCTTCCGTGCCGTGGCCCGCACCGCGGCCGGCGCGGTCATCCCGGACGTTACGCCGCAGTGGTCCTTCTCTCCGGGGCAGGGGATCCTCGCCGCCGACGGACGCTTCGTCGGCTACGAGGCCAGGGAGTACACCGTCACCGCCACCATCGGCGGACGCTCGGCCGTGGCCACGGTGCGCCTCGTGCCCCGGGATGTCCGGCGCCCCGCCACCGTGGTGGGGCGGCTCCCGCGCACCCGGTTCAGCACCGAGGAGGTGTGGCTCCACCCCGACGGGAAGCACGCCTATCTCGGATCGGGCCGCGGGGGCGACGTGATGTATGCCCTCGACATCAGCGACCCCGCCACCCCGGTCGTGACCGACTCGATCGTGGCCAACACCCGGCGCGTGAACGACGTGATGACGACACCCGACGGGAAGTTCCTGGTCTTCACCCGGGAGGGCGCCGCCGACCGGAAGAACGGGATCGTGATCGCCTCGGCCGAGGATCCGGCGCACCCGACACCGATCGCCGAGTTCACCGACGGGGTCACGTCGGGGGTGCATTCCGCGTTTGTCTACCACCAGGAAAAGTTCGGCACCCACGTCTACCTGACCAATGACGGAACCGGGGCCTTCCACATCGTGGACATCTCGAATCCCTACCAGCCGCGGGAGGTGGGCCGCTGGCAGACCGACCGCCCCGATGCCGGCCGCTCGCTGCACGATGTGGATGTGCAGGAGGGACTCGCCTACCTGAGCTACTGGAACGACGGACTCGTCATCCTCGACGTCGGGAACGGCATCCGGGGCGGGAGTCCCTCGAACCCGCAGTTTGTCTCCCAGTTCAAGTATGACTTGAACGCGCTGTATCGGGACGTGGAAGCCGCGGGCGGGCCGGGGTTCATCCGGGGCACCCACACCGCGTGGCGCGCGGGCCGGTACGTCTTCATCGCCGATGAGGTCTTCCCGGCGAGCGGGGTCACGGGGGCCAAGGACGCGGCGGCGGGCCGCGCCTACGGCCGCCTGCAAGTGGTGGACGTGAGCGACCTCACGAACCCCAGGTCGGTGGCATGGTACGAACCGGAGTTTGGCGGGGTGCACAACGTGTGGGTGGCCGGCGACACCCTCTACATGGGGGCGTACAACGCGGGCTTCCGCGCCTTCGACATCTCCGGCGACCTCCTCGGCGACCTGCGCGCCCAGGGCCGGGAGATGGTGCATGTGAACACGGCGGACATGCAGGGGAACGTGGCCAACAGCGCCATGACCTGGGGCGTGGTGGTGCGGGATGGCCTGGCCTACGTGAACGACATGAACAACGGCCTCTGGATCATCCGGATGGAACCCCGGAGGCGGGAATTGACGCCGTGAGGGAAGGACGTAGGACATAGGACGTAGGACATAGGACATAGGACGTAGGACGTAGGACATAGGACATAGGACGTGGAAGGTTAGGATCTGCGACGATTCGTCATCCCGGCGGAAGCCGGGAGGTGGATTCACATTCGAAGTGCAACAGGAGACTCAAGAAGACCTCGGCGGGGGTGCGGAAGTCAAGGCATTTGCGCGGCGTGTGATTGTAGGCCTGGGCCACGGCGTGGAGCACCGGGTCGGGCAGCGTGGCGAGATCGGTCTTGCGGGGGAGCCGGGGCCGGACCCGGCCGATGGCGTTTTCGATGCCTCCCTTCTGCCCCGGGGAGTGGGGGTCGCAGAAGTAGGTCTGGACGCCCAGCGCGTGGAGGTCGGTGTGGTGAGCGAACTCGGTGCCATTGTCGAAGGTGATGCTCTGCCGTAGGGCGGGCGGGAGTGGTCCGAAGAGGGCCTCCAAGGCGGTGACGACCGGAGCGGCTCTCTTGTTGGGCTGGCGGGTGAGCAGCAGGAGGCGCGAGGTCCGTTCGGGGGCCGCCGAGAGGGGATTCGGCGCGTGGCCACGGCGGGGGGCCGGGCGGCGATTGGCACTTCCCAAGTCCCGTCCTCCAACACACTTGCCCGGTTCGGGGCATGAAAGTACCTTTTTTGGGAAAGGACTCTCCTGGCCCCACGTGACCTCACTCTCCGTCAAGCAACTTTCCGAGCAGCTTCAGGTCTCCGAGCGAACCATTTGTCGGATGGTCAACCGCGGGGATCTGCCGGGGCGGAAGGTCGGCGGCCAATGGAGGTTCTGGAAGTCCGAGGTTGACTATTGGCTGGACCTGCGGATGGCGCGCCTCGCGTTACCCGATCTGCGGGAGATGAATCTCCAGCTTCATGATGGTGCCGGGCCCCTCGGGAGTGTGCTGACCGAAGCCAACGCCTTGATCGACCTCTCCCCGGGAAGTCGGCATGATGTCATCCACGCCCTCGTCGGCGCGGTGGCTCTCCCGGACTGGGTCGACCGGGCGATTCTTGCCGACAGGATTTGCGAACGGGAAGAGGCCCACCCCACGGGCACGGTCGAGGGCATCGCCTTTCTCCACACCGCTCGCTGGCAGCCCCGGATATTGACCGGTGTGGATCTGGTCGCCGTGGGCCGCCTTGCGGAACCCATCGACTTTGGTGCGGCCGACGGCGCCTCCACGGATCTCTTCCTCCTGTTGCTGGCCGGCGATGACCGCCGACACCTTGCGATGCTCGCCGGGGCGGCCCGGCTGAGCCGGTTCCCGGGGTTCCTGCGGGACCTTCGGGCGGCGCGAACCGGGGCGGAAGTCCAGGGGATTGTGCGCCGTGCCGAGGCCACCATGTTCCGTGAAACCCCATGACGCTCCGGTCCTCATGCAGCTGACCGTGCGCCAGGCGGCCTCCTATTTCGGGGTCGATGAGGCCGTCGTGCGGCAGTGGATCGCCAGTCGCGGTCTCCCGGTCCACCTGGTCAATGAGCGGTTGCACCTCAACGCGATCGAGGTGTGGGAATGGGCCAGTGAGCAGGGGATTCAGGTGTCCCGGACGCTGCTGAACGATGCCCGCAAGGAGCCCATCACGGTGCCCCCGATGGGGGAACTCCTGGAAACGGGTGGGATCCATCGGGACGTGGAAGGGGAGGACAAGGATGCGGTGTTGGCCTCCATCGTCCATCACCTTCCGCTTCCTCCCGAGGTGAATCGGGACCACCTTCTCACGGTGCTCGAGAGCCGGGAGGCGATGGGATCGACCGGGATCGGGAACGGGATTGCGATTCCCCACGTTCGCAACCCCATCCTCCTCCACGTCGACCGGCCCCTCGTGGCGCTCTTCCTGTTGCGGCGGCCGGTGGATTTCGACTCCATCGACCGCCAACCGGTGCATTCGATCTTTCTGGTGGTGAGCCAGAACATCCCCGCGCACCTGCGCATTCTGGCGCAACTCGGTTTTCTGCTGCGGGACCAGGGGTTGCGGGATCTGCTCGCTGCCCGGGCTTCCGACGACCTCATCCTGACCCGGATCGCCCGGCTGGAGGGGACCACGACGGGGCAGTTTTCCATCCCTCCGTCCCCATGAACCCTGTCCGAATCGGCCGCACGGCTGTGCCCTCCGTTCCCGGGCGCGCGGGGTGTCGGGGAGGGGGGCGCCGATGGTCCTGATCGGGACCGCGATTCTCCTCATTCTGGGGGGCGCCGCGAGTGTGGTCGTGCTCCGTCGGTGGCCCCGAGTTGCCGAGGTCGCGTTCCGGATGTTCGTGGTGGCCGGCAGCGCCCTGCTGGCCGTCGCGGCGGTGCTGGTGCTTCGTGGGGCGGAGTGGGAGCCGGTGAGCTGGATGTCCTCCTTGCCGGGGGGGCGTTGGGTGGCCGGGATCGATCTTGTCTCCGCCTGGTTTCTGCTTCTGTTGAGTCTGGTGGCGATGGCCACCACGATGTATGGGGTCACCTATCTGGCGCCGGAGCGGGGGCACCGTGGGGTGACCTCGGTCCATGCCACCTTCGCGGTGTTCGTGGCCGCGATGGTGGGGGTCCTGGTGGCCCGGTCCGCCGTGCTGTTCCTGTTCGCCTGGGAACTGATGGCGCTCGGCGCCTACCTTCTCATGGTCTTCGAGCATGAGGACGAGGAGGTCCGCCGCGCGGGGTTGTTGTATCTGGTCCTGACCCATGTCGGAACGGCCGCGCTCCTTGTCATGTTCCTCCTCTGGGGGCGGTCCAGCCCGGACCTGACCTTCGCGAATCTCGCCGCAGTCGCCCCGCACCTCCCCGCCGGGGGGGGGGGGCGGCGATCCTGTTGCTGGCCCTCTTCGGGTTCGGGGCCAAGGCCGGCATGTTTCCCGTTCACTTCTGGTTGCCCGGGGCGCACGCGGCCGCCCCCTCGCATGTGTCCGCCCTGCTGTCCGGGGTGATGATCAAGACGGGGATTTATGGGCTGTTGCGGGTGTTGTCCCTGGTCGGATCCCCACCGGCCTGGTGGGGGTGGACCGTCCTCGGGCTCGGGATCGCCTCCGCGGTCCTCGGTGTTCTCTGGGCCCTCGCCCAACATGACCTCAAGCGGGTGTTGGCCTACAGCAGCGTCGAGAATATCGGGATCATCCTGCTGGGCATCGGGCTGGGTGTCCTCGGCGTGGCCTATGAGGAGCCCGTGGTCGCGATGCTCGGGTTCACCGGTGCCCTGGTGCACAGCCTCAATCACGCGCTGTTCAAGAGTCTGCTGTTTCTCGGTGCCGGGGCGGTGGTGCATGCCACCGGGACCCGGCGCATCGATCGACTGGGTGGCCTCGCCCGCGCCATGCCCTGGACCACCGCCGCGTTCCTTCTCGGGTCGCTCGCCATCGTGGGTCTCCCGCCGCTCAATGGCTTTCTCAGTGAATGGATCACGGTGCAGGGGGCCTTGACGGCCGCCGGTACCCCGGGGACGATGCGTTTTGCCGGGTTCGCGACCGCCGTCATCGGCTTGGTCGGTGCCCTCGCCCTGGCGTGCTTCGCCCGGGTGGGCGCGGCCGTCTTCCTGGGGCACCCCCGCTCCCCGGCGGCAACCGTTCGTGAGGATGCGCCGGGCGGAATGCGAGTCGGGCTCGCCGGCCTGGCCGCGGGATGCCTCGCCCTCGGCCTGTATCCCCCCCTCGCGATGGTCCCCGCGGGCCGGGTTGCGGGGGGCCTGGCCGGGGTGATGGCACCCACGATGACGATCGCTCCCGCCCTCGGGGGGCGACCGCTCCAGGTTCTGGCCCTGCTCGGCGGCCTGATCCTGGTGACCGGGCTGGCCATCTGGGTGTTTCGGGCCGCCGGGGCCACGCGAAGGCCTTCCGGATCGGGCACGACCTGGGGGTGTGGCTATTCCCTCCCCACAACCCGCATGCAGTACACCGCGTCTTCCTTCAGCGCTCCACTCTTTACCACGTGCCCCGCTCTGGTGTCACCGGAGCGGCGGGGAGGGGGAGCACAGGGGTTTCAGACCATCCCCCAGGATCGGGTTCTGAGTGGACTCGCGATCCCCGTCTGGAACCGGGTGCGGACCCTGGCCCTCCGTCTCCGTCCCCTCCAGCAGGGGAACATCACGGCCTATGTCCGCTATATCATCTGGGCGCTCCTGTTGTTGCTGGGATACCTCGCCCTCACCGGCCGGGCCGGGATGCCATGAGCTTCTTCGGCGCGGGCCTCGCGCTCATTCTCCTCGCTGGGTTGAGTGCCTTCCTGCTGGAGGGCCACGGGCGGCTGGCCGGTAGAGTGTTCGCCACGGGCCTCGTGGGGGGGGGAGTCCTGGCCGCATGGCCCGCCCTCGGCCTGTTGGGAACAATGGACTCGTCCTTCTCCGTGGCCGGTGGCGCCTTCGGAATGGATCTCCTCTCCGCCTGGTTTCTCGTGCTCCTGCTCGTGGTCGGGATGGCCACGGGGGTCTACGGTGTGCCCTACCTGGCGAAGGCGCACCCCCATCGAGGGGCCGGCCGAATACATCTGGCGTTCACCGTCCTGCTGGTCTCGGTGGCCGGCGTGTTCGCCGCACGGACCGTGGGGACATTTCTGGCCTCCTGGGAGGTCATGGCGATTTCCGCCTACCTGCTCATCATGGTGGATCATGACCAGGCGCCGGTGCGGCGCGCGGGCTTCATCTACCTGGTTCTCACCCATACGAGCACCCTCGCCCTGGTGGCGATGTTCGCGGCCTGGACCGGCGGGGAGGCCGGGGGGGGGGGATGGACCGCACCCTTCGACCACCTGGCGGGTGCCTCGGGCGGTCCGCTCTTTCCCCTGACGCTGATCCTGCTCCTTGCCCTGGGGGGATTCGGGATCAAGGCGGGAATCGTTCCGGTGCACTTCTGGTTGCCCGGCGCCCACGCGGCCGCCCCCTCCCATGTCTCCGCCTTTCTGTCGGGGGTCATGATCAAGAGCGGTATCTACGGACTGCTCCGGGTGCTGATGCTTCTTCACCCCGTGCCCCCCCCCGCCTGGTGGGGGTGGACCCTTCTGGCGCTGGGGCTCGGGTCTGCCGTCCTCGGTGTGCTCTGGGCCCTGGCCCAGCACGACATCAAGCGACTCCTGGCATATCACAGTGTGGAGAATATCGGCATCATCCTGCTGGGCCTGGGGGTCGGCGCTCTCGGCGTGGCCTATCATCAGCCCGCCCTGGCTCTGCTGGGTGTCGCCGGGGCGCTGGTCCACACCCTCAACCATGCGTTGTTCAAGAGCCTTCTCTTCCTGGGCGCCGGGGCCGTGGTGCTGGCCGCCGGCACCCGGCAGATCGATCGTCTGGGTGGCTTCGCCCGCGCCATGCCGCTCACCGCCTCGGCCTTTCTCGTCGGTTCCCTGGCCATTGTCGGGCTGCCGCCGCTCAACGGCTTCGTGAGCGAGTGGATGATCTTCCGGGGCCTGCTCGAAACCGGCACCCTCCCGGGCGCCGTCCGGATCGCCAGTCTCGCCGTGGTGGGCCTGGCCCTCACCGGCGCTCTCGCGCTGGCGTGCTTCACCAAGCTCTACGGCACGGTGTTCCACGGGATGCCGCGATCGGGGGCGCCCGGCATGGCCCGCGGGGTGGACGCCGGGTTGACCTGGCCGCAATGGGCTCTCGCGACCGCGTGCATCGGAGTGGGTGTGCTGCCCTTCGTGGTGGTTCCGGTGGCGGTGGGTGCCGCCGGCGTGGTTCTCGGCGGAACCGCCACCCTGGTGGGGGGCGGAGTTGACCGGGTGGTCGACGGCAGTACCACGATCGCCGGGATCGCGCTCGGACTGGTCCTTGTCCTCGCGCTGGTCGGATGGATTCGGTGGAGGAGGGGCTCTCGAGACATCGCTCGCGTGGGCGACACCTGGGCCTGTGCCTATCCACATGTCACCAGCCGCATGCAATACGGGGCGTCGAGCTACGCAGCCGGCCTGATGGCCGCCTTTGGACCGATGACCGGATCCCGGGTCGTCTCCCATCCGGGCTCGTTTCACGTCCAGGTCGCGGATCCGGTGCTGGACACCGTGGGGCTGCCGGTCTGGGAGCGGGTCAGCCGCGCGGCCGCGCGCCTCCGCTTTCTGCAGACCGGCCGCCTTCGCTGGTATCTGATCTACCTGATTCTCTCCCTGGTGGCCTTGCTCCTCTACCTCTGGTCGGTGACGACGTCGCAATGAGTGTCTCCTCCCTCCTGAGCTTGCTGGTGCTCCTCGCCCTGGCCCCGGTCCTGCCCGGGATCGCCAACCGGGTCAAGTCCTCCCTGACCGGTCGGCGGGGTGCGCCGATCCTGCAGCTCTATTTCGACCTCGCCAAGCTGTGGCGGCGTGGCGTCGTGTACAGCCGGACCACGACCGTGATCTTCCGGCTGGCGCCCGTGGCTCTGGTCGCCACCACCCTCCTCGCGGCCTGGCTCGTGCCGCTCGACGGCACGACGTCCCTCGTGACCTTTCCGGGGGATCTGGTCGCCTTCGCCGGTCTTCTGGCGCTGGGCCGATTTGCGCTGGTGCTCGGGGCGCTGGACACGGGATCCAGTTTCGAGGGCATGGGGGCGAGCCGGGAGGTGACCCTGGCCTCCTTCGCGGAGCCGGGGCTCTTTCTCTGCTTCACCGCCCTGGTGCTCGCCACCGGCGACCTCCACCTCGAGGGCATGCTGGGCCGGCCGCTGGCGGCGGTCTGGCCCGCCGTGGTTCCTTCGCTCCTTCTGGTCGCGACGAGTCTGTTCATCATCACTCTGGCGGAGACCTCGAGGGTCCCGGTGGATGACCCCCTGACGCACCTCGAACTGACGATGATTCACGAGGTCATGGTCCTGGATCACAGCGGGCCGGATCTGGCGCTCATTCTCTACGCCGCCGCTCTCAAGATGGCCCTGCTGGGCAGTCTGATCGTCAGCGTCCTGGTGCCGAGGGCGACCCTGGTGGCTCCCGTGGCGCTGGGAGTCCTCGTGGGAGGACTCCTCCTGGTGGCGACCGTGATCGGGGTCGTCGAGTCGGTCATGGCGCGACTGCGCATGAATCGCATCCCCCAATTGCTGGTCGCGGCGGCGGCGCTCGCGGGGTTCGCCGTGATCCTCCTCCTGCGCTGAGACCTTCTGATGCATTCCTTCCATGAACTCCTGATGCTCCTGGTCGTTCTCACGAACTTCTGGATCCTCGGAACCACCCGGCTGAGCGCCGCCATCCGGGCCGTCGCCATCCAGGGTGCCCTCCTGGCGGCCCTTCCGTTGGCGCTGGATCCGGGGCTCTCCCCGCATGTGCTGGGGCTCGCGGCGGGCACCCTGGTGGTCAAGACGATCCTCCTGCCGATGTTCCTGCTGCGCGCCATTCGTGAAGCCGCCATCCGCCGCGAGATCGAACCGCTCATCGGGTATACCACCTCCATCCTGCTGGGGGCGGCCATTGTGGCGCTGGCCTTCAGCGTCGCGCCCCGGCTGCCTCTGCCCGAGATGGAGAGCACGCTGCTGGTGCCGGTCGCCCTGTCCACCGCGATGATCGGCCTTCTGGTTCTCACCACCCGGAGCAAGGCCGTCACCCAGGTGACGGGGTATCTCATTTTCGAGAACGGCATCTACGTCTTCGGCTTGAGCCAGATTGAGCGTGTTCCCTTCCTGGTCGAGGTCGGAGTCCTTCTGGATATCTTCGTCGGCGTGTTTGTCATGGGGATCGTGCTGTTCCACATCAACCGGGAGTTCGACTCGCTCGATTCCGCCCGCCTGACGGAGCTGCACGACTGATGCTGCTTTTCGGACTGATCCTGCTGCCGGTGATGACCAGCCTCCTCGCGTACGGAAGCCGCGCCCACGGCGTCCGGATGACCCTTCTCCTGGCCACGGCGATCGGGCACAGCGCCGGAGTGGCGACACTCTGGACCCGTTCCGTCCCCGGCGTGATGGGCGGGTGGCTTCGGGTCGACGCCCTGGGCCTGCTGGTGCTGACCGTGGTGAGCCTGCTCTTTCTGGCTGTGGCGGTGTATACCCTCGGTTTTCTCCGCCATGACCCCTCCCGCGGGCCGGGGAGAGGGCTGTTCGTCGCCTGTCTCCTCGCCTTTCTGGCCGCCGCGACGCTCGTGGCACTGTCCCATCACCTGGCGCTGCTCTGGGTCGGAATGGAGGCGACGACCCTCTCGCTCGCCCCCCTGGTCTTCCACCGTCGCGACCGTCGCTCCCTCGAGGCCGTCTGGAAGTACCTCATCCTCTCCTCGGTCGGGATCGGCCTGGCGCTCTTCGGAACCTTCTTCATGGCTGCCGCCCAGACCACGGGCCAGCCGCTCGTGCTGGAGGATCTGGTGCGTCACGCCGAGACGCTCCAGCCCGGGCTCCTGCGGGCGGCGTTCGTCTTTTTCCTCGTCGGGTATGGCACGAAGATGGGACTCGCGCCCCTGCACTCCTGGAAGCCCGACACCTACGGGGAAGCGCCCGGCCTGGTCGGGGCCCTCATGGCGGGTGCCCTCACGAGTTGTGCCTTCCTCGGTCTCGCGCGGGGAACCACCGTCATGGCCGCCGCCGGCCAGGCCGCCTTCATGCGTCCGGCGTTGCTCGCCTTCGGCCTCGCATCGCTCGTGGTCAGTGCCGGCTTCATCATCGGCCAGACCGACATGAAGCGCCTGCTGGCCTATTCCAGCGTGGAACACATGGGTCTCCTGGTGCTCGGTCTGGGCATCGGAGGCGCGGGGAGCTATGGCACCGTGCTGCACCTCCTCAACAATGGGCTGACCAAGGGACTCCTGTTCCTGGTGGTCAGCAATCTGGTCCTGTTTTACGGGACCTCGGAGGCGGAGAAGGTGACCGGGGTGTTGCGACGCGCGCCCTGGTCGGGGGCCCTGCTCCTCACGGGCCTCTTCGCCGTCACCGGGTCTCCGCCCTTCGGGTTGTTCGTGAGCGAGCTCACGATTCTCGGGGCGGCCATTCACCGGGACCTCGTCTGGCTTGCGATCGTGATGGTGGTGCTGTTGGCGGTCATCTTCATCGGAATGGCCCGGATGATCCTGAATGTCGTCTACGGTGGGGCGCATCACGCGGAGGAGAGCGCGGGCGGGGGAGGAGCGACGGGACGGGACGGGAAGCCGTTCCGGGAAACCTGGCTCCTTCTGGCCGGCCCGCTCGTGCTCGCGGCGCTGGTGCTGCTGCTCGGTGTGCACATTCCCGCACCCCTCCATGCCCTCCTGGACCAGGCGGCCCAGGCGCTGGGAGGGACCGCGCCATGACCCGGTTCGATGAACTCGGGCTGCGGAACCGGCGGGCCATCCCCTTCGCCAGCGTCCCGACGGAAGCCCCGGAGTCCTTCCGCTCCACCGTGGTGGACGCCGTCCGGGCGGGCTGGCGGATGGTGGCCTACTTCGGTCTCCCCGAGAGCCAGGACCAGACCCGCCTCCTCGCCGTGCTCGCCGACGACGCCCGGGGGGAGCTCGGGGCCACCAGCACGATCGTGGCGGAGAGCTATCCGGCCCTCACGCCGGATTGCCCCCAGGTCCACTATTTCGAGAGGGAGATTGCGGAACAGTGCGGGGTGCGTCCCGAGGGACATCCGTCCCTGAAACCGGTGCGCCGCCATCCGCCGGACCATGCTCCGGGGGGGGGAGGCGGGAGGGGGGGGGGCGCGCGCGCGGGGGACGAGATCGACCGGGAGCGATACCCCTTTTTCCAGATGGAGAGCGAGGAGGTCCACGAGGTCGCGGTGGGCCCGGTCCACGCCGGGATCATCGAGCCGGGTCATTTCCGGTTCCAGGCGCATGGCGAGGAGATTCTGCACCTGGAGATCATGCTGGGGTACCAGCACCGCGGGGTCGAGGCGCTGTTGGAGAACCTGGATCGGCCCCGCTCGGTCCTGGTCGCCGAATCGATCGCGGGAGACACCGTGATCGGACACGGGGGGACCCACTGCAGTGCCCTCGAGGCCTTGGCCCGGTCGCACAAGACCCCGCGGGCGCAGGCCATCCGCGGCATCGCGCTGGAGCTGGAACGGCTGGCCAATCACATCGGTGACCTGGGCGCTATCGCCGGCGACGTGGCCTATCAGCCCGCCGCGGCCTATTTCGGGCGAATGCGAGGCGAGTGCCTCAACCTTCTGATGAGCCTGAGCGGCAACCGCTACGGCCGTGGGCTCATCCGCCTCGGGGGGACGCTCCTGGATCTTCCGCCCGGGATGGCGGCCGAGATGATCGACCGGCTCCATCGCCTCCGCAGCGAATTGGAGCCGGTGGCCGGCCTCATGCTCGAAAGCGCGTCGGTCCAGGCCCGGTTGGAGGGCGTGGGCGTTCTCCGCCGGGAGGCCTGCCTCGAGCTGGGCATCGTGGGTCCGCCGGCGCGCGCCTCCGAGGTACGCCGGGACGTGCGGCACGATCACCCGTACGGCCTGTTCCGGTTTGCTCACATTCCGGTGGCGGGGGCGTGGGCGGGGGACGTGCACGCCCGGGCCCTGGTCCGCTGGGTGGAGGTGAGGCGTTCCCTGGACTTCGTGGTCGAACAGATCGCGGCCCTGCCGCGGGGAGCGATCCGGGTGGACTGTGGTGACCTGCGGCCCGGGGAGATGGTGGTCGCCATGAGTGAAGGATGGCGCGGCGAGATTGCCCATGTGGTCATCACCGACTCGGTGGGTCGGATCCGGCGGTACAAGGTCGTGGATCCCTCCTTCCACAACTGGAGCGGGGTGGCGGCCTGCATGCCGGGCACCCAGATGTCCGATTTTCCCCTCTGCAACAAGAGCTTCAACCTCTCCTACGCGGGGCATGATCTCTGATGCTCAAGTTTCTGCTCACCCGGGTTCGGCAGGGGACGCGAACCGCCTCCTTTCCGGACGGGGACGCCGGCTTTCCCGAGCGATTCCGGGGCCGTCCCGGATTCGACGCCGCCCGGTGTCCGAAGGGCTGCCGGACCTGCCGGACCGAGGCGCCGACCGGTCTCCTGGTGCAGGACGACCGGGGCGGAACGAGGATGGACCTCGGGGCCTGCCTGTTCTCGCCGGAGGAGGCGGCGGCATGCCCGCACCAGGCGGTGACGTTCACCACCGACCACGCCATGGCGTCGCGGACTCGCGAGGGGCTCCTCTCCCCGGATGGCGAGATCCCCGGCGTCACCGCCCTTGACGCGCGCATGCGCCGGCTTTTTGGCCGGTCTCTGCGGCTGCGGTCGGTCGTGGCCGGGAGCTGCGGGGGGTGCGAGGCGGAGCTGAATGCACTGGGCAACGTGGTATTCGACATGGCCCGGTTCGGGGTGCAATTCGTGGCGAGTCCCCGTCACGCGGATGGGATCCTCCTGACCGGGGCGGTGAGCCGGAACATGCGTTCGGCGCTCCAGCGGACCTACGAGGCGGTGGCCGAGCCGCGGCTGGTCATTGTGGCGGGAGCGTGTGCGATCAGTGGCGGGCCCTTTCGGGGGAGTCTGGAGGTGGGGGACGGGGTCCCGGCGGATCTGCCGGTGGACCTCTGGATTCCCGGGTGTCCTCCGCATCCCCTGACGATTCTCGATGGTCTGTTGCGTCTGGTGGGCCGAATCGAATCCCGCGGGTGAGCCGGGTGTGACCGCCGCGGTGGGGGGTAGGGAAGGCGGGGGAGGAGCCGGGAGTTGGGAATAGGGAGTGGGGTGTAGGGGCGACGCATGCGTCGCCCGTGCCCCAGGTGGAGCAGGGTAGACACATCGATCGCCACGGCCGCGGCGGGGGAGGGGGATGGCCACACAAAAGCACAGAAGTCACAAGAGGCACACCTCGGTGCGCATGGGGTCCCACCAGGGGCGAGAGAGGGTTTCTGTGCCTTTTGTGCTTCTTGTGGTTGGCTCCGGGGGGTGGGGGGGGGGAGAGGGCTCCGGAGGGATAGGAACCCATGCCGAAGCCGGAAGAGCCCAACCCTGAAGTGGATGGACACGACTGGTGAACTCGAATCACTGAGCGCCGTGACCAGGCGGTTGGCGTTCCCCTGGGCGAAGGCGTCCCCGGGGAACCCACGCGACCCCGAGGAGCCTCTTTGGATTCGGCTGTGCCGGCTTGGGGAATGGGGAATAACAGAGTAGAGGGTCGGGGGTAGCTCGTTGTCGCCAGGCTTCCCTGCTGGAATCCCCACTTCCCCATCCCCGGCACCCTACTCCCGACTCCCTATTCCCGAGTCCCTATTCCCTATTCCCTATTCCCTAACCCGGCAGAGCCGGAACCAAAGATGCATGTCGAGTTTTCGCGTGAGTTCCCCGGGGCTTTCGCCCCGGGCTCGGCGGCGAGAGGCCGTTCACACGGCCGGGTGTTCGTCTGGGCTCCCGGTGGCGTGAGCCACCTCCCCCGGCCGAGCAAGGGGCGTCAGCCCCGGGAAACGCCACTCGCCGGGTCACGGCGCACTCCGCGACGCGAAGGCATACAAGTGGAATACATTCCGAACCGCCGTCAAACGCAGTACCAGCGTGGGTTTCCGGGCGTCGCCCAAAATATTGTTGCCATTTTGTGTTCAATTTTGTCCGTAGGGGACTACTCCCTAAGCCGGCAGAGCCGGAACCACAGAGGCGCCGAGTACCTCTCCCCACCCCCAGAGCCAACCACAAGAAGCACAAAAGGCACAGAAACCTCTCTCGCCCCTGGTGGGACCCCATGCGCACCGAGGTGTGCCTCTTGTGACTTCTGTGCTTTTTGTGGCCATTCCCCTTGCCCGGCGCGGCCGATGCGATCGCCGTGACCCGAACGGTCGGCGGGGGGGGGTCGGGAGTCGCCCACAATATTGTTGCCGTTTTGTGTTCAATTCTGTCCGTAAGGGACTATTCCCTATTCCCTATTCCCGACTCCCTGTTCCCACTCCCCCCTTGCCTTGAGCGATCCTGTTCATTAGGATTGCCCTCCCGCCGCGAGGGGTTCCGAGGCGGGCGCGCAAGTGAAGTCAGGGTGTGGTTTTGGGAGGGGTTGACGGGGCGCGGAACTGGTGTTAAGATTGTGGGCTCTCGCGGAACACGGCCGAGAGTGTACAGATTGAGTCAACGCTCTTTGACAAGTGAACGGAATGGGAATCAACGGAAGTGCGGACCCGCATGATCCGTTCGGGGCAGAGCCCGGGCGGAAAGGGTTTGAACTCTGATTGTGATTCGGACGATGGAAAAACCATCGTTCGTTGATGAGCTGTGATATTGAACTTTCATTGGAGAGTTTGATCCTGGCTCAGGACGAACGCTGGCGGCGTGCTTAACACATGCAAGTCGAACGCATGTTTCGGGGCTTGCTCCGGAACGTGAGTGGCGAACGGGTGCGTAACACGTGAGGAACTTGTCCTTCGGCGGGGGATAGCCGGCCCAACGGCCGGGTAATACCGCGTACGACCTTCGGGGCACCTGCCCTGGGGGTGAAAGCAGCAATGCGCCGATGGAGGGCCTCGCGGCCTATCAGCTTGTTGGTGAGGTAACGGCTCACCAAGGCCACGACGGGTAGCTGGTCCGAGAGGATGGCCAGCCACATTGGGACTGAGACACGGCCCAGACTCCTACGGGAGGCAGCAGTGGGGAATCTTGCGCAATGGGCGAAAGCCTGACGCAGCGACGCCGCGTGCGGGATGACGGCCTTCGGGTTGTAAACCGCTGTCGGGAGGGACGAACAAAATGACGGTACCTCCAAAGGAAGCACCGGCTAACTCCGTGCCAGCAGCCGCGGTAATACGGAGGGTGCGAGCGTTGTCCGGAATCACTGGGCGTAAAGGGCGCGTAGGCGGCCCGGTAAGTAGGGGGTGAAATCCCGCGGCTCAACCGCGGGGCTGCCTTCTAAACTGCCAGGCTCGAGCACAGTAGAGGCAGGTGGAATTCCCGGTGTAGCGGTGGAATGCGTAGAGATCGGGAAGAACATCGGTGGCGAAGGCGGCCTGCTGGGCTGTAGCTGACGCTGAGGCGCGACAGCGTGGGGAGCAAACAGGATTAGATACCCTGGTAGTCCACGCCGTAAACGATGGGTACTAGGCGCCGGGGGGAGCGACCCCTTCGGTGCCGTCGCTAACGCAATAAGTACCCCGCCTGGGGAGTACGGCCGCAAGGCTGAAACTCAAAGGAATTGACGGGGGCCCGCACAAGCGGTGGAGCATGTGGTTTAATTCGAAGCAACGCGAAGAACCTTACCTGGGCTTGACATGCACGGGAAAGCCGGTGGAAACATCGGTCCCTCTTCGGAGTCCGTGCACAGGTGCTGCATGGCTGTCGTCAGCTCGTGTCGTGAGATGTTGGGTTAAGTCCCGCAACGAGCGCAACCCTCGTCCCTAGTTACCAGCGGGTCAAGCCGGGCACTCTAGGGAGACTGCCGGTGTCAAACCGGAGGAAGGTGGGGATGACGTCAAGTCATCATGGCCCTTACGTCCAGGGCTACACACGTGCTACAATGGCCGGTACAGAGCGTCGCAAGCTCGCGAGAGCAAGCCAATCGCAGAAAGCCGGTCCAAGTTCGGATTGCAGTCTGCAACTCGACTGCATGAAGCTGGAATCGCTAGTAATCGCGGATCAGCTACGCCGCGGTGAATACGTTCCCGGGCCTTGTACACACCGCCCGTCACGCCATGGAAGCTGGGGGGACCTGAAGTCGGTGAGCTAACCGCAAGGAGGCAGCCGCCAAAGGTCAATTCAGTGACTGGGGCGAAGTCGTAACAAGGTAGCCGTAGGGGAACCTGCGGCTGGATCACCTCCTTTCTGGAGTGACGAGTAGCCGCCGGGCTTGCCCGGGGCGCGAAAGTCCTCTGGTGTCGCCCGCGCTTTCGTCTCCCATTCCCGTTCACGGCTCTTTGACAATTGAGGGATCCGGATGGAAATGGACGTGAACTCCGGTTCGCGTCCGGTGTGAGGAATCAACACCAAGGCCCGGGGGCTGCGTATCGCAATGCGGCGCCCGGGAAACACAAAGTGTGAGATCAAACGCAATAAGGCACACGGTGGATGCCTTGGCATCGAGAGGCGATGAAGGTCGTGGTAAGCTGCGATAAGCCTGGGGGAGCTGCACGCAAGCTGTGATCTCAGGATGACCGAATGGGGCAACCCGTCGGGCCGCGAGGCCCGTCACCCCGCAAGGGGAGCCAACCCGGGGAACTGAAACATCTCAGTACCCGGAGGAAAAGAAATCAACCGAGATTCTCCAAGTAGCGGTGAGCGAACGGGGAATAGGGCAAACCGGGGGAGCATGCTCCCCCGGGGTTGTGGGACCACTATATGGGATGTACGACGCGAGGGTGAAGCGGCCTGGAATGGCCCGCCAGAGACGGTGAAAGCCCGGTAACCGGTTGCGTACGACCCCTCGTGGTATCCCGAGTAGCGCGGAGCACGTGTAATTCTGCGTGAAGCCGGGGGGACCACCCTCCAACCCTAAATACTCCTCGATGACCGATAGTGCACGAGTACCGTGAGGGAAAGGTGAAAAGCACGCCAGGTGGCGAGTGAAAGAGATCCTGAAACCGTGTGCTGACAAGCGGTCGGAGGGCTGGCAACGGCCTGACGGCGTGCCTTTTGCATTATGATCCGGCGAGTTACTGCTCACGTGCTGGTTAAGGCCTTCAGGGCCGGAGCCGAAGCGAAAGCGAGTCTGAATAGGGCGACTATCGTACGTGGGCGTAGACCCGAAGCCGTGGCGATCTACCCTTGAGCAGGTTGAAGCCGTTGTAACAGACGGTGGAGGACCGAACCCGTGTGGGTTGAAAACCGCTGGGATGACTTGAGGGTAGGGGTGAAAGGCCAATCAAGCTCGGAGATAGCTGGTTCTCCCCGAAATATATTTTGGTATAGCCTCGGGAAATGAGTTCACAGGAGGTAGAGCACTGGATGGGTCCGGGTCGTGAATAACGATACCTCCCCCAACCAAACTCCGAATGCCTGTTGAATGCTGCCCGGGAGGCAGTCGCGGTGCGCTAATGTACCGCGGCGAGAGGGAAAGAACCCAGAACATCAGCTAAGGCCCCGGAGTGGCGGCTCAGTGTATCAAAGGATGTGAGGTTGCTGTGACAACTGGGAGGTTGGCTTAGAAGCAGCCATTCCTTTAAAGAGTGCGTAATAGCTCACCAGTCCAGCGATGTCGCGCCGATAATGGTCGGGACTTAAGCCGCCCGCCGAAGCTATGTCTTCCTGCGCAAGCAGGAGGGGTAGGGGAGCGTTCTGAGAGCTGTGAAGCCGGGGCGGAAGCCTTCCGGTGGAGCGATCAGAAGTGAGGATGCCGGATTAAGTACGCGAGAAACAGGGTGAAAACCCCTGTCACCGTAAGCCTAAGGGTTCCTGAGCCATGTCGATCAGCTCAGGGTTAGTCGGTCCCTAAGTCGAGGCCGAGAGGCGCAGACGATGGAAAACGGGTCAACATTCCCGTACCGACGGCAGAACGTTATGAGTCCGAGGAGGGACGCAGGAGCAGGGTCACCGGCGGGTGGTGGAATATCCGCTGCAAGGTGGTAGACGTTGCCTCGTAGGCAAATCCGCGAGGTTAGTCGAGAACCGATGCCGAAGGGGCCGCATGGCCCCGTCAAGGGTGGCTGACGCACACTGCCGAGAAAAGCTTCGCGGACCAGGACTGTCGTCGACCGTACCGCAATCCGACACAGGTAGGCGAGGCGAGTAGCCTAAGGTGCTCGAGTGATTTACGGAAAAGGAACTCGGCAAAATGACCCCGTAACTTCGGGATAAGGGGTGCCGGTAGTAGGTGACATCGCACAGATGAAGCCCAGGCCGGCCGCAGAGAATCGTCCCAAGCGACTGTTTAGCAAAAACACAGGTGCGTGCCAAGGTATACTTCAAGCCGACGTATACGCACTGACTCCTGCCCGGTGCCGGAAGGTTAAGGCAAGTTGTCAGCCGCAAGGCGAAGCAATGAACCGAAGCCCCGGTAAACGGCGGCCGTAACTATAACGGTCCTAAGGTAGCGAAATTCCTTGTCGGGTAAGTTCCGACCTGCACGAATGGAGTAACGACTTGGGAGCTGTCTCTTCCGTAAGCTCGGCGAAATAGCAGTATCGGTGAGGATTCCGATTACCCGCGACAGGACAAAAAGACCCCATGCACCTTTACTACATCCTGTCATTGATTGCCGGTATAGCCTGCGTAGCATAGGTGGGAGCCGTTGATGCCCCGGTTTCGGCTGGGGCGGAGGCACCAGTGAAATACCACCCTTGCGTTACTAGCAATCTCACTCAGACGGTATCCCCGTCGAGGACCGTGACAGGTGGGTAGTTTGACTGGGGCGGTCGCCTCCTAAAGAGTACCGGAGGCGCGCGATGGTGCCCTCAGTGCGGTCGGTAATCGCACGACGAGTGTATACGCAGAAGGGCGCCTGACTGCAAGCGCGACAGCGCGAGCAGGGACGAAAGTCGGCGTAAGTGATCCGGTGGTCCCGTGTGGACGGGCCATCGCTTAACGGATAAAAGGTACGCTGGGGATAACAGGCTTATCGCGCCCGAGAGTTCACATCGACGGCGCGGTTTGGCACCTCGATGTCGGCTTATCACATCCTGGGGCTGGAGAAGGTCCCAAGGGTCCGGCTGTTCGCCGGTTAAAGTGGTACATGAGCTGGGTTCAGAACGTCGTGAGACAGTTCGGTCTGTATCCGTCGTGGGCGTGGGAGTGTTGAGGGACGTCGTCCTTAGTACGAGAGGACCGGGACGAAGCGACCGCTCGTGTACGGGCTGTTCCGCCAGGAGCAGCGCCCGGTAGCGATGTCGCGCGCAGATAACCGCTGAACGCATCTAAGTGGGAAACTGTTCCCAAGATGAACACTCCTGGGTCTGAAGACCCCTGAAGGGCCCTGGGAGACTACCAGGTTGATAGGGCGCAGGTGTACGGAGGGCAACCTCTTCAGCCGAGCGCTACTAATCGCCCGTGAAGTTTGATCTCTTCCCCCTTTTCTGGGACCTCACACCTCCCTTCCATCCGGCCTCAATTGCCATAAGATCACTACTTATGGCTGACGACTAGCGCGCGGGGGCCACACCCGTTCCCATTCCGAACACGGTCGTTAAGACCCGCAGCGTCGATGGTACTGCCACTGAGAGGTGGTGGGAGAGTAGACCGTCGCCAGCCTTCTCTGTGAACGCCCGATCCCTCCTGGGGGTCGGGCGTTTCTGTTTCTTCACCTCCGCGATCCAAGAACTGTTTCGGAAAACAGCTCTCCTTTTCGGGTATCCTCCGCTGGGGCACCTCTGGGGAGGGCTTTTCCATCGTGACTCCTACGGGCTATTCTTGGTTCTTCGGTCAGATGGATTGTGATGGACGATCGCCCTGGGAGGGATCTAATAATGGGTCGACGGCGTAAACCCTCGAAATACACCGATCCAACATCAGACGAATTTCGTAGGCTCGTGAGGATGTACTTCGAATCCCACGGTGTCAGCCTTGAGATGCGTGTTGATCGAGCTTTCGAGAGCCTGTCGATCCCTCGACGGCATGGTGAGCAGTATGTGGACTTGGTCGAAGATAAGGTAAGGGAGGTCGATGTTGTTGGTGATATTGGTGTGTGCGATGAGGAAGGTAGACTCGCATGGTGGCGCCTGGTCGTCGAGTGTAAGTACACTCATGGGGCTTGGGCTGTTATCAGGGAAAAGGGCGCATTCGCGTGGTGTCTGCGCTGTGTTCCGGGACTTCATCGCGATTCCCTGCTAACCTACTGGGAAAGCGTCCCGCAGGATTCTCGTTCGGGCAAGGCGTTCTTTCAGGGCCGGTACTTCAGCACCGTATTGCACTCGTTGGAAGAGAGCGAAGGTGAACAGGGTGAAAAGGGAAGGGATACAGTCATCAAGGGTTCTACGGAAGCGCATTCGGCGCTAATGCAAGTTGTCTCCGCAGCTTTGGCAATTCAAAAGAAATCCGAATCGGAACCTTGGGCATCCAGCCAGGTGCGAGTTCTTGTGGAGGCCGTGATTGTGCTCGGTGGCGGCCCTCTGCTGCGGGTGGAGCGTAGGTACGATGAGAAAATCGAAATCTCGGACTTGGAAATGATCTCGATTCCGCAAGTGCATCCCTTGGCGCGCCATCCAGTGTACGTCACCCTGGTGACGGCGGATCACTTCCCGACGTATCTGGAGTGGATCAAGACGCATGCGCCAGAAGTGCTCAGCGAAGCGATCCCGTTCCTCCATTCGCCACGAAGATCCTCCTGAGGGTTATGATTCTGCCACTTCAGGCTTCGGCATCGGCCCCATGTTAGCCGGAGCCCCTCCCCTCGCCTCGAAGGGCAACCACAAAAGGCACAATAGGCACAAACCTGCTCTAACCTGAGCACCGGAGCGCCTCGCCTGCACCCTCCGGAAGCAACCGAGGATCACACAGAGGACGCAGAGCGAATCCTACCCAGGCTGCTTCCGAGTCGAGGCGGTGTCGGGAGGCGCGGCTCGGTGTCATCTGTGTCATCTGTGGTTCCGCCTCCTTCCCAACAGCGCGGGATCTCGTGCTTCTTGTGCCTTTTGTGCCTCTTGTGGCCATTCCCCCGCCTGCCTGACCACCGGAGCCCCTCACCTCACTCCGAGAGCCAACCACACGACGGCGTGAAGAACCCTGGACAGGGCCGGTCCAAGTTCCCCTCGCCTAAACCAAGACCGGATGAGCCCACAATAACAGGCAAAGGGTGGCAACGGCTATCTTTCGCCATGCCCAGAACCGGACACGTCGCCCTCGCCGGCCGACCCAACGTCGGCAAGTCCACCCTCCTCAATGCCCTGGTCGGCACCCACCTCGCCATCGTGAGCCCCAAGGCCCAGGCCACCCGGCTCCCCGTCGTCGGGCTCCTCACCGAGGACGACACCCAGTACATCTTTCATGACCTTCCCGGCCTCCTCGATCCCGAGTATCTCCTCCACCATCGGATGCTCGCCCTCGCCGTGGAGAGCGCCCGCCGGGCCGACGTGATCCTGCACCTCCATCGCGCGGCCGAGTATCCCGCCCCCGACTTCCACACGCTGCTGCCCCCCGGCACCTCACCCCGCGCCGCGGTGCTCCCGGTCTACACCCAGGTCGACCTCCTCCCGGAGGGGAAGTTGCTCCCCCCGGAGACCCTCTCCACCGATGCCCCGAGCGGGCGGGGGATCCCGGAGCTGCTGGCCGCCATTCGGCCCCTGCTCCCCGAACAACCCTTCCAGTACGACCCCGACGATGTGGGGACTCAACCCCTCCGTTTCTTTGTCACCGAGTACCTTCGGGAAGCCGCCTTCGGGGTGCTGGAGGACGAACTCCCCTACGCCCTGGTGGCCGAGGTGGAGGAATTCCGCGAAACGACCTCCCCGGTGTACATTCGGGCGACGCTTTTCGTGGAGCGCGAGTCCCAGAAGGGCATCCTGATCGGGGAGGGAGGGCGGACGATCAAGGCGATCGGCCAGCACGCCCGCGAACGGCTGGAGGCCCTGCTCGGCACCAAGGTGTACCTCGAGACCTGGGCCAAGGTGCTCCCCCGCTGGCGGAAGGATTCCCACGCCCTTCGCCGGTTTGGATTTCCCGATTGACCGAAAGCCGGAGGAACGAATGGCGCTGGCCCCTGAACTGCTCGAGATTCTCGTCTGTCCCAAGTGCAAGGGTGACCTCGAATTCCGCGAGGAGGCCCAACAGCTCGTCTGTCATGCCTGTCGCCTGGTCTACCGGATCGAGGATGACATCCCGATCATGCTGATCGACGAAGCCACTCCCCTGGCATGAGCTCCCTCTGGCCGGAGGGGGTGCGCGGCACCCCCGACACCGAGGCCATCCTCCAGGCGGCCTCGGCGATCGCTCGGGGGGTCGCAGGGGGTGGGGAGGGAGGGGACACGGTGACGGCGGAGCACCTGTTGCTGGCCCTCCTCGACCAGGACGAGCCGACCCTTGCCGACTGGCTCGACTCCCGGGGGCTCGGAGCCGCCGAGGTCAGGATCGCGCTTCGCCAGGCCCGGCCTCCCCGTCGCGGAAGGACGCCCGATCGCCCCGGTCCCGCCCTTTCGCCCGCCGCGCGACGTGCCGTGAGCGAAGCGGGTCGAGTGGCATCCGCCCGGGGGCGCGGAGAAGGCGTAACCCGGGCCGATCTTGCGACGGTCCTCCTCCGACTCGGGAATACCGCCCTCTCCCGGCTTGGCCGGACCAGGACTGATTCGAGCGCTTCCGTGCCCGGCCCCCGGACTCGGAGCGAACCGGTTCCACGCCGGGCTGAGGCCCCTTCCCGGATTGCTGTGACCCCCGGCCCCAAGACCAACAAACCGGCCCGGACTCCAGGGTGGTGGCGATATCCGGCGCTGCTGGCCCTGCCGGCCAGCATGGTCCTGAATGTTGTCGGAGCCCCGCCCACTGCGGTGTTCATCATCGCGGCGCTCGGGGTGATTCCGCTGGCCAGTTTCATGGGAGAGGCGACAGAACACATCGCGGCGCGCACCGGGCCGGCACTCGGGGGATTGTTGAACGCCACCTTCGGCAACGCGGCGGAGCTGATCATCGCCATCGTGGCCTTGCGCGCCGGGTTGGTGGATCTGGTCAAGGCTTCGATCACCGGGAGCATTCTCGGCAACCTGCTCCTCATCATGGGTCTCTCCTTCCTGGCCGGGGGGGTCCGCCGGCCGGTGGTCCGGTTCAATCGCACCGCCACCGGAATGAGTGCCGGAATGCTGGTCCTGGCGGTGGCGGGACTCGTCTTCCCGGCACTCTTCCTCGCCACCCACCCCACAGCCGCGGCGCCGGTGCTCCTGCACTTCTCCGAGGCTGTGGCGGTGGTTCTCGCCGTGACATACGGTTTCTCGCTGCTCTTTTCCCTCCGGACCCACCGGAGTCTCTTCAGCGGGACTTCAGGGGAGGGGGCTGGGCATGGGCCCACGGGCACCCTCTGGAGTCTGCGGTTTTCCATCGTCGTCCTGGCGCTGGCCACGGTGGGGGTGGCCGTAGAGTCGGAACTCCTGGTGCACAGCGTGGAGGCGGTGACGGCCACCTTCGGGGTCAGCGAGATGTTCCTGGGGCTGATTGTGATCCCCATCATCGGCAATGCGGCGGAGCATTCCACGGCGGTGCTGGTGGCGCGGAAGGGAAACATGGACCTTTCCCTGCAGATCGCCCTCGGGTCGAGCACCCAGGTCGCGTTGCTCGTGGCTCCGGTGCTGGTCCTTGCGGGTGTGCTCCTGGGGCAGGACATGACTCTGGTGTTCACGCCCTTCGAGGTGATGGCGATCGGGCTCGCCACTATCGCGGCTTCGATCATCACGCTCGACGGGGAAACCCATTGGTTCGAGGGGGTTCAGTTGCTGGCGGTCTACGGGGTGATCGGGGTGGCGGCCTGGTTCGTTTGACTGGCGGAGCGGGACGATACTAACTTTCTGATTCCCAACCCTTTACGCAGGGAGCCGGGTGCGACAACGCCCCACGATTCTCTACCACGGTCCCGAGGGCGGCGCGCCCTCTGATCTGGTGTGCCACTGGGCCAAGGGGAAGGATTTCCCGGTCCAGATCGTTCCCGAGGCGGAAGGGGTCGAATCGATCCTGCTTCGGGGGCATCCGGCGTTGCTGTTTGTCGCCGGGGCCGAGGGGGCGACCCCCGGAGCGGCCGATCTGATCCGGCGGGTCAAGAGTGACGCCTTCACGGCGATCATTCCGGTCCTCGTGTTGATGAACCAGCATGAGCCCGAGGAAGCGGCCCGATGGTTTGCCTTGGGCGCCGACGAGGTTCTGAGTGACATTTTTGCGCCCTCCGAACAGCAGGCCCGGATGGACACACTCGTGGGGCGTGCGGTGCGCGACGTGGGGGTCCACCCGTCGACCCGGCTCCCGGGAACCAACGAGATCGAGCGCGCCATCCGGTCCCGGATCGAGGGGAAGGGTGAGTTCGCGGTGTGCTATGCCGATCTCGATCATTTCAAGGAGTTCAACGACCGGTACGGGTACTACGAGGGCGACCGGGTGATCTTCATCGTGTCCCGGATCCTCCACGACGTGGTCCGGGGCATGACAGGGGTCGAGGGGTTCGTTGGGCATATCGGGGGCGACGATTTTATCTTCATGGTTCCGGCGGCACACGTGGAGCCGGTGTGTGCCGAGATTCTGCAGGTGTTCGACAACCTTGTCCCGTTCCAGTACAATGAGCAGGATCGGCGCGCGGGTTATTATTTCGGGAAGGACCGGCGCGGGCAACTGCATCGCGTTCCGCTCATGACGCTGTCGATCGGCATCGTCACGAGTCGGCAGAGGGTCTTTGCCCACACGGCCGAGGTGAGCGAGTTGGCCACGGAGATGAAGAGCTACGCCAAGACATTGCCGGGATCGGTCTTCGTTGTCGACCGGCGTCAGGGTCGGGATGCCGACCTGCCGGGCGGTTCCCGCTGAGGAGGGTTGCTGAAGGATGAACGTCACCTGTCCGCACTGCCGCACGCTGTACCGGGTCGACCCGGCGAAGGTTCCCGCATCCGGGGTCCGCGCCCGGTGCGCCACGTGCGAGGGTGTCATCCTGGTGCGCCTGCCGGACGTCCTTCCCGGGCTGGGGGCAGAACGGGAACAACTCCCTGCGGTTCGAGCACCGGAGCCGGCTCCCGTCCCGGCCCCCGTTCCTGCTCCAGCCCCCGTTCCTGCTCCAGCTCCCGCTTCGGAGATTCCGTCACCCCCCACGCCCTCGATTCCGGTTGCTCCGGCGACACCGGTGAGGAGTGAACCGCCCTCCGCGGATGATCTCCGCCCTGTGGCGCCGTTCACTCCTGCCTGGCCCGGGGTGCCCCCGGCTGTGCGGACGCAACGGCCAGCCGGAGTGCCGGAGGAGAGCCCGATCCTCTCCAGCACTCCGATGCCCCCTACGACCCGTCCCCTCTCCCTGTCCCAGACCCCGATTCCCGGGGCTCCGCCCTCGGGGGGGGGGACGGGTACTTCTCCGCTCGCGGTTTCACCCCCGGTCCCGAAGAAGCGAGGGAATCCGTTCCTGTCGCAGGACCCGAAGGTGAAGGCGCGCCGCCTGGCCCGGGCCCTGGTCTCCGATCTCGTGGTGTATCATCCCGCCAAGCGCCGGGACGGGCTGCGGGACGGCTCCCTCAAGCTCCTCTTCGAGGAGGAGATCCAGAAGAGTTGGGAGGAGTATGTGGACCAGGTGGGCACGGAGCTCGCCAACGCGACCCCCTTCTTTACCGAAGCCCTCAACGAGATTCTCGCCGACGGACGCCCCGTTTTCTAGGGGCGCCTCGCGCAACGGCGTGGACTCCATCTATCTTTCGGCAAGTGCCGCGAGCCGTTCGCTCCGCCTCGGCGGTGGTGGGCGGCTCGTCTCTTTAGTCCCTTGTCCTGCGAGGCTGTGATGTCGATGACCGATCTGACCGACAGACTGAGTGATCTCCGTCGCCGGTGCGATGAACTCCGGGAGTTTCTTTGACCTCGAGGGCAAGGGAGCACGGTACCGGGAGATCGAGGCCCTGCAAGGGGACCCGGAGTTCTGGGCCAACCAGGCACGGGCGCGCGAGGTGGTGCAGGAGCTGAAGACCCTCAAGGGGTGGGTCGATCCCGCCGCCGCGATTGTGGCCCGCGTGGAAGACGCCGTCGGCATTGCCGACCTCCTGGCGGGGGAACCTGATGAGGGGATGGCCGGGGAACTGGAGGCAGAGGTGGGGGCTCTCGAAGCGGCTCTGGCGGAGTTGGAGGTCCGGACCATGCTCCAGGGCCCCGACGACCGCCGGGACGCGATTCTGACCATCCACCCCGGTGCCGGGGGAACCGAGTCGCAGGATTGGGCCGAGATGCTGATGCGGATGTACGTCCGGTGGGCCGAGAGACGGGGCTACCGGGTGAGTGTCCTGGACATGCTCGAGGGGGAGGAGGCGGGCATCAAGTCCGTGTCCCTGGAGATTCTCGGAGAGTATGCCTTCGGGTATCTGAAGGCGGAAAAGGGTGTCCACCGACTGGTGCGGATCTCGCCGTACGATTCCCAGGCGCGGCGGCATACCTCGTTCGCCTCGGTGTTCGTGTATCCCGACATCGATGACACGATCGAGGTGGACCTGCGGGAGGAGGACATTCGGATGGACGTGTTCCGGGCCTCCGGGGCGGGAGGACAGCACGTCAACAAGACCTCTTCGGCCGTTCGGCTGACCCATGAGCCGACGGGCCTCGTCGTGGCCTGCCAGCAGGAGCGCAGCCAGACCAAGAACCGGGCCACCGCCATGAAGATGCTGCGCGCGGCGCTCTATCAGCGGAAACTGGAGGAACAGGAGGCGGCCAAGGCGCTGATCGAAGCGACCAAGACGGACAATTCCTGGGGCAACCAGATTCGGAGCTATGTGTTCCAACCCTACACGATGGTGAATGACCATCGGACGGAGTTGAAGGTGTCGGATGTCCATGCGGTCATGAACGGGGAAATCGATCCGTTCGTCACGGCCTACCTCAAGCGGTTCGGAGCCGGAGCCCGATGACGGACGCCGTCGAGCGGAGCTATGTGGAAACCGCCCGGCGCGAGAAGCTCGCGGCGCTGCGGGCCCGCGGGGTGGAGCCCTTTGCGTATCGCTTTGAGCGGTCTGACACGACCGTGGAGGCGCTCGCCCGGGGGGAGTCCCTGGCGGGGGATGCCCAGGGACCCGTGGTCACCGTGGCCGGCCGACTGGTGGCCTTCCGGTCAGCCGGGAAGACCGCCTTTGGTCACCTCGCCGATCAGGTCGGCCGGGTCCAGCTCTATTTTCGCCGCGATGTGCTGGGGGAGGACTGGGATCTGGTCTCCCTCCTCGACCTTGATGACCACCTTGGCGTCACCGGTCCTCTCTTCCGGACCCGAACCGGAGAGATCACCATCCGGGTGGAGTCGCTCACTCTCCTCGCCAAGTCCCTGCGTCCGCTGCCCCGGGGCAAGGAGCAGAAGAGCGAGGACGGGGACGGGGACGGTCGCACCGTGTACGGGGGTCTGGTGGATCCGGAGGTCCGGTACCGGCAACGCTACGCCGACCTGGCGGTGCACCCCGAGGTGCGGGCCGTGTTCCAGCTGCGCGCGCGCATCGTGAGCTGGATTCGGCGGTTTCTCGATTCCCGGGGCTTTCTCGAGGTCGAGACCCCGATCCTGCAACCGCTGTACGGCGGTGCGATGGCCCGGCCCTTCGTGACCCATCACAACGCGCTGGACATGCCGCTCTTTCTCCGGATCGCCGACGAACTCTATCTCAAACGGCTGATCGTGGGCGGCTTCGAACGCGTCTACGAGATCGGACACGATTTCCGGAACGAGGGAATGGACCGGACGCACAATCCCGAATTCACCATGCTGGAGTGCTACCAGGCGTACGCCGACTACGGTGACATCATGACCCTCCTCGAGGAGATGCTCGCCGGACTGGTCCGGGAGCTGACCGGGGGCATGCGCCTCGTGGTGGGGGGCCAGGATCTCGACTTCACGCCGCCCTGGCCACGGGTCCGCTTCGTCGAGGGGATCCTAGAGGCCAGCGGAGTGGATGTGCTGACCGCGAGCGAGGAGGAGATGCGGCAGCGGTTGCGTCGCGCCGGCGCCGGCACGGACGAGGGGGATGATCTGGCAGGGGGACGCCTTCTCGATGAGATGTTCAAGGCCTTCCTCGAGCCCACGTGTGTGCAGCCGACGTTTGTCATCGACTACCCCAAGCCCCTGTCCCCCCTGGCCCGGGTGCACCGGAAGGACCCGCGCCTGACGGAACGGTTCGAGCTCTTCGTCCTTGGCCGGGAGCTGGCCAACGCCTTCAGCGAACTCAACGATCCCGATGACCAGCAGGCCCGGTTCGAGGATCAGGGACGCCAGCGGGCGGAGGGGGACGACGAGGCCCAGCCGTACGATGCCGACTATGTACGGGCCCTGACCTACGGCATGCCCCCGACGGGGGGGCTCGGTCTCGGCATCGACCGGCTCGTGATGCTTCTCACCAACCAGGCCTCCATTCGGGATGTGATCCTCTTTCCGGCCATGCGGCCCGAGGGATGATGTCCGACGCACCCCACGGAAGCCGCTGGCGTCCGACCGGACTGGAACTCGAGCTGGCCACCCGGTATCTCCGGGGGCGACGCCTGACCCGGGGCGCCTCTCTCACCACGAGCATCGCCATCGGTGGTGTGGCGGTGGGCGTGATGGCCCTGATCGTGATTCTCGGCGTGATGAACGGACTCCGGGACGACCTGCGCGACCGGATCCTCACGGCCAATCCCCCCTTGCGCATTCTCACCTTCGGGGCCTCGCTCCGCATGGATGACTGGCGGATGGTCCTCGATTCGGTGCGCCGGGTTCCCGGCGTGGTCGCGGCGGCGCCGGAGGTGCTCACCCAGTCGGTCATTCTCAACAGTGCGAAGTATCCCTCGGCGGTCGACCTCGTCGGGGTGGCCACCGACACCGGAAGCCGTCCCGCCTCGACCCTCGCCCGGTACATCACGCGCGGCGATCTCCAGTTCCAGACCACCCGTGCGGATGTGGATGGCGGTATCATCCTCGGCCATCGGCTCGCCAACCGCCTCTCCGCCTTTCCCGGGGACGAGGTGGAAATCCTGGCGATTGCCTCGGGGCAGGTCAACCGGGTGATGGGGATGGCGATCCCGCGCCGGTGGCGGTTCGAGGTCACCGGCCTGTTCGACACGGGGATGTACCAGTATGACGACGGATTTGCGGTTCTCCCCCTGGCGGTGGCGCAGCAGGTGGCCGGACTCGACACGGCGGTGACCGGAATCCAGATCGACCTGGCCGATCCCTGGATGGCACCGGCGCTGGGCCGACATCTCGAGGAGAGTTTTGGATATCCCTATCGTGCGCTTGACTGGCAGGCCCAGAACGCCACCCTGTTCAGCGCCCTCAAGCTCGAGAAGCTGGCCATGGGGCTGATCATCTTCTTCATCATGATCGTCGCCGCCTTCAACATCGTCGGAACCCTGACCATGGTGGTGGCCGAAAAGACCCGGGAAATCGGCATCCTTCAGGCGATGGGCCTGCCCGCCCGTGCGATCGGACGGGTCTTCCTGCTGCAGGGCGGAGTGATCGGAGGCATCGGGACCGCCCTCGGGGTGGTGCTCGGGATCGGGATCGGGCTGGTGGTGGACCAGTCGGGGTGGATCCGGATCGACCCCGCCGTGTACTACATCGACCGGCTGCCGGTGCACACCGAACCGATCGATGTTCTCATCGTGGTGAGCATGAGCCTGGGGATCGCCCTGCTGGCCACGATCCTCCCCTCCCGCACCGCCACCCGGTTGACCCCGGTGGAGGCGATCCGGCACGAATGAGCACTCCTCTGCTTCGAGCCCGCGGGATCGGGATGGTGTATCGGGGCGGTGACGGAGCCCCGGTGCCGGTGCTCCAGGGCCTCGAGCTCGAGGTGCGGGCCGGCGAGTTCGTGGCCATCGTGGGCGAGAGCGGGGTGGGAAAGAGTACCCTCCTGCACCTGCTCGGAGCCCTGGACCGGCCGAGCGCCGGCGAGGTGGAACTGGATGGCGTGCGCTACGGGGACCTCGACGCCGGAGCCCTGTCCGCCTTTCGCAACCAGCGGATCGGCTTCGTGTTCCAGTTTCACCACCTGCTTCGGGATTTCAGCGCCCGCGAAAATGTGGCGATGCCCTTGCGCATCGCCGGGGCCTCGCCGGAGGAGGCCCTGCTTCGGGCCGACGCGCACCTGGAACGGGTGGGTGTGGCCCATCGGGCGTCGCACCGTCCCGCCCAACTGTCGGGGGGAGAACAGCAACGCGTGGCCGTGGCTCGAGCCCTGGCGGCGGAACCCGCTCTGGTCCTCGCCGATGAGCCGTCGGGCAACCTCGACGCCGCCAACAGCGCCCGCCTGCACGACCTTCTGGTGTCGGTGGCCCGCGCGCCCGACCGGGCTCTCCTCGTGGTCACCCACAACCGGGCGCTTGCCGAACGGGCCGATCGGGTACTGATTCTGGAGCAGGGCATTCTGACCGATACCCGGGCCCCGGAGGTGGCCGACTGATGCTGTGCTCGCGGTGCCAACAACGGGACAGCGTGATCCAGGTGCACCAGATCATCAACGATCAGTCCGCCGTGGTTCATCTGTGCCAGCAGTGCGCGCTCGAGCAGGGAATCGAGGTCGAGGCCACCCTCGAATCCAACCCGCTGACGGGCTTCCTCTCCTTGCTCGAGCAGCATCCCGCCACCACCGGGGCCTGCCCGGGATGCGGGGCCACCCTCGAGGACTACCGCTCCACCGGGCGCCTCGGGTGTGCCCGGTGCTACGCCACCTTTGCCGGTCCCCTGCGGGATCTCCTGCGGCGAATCCATGGAGCCGCGGCCCACACCGGATCGCGGCCCCCCTCCGCGGAGGATTCGCTCAGCGCGGACGCCCGGAGGGAGGACCTCCAAACCCAGTTGCGCCGGGCCATCGAGCACGAACAGTTTGAGCGGGCGGCGGTTCTTCGCGACCAACTCCGGGAGTTCGAATGATCGACCTCTCGCTCCTTCGCGATGGAGGCCTCGGGTGGCTTGAGGCCAGCGGTCCCGAGAGCGGGATGGTCCTTTCCACCCGGATCCGGATCGCCCGGAATCTGAACCAGATCGGGTTCACCGGGCGGAACAGCGCGGAGGACCGCGAGCAGATCCTGCGGACCGTGACCCAGGCGGCACGCGACGTGGAGCCGTTCCGGGACGCCGTCCTGTTCCGCCTCGACCGGCTCGGTCTGGAGGACCGGATGGTCTTGCTGGAGCGGTATCTGATCAGCCGCGAGCTGGCCTGCCCCGAGGGTCCCCGCGCGCCCCGCTCGGCCTCGGCCCTCCTGGCCCAGGACCGGCTCGGGGTCATGGTGAACGAAGAGGATCATCTCCGGATCCAGGGGGTCTTTTCCGGGTTCGATCCCCACAGCGCCTACGCTGCGGTGGAGCGCCTGAACGATGAACTGGGGCAACGACTTGCGTTCGCGTTTCACCCCGAATTCGGTTACCTTACCGCCTGTCCGACCAATGTCGGCACCGGGCTCCGCGCATCGGTCCTGATCCATCTGCCGGGCCTGGTGCTGACCAAGGAAATCACCCGTGTGCTGCAGGGTCTGAGTCAGGTGGGACTGACCTATCGCGGGTGGTACGGGGAGGGGAGTGACGTGATCGGAAACTACTTCCAGCTGTCGAACCAGACCACGCTGGGGCGGACCGAGCCGGAACTCCTGGACCATCTGGCCTCGGTGGTTCGGAAGGTGATCGGCTATGAACAGGAGGCGCGGGATATCCTGCTCCGCGACGCGCCCGGGGTGCTGGAGGACAAGGTGTGGAGGGCGTATGGATTGCTGCGCTACGCGCGGGCCCTGTCCTTCGAGGAGGCGATGAACCTCCTCAGCGGGGTGCGTCTGGGTGTGGGTTTGGGCCTGCTCTCAGACGTCGTCATGTATACCCTGAATCGGTTGCTGGTGTTTGTCCAGCAGGGCCATCTGGCCACCGCCGCGGGGACGACCCTGGACGACCCGCAACTGGCGGTCCGGCGCGCGAGCCTGGTCCGGCGGGCCTTGAAACGTGATTCGGAACGACCCCCCCCCGCCGGTGGCGACTCGCCGGACCGGGGATCACAGCCCGAAGGTGGATGACGCATGAACGGCTACAACTTTACTGATCGGGTCCGCAAGGTCCTCCAAATGGCTCGCGAGGAGGCGGCTCGCCTGCACCATGAGTACGTGGGAACCGAGCACATTCTCCTCGGGCTGATTCGCGAGGGGGAAGGGGTTGCGGCGGCGGTGATGACCAACCTCAGCGTCGACCTGGAGGAGATCCAGCAGAAGATCGAGGAAACGGTCAAGAAGGGGAAGGCCGCCCTCGCTCCGGGCTCGCTTGAGCTTCCCTACACCTCGAGGGCCAAGAAGGTTCTGGAACTCGCCATGACCGAGGCGCGGGAACTCAATCACTCCTACGTGGGCACGGAACACCTCCTGCTGGGCCTTTTGCGGGAGGAGAAGGGCATCGCGGCCCAAGTGCTCACCGACACCGGCATCACCCTGGAACAGTCCCGGGCCGAGACGCTGCGCCTGCTCGGGAGCGACATGCCCTCTCCTCAGCAGCCCCAGAGCGCGGGGATCCCGCAGGGAGCGCCACCCAAGTCCGAGAAGAAGTCGAAGACGCCCGCGCTCGACCACTTCTGCCGCGATCTCACCCAGCTCGCCGCCGACGGCACCCTCGATCCCACCATCGGACGGGCCGACGAGATCCAGCGGGTCATGGAGATTCTTTCCCGGCGCAAGAAGAACAACCCGGTCCTGATCGGGGAGCCGGGAGTCGGGAAGACCGCGATCGTCGAGGGGCTCGCCCTGCTGATCGCCAGCGGGCAATGCCCCGACGCCTTGCGCGATCACCGGGTTCTCTCCCTCGACATGGCGGCGGTGATCGCCGGAACCAAATACCGGGGACAGTTCGAGGAGCGGCTCAAGGCGGTGATGAACGAGATCGCGCAGAACAAGCAGGTCATCCTCTTCATCGATGAGTTGCATACCCTGGTGGGCGCGGGGGCGGCGGAGGGAGCCATCGATGCCAGCAACATGCTGAAACCCGCTCTGGCGCGGGGCGAGTTGCAGTGCGTGGGTGCCTCGACGCTCAACGAATATCGCAAGTACATCGAAAAGGACGGTGCCCTGGAGCGTCGCTTTCAGGCCGTCCTGGTTGATCCGCCCACCGTGGACGAGACGGTCGAGATCCTGAAGGGGCTCCGGAAGAAGTACGAGGACCATCACCGGATCGTGATACCCGATGCCAGCCTGCGGCTCGCGGCCGAGCTCTCGGAGCGGTACATCACCGACCGGTTCCTGCCGGACAAGGCCATTGACGTCATCGATGAGGCCGGGGCCCGCGCCCGGCTCGCGTCGCAGGTTCCGCCCGCCGAGGTGGGGGCCCTCAAGGCCGATCTCGAACAGGTGAACGTCGAGAAGGAGGCTGCGGTCCGGGATCAGAACTTCGAACAGGCCGCCGCCCTGCGGGACACCGAGCGCGACCTGCAGCAACGCATCCGCCAGGTGCAGGAGGCGTGGGAGCGGGAACGCGCCACCAGTCGGCCGACCATCGGGGAGGACGAGATCTCCTTCATCGTGTCGCGGTGGACCGGGGTGCCTCTGACCCGCCTCCAGGAGGCGGAAACATCCCGGCTCCTGCACATGGAGGATGCCCTCCACGAAGCGGTGGTGGGACAGGACCAGGCCGTCCTCGCCGTCTCCAAGGCCATCCGTCGCAGCCGCGCGGGCCTCAAGGATCCCAACCGGCCGATCGGGAGCTTCGTGTTCTCCGGTCCGACGGGGGTGGGAAAGACCGAACTGGCCCGGGCCCTGGCGTCCTTCCTGTTCGGGGACGCGGCGGCCCTCATCCGGGTCGACATGTCGGAGTACATGGAGAAGTTTTCGGTCTCGCGGCTGATTGGGGCTCCCCCGGGGTATGTGGGGTATGAAGACTCGGGAACCCTCACCAAGGCCATCCGCCGCCGGCCCTATGCCGTCGTTCTGCTCGACGAGATCGAGAAGGCCCATCCCGATGTCTTCAACATCCTCCTGCAGGTCCTCGACGAGGGCCGGCTCACCGACAACTACGGCCGGGTGATCGACTTCAAGAACACCGTGGTCATCATGACGTCCAACGTGGGGGCTCGCGACCTCTTCCAGAGCAAGTCGCTCGGGTTCCATGGGGCCGAGGAGGGACAGGCGTTCGACCGCATGTCCGAAACCGTCCGGGAGGAACTCGCCAAGGTGTTCAATCCCGAGTTTCTCAACCGGCTCGACGACGTGATCGTGTTCCACCCGCTGGAGCGGGATCACATCGCCCGGATCGTCCGGATCCTGTTGCGCGATCTGCAGCGGCGCCTGGGGGACACGATCACCCTGTCCGAGGCGGCCGTCGACTTCCTGGTCTCCAAGGGGTACGATCAGACCCTGGGAGCGCGCCCGCTGAAGAGGGCCATTCAGCGCTATGTGGAGGATCCACTCAGCGACAAGTTGCTGACGGGAGACATCCGGGCGACCGACGACCTCGAGGTCGACGTTGCCGAGGGGGGGGAATCACTGACCTTCCGCGCCCCGACCGAAACCCGGACCGCGTGACGCCCATGCTGCTCGCGGGACCGGGCTCCGTCCTCCGCGGAGCCTCCGCAGGTGGACGGACCCTCGGTTGGTTGCGGGCCCGGCTCCTGGCCGGGCCCGCCTTGGCCATCCTGGTCGCCGGGCCGGTGCGCGCGCAGGACCCGCCCGGCGTGGCGCTTCCCAAGGTCGACAGTCTGATCGTGGAGGGGAACCAGCGCATTCCCGCCGACCAGATCGTGGCCACGGCGGGGATCCCCCTCTTCCAGCCGGTGAACTTCCGCGCCATTCAGCAGGCGATCCAGGCCCTCTATCGTTCCGGACAGTTCGACGATGTGCGCATCGAGCAGCGCGAGTCCCCGACCCATCTCATTCTGGCCATCATCGTCCGGGAGAGACCCCTGCTGCAGCGCTGGGTGATCCAGGGAGCGCAGAAGATCGAGGAATCCACCGTGCGGGGGCGCATCAAGGTGCTCGAGGGGCGGCCCATCGATCGGTCGGCCGTGGCCCAGTCCCGGGCCGCCATCGACTCGCTCTACCGGCAGCGAGGATACTACGCTGCTGTGGTGCGCTCCGAGGAGGTGGTCCAGCCCTCGGGGGCGGTGCAGGTCGTGTTCGCCATCAGTGAAGGGAGCCGGGTGGCGATCAGCCAGGTCGTCATCAATGGGAATGAGAACTTTTCCGACCAGGAGATCGTGGGGGCCATGCGATCCAAGCCGGAGGGGTTCTGGTGGTATCGCAAGGGGGAGTTCAAGGAAGAGCTGGTGGAGGAGGACATGCGAGTCAACCTCCCGGCATGGTATGCCGACCGGGGATATGTGGACTTTCAGGTGTTGAGCGACTCCCTCGTGGCCGACACCATCCCCGGCAAGGCGACCCTGATCCTGGACGTGGACGAAGGCCCCCAGTACCGAATCGGTACCATCGAAGCCATCGGAAACCGGCGCTACTCGACCGAGGATCTCGCCGCGTTCCTCCCCTTCGCCCGGGAGGCGGGGGTGACCCTCGGGGATGGCCAGGTTGTGGGCACGGTGTACAACCAATCCGAGTGGAATGCGGCAACCGAACGCCTGAACACGCTCTACGGGAACACGGGGTACATCTACTCCCAGGTCCGCGCCGAGGAATCGCCCCGCACGGCGCCCGACGGGACCCGGTACCTGGACTTGCGCTGGAACATCAACGAAGGGTCCCCCGCCACGATCAATCGGATCCTGATCGTGGGCAATGACGTGACTCACGAGCGGGTGATCCGCGAACAGATCCTCCTGGTGCCGGGGCAGGTGTTCAACCGGGATCTCATGATCCGCTCCTACGAGGGGATCTCCAACCTGAACTTTTTCGAACAACCGCTGCCGATCCCCGACATCCAGCCGACCGCCAACGGTGTGGATGTCGACATCATCTTCCGGGTGACCGAGCGCCGGACCGGCAACATCAATTTTGGCGCGTCCCTGGGGCAGGGTACCGGCATCGGGGGATTCATCGGGCTGGAGGAGCCCAACCTCTTCGGACGGGGAAAGCGCGGGACGTTGCAGTGGCAGTTCGGCCGCAACGTGAGTGACTTCAACCTGAGCTACACCGACCCGGCCATTCGGGAGTCGCGCATCTCGGGCACCCTCGCTCTCTTCAACAGCAGGCAGCGGTTCACCATCGGCGATCTCGGGACCCAACGCCAGATCGGGGGAAACCTGCAGCTCGGGTTCCCCCTCATGGGATCGCGATTCACCCGCGTCTTCGTGTCCTATGGCCTGCAGCTGCGTCGCTTCACGGGAAGCGCGGGGGAATTGCTGAACCAGTTCAACAGTTGTGACAACTGCACCCGGTCGACGGTGGGATTGGGTCTCTCCCGTGACCTGCGCATCGGACTCCCGTTCCCGACCGCGGGGACCAGCTTCACCCTGAACACCGAGATGAACGGTGGTGTGGTGGGCGGCACCGGACGGTACCAGAAGCTCGACTTCGACGGTCGCTACTACACTCCGCTGGGTCGGATGGGGGGAGACCGTGCCCTGGGCACCGGGGTCCAGTTCGTTCTGGGACTCACGGCCAAGTCCGGTTTCATTTCCGGCGATACCGGTCCCTTCATCACCGAGCGGTTTTCCATGGGCGGGGTCCAGTTCGGCATCCCCCTCCGAGGGTACGAGGAGTTCTCGATTACGCCCGACGGATTCGATCCCTCGGCGGGATCGACCAATGCGAATGTGAACTCCTTCGGCAAGGCCTACGCCGCCTTCACCCTGGAGGCGGGAGCTCGTCTGAGCCAGTCCCTCTACATCAACTCCTTCTTCGATGCCGGCAATACCTATCGGCGAGTTCGAGACTACAACCCGAGCCGGCTCTTCCGCAGCTACGGATTCGGAGTGGCGGTCATCTCGCCGCTGGGACCGCTGGGGCTCGATCTGGGATACGGACTCGACAAGGTGGACGCGGCGGGACGGCCCGATCCGAGCTGGCAGGTGCACTTCAGGTTGGGCAACTTCTTCTGACCCGGACACGGCGGGGGTCGGACAGGCATCACACACATTCCCGGAGGCAGGTGGCAATGAGTCGTATCGGAAGGATTGTTCTCCTCGGCGGTGTCGCCCTGGTGACCGCAACGGTCTCCCTGGCGGCCCAGGCCGTAGCTCCCCCCCCGACCAAGATCGGGTTCGTCAACGCCCGGGCGGTGCTCGCGGGCATGCCGGGGTACGCCCAGGCGGAGTCCCTCTTCGTCAAGGAGCGGGATCGCGCTCAGGCTGAGCTCACCAGCTTGCGCCAGGTGTTCGACTCCTCGGTGGCCGAATTCGAGCAGCAGCAGGCCATTCTCTCCCCCAGTAGCCGAGCCGCCAAGCGCCAGGAGCTCGAGCAACAGCAACAACGCCTCGAACAGCGTACGCAGCAGCTGTCGGAAGAGATGGAACGGAAACAGACAGAACTGCTCGATCCGATGCAGCGCCGGTTGACGGCGGTCATCGACGGACTGCGCGCGGAGGGCAACTACGCGTTCATCTTCGACATGGGCACGCTTGGGCCGGCGATCATCTCCGCCGACCAGACCCTCGACATCACGTCCCGGGTCATCGAGCGACTGCGACAGAGCAACTGAGGCCGTGACCCCTCGGGTGTGGACCGCGCAGGCGGTCGCCGACCTGGTCGGTGGCCGCCTGCTTGGTACCGACGGGGTCGTGACGTCGGTGGCTCCATTGGAATCCGCGGACCGGGAAGCGGTCTCCCTCCTGACCTCGGGGAGGTATCACGCCGCCTTTCGTGAGAGCCGGGCCGGCGCCGTTCTGATGCGACCGGTGGATGCGGCTCTGAAGGGATCCGTGCCGGCCCGGATCCTGGTGGACGATCCGGCGGCGGCGATGGCGCGCGTGGTGGAATGCCTCTATCCCACCGAGGATCCCTCGCCCGGTGTCCACTCGACGGTGGTGATGGGAGAGGGGGTTCGGCTGGGACAGGGCGTGTGTCTTGGACCTCGGGTGATTCTCGGGTGCCGGGTCCAGCTCGGTGACCGGGTGGTGGTGGGCGCCGGGGCCATTCTGGAGGGGGACGTCACCGTGGGGGAGGACTCGGTGGTGGGCCCCGGGGTGGTCTGTGGTCGCGGGACCCACGTCGGACGCCGGGTCCGGCTCAAGGCGGGAGCCGTGCTGGGGGGTGAGGGGTTCGGCTACACGACAGAGGGAGGGGGGCATCACCCGGTGCGGCATGTGGGACGGTGCCTGGTGGGAGACGACGTGGACATCGGGTCGAACAGTTGCATCGATCGGGGAAGCCTCGGCGACACGGTGGTGGGGGACGGCACCAAGATCGACAACCTGGTGCACGTGGGACACAACGTCCGCATCGGACGACGCTGCCTGCTGATGGCGGGAGTGGGAGTGGCCGGAAGCACCGTCGTCGAGGACGATGTCATACTCGCCGGGCATGTCGGGGTGAGTGGACACCTCAGAGTGGGGGCCGGGGCCCGCGTGGGGGCCGGTTCCAAGGTCTGGGCAACCGTCCCCCCCGGGGCGCGGGTGAGCGGACTTCCCGCGCGTCCCCACCTGGAATTCCTGCGCGCGCAGGTGGCCCTCGCCCGACTGGCGCCGCTCGTCACCCAACTCGAGGCCCTCGCCAAGGAGCACCACCCGGATGGCTAGACGAACGATCGCGTCACCCGGATCCCTCACCGGGGTCGGTTTGCACAGCGGCGTGGAGGCCTCGGTGCGGGTCGTCGCCGCCGAGTCGGGGTTTGGAGTCCGATTCCGCCGGGTCGACCTTCCGGGGCAACCGGAAATCCCCGCTCGCAGTCACGCGGTCGAGGCCACGGAACGGCGCACCGCTCTCGGCGACGGAAACGCCTCGGTACAGACCGTGGAGCATCTTCTGGCCGCGGTGCAGGGGCTTCAGATCGACGATCTCCTGATCGAGATCGACGGTCCGGAGCCCCCCATCCTCGACGGCTCCTTCGCCCCCTGGACTGCGCTCCTGGCGGAGGCGGGATTCACGACCCTCCCCGGTGAACCGACCATCTATCGCGTGACCAGTCCCTTCGAGGTGCGGGAAGGGGACGCCCACTATGTCGTGGCCCCTGAGGCCGGGCTGCGGCTCACCACCACGATCGAATGGGACCATCCGGCGATCGGTCGGCAGACTTTCCAATGTGAGGCGGATCCGGAAGGATTCCGCACCGAACTGGCGGACGCCCGGACCTTTGGATTTCTCGCCGAAGTCGAGCCGCTGCAGGCCCGGGGGCTCCTGAAGGGGGCGGGCCCCGATAGCGCCATCGTGCTGGACGAGAGTCGGGTGGTCAACGGGCCGTTGCGGCGAACCGACGAGTTCGTGCGCCACAAGGCCGGCGACATCGTGGGTGACCTGGCCCTGCTGGGGGGGCGCCTGGAAGCGCATGTGATCGCCACCCGGCCCAGCCATCACGGCAATGTGGCCCTGGTCCGCGCTCTGGAGCGGCGCGCCCGGTGCGAAGGGGGGGGGCCGGGAGGGTGCGACATCGCCCGCATCATGGCGGTGCTCCCGCATCGCTACCCGTTCCTGCTGGTGGACCGGATTCTGGCGACGGAGCCGAACCGGGTCGTCGGGCTCAAGAACGTCACCATCAACGAACCGTTCTTCACCGGACACTTCCCCGGACATCCCATCATGCCGGGGGTGCTCATCGTGGAGGCGATGGCCCAGACCGGTGGCATTCTTCTCATGGAAACCGTCGAGGATCCCGCCTCCAAGGTGGTCTACTTCATGTCGCTGGACGAGGTGAAGTTCCGTCGTCCCGTCGTGCCGGGTGATCAGCTCCGGTTCGAAGTGCAGGTTCTCCAGCACCGGGGGCGAACCTGTCGCATGCGTGGCGAGGCCTTTGTCGACGGCAACCTGGTCTGTGAAGCGGTGATGATGGCGAGGGTGGTCGATCGGTGACCACGATCCATCCGACCGCCCTGGTGGACCCCACCGCCACGCTGGGTGTCGGAGTGATCATCGGGCCGTGGGCGATGGTGGGCCCGGGGGTCGAGGTCGGAGATCGGACGGAACTGCATCCCCGGGCCACCATCGAACGAAACACCCGGCTGGGCGCCGATGTGCGGGTCGGAGTGGGGGCGGTCGTGGGGGGCGATCCCCAGGACCGGAAGTTCCGCGGGGAGGAGACCTGGGTGGAGATCGGGGAGGGGACCGTCATTCGCGAGTACGCCACCATCAACCGCGGAACCGCCGCGGCGGGGGTGACCCGGGTGGGGCGGGGATGCTTCATCATGAGCTACGTCCATCTGGCCCACGATTGCCAGATCGGGGACGAGGTGACCATCGCGAACGCCTCCCAACTCGCCGGGCATGTCACCATCCACCCCCGGGCCACGATCAGCGGATTGTGCGCGCTGCACCAGTTCGTGACCGTCGGCCGTCTCGCCTTCGTGGGAGGGGCGAGCCGCGTGAGCCAGGATGTGCCTCCCTTCGTCACGGCCGTGGGCAATCCGGTCGCCCTCTACGGGTTGAACACGGTGGGGCTCCAGCGCGCCGGGATGGCCCCCGACGTGGTGGCGGCGCTGAAGAAGGCATACCGGTTCTGCTTCAACTCGGACGTGCCCCTCTCCCAGGGCATCGCGCGTGCCCGGGGGGAGGTGCCGGTCGGTGAGGTGGTGTCCGAGTTTCTCGACTTCGTGGAGCAGACCGAGCGGGGAGTCCCCGCATGAACGCTCCCCTCCCGGTGGGAGTCATCGGGGTGGGCGCCCTCGGCGGGCACCATCTCCGCCACCTGACGGCGCTCCCCGGGGTCCGTGTGGTCGGAATCCACGATCGCGACCCCGCCCGCGCCGACAGCATGGCGCGTCAGGCAAACGTCAGATACTTCCCTGTTGTTGAGGACCTCCTCGCCCGGGTCGAGGCGGTGACCGTGGCGGTACCGACGGGGGTCCACGCCGACATCGGGCTGCGGGCCCTCGCCCGGGGCGTGGCCGTCCTCATGGAAAAGCCCCTCGCGGCCACGCTCCCCGAGGCCGATGCCCTGGTTGCCGCCGCCGACCAGGCGGGGGTCCTCCTCCAGGTGGGGCACATCGAGCGATTCAACCGGGCCATCCGGGCCGCCCGGCCCCATCTGGACGACCCGCGCTACTTCGAAGGAATCCGGCTCGCCCCCTTCCAGCCGCGCGGGACCGACGTTCCGGTGGTCCTGGACCTGATGATTCATGACCTGGACCTCATCCTGCATCTCGGGGGAGGAGCCGGTCCTGACCCCGTCCTGGTGCGGGCCAAGGGCATGTCTCTCCTCACCCCCACCCTCGATGTGGCCAATGCATGGGTCGAGTTTGCCGGCGGGGCTGTCGCGATGACCAGCGCCTCGCGCCTGGCGCGCGACGTGATCCGGCAGCTCCGGATCTGGCAGCCCGGAGGATATCTCTCGCTCGATCTGGTCACGGGACGGGCGGAACTGACGCGAATGCGATCCGAATGGGACCGCGGGAGCGGCGTCGTTCCGGCCTCCCTGGACGATGTGAGCGAGCGCGTGGTCCTGGAGGCCGAGCCGGCCGACGCACTGGCCCTGGAACTGGCCACCTTTGTCCGGGCCGTCCGGGGGGCCGCCGAGCCGGTGGTGACCGGGGCGGAGGGACGGGCGGCGTTGGCCCTCGCGCTCCGGGTGACAGCCGCCATCGAATCGACCCTCGCCGCGGCGCCCCTCGCATGACCCGGTCCTCCGCCGGTCCCTGCGTGTACGTGAGTGCCGGGGAGCCCTCCGGCGACCGGCATGCCGCGGCGATGGTCGAGGCCCTCAGGGCGGCCGCGCCGCAGGTTCGGGTGGAGGCCATGGGAGGGCCCCATCTCGCGGCGTCCGGGGCCGTCGTGCGTCATCAGATGGAGGAGTACTCAGTCCTCGGATTCGCCGAGATCCTCGGCGCGATTCCGAGGCATGGGAAGTTGCTGCGCACCCTCTCCGCCCGGTTTCGGCGGGGATGCTATGACCTGGTGATCCTGGTGGACTATCCCGGATTTCACCTCCTCGTGGCGCGAGCCGCCCGGCGCGCCGGTGTGCCCGTGTTGTACTACATCGCTCCCCAGGCCTGGGCGTGGCGCCCCGGGCGGGTACGGACTTTGGCCTCCACTGTCACCCGGTTGGCGGTGATCCTCCCGTTCGAGACGGACTGGTTCGGGTCACGGGGCGTGAGGGCGGAGTTCGTCGGGCATCCCCTGCTCGAGACAGGAGACCGGGAAGATCGAGTGGACCGCGGCACGGAGCGGACCCGTCTCGGGTGGGCTCCCACCGACCGGGTTCTCGGTCTCTTTCCCGGCAGCCGGGCCCAGGAGGTCAGACGGCTCTGGGGCCCCCTTCGGGAGGCCGCACGGGAACTGCTGGAGAGGGGACAGTGCGACCGGGTCGTGGTGGCCGTGATGCCCGGAGTGTCCTATCCCGGACTCGACACCTCCCCCCGGTTCTACGCGGTCACGTCATCCGCGCGGGCTTTTGCCGTGTCCGATGCCGTGGCGGTCAAGTCGGGAACCTCGACACTCGAAGCCGCCTTGAGCGACACACCGATGGTCGTCTGTTATCGGGCCCATCCTCTCACGGCGTGGCTGGCGCGCCGCCTCCTGCACGTTCCGCGGATCAGCCTGGTCAATCTGGTGGGGGACGACGACATCGTGCCGGAACTTCTGCAGAACGACGTGACGGGCGCCCGGGTGTCCACCCTCCTCGGACCCCTGCTCGATCCCGGCAGCGTCGAGACCCAACGACAGCGGGAGGGTCTCGCCCGGGTTCGGGCTCGGCTCGGAACACCCGGGGCAGCCCGTCGCGTGGCCACCGTGGCCCGGGAGCTTCTCGCCTCATGAGGGTCGCTCCCGGAGTGGTCCGCGCGATCGGAGTGCCGGTGGTCGGGGCCCTGGCCCGCAGCTGGCGCCGGGTTCCGGTGGGGGAGGAGTACCACGGCGCACTGGTGGGCAGGCCACACGTCCTGCTCTTCTGGCATGAGGCCCTCTTCCCATTGCTCTGGCACCACCGGGGCGAGGATATCACCATCATCGTGAGTCAGGGACGCGATGGCACCTCCCTGGCCCAGCTGGCGGAACGGCTCGGCTTCCGGATGATCCGGGGCAGTTCCTCGCGAGGTGGCGTGTGGGCACTGCGCCAGGCGATCGCGGAGCTGCGGGCCGGCCGGGCCGTCGCCTTCGCCACCGACGGACCGAGGGGACCCCGTCGGCAGGTCAAGGGAGGGGCGTTCCTCGCGGCCCAACGCGCGGGGGTCCCCATCCTCCCCCTCCATGGCGCGGCCGAATCCGCGTGGCGCGTGAAGAGCTGGGACCGTCTCCTGATCCCGGTGCCGTTTGCTCGTGTGGAGATCCGGTATGGGCCTCCCTTCGTTGTGCCCTGCGGAACAGCCTCCCTCTCCCGCGCCATGGCCCTGGGGGAGACGATGCTGGGAGCGCTCGCCGCGTGACGCGACGGGGCGATGGGCATCGGCTCCTGCGCTGGCTCTGGACCAGCCGCCGGATCGACGCCCGATTGGCACGGCTCTCGCTGCTTCCGGCGGCTGGGTTGTGGACCACCGTCATGTCGGCCCGGCGCTTGGCGTATCGCCGGGGGTGGCTTGAAACGCATGACCTGCCCCTGCCGGCCGTGTCGGTCGGGAATCTCTCGGTGGGGGGCTCCGGCAAGACCCCGTTGGCGGGGTGGATCGCCCGACACTATGTGAAGTGCGGCCAGAAGCCGGGTATTTTGCTCCGGGCGCATCAGGGTGGGGATGAGGCCGCGGTGCACCGTCATGACGTGCCCGAGGCGATCGTCGTGGCGGACGCGGACCGGGAAGCCGGGGCCCGGCGCGCGGTGGCGGAGGGCGCCGACGTCCTGATCCTGGATGACGCATTCCAGCGCCTCGACGTCTGGCGGGACTACAATATCGCGCTCGTGGCCGCGGAAACGGAACGGGCGGTCCGGTGGCCGTTGCCTGCGGGTCCCTGGCGCGAGGGGCGAGGCGCCCTCGACCGGGCGGATGCGGTGATCGTCACCCGCAAGCGGGCCGACCGGGACACGGCGGAGTTGCTGGCCGATGACCTGGCGGCTCGGGTCCGGGGCCCGGTGGGGGTGGTGCACCTTCATCTCTACCGGTTGGAGGGCCTGGTGTCGGGCCGGGTGGTCGACTCACCGCTGCTGGCCGGGAAGCGGGTGGTGGCGGCGTCGGGAATCGCCGATCCGGATGCGTTCGTGGCCCAGGTGAAGGCCACCGGCGCCCGGGTGCAGGTGGCCACCTGGCGCGATCATCATGACTTCCGGGATGAGGACGTGGCGTGGCTCGCCAAGGCGGCGCGGAAGTCCGATCATGTCGTCGTCACCCGGAAGGATGCGGTGAAGCTCCGGCATCGGTGGCCCGCCTCGATCCCGGAACCGTTAGTGGCCGTGCTGGACCTGGTGTGGGAACGGGGGGAGGGGGACATCATCCGTGGGCTCGACGCGACTGTCGCGTCGCCCTGACCTTGACCTGGGAGCATTGACGCAGCCATGTCCACTCGGACACCGTCGGGACAGAAACCGATCATTCGGCAGGATCGCGACCTCCGTTTTGCCCATGAGGACCAGCCGCTCGAGGCGCTCATGTCGCGCTTCGACGTGGCCGCCGAGCGGCTGAATCTCGATCCCGGACTCTACAAGGTGCTTCGGAATCCGGAGCGCCAGCTGACGGTGTCGATTCCCATCCAGCTGGACTCGGGAGCCACCGAAGTCTTCATCGGCCACCGGGTGATCTACAACTCCTCACGGGGACCGGGGAAGGGGGGCATCCGGTTCCGGCCCGATGTGACGCTCGACGAGGTGACGGCCCTGGCGGCCTGGATGACCTGGAAATGTGCGGTCGTCAACATTCCCTTCGGGGGTGCCAAGGGGGGAGTGGTCTGTGATCCCTACTCGATGTCCAGCGGGGAACTCGAGCGCCTCACCCGGCGCTACACCTCCGGCATCCTGGACATGATCGGCCCCGATTCCGACGTTCCGGCACCCGACGTGAATACGAACGAACGGGTCATGGCGTGGATCATGGATACCTACTCCATGCACAAGCGACACACCGTCACCTCCGTGGTGACGGGAAAGCCCGTCATCATGGGGGGGTCCCTCGGACGGCGGGAAGCCACCGGCCGCGGGTGCATGATCGTCACCCGCGCGGCCCTGCAGCGACTGGGGCACCGCATCGACGGGGCCCGGGTCGTGGTCCAGGGGTTCGGGAATGTGGGATCCGTGGCCGCGCAGCTGATGGCCGACCAGGGAATGAAGCTGATCGGGGTCGGCGACCACACCACCGGTCTGCTGAACACCAGCGGCCTCGATGTGCCCGATCTTCTCGCCTGGGTGGCCGAACACCGGGTGCTCGAGGGATATCCCCACGCCGACCACATCGCCAACGCCGACCTCCTCGAGCTGGAGTGCGAGGTCCTGGTGCCGGCGGCGCTCGAAGGGGTGATCACCAGCAAGAATGCGCCCCGGATCCGCGCCCGGGTGATCTGCGAGGGGGCCAACGGGCCCACCTCCGCCCGGGCCGACGACATCCTCGAGGCCAACGGAGTGTTCGTCATTCCGGACATCCTGGCCAATGCCGGGGGCGTGACGGTGAGTTACTTCGAGTGGGTGCAGGATCGGGGGGGGTATTTCTGGGACGAGGACACGGTCAACGAGCGCCTGGAAAAGATCATGGACCGGTCCTTCCAGGAAACCTGCGCCATGGCCGAGAAGCACCAGGTGACGCTGAGGGTGGCGAGTTACATGCTGGCCATCGAGCGGGTGGCCGCGGTGCATCGGCTGCGCGGCATGTACCCGTGACGACACGGGCCGTCCTGGCCGTGGGACGGCTCCGGGCCTGCTTTCGCGACGCCTGTGACCTGTACACCGCCCGGCTCGCGCGTCAGGGACCTTGGGTGGTCCAGGAGGTGCGCGAGGCGGGGAAGGCGGGCTCTCCGCTCGTGCAGCGGCGCGAGGAAGCCCGTCGGCTCCGGGCTCGGATTCCCGATCAGGCCGTGAGGGTGGCTGTCACTCGGGGAGGGAGCGCCTGGAGCAGCCGGGCCCTCGCCGACCGGGTCGCGGCATGGGAGGCCGGGTCCCGGTCGGTCGTGGTGCTTCTCGGGGGAGGCACCGGACTGGATGCGGAGCTGATTGAGGAGGCGGAGCTCCGTTGGAGTCTCGGACCCCTCACTCTCCCCCATGAACTCGCCCGGGTGGTGGTGGTCGAACAAATCTATCGGGCCGGGACCATCCTTCGGGGTGAGCCCTATCACAAGGGCGCGTGACGGATGGCGGAATGGTTCGAGACCTGGTTCGGCGAGGAGTACCTCGCCCTCTACGCCCATCGGGACGACGACGACGCCACCCGGCTGGTGGATCTGCTCCGCCGCCTGCTCCCGTGGGAGCCGGCGTGGCGCGTTCTGGATGTGGGGTGCGGTCCGGGCCGACATGCCCGCGCTCTCGATCAACTGGGCTCCTCGGTGATCGGAGTGGACCTGTCGCTGACGCTGCTCCGTCTGGCTCAGCGCGCGACCGATGCGCCGCTCATCCGCGCCGACATGCGGGCTCTCCCCATTCGATCCGGAGCTTTCGACCTGACCGTCAATCTCTTCACCAGCTTCGGATATTTCGCCGACGATGCCGAGCACGCCCATGCCCTGCGGGAGATGGTCGGAACGATCCGGACCGGAGGCTGGTTCGTGCTCGATTATCTGGACGCCCGGGCCGTGGTGAACGGTCTGGTTCCGGAGGAGCATCAGGTTCTCAACGGAAAACCGGTCACCATCACCCGGGAACTCACCGGGGAGAATCGCTTCGTGGTCAAGACCTTTCACCTGGCTGATGGAAAGACCTTCATGGAACGCGTGCGACTGTTCACGCCCGGGGAACTGGAGGAGATGATCCGCGCGGCGGGCGCCGAGGTGCGCCATCGGTGTGGTGATTACCGGGGGACCCCCCTCTCCACCGCCGTCCAGGAGAATGACACCGGGGCCCGGACGCTCCTCATCGCGGAGCGTTGTCGATGCTGACCTGGACCCCGACTCCGCTCGACGCCCCCCTGCTTCTTCCCGGCATCCGGTCCTCCGGAGGGATCGACCCGGCGCTTTTCCCGGCCCTGGTCGAGGCTCCCGGCGTCGCTCCCCTCGTCGAGGCCCTGCGCGACCCCGAGGTGCTGGTGGTCACCACGGGTCAGCAGCCCGGCCTCTTCACCGGCCCGCTCTACGTGGTGCACAAGGCGTTGTCGGCCGCCGCCCTGGCCCGGGTGCTCTCCGATCGGTGGGGACGAAGGGTCGCCCCCGTCTTCTGGCTCGCCGGCGACGACCACGACTTCGCCGAAGCCAGCACCGCCTGCTGGCTCGACAGCGAAGGGACACCGATCACCTGGGCCCTCCCCGAACGACCGGGGGATGCTCCCCTGACTCCGATGTACCGCGAACCTCTCGACGGCGGTGTGCAGGCGGGGCTCGAGGCCCTGGGCGCCGCGATCCCCCCCTCCGAGTTCCGGGAGTCGGTCCTCGACTGGCTCGGACGGTGGTATCGGCCGGGTCGCACGGTGGCCGAGGCCTTCGGTGGTGCCCTGGCCGAGTTGCTCGCGCCGGCCGGGATCGTCTGTCTGGACAGCACCCACCCCGCGGTCAAGCGCCACGGCATGCCGCTGATACGGAAGGCGCTCCACCACGCACCGGAGATCGAGGCGCGGTTGCTGGAGGAAAAGGAGCGCCTGGAGCGCGACGGACCGACCGTCACCGTGTCGGTGGGGCACGGGGCCACTCTGGTCATGATCGAGGGGACCGCCGGCCGGGACCGCTTGATTCTCGACGACCAGGGATTCCACGCCCGACGAAGCGGGGAACGGTGGTCGCGGGATGAGATCGACCAGCTCCTCGAGGACGCCCCCGAGCGCTTCTCTCCCAACGTCCTCCTCCGCCCTGTCGTGGAGAGCGGCCTTCTCCCCACCGTGGCCTATGTGGCGGGACCCGGGGAGCTCCGGTATCTCCCGATGGCCACCCCCCTCTATTCCCTCCTCGACGTGCCCCGGCAGCTCCCGGTGCCGCGGTGGAGCGGCCTGGGCGTGGAACCCCGGGTCGAGCGTATCCTGCGCAAGTTTGACATCTCCCTGGGCGAGGTGCTCGCGCCGGGACAGGAACTGGAGGCGCGCATCGCCCGAGCCCACCTCCCCGGCGAGGCGCTGGAGGCCCTGACCCGGATCCGGGAATGTCTGGAGCGAGAGTATGACACGGTGTCTCGCGTCGCCACCGCCATCGATCCCACCCTGGCCCGTCCGGTGGGGAGCACCCTGCACCACGCCCTGTCCGGTGCGGACGACATCGAAAAGAAGCTCGTCTCCCACCAGAAGAAACGGGAGGCGACCGAGCTGTCCCAGATCCAGCGCGCGCGGGACGCCCTCCAGCCCGGAGGCGTCGCGCAGGAACGGCGGCTGACGGTGGCACCCTTCCTGGCCCGCTACGGGTTTGCCCTGCTTCACGATCTCGCGGAGGAGATCGAGCGCTGGTACCGCGAGGCTCTTGCTCCCGCCCGGTCCCCCTCCTAGACTCCGCCCATGATCTATCTCTGGGTCATCCTCCTCGTCGCCCTCATGATTCCGATTCTCGGGATCGTGGTCGACTCGCCCATTGGGCGCGCCCTCGCCCGGCGCTTGGGAGGCGACGAGACCCCGGCGTCTCCCGGATTGGCCGACTTGGCCCGCAAGGTCGAACTGCTCGAGGCCGAAGTGGACGACCTCAACGTGTCGGTGCAGGGGCTGCGCGAGGAGAACCAGTTCCTGCAGCAGCTTCTGGAGGACGGAGCGCACCGGCCGCAACTCCCCCCGCGGTCGTCCTCCTGAACCGATCCACCGGCCGCGCCGCCACGATGGTGGGCGCCGGGATCCTGGCGAGTCGGCTCGCCGGCCTGGTCCGACAACGGGTGCTGGCTCACTACCTCGGTCTGAGCGGATCGGCCGACGCCTTCGCCGCCGCCTTCCGCATTCCCAACTTTCTGCAGAATCTTCTCGGCGAGGGCGCCCTCTCCGCCTCCTTCATTCCGGTGTACGCCCGCCTGGTGGCGGAAAAGGACGAGGAGGCGGCCCGGCGGGTGGCGGGCGCCGTCGGTGCCCTCCTGGCTCTCGTCCTCAGCGTCCTCGTGGTCGGCGGAATGCTGGCGTCCCCCCTTCTGGTCGATGTCATCGCGCCCGGATTCGCCGGGGGACGGCGCGACCTGGCCGTGTCCCTGGTGCGGCTCTTCTTTCCCGGGGCGGGGCTCCTGGTGGTGTCGGCCTGGTGCCTCGGCATCCTGAACTCCCACCATCGCTTCCTCCTCAGCTACTCCGCCCCGGTGGTGTGGAACGTCGCCATCATCGGGGCCCTGGTCCTCTGGCCCTCGGGGGATCCCGCCCGGGCGGCCATGATCGCGGCGTGGGGAGCGGTGGTGGGAAGTGCGCTCCAGGTCCTGGTGCAGTGGCCCGCGGTTCGCCGGAGTGCCGGCGCGATCCGATTTCGGATCAGGGACGCGGGGCCCGAGGTCACGGAGGTGGCCCGCACCTTCGGCCCGGCACTGCTGGGCCGTGGAGTGATTCAGATCAGCGCCTGGGTGGATACCCTCCTCGCCTCTCTCCTCCCCGTCGGGGCGGTCATGGCGATGATGAATGCGCAGACCCTCTATCTCCTTCCGGTCAGTCTCTTCGGGATGTCCATTGCCGCGGCGGAACTTCCGTCGATGGCCGCGGACCGGAACCGCGCCGACCAGGCGGACGCGCTGGGAGAACGCCTCACCGCCGGGTGGCAGCGCCTTCTTCTCGTCATCATCCCCTCCACCGTCCTCCTGCTGGGGCTCGGTGGGGACCTGGTGGCGGCCCTCTTCCAGACCGGAGCCTTCCGCGCGACCGACGCCGCCTACGTCTGGATGATCCTGGCCGGCGCATCCCTTGGACTCCTTCCCGCCACCGCGGGGCGCCTCTGGGCCTCGGCGTTCTACGCCCGCGGCGACACGCGCACTCCCCTGCGCAGTGCCGTGATCCGGGTCGGAACCGGCATCACCCTCGGCTACGTCGGCGCCGTTTTCCTGCCCGGGTGGGTGGGACTCGATCCGAAGTGGGGAGCCGCCTTCCTCGCGGGCGCCGGTGCCGTGGCGGCCTGGATCGAGTTCGGCGTCCTCCGGCGCCGACTGGCACCGGTGATCGGGCATGTGGTCTGGAACCCGGGGCTGGTGTTGCGCCTCACGCTGGTGGCCGCGGTGGCCCTGCTGGTGGCTCGTGGAGGAGCGGTGCTGGTCGGACCGGGTGCCTGGCCTCGTGCCCTCGTGGGGAGCGGGGTGTTTGGGGTGGTCTATCTCGGTCTTGCCTCCCTCCTGGGGGTGCGCGGTGCCCGCGACATCCTGGCGGCGGTGGGGAGCGCGTTCCAGAGGAGGCCACCCGGAGGGAGCGCACCCCGTGATGGATGACCCCCGGGAAGCCTTGCGCCGAACCGTCGCCGCGCTTCCCGAAGTCCCGGGCGTGTACGTCTGGAGAGATGCCGAGGGGACCGTTCTCTACGTCGGGAAGGCGAAGCGACTGCGCAGCCGGGTGCGGAGCTACCTGGCCCCCGCCGCGGGGCTCGGACCCAAGGATCAGCTCCTTCGCCGACTCCTGGCCCGGGTGGAGACACTCGTGGTCTCCACCGAGACCGAGTCCCTGTTGCTGGAAAACACCCTGATCAAGGAGCACCAGCCGCGCTTCAACATCCTGCTGCGGGATGACAAGACCTACCCGTCCATCGCGGTGACCATGGCGGAGCCCTTCCCGCGGATCCTCGTCACCCGTCAACGGAACATTCCCGGCGCCCGCTACTTCGGCCCCTTCACCGATGTGTCGGATCTGCGCACGGCCCTCTCCGTGATCCGCCGCATCTTCACCGTGCGCACCTGCACCGATGATCTGCCCCGGGAGCGACGGGACCGCCCCTGTCTCGACTATCACATCATGCGGTGCCGCGCCCCGTGCGTCGGGCTTGAGAGCCGGGAACACTACGGGGCGATGATCCGCGAGGTGATCCGGTTCCTCGAGGGGCGCACCGTCGATGTGCGCACCCGGCTTCGGGACCGCATGCTCGAGGCCAGCGCCCGGGAGGACTTCGAGTCCGCCCGCGAGATCCGCGATACCTTGCGCTGGCTCGAACAGGTGGAGGCCCCCAACACGGTCGAACTCGCGGGAACCGGGGACGCCGACGTCGTGGGGTGGGCCCGCGATGGCGACGACGCCGTCGGGGTTGTGCTCCGGGTGCGGGAGGGGAGGGTGACGGGACGCGAACATCGCTTCCTGGAAAACGTCCTCGGCACCGAGGACCCCGAGGCGCTCTCCGCCTTTCTCCTGCGCTACTACCTGATCGCCGGCCATCGGGCGCCGACGTTGCTTCTCCCCTTCGCCCCCGACCAACCCGACGCGATGGAATCCCTTCTCGCTCCGGACACGACCATCATCCATCCTCATCGCGGTCGCCGCTATCGATGGATCGAACTGGCCGAACAGAACGCGCGGCATCTCATGGAGAGCTTTCACATCGAAGCGTTCGGCGGCGCCGAACGCGCCGACGACCCGGTCTACGCGCTGGGGAGAGAACTCGGGCTCACCGTCGTTCCTCGCCTCCTCGCCTGCGTCGACATCTCCACCAATCAGGGCCGCGACACCGTCGGATCCCTCGTCGTGTTCGACGGAGGGCGCCCCCGGAAGGCCGAGTACCGGAAATTTCGCATCCAGGGCCCCGGACAGCAGGACGACTACGCCGCCATCCACGAGGTGGTAGTCCGGTACGTGACCCGCCGGGTGGACGAGAATCGCCCCCTTCCCGATCTCCTCGTCATCGACGGCGGCAAGGGTCAGCTCGGGGCCGCCATCGCGGCGCTCGCCGAGGTCGGTCGTCCCGACATTCCGGTGATCAGTCTGGCCAAACGGGACGAAGAGGTTTTTCTTCCCGGCCGGCCGGAACCGCTCCGGCTGCCGAGGCGAAGCGCGGGGTTGCGATTGCTGCAGCGGGCCCGCGACGAGGCGCACCGCTTCGGAGTCACCTACAGTCGGAAACGGCGCGCGGCGCGTACCCTCACCTCGGAACTCCTGGCGATCCCCGGAGTGGGGCCCCGGCGCCGGAGTCTCCTGATCCAGCGTTTCGGCAGCCTGGCCGGCGTCCGCTCGGCGTCGGCGGGGGAGATTGCCACCCTTCCTGGGTTTTCCACCAGATTGGCCGAGCGAGTCCTCGAATTCCTGAAAGAGAATACCTGAAATGTCCGATGCCCCCTGGTCCCTCGAATGTTCCGAATGCGGCTCCCGCGCCGCCGCCGCCGGTCTCCCCACGGTGTGCCCGTGCGGCCGGCCCTGGCTGGTGCGCTACACCTCCCGACCGGTGGCGGCCGACCGGGCCCTGCCCGTCACCGACCGGGGCATGTGGGGTTGGAAAGGATTCCTCCCTCTCGGGGCCGGCGAAGCGCCGGTGACCCTCGGGGAAGGGAACACTCCCCTTCTCGACGTCCCCCGGTTGCGGGAGGCGCTCCGTCTCCCCGGTCTGCTGGTGAAGGATGAGGGGCTCAACCCGACCGGAAGCTTCAAGGCCCGGGGGCTGAGCGCCGCCGTCACCCGGGCCACCCATGCCGGAGCCACGGGCTTCGTTCTTCCCACCGCAGGCAACGCCGGTGTTGCGGCCTCGGCCTATGGCGCGAGGGCTGGCGTTCCGGTTCGGATCTTTGCTCCCCGGACCACGCCCGCCGTGATCTGCGCCCAGATGCGCGCCTTTGGCGGCGACCTGGTGCTGCTCGACGGCCACATCGGGGATTGCGGCAAGGCGTCGCGCGCGTACGCGGCGGAGACCGGGGCGGTCGACCTCTCCACCCTCAAGGAGCCCTACCGGATCGAGGGGAAGAAGACCATGGGGTTGGAACTTGCGGCACAGGGCGGGTGGACCCTCCCCGACGTGATCATCTATCCGACCGGCGGGGGAACCGGTTTGATCGGCATGTGGAAGGCCTTCGGGGAATTGCGGGACGCGGGATGGGTCACGGGGCCCATGCCTCGGATGTTCACCGTGCAGTCAACCGGATGCGCCCCGATCGTGCGCGCGTTCGAGTCCGGGGCGGAGGGGGCCGAGCCGTGGCCCGATCCCTGGACCATCGCGAGCGGGTTGCGGGTGCCGGGCCCGATCGGGGACCGGATCATGCTCCGGATCCTGCGGGAGAGCGGGGGAGGGGCCGTCGCCGTTTCCGATGCGGCGCTCAGCGACATGGCGGACCGGGCGATGCGGCGGGAAGGGATCGACGTGGCCCCGGAGGGCGGGGCGGCCCTCGCCGCGGCGGTGACCCTGTGCGAGTCGGGTACGGTGCCCCGCGATGCCCGCATCGTGGCATTCAACACCGGGGCGGGATGGCTCTATCGTGATATGACAGGCGCGGGGTGACTCCGCTCCCCTCCGGGACACTGGTCCGGAGCTGGCTCCTGCTCGGCGCCGCCCTGGTCGCGGCGATGGTCGTGATCGGCGGGATCACCCGGCTCACCGGGTCGGGGCTCTCCATCACCGAGTGGAACGTGCTGATGGGAGCGCTCCCTCCCCTTTCCGATCGGGCGTGGGAGGCGCTCTTTGCCAAGTACCAGGCCACCCCGCAGTACCAGCTCGTCAACACGCACTTTTCCCTCGCCGAGTTCAAGGCCATTTTCTGGTGGGAGTACATCCACCGCCTGCTCGGGCGGGCGTTGGGGATCATCTTCCTGGTCCCCTTCCTCTGGTTTCTGCTCCGGGGCCATATCCGGAGGAATCAGGTGCCCCGCTTTGCCGCCATCTTCGGACTGGGTGCGTTTCAGGGAGTTCTCGGCTGGTTCATGGTGGCGAGTGGTCTGGTGGATGTCCCCCGGGTAAGCCACCTGCGGTTGGCCGCCCACCTGGTCACCGCGTTCCTCACCTACGGCCTCATCGTCTGGACCATCCTCGATCTCGCTCCGCGCGGCGGACTGGAGGGAACACGGGAGACGGTCTCCGGGCCCCTCCGGCGGGTCGCCCTCATGGTCATGGGGCTTCTCGTCCTCCAGATCGTCTACGGTGCCTTCGTGGCGGGACTCAAGGCGGGGTTCATCTTCAACACCTGGCCGATGATGGGAACCAGGCTTATTCCGCCGGGGATGGGAACCCTCTCCCCTTTCCTGACCGATCCGGTGCAGAACCCGGTGACGGTTCAGTTCCTTCACCGCGCGATCGGGACAGTGCTGCTGACGGGTGCGGCCTGGCTCGCGTGGATCGGGCGGCGGGCCCCGGCGCCCGTGGCGAGATCCACCGCCTGGTTCGGGGGACTGGTGCTGGCACAGTTCGGTCTGGGGGTGGCCACCATTCTCTGGCTCCCCGCCCATCCTGTGCTGCTCGGAGCAACCCATCAGGCGGGGGCCCTCGGGGTGCTGACCGCTGCTCTGGTCGTGCTCCACCGGATGGGCCGGGACACACCGTCTTCCGGGTGACAATTGCCTGATCCGGCCCGCCATGCGATATTCAAAGTCCATGAGTGACAACCGATTCGCCGTGATTGACCCCTCCGCGGGCGTGAGCGGTGACATGCTCCTCGGGGCGCTGGTGGACGTGGGTGCTCCCGTCGAGTGGCTCACCGGCCTCCCCGCCCGGCTCGGTCTCGACGGCGTCACGGTCGAGGCGGAGGCGGTGGACCGGTGCGGCCTCCGGGCCACCAAGGTTACGGTCCGGCTCCCGGGAGGGGTGGAGCCTCCCGGCGATCTCTCCCCGGGGGATCATGAGCCTGCGGATTCCGCGCGCCACCATCCCCACGGGGATCACGACCACGGACACGATCACCCACATCCTCACGCCATGCCTGCGCACGGTGCTGCGGGCCATCATCCTGACGGACCCCACCGGCACGTCGGGGACCTCATCGCCCTCATCGAACGGGCCCCCCTCTCCGACTGGGTTCGGAGCCGGGCCATTGCCACCTTCCGGCTTCTGGGTGCCGCCGAGGGCCGCGTGCATGGAATGCCCCCGGAAAACGTCTCCTTGCACGAAGTCGGGGCCCTCGATGCCCTGGTTGATATCGTGGGCGTCGTGGAAGGGTTCGAGCAGCTCGGCATTCACCGGATCGTGACCCGGCCGGTGGCGCTGGGAGACGGGTGGATTCGGGCCGCCCACGGCGTGATGGCCGTTCCCGCTCCCGCCACGGGCATTCTGGCGGAGGGATTGGAGGTGGGACCGAACGGACCGGTCACCGGCGAGGCCACCACCCCCACGGGTGCCGCCCTGCTGCGGGCGCTGGCGGAGGGCCCGGTGCCCGAGCGGTGGCGTCCCGTTTCGCAGGGCTGGGGGGCCGGCACCCGCAACCCTTCGAGCCATGCCAATGTCTGCCGACTCATCCTGGCGGAGGCGGTCTCGGAACCGGGCGAGATCTGGACCGTGGCGACTGATGTGGACGACATGTCGCCCGAGTATCTTGAACCGCTTCGTGCGGCGGTGATGGAGGCGGGCGCGGTGGATCTGCAGGTCTGGTCCACAGCGATGAAGAAGGGCCGGATCGGCTTCCGGGTCGAGGCCCACTGCGCCCTGGCGGATCGCGAGTGCGTGATCGAGGCGATCTTTCGGCACAGCACGACGGCGGGGGTGCGGTACTGGCGTGCCGAGCGGCAGACCGTTCGCCGTCACTCGGAACAGGTGGAACTGCCGGCGGGAGCGGTCCGGGTCAAGGTGCTGGCCGGGCCTGGGGGGAGCAGGATGAAGCCGGAATATGACGATGTCGTGGGCATGGCCCGGCGGACCGGCCGCGCCTCCCTCGACATCGTGGACGATGTTCGACGACTGGCGCCGCGCGGCGGCACGCCAGAGCACGCGGTTACTCACAAGGAGTCGGAATGATCAGGACTGTCCTGGCCAGCGCCCTGCTGGCACTCACGGCCCTCCCCCTCGCGGCCCAGGAGATCAAGAGCCATCGCCTCTCGGATGCTCAGGCCGCCAAGTTCCAAACCCCGTTGTGCCCGGTGCTCAAGGGACGGGGGAAGGCGTTTGACAATGGCCAGAAGGCTCTGCGGAAGGCGGCCGAGGAAAAGGACGCCGCCAAGAAGCTGGCCGGGCTCCAGGAAGCGTACGCCCAGCTCACCCAGGCCGCGACCGAGAACCCGGATGACGCCGCGAGTTGGTATCATCTGGCCCGCGCCTACCTCTACCTGGGTGATTCCCGGGGGGCCGACAGTGCCTTCACTCGTGCCGCCGGTCTGATGCCGGCCTGCGAGATCGACATCGACGGCTACCGGCAGAACGGGTGGGCCACCTTGGCCAACGCGGGGATCGAGTTTTTGAACCAGGAACAAACCGACTCCGCGCTCCATCTCTTCCGGGAGGCGCATCTCCTCTTCAAGAAGTTCCCGCACGTCGCGATGAACCTCGGAGTGGTCTACGCCAACAGCGGCCGTCCCGACAGTGCGGCCGTGTACTTCGCCCAGGCCATTGAAATCGCCGGGGAGGACACCACCTACACCGACGACCGGGACGCCGCCACGCAGAACCTCGCGGTCATGCTCATCCGGCAGGAAAAGCATGCCGAAGCGGCCAAGGTGTTGCGCCAGTATCTCCAGCGGCACCCCGACGACATGGATGCCAAACGGTCGCTCACCCAGTCGTTCCGCGCCGCCGGCATGACCGACAGCGCCGAGGCGCTCGACAAGGAACTCCTCAACACCCTCGCCTCGATGAACACCGACTCGCTCGACGTCGGCGATCTCATGACCGTCGGGGTGGGGTACTTCCGGGCGGAGAAATATCCCGACGCCGCCAGCACCTTCGAGAAGATCATCGCCCGACTCCCCTGGAATCGCGATGCCCATTACAACCTCGCCAATACCTACCTGGCAATCGCCATGAAATTCGCCGACCAGGTGAAGGCCGACTCGGCCCTGGCCGACAGCGCCCGGAAAGCATGGTCCAGCTTGATTCCGGTGGCCGAACAGCTGATCAAGATCGACCCGATGAGCGCGGATGGCCTCCAGATGCTGGCCCAGGCCCACCGCGGCGTGGACAACCAGGAAAAGCTTCTGGAAACGGCGGAAAAGCTGGTGGGGCTCCCCTGGAGCTTCGAAATCACCGGGTTCCAGACCGGGAGCCAGTCGGCCCGGTTGATGGCCAATCTGGTCGGTCGCACCCCGATGAACGCCGGCGGAGAGGAGCTCGAACCCGCTCCGGTGACGATCGTTGTCGAGTTCCTCGATGCGGCCAATCAGGTCGTGGAGACGGTGGAACACACCGTCCCCGTGGTCAAGCCGGGGGAGACCCACAAGATCGAGGTCCAAGGCACCAAGGCTGGCATTACGGCCTGGCGCTACCACCGCAAGCCCTGACCGCTGACCCCGGCGGGGGAGAGCTGAGCAACTCCCCCGCCGGTTGACGGGAAGGGTGGAGGAGGCGAAATTACTGGCCTTGCGGGCGTAATTCAGTTGGTAGAATGTCAGCTTCCCAAGCTGGACGTCGCCGGTTCGAGTCCGGTCGCCCGCTCTGCGCAAACACCCTGTACGGGCCGTTCACGAACGGCGCCCGTACGTCGTTCAGGGTGCACCCCTCCTTCCCGGGGGGGACAGGTGACCCTATCCATGACAATCTCATTGCAGTAGCATGACAACCCCCGCCACCAGTCTTGATTCTGGGACCGGGTGGATCCATGGTCCTCATGTCTCCGGCCCGGCGGCTCCCCCTGTTTTCCACCTGTCTCTTCTGCCGCACCCCCTTTCCCGCCAACCGGGAGATCGAGTACCTCCCGGTGGGCCGGCGCCTTGCCCATGATGAGGCCCGGGGGCGCCTCTGGGTGGTCTGCGGCACCTGCGGACGATGGAACCTCGCCCCGTTCGAGGATCGCTGGGAGGCGATCGAGGAGTGCGAACGCCACTTCCGCCGGACCCACGTCCGGGTCTCCACCGACAACATCGGTCTCGCCCGGCTGTCCGAGGGTCTCGAACTGGTCCGGATCGGAGATCCCCTCCGCCCCGAGTTTGCGGCGTGGCGCTACGGACAGCGCTTTCAGCGCCGACACCGGAGGCGCCTGCTGCATGCGGTGGGGAGCCTCGGCGGCGCCGGCATGGTGGGCGCCCTGCCGTTCGTGGCGGGGCTTCTCGGTCCACTCCCCGCCGTGGCACTCGGCACCACCGCGGCCATCGCCGCCTTCCGTCGCTGGAAGGATCCCGCCGTCACCGTCATCGTGGACGGTGACGGCCATCGGGAGGAATTGCAGCTCAATCTGGCCCACGTGCGGGGGGCCGTTCTCATCCGGGACGATACCGTGCCCGACGGGTGGGGGCTCATGGTCGAGCATCCGGTCGAGACCCGCCCCTCCGGATTCCGGCGCCTCCTGGAGCCGCTCGCGATCGGGTCCACCACTCTGAGCGGGGCCGACGCTCGGCTCGTCGCCGCTCTGGTTCTCCCCCGGGTGAACGCCCTCGGCGGTGACACGGTAGACGTCGACGAAGCGGTTCGCTGGCTCGAGGCCGCCGGGGGCCCCTCCCGCGCCTTCCGAACCCTGGCGTGGGCTCCCCTCGTGCGTCCGGCGCTCGACGCCCACCGCGGGACCATGCTCTCGATGCATCCCGGGGTGCGCCTTGCGCTGGAAATGGCCCTCCACGAGGACGAGGAACGCCGCGCCCTCCAGGGTGAGCTCTCCATCCTCGCCTGGGCCTGGCAGCGCGAGGAGCGCCTGGCCGGGATTGCCGACCGCCTGGGAATCACCACCGACCTCGCCGAACAGATCGATCACCTCCGGGACCGGGTGGCGCGGGCGGGATCTCCCTCCCTCCAGACCGGACCCGACGCGCCCTCCACGTGACCCCCGCAGCAAGCGACTCAACCAGGAAAAGGCACGAAAGGACACGAACGGGGAAGGAGGGGGGCACCTTTCGTGTCGTGTGTTTTCGTGTGTTTCGTTGTTCCAGTTGTCCCCCGCGCCGGATCACCGGCGGGTGACTCCGGGGCTCCGGGTGTCGTACTCGGAGCTAGCGGGGAGCAAGAGAGTCAACCATTTCGTGTGTTTTCGTGTATTTCGTGGTTCTGGTTGTCCTCCTCGCCGGATCCCCCCCTCCCGGGGATGACGATTCATCACAGACTCCGTAGATTCCGGAGGGCTGGCCGCTCGGGCCCGTCCCGGGATTTCCGTCCGCCGCCCCTTCCTGGAGTCACCCTCGCGGATGATCCGCAGCCGAAAGTGGATGGCCCTTGCCGCGGGGTTGGTGACCGCCGCCGGGGTCATTGCCCTGACCGGGCTCCTCTCCGTGCGGGATCGGACCTACGTGCGCCAGCAGCTGCGTTCGGAGGCCGAGCGCACCAGGGACGTGGTCGACGCGAAGGTCGAGGAGATGACCCGGGCCACCGAGCGGCTGGGAGAGCAGTGGATCAACCGGGCGGGGATGGCGGAACCGGAGTGGGTGGTCGAGGCGGAGGCCACCCTCCGGGATGTTCCCGGTCTCGAGGGGCTGGTGTGGCTCGACACGAACCTGGCCCCGCGCTACCGGGCCTTCCGGGCGAGCGGGGCCGGGGGAGACGACCGGATCCAGGCACTGACACCGGTGCTGCGGCGACTCGACCCGCCGGGGTCGGGACGACCGCGCACCCTGGTGCTGCCCGCGGGAGGAGAAGGTGAGGGTGTGGTGGTGGTCCCCCTCTGTTACCTCGCCCAATGCGATGGGTACCTCGTCGGGACCTTTTCCGCGTCCAGCGTTTTCGAGGCCGTGAGCGACAATCTCCCGGCGGGCTTCGAGGTGATCCTGCATTCGGGGGATCGGGTGATCGCCAGGCACCCGGTCCCGCGGGACTCCTCCGCGGTTGAGCGGAGGCCCGCCGATCGTTCGGTGATGAGAACCGCGCCGGCCTCCCTCGGCTGGCTTTTCACCCAGGTTCCCTCCGACGCCACCCTCACCTCGCTCCGATCCCGGCTCCCGGTCGCCGTGCTGGCCGGAGGGCTCGCCACCGCGCTCCTGCTCACCCTGGCCCTCTGGTTCGCCGCCGTGTCCGATGAACACCGCCGCGCGGCGGACGCCCACCGGACCCTGGTGCAGGAGAGCGAGCGGCGGTTCCGGGCCACCTTCGACAGCGCCTTCCAGATGGTGTGGCTCCTCTCGCCCGAGGGGAACCTCCTCGAAGCGAACGCCACGGCCCTCGCGGGGGCGGGACCCACGGGGGAAGACCTGCGGGGCCAACCCCTCTGGGACACGCCCTGGTTTGTACCGCCCGCCGATGCCGAGAGGATGCGCGGCGCGGTCGAGGAGGCCAGGACGGGTCGGGTGGTGCGGTACGAGGATACCCTGTCGGGGGGAGGCGGAGACGGAACCGTCCATGTTCTGGATCTGTCGATCAAGCCGATCCGGGACGCGGAGGGAGGAGTGGGCCAGGTGCTCTGCGAGGGGAGGGACATCACCCAGCGCCGCCGCGCCGAAGCGGCGATCACCGAGTTGCAGACCCTGAGCTCAATGGGGCGGATGGCGGCCCGCGTGGCCCACGAGATCAACAACCCCCTTGCCGGGATCCGCAACTCTTTCCTCCTGGTCAAGGACGCCGTGCCACCCGATCATCCCCATTACCGCTTCGTCGGGGCGATCGAGAGGGAGATCGAACGGATCGCCGTGGTGACCCGGCAGTTGTACGAGACCTACCGGCCCGATCAGGAACTGCATGCCGCCTGTGCCGTGGGCACCGTGCTCTCCGACGTCGCGGCACTCCTGCACCAGGTCAACCGGGAGCGGGACGTGGCCATCACCGTCGACACCACCGGGATATCGGGAACCGTCCCGGTGGCGGAAGCGGTCGTCCGCCAGGTGGCCTACAACATCATCCAGAACGCGGTCGAGGCCTCACGTCTCGGAGGAACCGTTCGGGTGAGTGCCCGCGTGGAGGGGGGGGGGGAGGGAAAGGGAGACGGGACCCTCCTCCTCATCGTGGAGGACGACGGGCCCGGGATACCACCCGCGATCCGGGACCGGATCTTCGAACCCTTCTACAGCACCAAGACCGGGCTCTCCACCGGGGGCATGGGGCTCGGCCTCGCCCTGGTGCGCCGCTCGGTCGAAGCCTTGCACGGATCGATCATCATCGGGGACGGTGTGGACGGCGGAGCCCGGTTCGCAATCCGGATCCCCCTGTCCGGGACCACCCCCGTTTCGGGAGAGGACACATGAGACCCTTGGGACGGATACTCATCGCCGATGACGAGGAAACCTTCCTGGAGAGCACCGCCGCCCTCCTGGAGCGGGAAGGGTATACCATCCGAACCGCCCGGACCGGGGCCGAGGCGCTCGCGGCGATCGAAGCCGAACCGTGCGATCTCCTCATCAGTGATCTCGAGATGCCGGGAAACGCCGACCTGGAGCTGGTGCGCCGAATTGCCGACACCGCGGGAGGCCTCCCCGTCATCATCGTCACCGGCTACCCCTCCATCCGATCCACCATGGCCGCCATCGAGCTGCCCGTGGCCGCATATCTCATTAAGCCGGTCGCCTTCGAGGAGCTTCTCCCCCGGGTGCGGAACGCTGTGGCGCGGTTCCGGAGCTACCAGTCGGTGCGCGAGGCGGAGCAGCGGCTCGAGGAGTGGCGGGCCCAGATGAGCGTCCTCTCCTCCCAGGCGCCCGCCCGGGCCATCGGGGCCTCCTCGGTGGATGCCTTCCTCGCCCTCACGGTCAGGAATGTCATGGGGTCGCTCTCCGACTTGGAACAGTTGGGAAAGGCGCTCGCCACCCAGCAGCCCCCCGGGGAGCCGTGCCAGATCATGAACTGCCCCCGGGGGAACCAGCTCCGGGAGGGAATCCGGGAAACCATCGAAGTGCTCGAAGCCACCAAGGATTCCTTCAAGTCCAAGACCCTGGCCAACTTGCGCCATCGCCTTGAGTTGTTGCTCCAGCATGAGGATGGGCCCGCTTCCCCAAGCTCTTGACAGCGCGGCGTCCTTGTCCCATATTACTTCCCAGTACACAACGCAACTCGGCTGGATCTGAGCCGAGTGCCTTGCCGGGCGAAGCTCAGGGCTTCGTCAGTCGAAGGCGCGGATGCTCCCCTCGGGGGAACGCATCGGCGCCTTTTGTGTTTTCGGCCACCGGAAGGAGCAGGCCTATGGCTGCCAAGGTCACCCTGATGAGAGGTGTGGAAAGCGCTCGGGAATTGGGCGCGCGGGCCGTGACACCCGACATGTCACCGGGAAATGTTCTGAGTCTGGTGCGGGCGTATCGGGACGCCTGTCTCGATGAGGGGGAAGTCCTGGAGCCGGTTTTGGAGTCGCTGGCCCGGACGGCCTGACACCCCGGGAAGGATCGGTGCCGGGGAGGGGACGGGACCGAAGGATTGCAGGTTGGTCACGGTTGTTGTGGTGAAGTTTTCTCACGAAGGAGGACGACATGCGGAAAGTGTTCACGTTTTCCCTGCTTGGCGCGCTTGGCCTGATGGCCTGCGCCTCCCCGAAGGATGCCGATGGCAATCCGGTGGCCCGGATTCCGACCGACTCCACCGCGTACTATCGGGTCCAGTTCGAGCAGGCCTCGGCGCTCTCCGCCGAGAAGGACAGTCTGATGACCGAACTCTCCGAGGTCACCCGGCTGGTGGCGGATGTCAACACCGAACTCGCCACGATCTCGACATCGCCGAATTCGGTGAGGCCGGCGGTCGATGGCGAGGGGTCGGCTCTCAACGCCCGGACCGAGATGCTGGCCAAGGTCAAGGATCTCACCGCGCGGGTCAAGCGGAGTGAGTCCCGGCTGGCCACCACCTCGCGCCGGCTCCGGAACCTGACCTCCGAGTCGGACAGCATGAAGGTCGTGCTCTCGTCCTACGCGGCGAGCATCGCCGACCTGCAGAGCCTGGTGGAGGGCCAGAAGGTCACCATCGAGACCCTGACGGGCGAACTCGAGCAGGTGCGGGAGCTCAACACCCGCCTCGCCTCCTCGAACGCGGAGCTGGTGGACACCGTGGGCGCGTTGGAGACCCGCGAGAACACCGTCTACTACCTGGTCGGGACCAAGAAGGATCTCCTGAAGCAGGGCGTCATCGTCGAAGAGGGTGGCACCCGCTTCCTGCTCTTCACCCGCACGGGTGAGACCCTCCGGCCGGCGGCGAAGCTCGATCCGAGCCTCTTTCAGGCGGCCGATCGCCGTCAGTTGACCGAGGTGATGCTCCCGAATCCGGACAAGGAGTACCAGATGGTGTCGCGCCAGGATCTGGCCTACGCCACGGCTCCCGAGATGGAACCCGGCAAGGGCAAGTTCCGCGGCAACCTGCAGATCGTGCAGCCGGCGGCCTTCTGGGGCGCCTCGAAGTACCTGATCATCGTCGAGAAGTAGCGGCGACCGGCGGTCTCCCCGGCACGTGGGGACGACCGATCGGCTGAGGTTGTTGGTTGTACGACGGCGGAATCACTCACCCGGGTGGCTCCGCCGTCGTGCGTCTTGGGGAAGCGTGAAGTTCGACGTTCGAAGTTTAAAGTGTAAAGAAACCGAACATCGGAGCGTCATCCCGGGCGAAAGAGGAGCGTACCGTGCCAACGGAGCGTCACCCCGGCGAAAGAGGAGCGTACCGTGCCAACGGAGCGTCACCCCGGCGGACGCCGGGGTCCATTGTAAGGCGTGGAGGAGGGGCCGGGCGCCACCGTGCCCCTCCTGGAGGTCGGCGTCCGGATCACACGGGGATGAATCCCGCGCGATGCACCTCTCACACTTCGAACTTCACACTTCGCACTTCCTCCAGTTAGATCTCCGTCTTTCGCTGGCCGACCATGCGGAGCGCCGCGTTGATGGCGACGTGCAGAATAACGTATGCCATGATCGCGATGAGGATCGGCACGACCAGCGTGAACCCTCCGTCGGCGCTCTGGCTTGGTACGATGCCGCGGAACGGCGCATAGAACGGGCCGGACAATGTGTTGATGAAGCGCACGAAGCCGTTCGCGGACTGGGCGGCGATCAGGGCCAGGACAAAGCGAACCGCGAGCAGGGTATAGACGACGTAGAAGGCGTAGTCCAGGAATTGGGATCCCCGCGCCGCCGTGCGCGCCTGACCGAGTGTGCGCTCGCCCCTCACGGTCTCATCAACCGCCTTCTCCCGCATCTGTCCCGCGACCTCGGCCACCTTCGACCGTCCGTCCGGTGTCGCGACCGAGGCCCGGTCGGAGATTTCCGCATTGACGCGGCTCTCGACCTTCGACTTCACCGCATTGTGCTGCGCGGCCTGACGGGCATCGTCGTCTGTGACCTTGCTGTCCTGCATGACTCCTCCCCGGTTGAGTTGAGGACTGGGGCATGATTGCTCCCGGGAAGGGCGCGGGACAATCGCTCAAGCGGCCTAGTCCGAAATGGGGAGTGGCGCGCGACGCCGCTCCGCGACGGCGGGGCCGAGCCTCGGAACGTCACCCCGGGCGAACGCCGGGGTCCACCGGTGAAGTCTGAAGTTCGAAGTGTGAAGTGTGAAGGGGCTCACGCGGAGGCGCGGAGGAAGCCGGGGCCCGTTCCGGTCATCGGAGCGTCACCCCGGCGGACGCCGGGGTCCATTGGCAGATGTGAGGGAGGGGAACGACGACCATCATTCGGTTCGATTTCTGTCGCGGGTCGCGAGCCATACCGTGTGCCCGCCGCAGTGCGGGTCATGCCCGATGTACCCGCTCACGACGAATCCGTTCGTCGTCAGCAGGTGCTCATATTCCGCGGTGGCCAGACTGGAGTGGTACAGCGGTTCCTCGCAGAAGGACCCGATCGCCTCGCCGTGCTCGGTGCCGCTGGTGAACATCAAGGCCGCGCCGGGCCGGGCATGGGCGGCAAAGCGAGGGAACATCGCGCGCTGGTCGTCCGGCCCCAGGTGAAAGAAGCTGTCCCACGCCACGATCCCATCGACGCGCTGTCCCAGGTTCACCGTGCGCATGTCGCCCAGGAGCCACTCGGAACCGGGGAAGCGTTCGCGGCAGAGGGCGATCAGGGTGGGTGAGGAATCGATGCCAACGACGCTGACTCCGCACCCGAGGAAGTAGCGCGCGATCGGCTCTCCCATTCCGCAGCCCAGATCGAGGACCGACCCCCCGGCGGGCAGGAGGGCCAGGAACCGATCCAGCCAGGCCCGTTCCTGAAGCGAGCGGCCCCGGTCGCGGTCATAGGCGTGCGCGTGGCGCTCGTAGAGGTCACGAACGGCGTCTGTGCACACTCGGCCTACTCGTTCACCGGTGTTTCGGACGGATCGGGGATGTCCTCCGGCTGTCCCCACTCCACGCGGGCATTCCGCCACACCGCCACGGGATGGCCGTCACGCTTGTGGCGCAGGAGTGCCTCCTGGATGGCCCGTCGGAGGGCGTCCAGTCGGCGACATCGAGCGTCGGCTCGTGGCTGCGAGGTTCGGAAACGATCGCGGGTCTGCGCATCGATGCTTTCGCCTGATCGTGACGGGGCGCCGCGGTACCCTCCTCGGATGGAATGAGAGCGAGCTGGCTCGGGCGGAGACGGGTCGAGTCCTCGGAGGGGGGGCGGTCAAGAACAGCGTTCAGTCTTTCGGCATCGACCGGATCAGGCCACGGCTCCGCTCCTTTCCTGGCGAGCGCCTCGAGACCCGCGGAGGCGGCCCCGCTGGTCCGCAGGTAGATGGGCACCAGTTGGAGCTTGTCCAACTGTTCGGTTGCGCCGGCCCAGGTGCCGCCCTTGTTCAGGTCGGCGCTCACGACGAGCGCGGCATCGGCCAGGGCGTAGATCACCTTGTTGCGCTGCATGGCATGACCGACATTGAATCCCGCACTCGGATCGTAGGGGGAGATCAGCACCAGGCGATTCTCCAGCAGCAGGTTTCGGTTCTCGCGGTGCACCACCGCCTTCTCGAGGCTGTCCGCGAGCACTCCCGTCGCCCGGCCTCCCGCGTCCAGCGCACCACGCATGGCAGCCTGGTCGATGCCCCGGGCGCCGCCGGACACCAGGGTTCGTCCGGCGGACGCCACGAGCCCGCCGATCCCGCGAGTGTACTCGATCAGGGCGTCCTCCACGTTGCGGGAGCCGACAACGGCCACGCCGCCGCTGTCCAGGATGGTCCGGTCACCGCAGCCGTAGAGAACGGCCGGTGAATCCTCCCGCAATCGCGCCTTCACCCTCTGCGGATACGTCGCGTCGGCTCGGCTCACCACCCAGATCGCACGGGCCTGCCAGCGCTCGACGGCCTGGCTCAGGAGGAAGCCTCGTGCGAGCAGCCGCTCCAGGCGGGCCTTGTCGATCACCGTGCCGCAGTCGCCGAGAAGGGGACCGGTGGTGGGGGCCAGAAAATCGGCCGGCTGGGCGTTCCGCTCGCGAAGGTTCCGAGCCAGCTTCCGGTACTCGGAGGGGGTGAGGAGGTCGGCCGATCGGTGGTCACGGCCCGCGACCAGGGGGGCGGTGAGCAGCAGGATCGCCTTGGTGTTCGCGGAAAGTGCGCCGGTCACTGGCCTGCTCCGGCCTGCGCCAGGGTCAGGGGCCACACCACCCCACTTCCGTGCTTCCGAAGGAGGCAGGCGGCGGCGGTAGGCGTCCAGCGCGAGTCCAGAATCGCGGGTTCTCGGAAGGCTTCGCTGTCTGCAATTCGGTCCAACAGGAAGCAGGTGTGAAACCACGGGATTTGTGCAGGAGCCTCCTGCACGAACGGATGCTCCAGCCACGCCGCGGCGTTCAGGTCTTCCCCTTCAGCCTCAGGAGGAGCTCTTCGACGCCGGATTTGAGCGCCGGGACATCCCTGCTGGCGGTCTCCCAGACAACGTCGGCGTCAATGCCGAAGTATCCATGCACGAGGACGTTGCGCATGCCGACGATTCTGGGCCATTCGATCTGCGGCGCGAGATCACGTATGTCGTCGGGAACCGCCCGCGCCGCCTCGCCCAGGATCTGGAGGTTCCTGACGAACCATCCCTGCAACAGTTCGTCCTGCTCGAAGGCGGCCTTCCCTCGGTGAAGGTGGCGCTCAACAGCCGCGATGGCCTCGAGCATGTCCCGCAAGCGTTCTCGGGGGTCTCTCACTAGCGAGACCGCCTCCTGGAGCACCCGGTCCCGGATGCGCGCCTTGATCCCTCGCTCGGTCACCACGTCAACCGGGAGGCCCAGGAGACGCTCCAGCTCGTACTGCAAACCTCCCACATCGAACAGGCTGCGTCCCGGTTCCATCTCCACGAGGAAATCGATATCGCTCCGGGCGTCGGCGTCCCCGCGTGCGACGGAACCGAACACCCGCGGGTTGCGCGCACCGTGGACGGCGCACAGGCGCAGGATGTCCTCGCGGTTCGCCCTCAGTCGTTCCTCAATGACCATGCCCGAACTCCTTCCGTGCGATCACGGCGCGCCCGGACTCGCCGCCTTGACCTGCTTCCGGGTGCGCTGCGGGCTTGTGTTAACTCCCACAAGATTAGCCCCGTGCCGCCGAATCCGGAAACCCCATTCGGGGTGGGGCGAGGTCGCTCCGGCCCGCCCTCAACCCCAGATTGCCATTGTCCTGGTTGTCCCCCTCCAGGGTTGCTGGTTGTTTCGATGACGGCCGGTGGGGGCGCGGCGGCGTCAAGATCCGACGAGAGATCGGCGTCTGCATCACGTGGGATGAATCCCGCGCGATGCACCGTCGGTGACCGGCGCTGAAGCGCCTGCCCCCCCCCGCGCGCCGGATCGGATGTCAGCCGGGGTTCAGGCCCGGTTGACCTGCCCTTCAGGGCATTCACGCGCAGCGTGCATCGCGTCGGTTTCAACCGACGTGAACGCGGGGGACCGACCGGTTGGGCACGGCCGCGCCGTGCCCCATCATGACGCAACCCCGTTGGGGTTGATGGTGGTTTCTGATTCCGAACCCGGGGTAGGCGCTGCGAGCCAACCCCGGGCGATGACAACACAACCCCTTCGGGGTTGGTGGCCGCTCATTCCCTCGGAAACCCTGCGACACCAGCGGTCCGAGGCGATGGTCGCAAGGGCGCGACGGTGCATGGAGTCCACGGGGGATCCCAATCCCACCGTGAAGAGGGGAAGGGGCTCGAAGTGACAACTGACAACTGGACCTGGCGCATCGGATGTCCTACGAAACAAAATGCCCCAACGGGACATCGTGGCCCCCAGCCCGGGGTTGCGGGCAGCTCCGATCCGGAAGGTGGTGACCGGGGTTAGACTGCGTCAATGCGGCTGACGCTTGTTTCCAGTCCGCCCCAATAGGCGCCGGACAGGGCCACGATGCGCAGGATCCACTCGCCCCGGAGGAAGCAGTAGTGGTGCCGAACGACCGGCACCTCGTGAAACTCGTCCTCCTCCCACCGCGGCTGCCAGCCATCGGCCTCAGCCAAGGCTGCGTACTCCTCTGCCACCTGCCTGACCGCGTCGAGAACCTGTTGTTGTGCCCACTCCTCGGACCACGTGGCACGGGAGGGCCCCTCCTCCGCCGTGATGCTCTGAGGACCCCGGCGGAGTTCAGCGAAACGACCCTCCGCCTGCTCGGGCCGGGACGGCAGGTCGCGTTCGAGCTCCGGATCAAACGCGACACTCCAGGAACAGTAAATCTCGCTCTCGGTGCGGCCCCACATGCCGGGCAGCAGCGGAAGGAAGGGAAGCTCGGCGGGAAGATCAGGAGGCGGCTCCGTCGACGGAGGGATGAACCACTTCAGCTCAACGATGGGAAGGTTCATGGAATCAAGCTCCCGGTAGACATGGTCCGACGATGACAAGGTGACCCGCGCAAGCCGGTCACGGAGGGGCCGGGGGACGATCGAGGGATCCCGGATCGGTGAGCCCTCCGGAATATTACCACTCTCCGGCCCAATCCGGTGGCCCTGGGTGGACCCGTACCTTCCCAGGGGACCCGGGGCTCGGGTGCTCGGCGATGCCTGATGCCCCAACGGGGCATCGTGGTCCCCAGCCCGGGGTTGGCGCGCAGCGCCGCCGTGCGCCTACGAGAGATCGGCGTCCGGGTCACGCGGGATGAATCCCGCGCGATGCACCTTCGGTGACCGGCGCTGAAGCGCCTGCCCCCCGCGCGCCGGATCGGATGTCAGCTGGGGTTCGGGCGCGGTTGACCTGCCCTTCAGGGCATTCACGCGCAGCGTGCATCGCGTCGGTTTCAACCGACGTGAACGCGCGGGACAGACCAGGGCAGGGCACGGCAGCGCCGTGCCCCATCCTGACGCAACCCCGTTGGGGTTGATTACGGTTCGGGATGCCAACCCGGGGTAGGCACTGCGCGCCAACCCTGGGCTATGACGACGCAACCCCTTCGGGGTTGCTGGTGGTTTCGATACGGTTGGTAGGGGCACGGCGCCGCCACGCCCCTACTGCTCATGTGCCTTCGAGTGACACCCGGTACCATGGAGTCGGGGCGTCCGGAACCTTCGTGGCGGTTATCGACACCACGGCACAATCATCCTCGATGGCCACGGTCCGGGATGGATGAATGCCCGCAAGCTCAGCCGCGTTCCACCGAGCATCCTGCCTGATTCTCGGGTCTGCGCCCATGAGCCCATCGCACACGCCGGTGATGAAGTTGTCGAGGTCGCCAACCTGACGGCCGGGGAGGGCGGGGCAGTGGAGTTCCAGAGAAAGGGAGATGTCGGACCGGAACGGTGGTTGCCCGGCCATTGCCTCAACGGCCGCTCGGCGAAGCGCGATCAACCGCGGCACCTCAGCCCGCTTGGCCCACATCGAGTTCGCCCCATCCTTCTTCGGAGGGAGATCCCCTTCGACGAGGAACTCAACCTGACGCCTCACTCGTGACAGTCCTGGTGAGGGCTGAGGAGCCCCCGGAAGCGCTCCTCGATCTTTGCCTGCATCCGGTCACGCAAGTCCTGCAGCGGCTGCCATCTGCGACTGCCGTCCGGCTGAACGCCACGGAATTTCCAAGCACGAAGCCCGCCACGCCACCGGGCGCCAGGTGATGCACTATGTGCTGCACCCACGCGAAGTTGGCGTTGCCTGCCGGCGGCGTGCCGTACTGCCATCGCTTGTCGTCCTTGAGGCGCTCACCGCCCCAGTCGGAGATGTTGAAGGGGGGATTGGCGAGGATGAAGTCGGCCTTGAGATCGGGGTGGCGGTCGGCGTGGAAGGTGTCCCCATGGGCGATCTGGCCGTCGATGCCGCGGATGGCGAGGTTCATCTTGGCGAGCCGCCAGGTGGTGTAGTTCGACTCCTGGCCGTAGATCGAAATGCTGCGTCCCGAGCGAAGCGAGGGATCCCCTGTTGCCGCGCCTCCGTTTCCGTTGCCGTTCGCGTGGGCCCGGATGAACTCCACCGACTGCACGAACATCCCGGAGGAGCCGCAGCAGGGGTCGTACACCCGGCCCCGGTACGGTTCGATCATCTCGACCAGGAGCTTGACCACGCAGCGTGGGGTGTAGAACTCGCCCCCCTTCTTCCCCTCGGCGCTCGCGAACTGGGAGAGGAAGTACTCGTAGACCCGGCCGAGCACATCCTTGGCCCGGGATTCCTCATCGCCGATCCGGATGTTGCTGATCAGGTCGATCAACCGGCCGAGGACGGTCTTGTCGAGCCCCTGGCGGGCGTAGTCCCGGGGGAGGACGCCCTTGAGGGCGGGGTTGTCCCGCTCGATGCCGGCCATGGCGTCGTCCACCAAGCGTCCGACGGTGGGTTGCCGGGCCTGGGCCTTGAGGTGCTGCCAGCGGGCCTCGGGCGGTACCCAGAAGATGCTCTGGGCCCGGTACTCGTCCGGGTCCTCGGGGTCGGCGCCGGTGGCCTGCTCGGCGATGAGCCTGGCGTGGTGCTCCTCGAAGGCGTCGGAAATGTATTTGAGGAAGATGAGCCCCAGGACGACGTGCTTGTACTCCGCGGCGTCCATGCTGCCGCGGAGGGCATCGGCCATCTGCCAGAGCTGGGCCTCGTAGCCGACGTTGGCGGAGGTCGTGGTGGATTTCTTCGGGCTGGTCTTGCGCTTAGCCAATGGTTACCTCATCGGATCGGGAGGATGACGTCGCGTTACTTGCCGCGGACGTAAAGATCGCGGAGGACGTCGTCGGCGATGCCCCCGATGCCGAAGTATGTTGCCTGGGACGTCCATCAAGCAACCACGGTGGCTTCGCTCACGAACCGCCCCCCTTTGGCTTCCGGCGGCGAGGAGGTTTCTCCAGCCGTCTCACCTCCTCGACCGCCCGATCAAAGTCGCTCGTCGGTTGTACCGCCTCCAGCCGCCGACGCTCGGCTTCGTGCTTCTCGAACTCCGCCAGGGCGTGTTGTTCGGCCAGGTCGTGCGACACGCTCCCCGCATGCGTCAGAACGTCTCGCTCATTGAACTGGAGAAAGGCGTCCAGCCGCTCGACCCACTCGACCATGTGAACTGGTCGTTTGCGTCGCGCCTGATCCTCGGCGAAATCGAGGTACATTGTGACGACACGATTGAGCTCGCGAATCTCGTCTTCGTTGAGGTAGTTCTTCGCCACAGTGACATCGGCACGACGAATCGGCCCGCCGGGAGCGTTCTTCCAGGTTGTCAGGCCCATCCGGGGATGGGAGGCGTCTGCGCGTTCAGCGATGAGTCTCGGCGGCGGTGCGGCCGTGAATGGCCCAATGCAGTTTGTTCTGGACGGTTGCGAAGAAGGTCTGACTGACGGGGTGCGCGGGGTCGTAGTCGATGCTCGTGGCGTAGATGTCGGTGATCTTCTGGTAGAACATCCGCTCGGAGGCGCGGATGTCACGGATCCGCTCCAGCAGTTCGTCGAAGTAATCCTCTCCCAGCGTGCGTCCTTCCTTCAGGCGTTCGTCGTCGAGCACGAAGCCCTTGATCAGCAACTCGCCGAGCCGGGCCGTGGCCCACTGCCGGAAGGTCGTGCCGCGGGCGGAACGGACCCGGTATCCGACGGCCAGGATGGCCTCAAGGCTGTAATGGTCGATGGACCTCGTGACATCGCGCGATCCCTCGCGTTGAACTATTCGGAAACTCCGAAGAGTTGCATCCCGGGACAGTTCTCCGTCTCCGTAAATGCCTGCCAGGTGCTCGTTTACGGTCGGCACCGAGACCTGGTACAGCTCGGCGATGAGACGCTGAGGGAGCCAGACCATCTGCCCCTGGACACGGACGTGAAGGCGAGTCGCACCATCCTGGTAGATGACGATCTGGCCAGATCCGTGAGGAAGGGAGTCACCTGCCATCGTCAAACTCCTGCCCCGTTTTACCCTCGGCGCGCGAATTGGCCTTCACCGCCCGGGCCTTGAGGTGCTGCCACCGGGCCTCGGGCGGCACCCGGAAGATGCTCTGGGCCCGGTACTCGTCCGGGTCCTCCGGGTCGGCGCCGGTGGCTTGCTCGGCGAGGAGCCTGGCGTGGTGCTCCTCGAAGGCGTCGGAGATGTACTTGAGGAAGATGAGCCCCAGGACGACGTGCTTGTACTCCGCGGCGTCCATGCTGCCGCGGAGGGCGTCGGCCATCTGCCAGAGCTGGGCCTCGTAGCCGACGTTGGCGGAGGTCGTGGTGGCCTTCTTCGAGCTGGTCTTGCGCTTGGCCAATGGCTACCTCATCCGAGTATGCGCGAGTCCGTTTGCGTTCACGTCAAGCGGCGGAACGCTAATGAGGATACCGCTCGACCACTGAGTCAAGAGCCGGGAGCGTTGCTATCGCCCGATCAGCCCCCGGAACAAGGCGTCGCATCCGATCACGAGCGTCGAAATATTCGATCAGTCCAGAACGTCGGATATTCCCCGCTACACGGAGGTCTGCCCACTCCGTAGATGATCGCCCTTGGCCGTTGCCGGCTATGCCCACAAAGGTAGCAGTCGCCGAACGAGCTAGCGTCGTCATCGCGGGCAGAATGGCCTCATGAACCGTACGAAGGCGATCTGGAGGCACGATCAATTGCAGGTCACCTGGCGCACGCCCGATAACGCGTCGCGCCTCCTGGAGCGGGCTGGCGAGGCGCGAGGTCCATTCAAGTGTGCTATCAGGTCGCGGGTGGGGGGTGTCCTTGGTCTCTGCCGCGCTAGCCTGCTGCCGAAACAACCTTGTCGCGAGACTGTCGATAGCAAGGGCTGCCAGGGCTGCCTCGTCACCGATGGCGACAGCCCTCGTCGCGTATTCGAGTTCCGGACCGGGACCGCAAGCAATCAGTAGCGAGAGTGCCACGACGACGATGCGAGCGAGCATACGTTCCATCCTTTAGACCGCATAACCCATATGAACGAGCCTATTCGGTGCCACAAGCGAGAATCCGCTTGCAGAGTGACAACAGCAGAGACGCGTCTTGCTCGAGAGTGCGAAACTGCGCTCTGCCAATAGTCGCGGCGATGGTGCCCTCTTCGCCGCGCGTGGTGAGACGAGTAACGCGGTCACGCAGCTCGCGGTGATCCTCGCGGATTCGATCTCTATTCGGCAACTGATCCCCGGGAAGCATAAAGAACTCTTGATCGATGAGTAACATGCGCTGGCGTAGGTTCCGCGCGTCTGTGACCATGGTCTCCATTGCGGAAGCAGCTAGTTGGCGCGCCCGCGTATATCGTAGTCCGTGCTCCCCATATCTCACCATCTGGACTCCGTTGTAGGCCGAACTAACGCTCCAGTGAGTGCCCCGCTGCCACCAACCGAACGGTCTCCTGCTTTAACGTCGGGCTGAACGAGCGCTGCTCCCGGGCCATAAGACACCTCCTCCCTCACAACCTGAGGTATACGGAGGTGTCCATCAAATCGAGGTAGAGTCAAATCAAACGTAGGGGCCTCAGTAGCACGCATGGGCTATGGTGTTGTCTTGGGGGGAGCGTCCTTGTGCGGCTCCCCGGGTAGTGAACTCATGCTCGATACTGAGATGGGTGCACAATGAACCGGTGTGGGAAGTTCCGGGAGGTGCCGTGCCCTGTCGATCAGGTCTGGAACGGTCATGAATACCAGCTTGGCCAATGCACCGATCAGTACGGCACGCTTCCCCCATTTCTCAAACCCCGGCCAAATGTCATATGTTCCAACCACAGAAGGATTCGTCCTGTACGGGGCAATGATCTCCGCATGAACGATCCAGTCACGCGCAGCCGCGTCCGATGCTTCGGCCACCGCTGCTGGTCCGCGGAGCGGATACTCCCACATGGCGCGGCGGGCCAAGTTGACTTGGGACATAAGAAAGTCAATGATCTCTGGAGGGAGGCCCGCGCTATCGTATCCCAGGACGAGACTATCCAATTCTGACAAGGCCTTGTGGCGGTCGGCCTCCTCGAGTTCGGGGCCATCGTGATCAAGAAATTCTGGCAATGCTCTCAGAACGGAAAGCGCTTCGGGCCTCAAATGTTGTGTCACGAGTCCCCACTTGGCTCCCAGATTGCGCGCGTTGAGGGCATTTCCTACGTTCGTAACACAGTCAGCCCAGATATCAGCTGGGATGCTTTTGGCAAGCAAGCCCTCTTTCATTAACCGGAGTTGAGAGCGCATTATTCCCAGGCATGAGGCGACTTTGAAGTCACGATCATCACGTTCTTCTTCCGGTAACTCGAAAATCATTGCCCAAGCGTCCGCCGACACCGGTCCGTCACCGGTCTCGGAAGCCTTCTGGACAACCCGAAACAGTCGTGAGGCAACGTTTGAGCGGCTCATGAAATGCTCCTTCTACCCCGGGCTACGCATCCATCGCATGTGAAGGTACGGGGCGTTTGCTTGTTAGTCGTTCAAGATCGACAGTCGTTGCGTCAAATTCTCGCGAAGGGGCAAGGGAGGGCCGAACGGATCGAGGTCTCAGTAAAAGCCCCAGAACATTATCACTTGCCGGACGATCTGGTAACCCCGCGGAGGCCGGGGGGATCAGGCAGGGTATTGTGAAAAGTTTCACAAAGCGTGATGGACCGTCCGGGGCTCACCAGGTGGCGTCCGCCACCTCAACTGGCCGAGCAAGGGGCGTCAGCCCCGGGAACACGACTCAAGGCCGAGCATGTCCGAGCACAAGTGGTCATCGGCCGTGGTCGCCACCCGTACGAGTACGTGTACGTGTACGAGTACGGGTACGGATGCGCCCGAGGGGGGAGGTGCACCGTCGTCATTCCCGCGTGCGCCAAGGCACGGACTAGATTTCCCTCCCGATGCCGACCCCTACCTCCACCTCACCCCCCGCCTCGCTCGCCGAGCACGCCGAGCTCCTCCGCGCCGAGTTCGGCATTGAGGGGGAGCTGGTCCCCCTGTCCGCCGACCGAGGCGCCACGTACGCCATGGTGCAGAACGGGGTGCCGACCCACGTCGTGAAGATCGGCGCCTCACCCACCGACGCCGATCGCGCCCGGCTTGACGTCCAGGCCGGGTTCCTCCGGTGGGCCCAGGGCACGCTCGGCGCGGTGCAGGTACCCCTCCCGGTGCTCGATCGGCAGGGCAGGGGATGGCACCCTCACGCTGCCCCCGACGGATCGGTGACCGCAGTGCAGGTGACCACCTGGGTGCCCGGTGACCCCCTCTCACGATGCCGCGCCCGCACCCCGCCCCTCCTCCGCAGCGCGGGCCGAGCCCTTGCCTCGGCGACCGTCGCGATGGCCGGGACGCCCGATTCCCTCGCCCCGGGCGTCGGCAGTGCTGCGTCCGGGGATCCCTTCGCCTGGGACCTGCTGCACGCAGGGTGGATCGTACCGGAACTGGAGGCATCTTCTGACCCGGCGCTCCGTGAGTTTCTCCCCATCGCCCGGCGCTTCGTCGAATCGACCCTTCTCCGCGTCACCCGTCTCCCACAACAACTCCTCCACAACGACTGGAACGACGACAACATCCTGGTGACCCGCTTGCTGCCGCACGAGGAGCCGCAGGTCACCGGGCTCATCGACTTCGGAGACATGGTGCGGGGTCCCGCCGTCGTGGAACTGGCCGTCGGCCTGGCCTACCTGATGCTCGACTGCACCGATCCGCTCGCCGCGGCGTGCCACGTCATCGAGGGATACCGCGAACTCCGCCCCTCCCCCCTGGCGGACGAGGAACTGCACCTGCTCTGGGACCTGGTCCGGATGCGCTGGGCCCTGAGCGCGATCCACGCCGCGTCGCGGAGGTCAGGCCCGGCGGGTAACGACCATCACCAGGTGAGCCAGGCCCCGATCCGCCGAGCCATCGAGGCCACCCGCGCCGTCCCCGACGGAGTGGTGCTCGCGGCGTTCCGGAGAGCAGCCGACGTCCCGCCCGTACCCCACCGGGACGCGGTCCTGGCCCACATCCGCAAGACTGCGTTGGAAGGACGTCTGGTGCCGGTGATGGGAAACCTGATCGGCGCACCTGTCCTTGACCTGAGTGTATCGAGTCCCGACGCCGGCCCCGGAGCCGCGCTCGATGCCGCCGCCTTTACCCGGTGGATCGACGCCCAGTGTGCCACCCACCCCTCCGGTGCCGCGATCGGCCGGTGGAACGAGCCCCGCCTCCTCTACCAGAGCAGGGGGTTCGGCGAGGCCGGAGGGGGGACCGTGGGCGGCACCGCGCGCACCATCCACATCGGGCTCGACATCTTCGCCGCCGAGGGGACCCCGGTGCGGGCGCCGCTCGACGGGGTGGTGTTCACCGTGGCGGACAACGCCGGGGAACTCGACTACGGCCCCACGGTGGTGCTGGAGCATGGGACCTCGGAAGGGCACCGATGCCACACCCTGTACGGGCACCTCTCCCGCGGCTGCCTCACGGAACTCACCCCGGGAACCGTTCTCCGGGCCGGCACCCCCTTCGCCACGATCGGCGGGTCTGCGGTAAACGGCGGGTGGCCTCCGCATCTCCACCTGCAACTGATCCTGACAGCTCCGGACCCCGGGGGAGACTATCCCGGCGTTGCTCCTCCCGACTGGCGCACCCTCTGGACCGCGATCTGTCCCAACCCCGCGGTGCTGGCGGGGCTCGAGGAGGAGTCCGTCGCCGCGCAGCCGCTCGACGTCCCGTCGCTGCTCGAACGCCGCCACCGGATCACCGGCGCCAATCTCAGCCTCTCCTACGCCGAACCGCTCGTCATCGTCCGGGGAGAGGGACAGTACCTGTACGATCACGAGGGGCGGCGTTTTCTCGACGGGGTCAACAATGTGGCCCACGTGGGTCATGGTCACCCTCGTGTGGTGGCGGCACTGAGCAGTCAGGCGGCGGTGCTCAACACCAACACCCGGTATCTGCACCCCCGGTTCCTGGAGTACACCGAGCGTCTCACGGCGCTTTTCCCCGATCCGCTGGAAGTCTGCTTCCTGGTCAACAGCGGGTCGGAGGCGAACGAGCTCGCTCTCCGGCTGGCCCGGGCCGCCACCGGCCGGCGCGGCGTGGTCGCGATGCGGGACGGCTACCACGGCAACACCGGGGCCCTGATCGACATCGGCGGCTACAAGCATCTCGGCCCCGGAGGGCAGGGGACGCCGCGTCACGTGCGTCTCCTCGCCACGCCGGGGACGGGTGGTGTCCCCGACGTCGCCGGGGCGATGAGCCGAGCCTGCGCGGAACTCGCGGAGAATGGCGGCGCGGGGGCCTTTGTCTGCGAGCCGATACTGAGCTGCGCCGGCCAGGTGGTGCTCCCCCCGGGCTACCTGGAGGCGGCGTGCGCGGCCGCGCGGAGTGCCGGAGCCCTCTGTGTGATCGACGAGGTCCAGACCGGACTCGGTCGGGTCGGCACCGCGTGGTGGGCCTTCGAGGAACAGGGGGTCGTTCCCGACATCGTCACCCTCGGCAAGCCCCTCGGCAACGGCCATCCGATGGGCGCCGTTATCACCACCCGCGCCATTGCGGACGCGTTCGCCAACGGGATGGAGTACTTCAACACCTTCGGCGGCAATCCTGTCTCCTGCGCTGTCGGCCTGGCCGTGCTCGACGTGATCGAGGAGGAGGGCCTCCGGGCCCGCGCGGTGCAGCTCGGCGCCCGTCTCCAGAAAGGACTGCTGGAACTCGCCGAGGACCACCCCCTGATCGGCGAGGTCCGGGGACGGGGTCTCTTTCTCGGCGTGGAGTGTGTCGAGGGGACGGACCGGGCTCCCGCGCCGCGGCAGGCGCGACATCTGGTGGAACGGATGAAGCAGGAGGGGGTGCTGCTCTCGACCGACGGGCCGCATCACAACGTGATCAAGATCAAGCCGCCGCTGGTGCTGGGGGAGCGGGATGTTGACCGGATGGTTGCCGCGATGCGGCGGGCGCTGGAATCGTAGGGGCGCATCGCATGCGCCCTCCTCGAAGGGGCTCACGCGAAGGCGCGAAGACGCGAAGGGAAGTGTGAAGTTCGAAGTTTGAAGGGGCTCACGCGGAGGCACGGAGGAAACGGGGCCGTGGCGTATTCTCGGGGCGTCACCCCGGCGGACGCCGGGGTCCATCGTGAGGTGTGAAGGAGGTATCGGAGCGCAGGGGCGAATCATCAACGCAAGGCCGCGCGGAGGGGCTCACGCGAAGGCGCGAAGACACGAAGGGAAGTGTGAAGTTCGAAGTTTGAAGTTTGAAGGGGCTCACGCGGAGGCACGGAGGAAACGGGGCCGTGGCGTATTCTCGGGGCGTCACCCCGGCGAACGCCGGGGTCCATGTAAGGCCTGGAGGAGGGGCCGGGCGCCGCCGTGCTCCTGCTCCCGCGACCTTCTCAGATCCCTCGCTTTGCTCGGGATGACTCCGTGCTCAGCACACCGATCAGCGAACACTCCAACTCTGGTTGAGACGATCGGCCGTAAGCCTTGTTAATACAGCAGGATAGAGTCATATTACCCGCCGGATGTAACCGGGCCTTCTTCGCCCCCTTTCCCCGGTTGCCGGAGCAGTGATGATCCAAGTCGAAGCGGTCCAACCCGGTTCCATCGCCGAGGAGCTGGGGATTCGCCCGGGGACCACCCTGCTGTCGGTGGACGGCCACCGGCTCACCGATTTTCTCGATTGGGAGTTCCTGACGGCCGAGGAGGAGTTTCTCCTCCACGTCCGCCACCCCGATGGCGAGGAGGTCGAGTACGAGATCGAGCGGGACCTCGAAGAACCGCTCGGTGCCGTGCTGGAGCCCCCCCGGATCCGCCGTTGCGCCAACCGCTGCGACTTCTGCTTTGTCGACGGGTTGCCCGAGGGGCTCCGCGAGGTGCTCTACATCCGCGACGACGACTACCGCCTGTCGTTCCGGTACGGCAACTTCGCCACCCTCACCAACCTCAAACCGTGGGACACCGACCGGATCATCGCGTATCATCTGTCTCCCCTCTACGTGTCGGTCCATGCCACCGATCCGGTGGTCCGGCGCTTTCTCCTCCGCAACCCCGACGCGCCGGACATCCTGGAACAGCTCCGCCACTTCGCCGCCCACGACATCCAGTTCCACACCCAGGTTGTGATGTCGCCCGGGGTGAACGACGGGGAGATCCTCCGGCGCACTCTCTCCGATCTCTGGGATTTTGGGGACGCGATCCTGAGCGTGTCCGTGGTGCCGGTGGGGCTCACCGAGTTCAGCAAGCACCACCTGGTCCGGGAACCGACCGTGGCGGAGTGCCGTGCCGCCGTCGACCTGATCGCGCCCTTCGCGGAACGGGCCCGCGAGTCCCGGGACGACGCCTGGGTGTACGGGGCGGACGAGCTCTACCTGCGCGCCGAGCTGGATCTCCCCCCTGCCGAGAGCTACGGGTCGTTCGATCAGGTGGAGAACGGCGTCGGGTCGGTGCGGTATCTCCAGCAGCAGATCCGGACCGCGGAACGGCTCCGCGGGTTCAAGGGCCGCCGGATCGGGATCTGCACCGGCGCCTCGATGGGGTCGCTGATGCCCCAGGTGCTGGAGCCCCTCCGCGAGGCCACGGGGGCCAGGTTCGAGTTGATGCCCCTCACCAACACGCTGTTCGGATCCCGGGTCACCACGGCGGGACTCCTGCCGGGCCGGGACTTTCTCGACGCCATCCGGAACCGGAACGACCTCGACCTGGTGCTCCTGCCCGGTGAGGCCCTGAACGATCATGGTCGGTTCATCGACGACCTGTCCCTGACGGAATTGCAGGCGGGAGTGCCCATGCCGGTCTGGATGTCGAAAACGTTCGTGGATGTGCTGGTCGAGGAGGGGGAGGGGGAGGGGGAGGGGGAATGAGTCTTCCCACTGTCGCCATCGTCGGCCGCCCCAATGTGGGCAAATCGACCCTGTTCAACCGGATCGTCGGGGGCCGAACCGCCATCGTGTCGGATCAGGCGGGGACCACGCGGGACCGGCACTTTGCCCGCGCCGATTGGGCAGGCCACACCTTCTGGCTGGTCGACACCGGGGGGCTGGTGCCCGACGCGTCGAACGCGATGGACAAGGCGATCCGGGACCAGGTCGACCAGGCCCTCGCCGCCGCCGATGCGATCCTCTTCGTGGTGGATGGCCAGGCCGGGGTGCATCCGGTGGATAGGGCCATCGCGGAACGGCTCCGCAAGGTGACGGTGCCGGTGATTCTGACGGTCAACAAGCTCGACAACCTCCCGGCGACGCATGAGCATTATGCGTTTCACGAACTCGGTCTCGGCGAGCCGTATCCGGTGAGTGCGCAGGTGGGGAAGGCGAGCGGCGATCTTCTCGATGTGGTGATCGAGGCACTCCCCGAGGGGGAGGCCCACCCGACCGATGAGATCTCGGTGGCCATCATCGGCCGGCCCAACGCGGGGAAGTCCTCCCTGGCCAACCGGCTGCTGGGTGAGGAGCGGTATGTGGTGTCGCCCGAGGCGGGCACCACGCGGGATGCGGTCGATTCGGTGCTCCACTATCACGACACCACGATCCGGTTCATCGACACCGCCGGCCTTCGGAAGCGCTCCCGGGTGGTGGAGGACATCGAATTCTACAGCACACTCCGAACCCAGCGCGCCATCGCCGAGGCCGATGTCTGCGTGCTGGTGGTCGACGCCACCCGGGGCCTCGAGATTCAGGACCTGCGCATCGCCAACCAGGTGTGGGACGAGGGCGCCGCCCTGATCATCGCGGTGAACAAGTGGGACCTGGTGGCGGAAAAGGACACCAACACCGCCGAACGGGGGAGGAAGGCGCTGATCGCCAAGGCACCGTTCCTGGAGTTCATTCCGTTCATCTTTCTCTCGGCCACCAGCGGGCAGCGGGCCCGGAAGGTGCTCGATGAGATCATTCGGGTGGGGCAGGGGCGCCATGAGCGGGTGGCCACGGCGGAGGTGAACCGGGTGTTGCGGGAGCTGGTGGAGCGGAACCAGCCCCCCCAGCGTCCCGGCGAGGAGGTCCGCCTCCTCTATGCCTCCCAGATCGGCACGGCGCCGCCCAAGTTTGCCATCGTGAGCAACCGGCCGACGATGTTGCCCGAGAGCTATGAGCGCTACCTGGTGCGGGGTTTCCGCGAGGCCTGGGGCTTTGCCGGGTCCCCGTTGCGGCTCAAGTTCAAGATGAAGTCGGGAAAGCGGCGGTGACGACTTCTCTCTGGTTCGTCCTGGCGTATCTCGTGGGGGCGATCCCCACCAGCCACTGGGTGGCCAGAGGGTTCCGCGGAATCGACCTGCGGGAACATGGCAGCGGAAACCTCGGTGCCACCAACCTTTACCGGGTTCTTGGCTGGCGCTATGCGGTGCCGGTGGGACTCTTCGACATCGCCAAGGGAGCGATCCCCACCGCCTGGTTCGCTTCTCTGGCCCACGGAGATGCGGTCATGTCGATCGCGCTCGGCCTCAGCGCGGTCCTGGGCCATGTGTTCTCGGTGTTCGTCGGGTTCCGCGGTGGGAAGGGGGTCGCCACCGGCGCCGGCGTGGTTCTCGGATTGCTCCCCTTTGCCTTTGCCGTGGCGGTGGCCACCTGGGGCGCGCTCTTGTTTCTCACCGGGTATGTGTCGGTGGCCAGCCTCGCGGCTGCGGCGATCTTTCCGGTGGCGGGGTATCTGCTTCACCCGGAGGCCCGTCACACCCTCTGGCTTCAACTGTTGCTGGCGGGAGCGGTGATCGTGCTGCATCGTGCCAACCTGCGGCGCCTGCTGAATGGAACCGAGCCGCGCTTCCGCCGGCGCTCGGAGGGGGGGACATCGTGACCCAGCGTATTGGAGTCCTGGGAGCCGGGAGCTGGGGGACCGCTCTCGCCAACCTGCTGGCGCGGGCCGGGCATCCGGTGCGGATCTGGGCCTACGAACCGGAGGTGGTGGAGAGCGTGAACCGGGACCGGGAGAATCGCCTCTACTTCCCGGGGTGCACCCTGGCGAGTGAGCTGACCGCGGTGTCCGATCCTCTCCAGGCAGTGGAAGGGGCCTCGATGGTGGTCGTCGCCACGCCGAGCCATGTCACCCGGACGGTGTTGCGCCAGGTGGCGCACGGGTGGACCGGGGGCGTGCCCCTGGTCTGTGCCTCGAAGGGAATCGAGATGGAGACGTTGGCGCTGATGTCGGACGTGGCTCGGGCGGAAGTTCCTCAGGCTCCGTTCGTGGCGTTGTCGGGACCGAGCTTTGCCCGCGAGGTCTACGAGGCCCAGCCGACGGCGGTGGTGGCCGCCTCCGGAGAAGGCCCGGTGGCCCGGCAGGTGCAGGAGGCGTTCTCCACCGATCGGTTTCGGGTCTATACCTCGGGCGACGTGATCGGAACGGAGCTGGGAGGCTCCCTTAAGAACGTCATCGCCATCGCGGCCGGAATCCTGGAGGGTCTCGGGCTCGGCAACAACCCGCGGGCGGCGCTCATCACCCGAGGTCTGGCGGAAATGACCCGGCTCGGCACGGCGCTCGGTGCCGAGGCCGCGACCTTTGCCGGACTCGCCGGTATCGGGGACCTGATCCTGACCACCTGTGGTTCGCTCAGTCGGAATCGGTCGCTCGGCGTGGCCCTGGCCCGGGGACAGACCTTGGAGGAGCACCGGGCGGCACACCGGACCGTGGCGGAGGGAGTCAACACCGCCGACGCCGCCTCGCGGCTCGCCCAGCGGGTGAACGTGGAGCTCCCCATCACCAGCGAAGTGAGAGCCGTGCTTTTCGAGGGGAAGGCCCCCCGCGACGCGATCGCCGATCTGATGACCCGCGAACTTCGACCGGAACGTGACCGATGACCACACCCCCGCCGGTCCAGGAGTTCTTTGCCATCGGGGACGTTTGCTCTCTGACCGGATTGCGTCCCCATGTGCTGCGATACTGGGAGAGCCAGTTCCGGGTGCTCCGTCCCACCAAGAACCGGGCGGGAAACCGGATCTACCGGGGCCGCGAGGTGGAACTCATCCTCCTCATCAAGCACCTCCTCTACACCGAGAAGTTCACGATCGACGGGGCGCGACAGCGTCTCGATCAGTTGCGCCGAACCGGGGAGTTGAAGGCCGAGGCGCGCACCGCGGCCAAGGCGGTCACCCTGTCGGAGCTGCGCCAGGAATTGGACATCATCATGGGAGTGCTGAACGGGTCGGTGCCTCCCGGGTGAAGTTCGAAGTTCGAAGTTTGAAGTTTGAAGGAGAAAAGCGGGGTACGTTCCCGCCATCGGGAGCGTCATCCCGAGCGGGAGCGAGGGATCTGAGGAGATCGTCGGAGTACTTCCCGTCGTCGGGTCTCCCCTGGTCGGGGAGAGACTCATCGCTGGGGACAGACGTCGCGCGAAAGGGTCACGCGGAGGAGATGCGGAGGGAGGTCGGGGCCCGGTACATGAGATGTTCACACGAAGACACGAAGACACGAAGGGAGTCCTAGGGGCGAATCACATTCGCCCTTCTCAACGCAGAGTCACCCGGGCGCAGGGTCGCACCAGGTGAAGCGTGAAGTTCGAACTTCACACTTCCCCCTGCATGGATCCTGCACCTTCGACGGTTATCTTTCCCCCCACATGCACATACTTGTCACGAACGACGACGGCATCCTTGCCCCGGGGATCGGGCTTCTGGGTGAGGCGTGTCTCACCGTTGCCCAGGTCACCGTGGTGGCTCCCGATCGCGAACAGAGCGGGACCTCACATTCCCTGACGATGCACCGTCCGCTTCGGCCTGCCCGCCGTCACGACGGGTCCTTTCAGATCGACGGGACGCCGACCGATTGTGTGCTTCTGGCGCTCGGGGGACTGCTTCCCGAGCCGGTCGATTTCGTCTTTTCCGGAGTCAATCATGGACCCAACATGGGGGAGGATGTACTCTATTCAGGGACCGTGGCCGCTGCGATGGAGGCAGTCAACCTGGGTGTCCCGGGAATCGCCGTCAGTTTTTCGGGAGAGGATACCGAGACCCTGCTGACCTATCGCGATACCCTGGTCCGGCTGGTGCGGCGGATTGTCGAGACCAGCTTCCCTCCCGGCACCCTCCTCAACATCAACCTCCCTGATCTCCCCGCCGACCAGGTCCAGGGTATCCGGGTGACCAAGCTCGGCAGCCGGTACTTCTCCGAATCGCTCACCCGGTTGCAGGATCCCCGGGGAAGGGACGTCTACTGGATCGGGGGAGGGAGCATCACCTATACCGGCGAGGGCGAAACCGATCATCGCGCCACGCAGGAGGGGTACATCTCCATCACTCCGCTCCACATGGACCTGACCAATTATTCCCTCCTGGAGACGGTGCGGTCATGGTCCCTGGACCGGTAGACCACGCTCAGGACAGTTACGGGGGATACCGGAGCGCGCTGGTTGAAACGGTGCGGGGGAGAGGCATCCGCGACCTCTCCGTTCTGCGGGCCATTGCCACCGTTCCCCGGCACCTCTTCGTTCCCGAGAGCGTGCGACACCGGGCGTATGAGGACAGCGCCCTTCCGCTCTCCGCGGGCCAGACCATTTCTCAGCCCTCGGTCCAGGCCCGGTCCCTCGAGGCACTGCGCCTGACGGGGAAGGAGAAGGTTCTCGAGGTCGGGGCGGGGTCGGGGTACCAGACGGCGCTCCTCGCCACACTCGCCCACGCCGTCGTGGCTGTGGAGCGACTACCACACCTCGCGGCACAAGCCCGCCAGGCCCTCCAGGAGGCAGGGGCTCGCAACGTGACCGTGCTGGTCGGTGATGGGACCCTGGGCTGGCGCCCACTCGGGCCCTATGACGCCATCGTCGTGGCCGCGGCATCGCCGGCCATCCCGGGGCCCCTGATTGAGCAGCTCGCCGAGGGGGGGAGGATTGTCATCCCCCTCGGGGACCAGGAGATCCAGCGTCTCACCGTCGGGACAAAGAAGGGAGATCGGCTCGAAACCGAGGTGATCGAGCAGGTACGATTCGTGCCCCTCCTCGGCGAGCACGGCTTCCCTGGAGACATTCCCGCATGATTGAGCAGGTCATTGCGACGATCGTGGAGACAGTGCTGGCGCTGGGCTATCCGGGCATCCTGGTCCTGATGGCGATCGAGTCCTCCTTCATCCCCTTTCCGAGCGAACTGGTGCTCCCGCCGGCGGGATATCTCGCGGCGCAGGGGAAGATGCACTTTGGGCTTGCCCTCGCGGCAGGGCTCACCGGGAGCCTGGCCGGAGCGCTGTTCAATTACTGGTTTGCCATTCGGGTGGGGGAGCCGTTCCTGCGCCGGTATGGGAAGTATTTCTTCGTGTCCGCCAAGGGGCTCGACCGGGCGGAGTCGTTCTTTCGGCGCCATGGTGAAGTGAGCACTTTCGTAGGCCGGCTGGTGCCGGTGGTCCGGCAGCTTATCTCAGTTCCTGCGGGGATGGCACGGATGCGGCTCGGTCCCTTCGTGGCGTGGACCGCCCTCGGGGCAGGGATCTGGTGCACAGTGCTCCTCTATGGGGGCTGGATCCTCGGGCGACATGGGGAGGCTCTCCGGGAGGCAGCGGTCCACGCCTATACCTCCCGGGCGCTCCTCATCATCGCTCCTGCGTTGGTGGTGATTGTCGCGGGATATATTTTCTGGCATCGGATGAAAGTTCGAAGTTCGAAGTTCGAAGTTTGAAGGGAGCCAACTTCACACTTTTGATCGATTGCATTCTATATACCATTGATATACAAGGGATTGCAATTTGTTACTTCATCCTAATAATCAAGACATTGGGGGCAGGATTCTCCGGTCCGCCCGGACCTTCATGGACTTCCCGAAGGCGGGAATCGCCTTCAAGGACATCACACCTATCCTCGCCGATGCCGACCTTTTTCGGGATGTCACTGAGGCGCTGGCCGAGGGGCTCGGGGATGAGGTGCAGGGGGTGGTTGGGATCGAGGCACGGGGGTTCATCTTTGCCGCAGCGGTTGCTCGGGTCCGGCATCTCCCGCTCCTGCTTGCCCGGAAGCCCGGGAAACTCCCCGGTCCACGGCACCGGGAAGAGTACGCACTGGAGTATGGAAGCGACGCCCTGGAGCTGCACCGGGATCTCCTGCCGGCGGGATGCTCGGTCGGGATCGTGGATGATGTGCTGGCCACCGGAGGGACGGCGGCCGCGGCCGGCCGGCTGAGTGAGCTGGCCGGGTACGGAGTCTCTTCCTGGGCCTTCGTGCTGGAAATTGACGGACTCGGAGGGAGGGGGCGGCTGAACGGAACGAGGGTGACGGTTCTGGCCCAGGTGTGAATTGAATTGAACTTTCCGCAGGGCCGACGGGATTTGAGGCGTTTCCGGGGAAATGGCCACAAGAGGCACAGAAAGCACAAGAGGCACGAAACCCTGCGACCGGGGACGAATATCCATGGTAACTTGGACAACTGCCGCGCTTCGGCCATGCCGTTTTAGAGGAACCCGATTTTGTGTCTTGTGTGCTTCTTGTGGTTGGCTTTCGGGGTGAAGGGACGGGGTGGGCTGGGGGGACGGGAGCAGTTGAACGGGAGCAGGGTGACGGTTCTGGCCCAGGTGTGACGGGGGGAATTTGAATCTTTGGGGTTGAGTCCTCTTGCTCCTCCGGGGCAACGCGTGAGCAGCCGTTCTCTCGCGGGCCGCGCCAGGCCGACCCCACGCGAAACCCGGAAGATCCCGATTTGACTTTCCTCTCTTAAGTCTCGTAGATTTGGTGGCTTGGCCCCCGTAGCTCAGGTGGATAGAGCAGCGGTTTCCTAAACCGTTGGCCGGGCGTTCGAGTCGCCCCGGGGGTATACCGGGGGCGGGCAGCCCCTGCGGCAAAAACACGAGGACGATCTTCCATGACAGCCACGGTTGGAGTGCGTATGGAGCAGGCGACAGCAGCGGGAACCGGGGGAACGGCCATCGAGTGGATGGAGCGGCATCGGCGGACGCTCGGCATCGGCGCGGGCGCGATCGTGGTCCTGGTTCTGGTCATCTGGTTTGCCGTGGCGAGCGGGAAGCGGAAGGAAGCTTTTGCGCTGCAGGCCCTCGAGAGGGCGAGGGTGGCCATGGATGCCGGCAACCTCCCCCTCGCCCAGAACGAGCTTCAGCGGGTGATCGACACCTACCGGGGCACCGACGCGGCCCTGCACGCCACGCTCTCCCTCAATGTGGTGCGAATGCAGAGCAACCAGCACGAGCTGGCGTCCCGGGACCTGCAGGCGCTGCTCGACCAGGTCTCTTCGGGTCCGGTGGCCGCCCGGGCCGCCCAGTTGCTCGGTATCTCCCTCGAAAACCAGGGAAAATTCGCCGAGGCGGCGGATGCCTTTGAGCAATCCTCCCGGCTCAGCACCCTGACGTTCGAGAAGGCCGACGCCCTGCTGAACGTGGCGCGTGCCCGAGCCACCGCGGGCGACACCGCCGCTGCTGTGGCGGCGCTGGAACGGATCCTCAGCGACTATCCGGAGAGCGCCGCGGTGACCGAAGCGAAGATCCGCCTGGGGGAGCTCGCACCCATCAAATGAAGTTCGAAGTTTGAAGTTTGGAAGTTTGAAGTAGGGGCATCTCGTGCGCAGGTAGTCATCCCGAGTCGGCAGGCGAGGGATCTGAGAACGTCGAAGTGACTTCCCTTTGTCCGGACTCCAGTGTCGGCTGTGGAACCGGCCCAGCTTCCGCCTTCGAACTTCAGACTTCAAACTTCTCTTGACACATGCATGCATGCATGTAGTTTTTCATTCATGAGAACAACGATTGAACTCTCCGACGAACTCCGGGTGGAACTTCTGGCCCTCGCCGCGCGACGGGGCGAGAAAGGGTTTTCCCGCATCGTCCAGGAAGCGGTGGTTCGTTACCTTGCCGAAACGGATGAGCGCGCTGGGCAGAAAGCGCGGGCCAGGGCAGCCGTGGGATCGCTCAGCGAGGCGGAGGCGGACGCGCTCGCGGACCACGCCGCTGCACTGAGACGGCAGTGGCGCTGATCGTCGCGGATACCGACGTCCTGATCGACACCCTCCGCGGACGGGAACCGATCGCCTCCCGGGTCATCGGCGCTCTCGAGGCCAATCAACTGGTGACGACCGCCATCTCCGCCTTCGAACTCTGGAGCGGCGCCACCTCGTCGCGGGCAAGCGAGGAGGTGGCCGCGTTGCTCGCTCCGGTGGGACTGTTGCCGGTGGATCAGCCCGCTGCGCGGGCGGCCGCTGAAATCCTGCTAACCCTGAGAGGGGCTGGACAGTCGATCGGGATGGCCGACTCTCTGATCGCCGGTATCTGCGTGGCTCGCGGGGCTTCGCTGTTCACCCGAAACGTGAAGCACTTCAGTCGGGTTCAGGGGCTTGTGTTGTCGACCTCTGAGGTGTGAAGGGCCGCATCCGGGAGGAAGACCAGACGGTGGATGCGACGGCCGTCCATGTCGACCACCCGGAGGGTGCCTCCGTCGACGGTCACCTCGTCGCCCGCAACGGGCATCCGTCCGAGTCGCCCGAAGACGAATCCGCCGATCGAGTCACAGTCCTCCTCCGGCAGTGACAGGTGCAGGCGGGCGTTCACATCCCCGATGGGCACCGAACCACTGATCTGGACCGTAGCATCCGGGGTGTCAACAAACTCCGGGGGCTCCTGCTCATGCTCGTCGTGAATCTCACCCACGATCTCCTCGATGAGATCCTCGAGGGTCACCAGTCCCGCCGTGCCCCCGTACTCGTCGAGCACAATGGCCATCTTGATCCGGTGTTGCCGCATCTGCCGCAGGGCGTCCTCCACCGGCTTTGTGGCCGGGACAAAGGTCGGCTCGCGCATGATCTTCCCGATCTCGGTCTCGCCGACCCGCGCCGCACCCCAGAGATCCCGGGCCAGCAGCACGCCGACCACCTCATCGATGGTTCCCAGATACACCGGCAGTCGGAGGCGACCCTCCCGGAGCATGATGTGCTGGGCCTCATCCACACCGGCTTCGATCGGCACGGCCACGACCTGCGTGCGCGGGGTCATGACCTGGCCGACATTCACGGCGTTCAGGTTCATGACGTTGGTCAGGACCTCCCACTCCACCTGATCGATCGTGCCCTCCCGGCGACTGATCTCCGCCAGCACCTCGAGCTCCGCGCGGCTCACGGTGGAGCCCTGGACTCGTCTGGGGGTGATGAGCCGGTTGAGGAATGCGAGCGGGATCAGCACCGGCTTCATCACCCAAATCATGCCGCGAAGCACCCAGGCGGAGAACGGCGCGAGTTTCTTCCAGTAGGTTGCCCCGATCGTTTTCGGCAGGATCTCCGAGAAGACCAGGATGAGGAACGTCAGGACCACGGAGAAAAGGGCCACCCAGCGGTTGCCGAAGAGTTCCAGGGCGATCGCCCCGCCCATGGCCGCACCGATCGTGTGGGCGATCGTGTTGAGCGTGAGTATCGCCGCGATCGGCTCCTCGATGTTGCGGCGCATAGCAGCGAGAAGGTTGCCGGCCGGGTGCCTCCGCTCCTGAAGGACCCCGACATAGGAATGCGTGATCGACAGGAGAACGGCCTCGAGAATGGAGCACAGGAAGGAAATCGCCAGGGAGATTCCCACGACGAGGAGCAAGATGGTCATGATGTGGTCAGACGGTGCATCCGGGGAAGAATAGCGAGGGAGAAGGTCAAGTCGGTATCCCTGGGGGGGCCCTCTGGTTCTGTTCACAATGACGTATAAGATGTATTATGTTAAGTAACCGTCAGGCCTCAGGTGGATAAGTGTTGGTAACTACCTGCAAATCAATTGTTTAGGGTGTTGTGAAGAAAGTTCGGTCCGTCCCCTCTTACACGGCCCAGGCCAGAATGGCCCCTACTTCGAACTTCGGTTCTTCTCCAATTTAGGTGCAGGATCGGCCCGGGAACGCCTGCTTGACCCTGGGGGCGAAGTAGTCCGGATGGTGGAATCCGTCCGCTTTGCGCGTGATCGCCTGGATGCGGGTGTTCA